>NZ_BAGN01000019.1 GCF_000308835.1 Nocardia vinacea NBRC 16497 | reverse complement strand
GGGGGTGGTACGTAAGGTGCGCCTGTGGCCAAGACCAAGTCGATCTTCCGATGCTCCGAATGCCGGTACGAGGTCGCCAAGTGGGTGGGCAAATGCCCGGACTGCGGCGCATGGGGCACCGTCGACGAGGTAGCCGGATCGGCGGCGACCGCGGCATCACCGGTCGGGCGCAAGGCGATGCTGCCGAGCACCGCCGCCGCGCCCATCTCGCATATCGATTCGAAGGTCACCAAGGCCAGGCCGACCGGGGTCGAGGAACTCGACCGGGTGCTCGGCGGGGGCATCGTGCCGGGATCGGTCGTACTGCTCTCCGGTGAGCCCGGTGTCGGCAAGTCGACGCTGCTGTTGGAGGTCGCCCATCGTTGGGCCACTCAGCGCGATGAGAAGTCGCTGTATGTCACCGCCGAGGAATCGGCCGGACAGGTTCGGCTGCGTGCCGACCGGACCAATGCGGTGCACGAAAGGGTCTATCTCGCAGCGGAATCGGATCTGTCGATCGTGCTCGGCCATGTCGAACAGGTGCGCCCGACACTGCTGGTGGTCGACTCGGTGCAGACCATGCTCGTACCGGAGGTGGACGGCACCATCGGCGGCGTCACCCAGGTGCGCGCGGTAGCGGCGGCGCTCACGTCACTGGCCAAGGCGAGCGGCATCGCGGTGCTTTTGGTCGGACATGTCACAAAGGACGGCAATGTCGCGGGCCCGCGCACGCTCGAACATCTGGTGGATGTGGTGCTGCAGTTCGAGGGCGACAAGAACTCCACACTGCGCATGGTGCGCGGCATCAAGAACCGCTTCGGCAGCTCCGACGAGGTCGGCTGTTTCGAATTGCACGACGACGGAATCTCCTGCGTCACCGATCCGTCCGGGCTGTTTCTGCACCACCGCACCGATTCGGTATCGGGTACGGCGGTCACGGTCGCGATGGACGGTAAGCGACCGCTGGTCGCCGAGGTACAGGGCCTGACCGTGCACACCGAGATCCCGAATCCGCGGCGGGCGGTGAGCGGGCTGGACTACAACCGGGTCGCGATGGTGCTGGCCGTACTGCAGAGCCGCGGGCGGGTGTTCCTCGGCAAACACGATGTGTACGCCGCGACCGTCGGCGGTATGCGCCTGCTGGAGCCCGCAGCGGATCTCGCTGTGGCACTTGCCATTGCGAGTGCCGAGCGCGATCAGGCGCTGCCGGTCGGCTGGGTCATCCTCGGTGAGGTCGGGCTGGCGGGCGAGGTGCGCCGGGTCACCGGCCTGGAGCGCAGACTCGCCGAGGCCGAACGCCTCGGCTTCACCACCGCGCTGGTCCCTCCCGGTTTGGCAAGCACCAAGAGCGGCATGAAGATCCACGAGGTGACCGACGTCAAGACGGCCATCCGCCTCGCAGGCCTGCGCAAACAGCGCGCGGCAAGCACCGAAACCGCCCCAGACTTCTGAGCCGACAGTAGCTGTCGCACAACCTGAGTGATCACGCACAGTCAGTGGTTATCACGCACAAGCCAGAGCCTATGCGCGATGACCACTGCATATGCGACAGCGCCCGAGGTCAGGCGATGTTGAAGGGTTCGGCGGCGCTGCGAAGTGAGCCCAGTTGGGCGACAACGGCGTATGCGCCTGGTGGGACCTGGACGCGGTCGCCCGCACAGTTGGGTTGGGAGGTCGAGCCGGACCAGGTGACCATGAAGGCCGCCTGTTCGCCGCGGTTCAGGGTACGGACGTCGGGGGCGCCGTCCGGGTAGCAGTCGGTGCTCGACCAGAGGCGGCGCTGACCGTCGAGGCTGGTCACCGAGACCTGCTGCAGTCCGGAGCCGACATCGCGCGAACAGACCGTGGACGAGATATTGGTGATCACGATGCCGAATACCGGATTCTCACCGGTCTTGTAGGTCGGCTGCTCGACGGTCACCTTCACCGCCAGCGACTGATCCGGGCAGATACCCGCGGCGACCTGGCTGTTGCTCGCGGCAGCAGCGGTAGTGCCGGAGGGCTTCGCGCTGGATTCGCCGGTGCTCGGCGGCGGCGTCGAGGAGGATGCGCCCGCGGGCTTATTCGTCGCCGACGCGGAACTCGTCGCGGCCGCCTTTGTCGTACCGGGCGAATCGCCGCCGCGCGTTACCGTCAATACCAACCAGATCACCAGTGCGAGCGCCACGACCAGAACACCTACGGCGAGCGCGCGGCGTCGCCAATAGATCTCCGGAGGCAGCGGTCCATTCGGTTCCAGCACGGAGTCAACGGTAAGGGCACGATCCGGTACAGCGACTCAGGACCCCGGCGTGTCGGATCGGAAAACCCGCGCACGGCAGGTAAATTCCGCTCCCACCGTTGGATGTCTCGGATCGGCCGTATCAGACCAGCTCACCGATATTGCCGACGACTCGCTGCAACTTGACCTCGCCCTCGGCCAGTTTGTATGTGACGCAGGCGATCGCGCATTCACCCGTCGCAACGCGCTGCGAAATGATCATCGAGCGCTGCATGAGCAGTCGGCTGGTCTCCACCACATGCCTGGCCTCCATCTCGTCGACGGTGGACAGCCCCTCCCGGCGCCCGATCAGAATCGACGGCGTGACTCGCTCGACGACACTGCGGATGAATCCGCCGGGCACCTCGCCGCCGTCCAGCGCGTCGATGGTGGCCTTCACCGCGCCGCAACTGTCGTGGCCGAGCACCACGATCAGCGGCACGTTCAATACCTGCACCCCGTACTCGATCGAGCCGAGCACCGAGCTGTCCACGACATGGCCCGCGGTGCGCACGACGAACATATCGCCGAGGCCCTGGTCGAAAATCAGCTCGGCGGCTACGCGGGAGTCACCGCAGCCGAACAGGATCGCGTGTGGGTGCTGGCCGCTGACGAGCTTGGCCCGGTCGGCCGCGCCCTGACTAGGATGCAGCAGGTTGCCGTTCACGAAGCGTGCATTGCCCTCGCGAAGGGATTTCCAGGCACTGATCGGGTTGGAATCCGGCATACCGACCATTGTGCACATCGCAGTGGTTACCAGCGAGTCCGTTTCGTTACGGCTCGGCAAATATCGACCGGCCGCAGGACAATAGGAACGGTGAGGGCAGTGTCGAAGGGCGGCGCAGCGCAACAGCGTGCAGGCGGAAAACCCAAGATCACGATGGGTACCAACCGGGTGGATGCCGAATCGTTGCTGGACTGGTATCGGGAGACCGCGCGGGATCTGCCGTGGCGACGCAAGGACGTCACCGCCTGGCAGATCCTGATGAGCGAAATCATGCTGCAGCAGACGCCGGTGGTGCGGGTCGAGCCGATCTGGCGGGAGTGGGTCGCGCGCTGGCCGGTCCCCTCCGCCATGGCGGCCTCGTCGCAGGCCGAGGTGCTGCGCGCCTGGGGCAAGCTCGGATATCCGCGGCGGGCGCTGCGGCTGCACGAATGCGCGAAGGTGCTCGCCGAGGAACACGGTGACGAGGTGCCGGCCGATGTCGATGTGCTACTCGGTCTGCCGGGTATCGGCGCGTATACCGCGCGGGCGGTGGCCTGTTTCGCCTATGGACAGCGAGTTCCGGTGGTGGACACCAATGTTCGCCGGGTAGTGGCGCGTGCCGTGCACGGGCGCGCGGAGGCCGGTAATCCGTCGTCGCGCGATCTGCCCGAGACCGAAGCGCTACTGCCGCGCCGAATCGACCATGCCGCAATGTTTTCCGCCGCGCTGATGGAACTCGGCGCGACGGTGTGCACGGCGCGTACGCCCGACTGCTCGCGTTGCCCGCTGCCGCAATGCGCGTGGGTTTCGGCGGGCAGGCCGGTCTCCGATGTGGTGCGCAAGACGCAGAAGTACGAGGGCACCGATCGCCAGGCGCGCGGTCGGCTGCTCGATGTGTTGCGCGACGCGACCGGTCCGGTCGAGCGAATCCGGTTGGATCTGGCCTGGACTCGCGATCCCGGCCAGCGCGACCGAGCTTTGGACTCCCTGCTCGTCGACGGCCTCATCGAACAAACCCCCGACGGGTTGTTCGCGCTCGCCGGTGAGGGCTAGCGCAACCTCATGCCGGAAGGTTCAGGACTTTCCGGAGGAATGCTTCGACTTCGGCGCGGTAGCGCTCCGGTTGGTCGTCGTGCACCAGGTGGCCCGCGTTCGGGATGCGGACGTAGGCGGCGTCCGGGTGGACGTCGGCCATCTGCCGCATCTGGCCCTCGGGGGTGATGGTGAATTCGCCTTCGAGCAAGAGAACGGGCGCTTCGACCGCGCGCCATTGCGCCCAGAAGTCGCGGGTGCCCCACTCCTCGGAGATATCGCGGAAGGTGGCGACCGAACCGTGCAGGCGGTAACCGTCGGGGCCGCGCTCGAACGAGTCGAGAAAGTAGCGACCGGCGACCGGGCCGAAGAAATCCAGCACCGCGTCCGCATCCGGAAACGGCTGCGGCCAGGCCTCGATCATGGCCGCCCAGTTCGCGGCGGTACGGCCGCGGAAGTCGGGGGCGATATCCTCGACCACCAGCGCGCGCACCCGCTCCGGATACCGCGCCGCGAAAACCCAGCCGTGCAGCCCGCCCATCGAATGTCCGATGACCACCATGGGTTCGGAAATTTCGGCGGTGGCCGCGGCGAGGTCGTCGATGAAGGCCTCGGTGGTCAGTTCCACGGGCGCGGGACGACCGTGACCGGCGGCGTCGAAGGTATAGACGTGGCCGAACTCCCGCAGCCAGGACAGGTGATCGCGCCAAGTGCGGGCACTGCCCATCAGTCCGTGCAGCAGCAGGATCGGCACCCCCGCTCCGCCTTCGTCATACAACACTGTGACATTTTGCAGTACCTTTGGCCGCGCCTTCGGCGCGGCGTGTTCGCGGCCCCCTGTGTCTCGCGTCCGAGCCGTCGAGACTCGCGACTTCGTCGCATGCGCTTCGACGACTCGGACGCGAGACGGGCCGCGAACGGGTCGCTCGTAAGACTCGCTCCGTGGTGGTCACCGATGGCGGATCGTTTGGC
>NZ_BAGN01000020.1 GCF_000308835.1 Nocardia vinacea NBRC 16497 | reverse complement strand
GCACGATGAAAGGCTGTGGCAGCTGGAAGGTTTCGCCGTCGATGCTGACCTGGCCCTCGGCCATCGCCTCCAGCAGCGCGGCCTGGGTCTTCGGTGGGGTGCGGTTGATTTCGTCGGCCAACAGCACATTGGTGAAGACCGGTCCGCGCCGGAAATTGAAGCGGCCCGTTGACATGTCGTAGATGGTGGAGCCGAGCAGGTCGGCGGGGAGCAGGTCGGGCGTGAATTGCACGCGGGTGAAGTCCAGGCCGAGCGCGGCGGCGAAGGACCTGGCGATGAGCGTCTTGCCGAGGCCGGGCAGATCCTCGATCAGGATGTGACCGCCGGCAAGTACGGCGATCATGATCAGCTGCAACTCATCCCGCTTGCCGACGATCACCCGGGACAGTTCCCGGAGCACCGCCTCGCTGCGCTGGATGGTCGTGTCCATCGGCATCGTCATATGTCTACTCGCACTTGCCTCAAACCCATTCTCCTACGACGACTCATTACATCTTTTGCAAGCAGCGCAGGATTTCGTCCAACGCCGCCCGCCCCGGTGCGGGAGTCGTCTGATCCCGCAGTGCCGAGTTGGCCGGATCGACCCAGCGCCACAGCTCCGGGCCGAACTGCAATATTCCGGCGGCCTCGGTCGCCTTGCGGTTCTTGGCGACCCGCAGGCCGGTGGACAACTCGAACTCCTTGGCCAGCAGCGGACGCAGATGCCGATCCCAGTCGGCTCTGGTGCCGTCCGCGCGATCGGCGAGCATCTCCGCTCTGGCATGCCAGTGCCGCAGCATCTCGGCGGGACCGTTCTCGATATCGTCGGATCCGGCATCGATTTTGATGGCCGAACGGCCGGTCAACGACCAGATGAGCTGAATCATGGCCAGCGCCACCGGAACTCCGGCGGCGATGAGCAATGCACCGCGGGCCTTGCCGAGGGTGATGAGCTCGATCAGCACGATGAGGATCAGCGCACCGATCACGATCGCGCGGTTCATACCATCTCCCCTTGCAGATCGGCCAGCACGATACGCAGCAGTTGTTCGGCCCGCATGCGCTGCCACTCCAGCATCGAATGCGGACTGAACCTGGCCTCCTCGAAGAGCGCGACCAATTCCCTGGCCGACGCGTCGTGCAGTGCGCCCCGCTCGAAGGCGCGGGCCAGCACCTCCATCGGGGTATCCGAAGCAAGTGGGGCGGCGGCGCGATCGAAGGACAGCCCGCGTTCCATCGCGACGTAACAGGCGATGATGGCCTCGCGCGGATCCTGACCGGGCACATTCATGGCGGCCAGCCCCATCTCGGCCGCCCTGGCCAGCGAACCCGCGACCGTCGGCGCGGCCGGGGGCACCGGGACCGGCACCACACGCGGCTTGCGCTGCCCCGCCACCGCGACCACGATCAGCCCGATCAATGCCCCGCCGACCAGCACGGCGGCAGCGACAATGGCCACCAGTAGCGCCGTACCGGTGAGATGCTGCGTGGGTGCGCTATCGGGCGTCGCGGGCCCGGTGACCGTCTCCTGTGGGGTGCGGGTGGCATCGCGCGGCACCGATGACGGCGCCGGCGCACCCTCGCGGCCGAATCCGACGAAGAAGACCGCCGACGCCGCCGCAATGATCAAGGAAACGACCGCCAGCGCGGCCAGCACCAGTAGGCCGGTACGGCCGAGCAGTCCATGTCTACGCTCGGAATCACGATCCACCTCCGGCATGGCCAGCGGCAGTCGATGCTGGCTCGCTATCACCCCGGCGATCAGGATCACCACCGATACCGTGAGCAGTACCGGCATCAATACCACCGAAATAGCCGATGGCACCGTGCGGTGATCGCCGGAATCATGGGCCCCGGGAATATGGCCGCGCAGCGCGATCGCGGCACACGCGAGTAGCGCGATCAGCACGATCACGCGCGATATCGGCGCTCCCGCCCTGGCCACTTGCTACCACCACATCTGAGTACAGCTCTGAACAGGCACATAGTTACATGCCGAGTGGTCCGCTCGGGAGTGAATCGAATACTTAGGATCGCCTCCTTTTTATCCGTAACCGGCCGTACATTTATGCGATAGCGCAGCTAGCGGAGCACGGCGGATTCGGGCTGACGGAGTTCACTCAGGCGGCTTGCGGTCCGTGCCAGGTCGGGGACGGCGGGGACGTCGGCCACCAGGTCGGAGAGTGCGGTGCGAGCCTCGAGGGTGAGTTCGAGATCCGCGTCGTAGAGCACGTCGACCAGATTGACGAAGCGCATGGCCCAGTCGGGCGGGACCTCGCGCAGGGGTGGGACGTCGCGCAAGGTCCATCGGCGAAAGCGGTGTGCGAGTTCGACGTAGTCCGAGGCGGCGGTGGCGGTGCCGCACAGGGCGGCGAAGTCGAAAGTGATGGCGGAGCCGTCGACGGCGCTGGCATGGATCTCACGGGCACCCGAGACAACAACCTCTGCGGTGTCGGCGACTCTCGCGTCGTGGATGCGGTAACAGCCGGAGGCGAAGCCCGTGCCGCTGTGCGCGGCGCGGGTGCGGTAGTCGAGTGGACCGTCGACCGGGACGATATCCAGATGCGCCAGGATGCGCGCGATGGTCGGCAGGAAGCGGTCGTGGAACAGCGGGTTGGGCAGCAGCTGCTCCGGCGGGTAATTCGAGGTCACCACCAGGACGATGCGGCGGGCGAACAGGGCGTCGAGCATGCGGGCGATCAGCATGGCATCGCCGATATCGTGCACGTGGAATTCGTCGAAGCAGACCAGTTCGGCATGACCGAGCAGGGTGTCGATGGCCTTGTCGATGGAGCCCGATTCGTGTGCCGCGGTGTGCAATCGGGCAAAGAAATTGTGGAAGTGGAAGCGGCACTTGCGGTTCGACGCTATACCCGCGAAGAAGTCGTCCATCAGCATGGTTTTGCCGCGACCGGGTCTGCCGTGCAGGTAGATGCCACGATGCCGCTTCATCGGCCTGCCGTGCCGGTCGAGCAGTTCGAGCAAGCGCGCGCGAGCCCGGAGCTGGTCGGCATCCAGCGTGACGTTGTCTTCCATGACACCCTCCTGATCCTCTACAGTTGTAGAGGATCAGCAGATGTGGCCGCCAGAGAAGGTGATGATGTCCACAACCGACCGACGCGCGGCACTCGTCGACGCCGCCATCGATGTGATTGCCACCCAGGGCATTCGAGCGCTCACCCACCGCGCCCTCGATACCGCCCTCGAGCTGCCCGGCGGGTCGGCCTCCTATTACTTCCGCACCAAACGCGCGCTCATCGAGGCGATCGCGGACCGGATCACCACCCGCTCCCGCGACGACTTCGCCGCCGCCGAACTCGCCCCGTCGCCTTCCCCCGACCCCGATGACATCGCGAAGGCCATAGCCGGTTGGCTCGACCGCCTACTCGTCGACCGTCGCAATCACCTGATCGTCCGGCATGCGCTGATCATCGATCTGCGCGGCGATCCGGAATTGCATCGGCGGCTCACACACAGCATGTTCTCGACCGAGCGAGCGCGAGAACTATTCCACGCCTTGGGTTTTCCCGATCCCGATGCGGCCGCCGCCGACTTCATAGCGGTGCTCGAAGGCGCGGTCTTCGACAGATTCGCGGGCGCGCGGGCGCACATTCCGGCCGGTACCAGGGACAGCACCGACCAACTCGCGGCCGTGCTGTCCCGCTATCTCGCCCAGCCCCACTCGCTATAAGGCGTGCCCGTCGTGAACCCGCGGATTCCGGCAGCGGAATAGCGGATGAGCGACTCTTCCGGCAGTGCGTCGAGCGAAAACCATTGCAGCCCATAGCTTTTATCCGGCTCCCGATTCACCGGCGCACCCGCCCAGCGCAGCGCATGGAAGAACAGCCCGAGCCGGGCTTCGCGCCCGGAGCCGATCACGTGCGCGGTATGAATCAGCCGCAGATCCGCCGGGTCGATGACAACCCCGATCTCCTCCCCCGCCTCACGCGCGGCAGCAGCGGTCGCGGACTCGCCGGACTCCAACTTCCCCGCAGGCAGATGCCACAGCCCATCGAACTCGTCCGCACTGCGCCGCCTGCTGAGCAACAGCTCACCGTCGCGCACGAGCAAGATGTGCACGTCGACAAGATGTCGCTCAACCATCGGACTCCTCCCACTCCCGCGCCGCTCCAACCTACGCCGAAGTCGTCAGTTCGCGCTGAGCACCAGTCCTGAGGTCGGGACTCCCGTGCCTGCGGTAACCAGGATGTTCTCGAGGTTCGCCACCGGGTTGACGGAGGTGCCGCGGATCTGCCGGACCGCCTCGGCAATCCCGTTCATGCCGTGGATATAGGCCTCGCCCAACTGTCCGCCGTGGGTATTGAGCGGCAGGCGGCCACCGACTTCGATCGCGCCGTCGGCAATGAAATCCTTTGCCTCGCCGCGTCCGCAGAAACCGAGTTCCTCCAATTGCATGAGGACGAACGGAGTGAAGTGGTCGTAGAGGATGGCGGCCTGCATATCCTCCGGACGCAAACCACTCTGATCCCAGAGCTGATCACCGACCAGACCCATCTCCGGCAGACCGGTGAGGGCATCGCGGTAGTAGCTCGTCATGACATATTGGTCCGCACCGGAACCCTGTGCGGCAGCGGCGATTACGGCCGGACGCTGCGGCAGATCCCGGGCCCGCTCGACGCTGGTGACCACGATCGCGACGCCGCCGTCGGATTCCTGGCAGCAGTCGAGCAGATGCAGTGGTTCGGCGATCCAGCGCGAATTCTGGTGATCTTCCAGGGTGATCGGCTTGCCGTAGAAGAAGGCGGCCGGATTCACCGCGGCATGTTTGCGGTCGGCGACGGCGACGCGGCCGAAGTCCGCGCTCGTCGCGCCGTAGACGTGCATATACCTGCGGGCGACCATGGCCACCTGCGCGGCCGGTGTCCCCAACCCCTGTGGATAGGACCAGCCCGCATCGATGCCCGAGGAGGTCGGCGCGGTGGCCAGCGCGGTGGAGAACTGCCCGAAGCGCGATACCGAACGCTCGTTGAAGGCGCGATAGGCGACAACCACATCGGCGACGCCGGTGGCGACCGCCATGGCGGCCTGCTGAACGGTGGCGCAGGCCGCACCGCCGCCATATCCGATGTGGCTGAAGAACTTCAGCTGCGGGATACCGACGGCGCGTGCCACGGCCGCCTGGGTATTGGTATCCATGGTGAAGGTGGTCAGGCCGTCCACATCGGCGGGTGTGAGGCCCGCGTCGGCGAGCGCCGCGGTGACCGCCTCGGCGGCCAAGCGCAATTCGCTGCGGCCGGAGTCCTTGGAGAAGTCGGTGGCGCCGATGCCGACAATGGCGGCGCGGCCGGAAATCCCGGTGGTGCTGTCAGCGGTCATCATGGCCTCCGCAGTGCGATAACGGCTTTCGCCGTGATGTGGTCACCGAGGCTGTCGCGGCCGACGACATCGATATGGATGTCGTCGCCGTGGATCGCGGAGACGGTGCCGGAAAGTGTCAGGGTGTCACCGGCGTACAGCGGTACGCCCAGGCGCAGCGCGACCGATTTGACGATGGCGCGTGGTCCGGACCAGTCGGTGACGAAGCGCTGCACCAGCCCGGTATCGGTGAGGATATTGACGAAGATGTCCTTGGAACCGCGGGCGACCGCCTTGTCCCTGTCGTGGTGCACATCCTGAAAGTCCCTGGTGGCCAAGGCCGTACTGATCACGAAGGTCGGATCGGCGGTAATGACCAACTCGGGCAGCGTGGTGCCGACCTCGATCGTGGCCGGTTCGACGTAGGTCATGCGATCACCCGCCAAACCGGCAGCACGGCCTCCTCGTCGAGCTTTTCGAACTCGACCTGCACCGGCAGGCCGATCTTCACCTCGGCCGGATCGACACCGCGCAATTCACCGAGCATGCGCACACCCTCTTCCAATTCGACCAGCGCTACCACGAAAGGCAGTTGTCGCCCAGGCACTTTCGGCGCGTGATGCACGACGTAACTGAACACCTCACCGCGCCCGGAGGCGACGACATAGTCGGTCTGCTCCGACTTGTCCTGCCACAGCGCCGGAATCGGCGGATGCCGCAGCGTGCCGTCCGGCAGCCGCTGTATCCGCAGCTCCCCGACCTTGGTGCCCGCCCAGAAGAATTCGGTATCCCAAGAGACCAGCGGTTTGACCCGTTCGCCCGCGGGCGCTTTCGGGGCGGTGCCCGTACCGGTACCGGGCGCGAATTTCAGCATCCGCCAGAGCATTTCGGCGACGACCTCGTCGCCCACCTGCCAACTGATCTGGAAGGTGATGAACCACCCTTCACCGAGCGCGGTCCGCTTCGGGCCGCGGATATCGCACAGCCTGCTGGTCACCGCCACTTGCTCGCCGACATTCAGGTATCGGTGGTAGGTCTGCTGGCAGTCGGTCGCGACCACCGAGGTGAAGCCCGCGCTGTCCAGCAGCTCGATGACCTGGTTCGTAGGATCGTCCGCCGCGCGGGAACCATTGAGCCCGAGCATGGTCCAGACCTGGATCATGGCGGGCGGCGCCACGGTGCCGGGATGTCCGGCGGCACGCGCGGCCTCCTCGTCGACGTAGATCGGATTCCGATCCCCGAGCGCCTCCACCCAGTTGTTGATCATCGGCTGGTTCACCGGGTCACGCCCGAGTCTCGGCGCGCAATCACCCGCCGCGATGATCTTCTCGGCGGCTTCGGTAATCGCTTCCGGAGTCATGGTTTCCGGCACGCGCGGCTCCTTGTTGTCGTCCGTACCGCGCATCGGCGCGGATTCATCGAGGTACCCGAGGCAGTTTCAGCCCGGAGGAGGCGACCAGTTCGCGCATCACCTCATTGACGCCGCCGCCGAAGGTCACCACCAGATTCTGTTTGGTTCTGCGGTCCAGCCAGGTCAGCAGTTCGGCGGTGTCCGGATCGGCCGGATCGCCGTAATGCCCGACGATCTCCTCGGCCAACCGGCCCGCCTCCTGCAGCGATTCGGTGGAATACACCTTGGTTGCCGAGGCATCGGCGATCACGGTGGCCTGGTCACCGTCGACGGTCGCCGCGACCTGCCAGTTCAACAGTTCGTTGAGCCGAACCATGGCGTGGATGCGACCGAGCGAGCGGCGCACATCGGCCTCGGCGAGCACACCGCGCGACTGGGCCCATTCGCGCGCCCGGTCGTAGAGCTGTTCGATCTTGCCGGACGGGCCGAGGCTCACCCGCTCGTGATTGAGCTGGGTGGTGATCAGTCGCCACCCCTTGTTCTCCTCGCCCACCAGCATGTTGGCGGGCACCCGGACGTTGTCGAAATAGGTGGCGTTGGTGTGGTGCGCACCATCGCAGGTGATGATCGGTGTCCAGGAATAGCCGGGATCCTTGGTATCCACGATCAGGATCGTGATGCCCCGGTGCCGTGACTCGACCGAGCCGGTGCGGCAGGCCAGCCAGACATAGTCGGCCTCATGCGCACCGGTGGTGAAGATCTTCTGCCCGTTGACGATCCAATCACCGGATTCGTCACGCACGGCACTCGTGCGCAGCGAGGCGAGGTCGGTGCCTGCCTCCGGTTCGGAGTAACCGATCGCGAAATGGATATCGCCGGAAAGGATTCCGGGCAGGAACTTCGCCTTCTGCTCATCGGTGCCGAAGCTCTGCAGCGTCGGCCCGACCGTCAACAAGGTGACGAGCGGCAGCGGAACATCCGCGCGCACCGCCTCATTGAAGAAGATCTGCTGTTCCATCGGCCCGAAACCCTGGCCGCCGAACTCCTTAGGCCAACCGACGCCGAGCCAACCGTCCGCACCCATCCGGCGCACCACCGCACGGTAGGCGTCACCGTGGCGGTTGATCGCCATCTCGGACTCCTCTTCGGGAGTCACGAGATCGGCGAAGTACGCACGCAATTCATCGCGCAGCTTGCGCTGCTCCGCGGTCAGGTCGATGAACATCTGGCCCCCAATCGATCGAGTCGGAACGATTCGCCGCCGAGCCAGCGGGCGATGTCCTTGGCCTGCGAGTAGTAGCGGTGCATCGGATGGGTCACATCGACCCCGAGGCCACCGTGCAAGTGATGGCATTTCTGCATGGCGGCGGGCAGTTCCGAGGCCACGGTGTAGGCGAGCACATCGAGGTCGTCGTCGATGCGCTCTTGATGCGTCGGTGTCGAATCGGACTGTGCCAGTGCCCAGCTCGCCGAAACGGCGGCGGCGTGCAGGGTCCGCGAGACCACGTACACGTCGGCGATCTGCTGGGCGACGGCTTGGAATTCGGCGAGCGGCCGATTGAACTGCCGCCGGGTCCGCAAATGCTCGGCGGTGAGCACGAGCGCACCTTTGAGTAGTCCGTCCGCGGTCGCGCCGATCGATGCGATGGCCAATCGGTGCAGTGCACCGATGCCGCCGGGCAGCAATTGCTCGGCCGGAATCTCGACCTGGTCCAGGCGCACCGAACATTCCGGAATCCCGCCGGAAGCCGGTGACGGCGTCAGGGTGAGCCCCGCCGAATCCGAATCAACCAGTGCGATACCGGAATTCGTCGGAATCAAGAGCCAACGCGCCTGCTCCGCATACGGCACCGCCACCTTGTGACCGGTGATTCGCACGGTGTCGCCATCGGAAACCGCGGTGGTCTCCGGCTTGACCACGAACGGATTCGCGCGCTCGCTGAGCGCGGCGGTGAGCACCGCGCCCTTGGCGAGCTCCGGATAGACCCGCTCGGCGACGCTGTCCGGCAATCCGGCCAGCAGCGGCAGCAGGCCGAAGCCGAGGGTCGGCAAGGCGGGCACCGCCACCGCATCGGCGGCCAGTTCGGTCAACAGGACCGATACCTCCGCCAAACCCATACCGTCACCGCCGAACCGCTCCGGCAGCGCGAGCGAGAGCAGTCCGGTCTCGATCAGACTCGGCCACAGCTCGATATCGCGTGCCGGTTCACGCTCCAGCAAACTCACGACGACCTCGGCCACGGCGTTCTGGCCCTCGTCCCGGGTGAAGTCCACGCTTTACTCCCAGTTGGTTGGTCGACTAGCTGTCCGCATCGCGAGGCAGTCCGAGGATTCGCTCACCGGCCACGGTCAACAAAATCTGCTCGGTTCCACCAGCAATCGACAAACAGCGCGTGAGCAGGAACTCTTTTACCACCTCTGAGTCCTGCGCACCGGTTGGACCTGCCGTTTCCACCGCGAATTCGGCAACCGCCTGGCGATGGCGGACACCGACGAGCTTGCGCACACTGCTCTGCGCTCCCGGATCACCGCCCGCCAGCATCCGAACCGCGGCACGCTGTTCCAGCAACAGTCCAGCGATCGCATCGGCGACGAAGCCGCCGAGCCGATCGTTCAATAGCTCCGCCCCCGGCCCAGTGGCGGGCAGTTTGGCGATGAGCTCCTCCAGTACCGGCCCGATCCCGTTGCCGCCCATGGCGACTCGTTCGGTCGACAGGGTCGAGCGGGCGATCTTCCAGCCGTTGTTCAGCGCGCCGACCAGACCGTCGTCGGGTACGAACACATCGTCGAGGAAGACCTCGCTGAAGCGCGCCTCCCCGGTGATCTGCACCAGCGGCCGCACCTCGAGTCCGGCGCTGCGCATATCGACGAGGAAGTAGCTGATACCGCGGTGCTTCGGTGCGTCCGGATCGGTGCGGGCCAGGCAGATCGCCCAATTCGCGCGATCACCCAGCGACGTCCACACCTTCTGCCCGCGCAGCAGCCAACCGCCGTCGACCTTCTTGGCGGTGGTGCGCAGCGCGGCCAGATCCGAACCGGCCTCCGGCTCACTGAACAGCTGGCACCAGACCACCTCGCCGCGCAGCGTCGGCCATGCGAAGCGGTCGATCTGCTCCTGAGTGCCGTGCTGCAGCAAGGTCGGGATGGCCCAGCCGCCGATCGTCAGATCCGGCGACTCCAGGCCCGCGCGCCGCAGTTCCTCCGAAATCACCAGGCCCGTCATGGGATTCGCACCACGCCCGTACGGTGCGGGCCAGTGCGGCATGGCGAGCCCGGCGTCGACAAGCGCATTGCGCTGCTGATCGACCGGCAGCGCGGCGATCGCGGCCACCTCGGCGGCCAGCTCGTTCGCATTGCTGTCGCCGACCTCGACACCGGCTGTGTCCGATTCGCGGCGCTCCCGGGCCCCTCCGTGGTTACGCTCCGCTGCCTCCTCCGGTGCCGTCGCTCGCGCCGCTGTGTCCGATTCGCGGCGCTCCCGGGCCCCTCCGTGGTTACGCTCCGCTGCCTCCTCCGGTGCCGTCGCTCGCGCCGCTGTGTCCGATTCGCGGCGCTCCCGGGCCCCTCCGTGGTTACGCTCCGCTGCCTCCTCCGGTGCCGTCGCTCGCGCCGCGGAGGCGAACACCCGGTCCGCACCGGTGGTCCGGCGCTGGCCGGCCCGGGTCAGCTCGGTGACCCTGGCCCGCCAGCGCGCCGATCCGCCGAGCAGCTGCCGCAGTGCGGTGGCCCGGCGCAGGTAGAAGTGCGCGTCGTGCTCCCAGGTGAAACCGATGCCACCGAGCACCTGAATGCAGTCCTTGGCGGTCTCGACCGCAGCGTCCAGCGATATCGCGGCGGCGATGGCGGCCGCGATGGGCAGTTCCGCACCGCCCTCGTCGACCGCGGCCGCGGCATCGGCCGCGACGGAACGGATCAGCTCGGCCCGGCAGAGCATCCACGCGCAAATGTGTTTGAGCGCTTGGAAAGAGCCGATCTTGCGCCCGAATTGCTCACGCACCTTGGCGTATTCGACGGCGGTCTCCAGGCACCAGCCGGCCACACCGGCAAGCTCCGCCGAAACCAGTACCGCGAGCAGATCTTCCACCGCATGCGGCGACTCGAACACCTGGTCCGCGGGCACTCGCACCTCTGCACAGTGCACCCGCGCCAGTGGCGTACTCAGGTCAGCTGGTGCCAGCGACTCGACGCGCAGGCCGTCGGCATCGGGTCCGATCACGCACCAGCGCAACCCATCCGGCGTCCGCACCGGCAACAGCACCGAGGTGCCCGACGCGGCGCCGAGCACCGATTCCCACACACCCGTGAGCAACAACTCCTCGGATGCGGCCGGTATGTTCACCACGTCCCCGACAACGAAGTCGAGCGCGACCCCGCATGGCATATCCTCGGCGAGCGCGCCCGCGGTGACCAGGTTCGCCAATGCGGTGGACAGCACCGGCCCACCGACCAGATCGTGCGCCGCCTGTTCGACCAATACCGCGAGGTCGGCGACCGATCCACCGTGGCCACCGGCCGCTTCGGCAATGGCGACCCGGAAAATTCCGAAGTCCGCCAACCCCGGCCAATAAGCGCGCCAGAAGTCCGTCGGCTCGTCCCGCATTGTTGCAATAGGACGTACCGATCCGGCCCATCCGCGCATCGACTCCTGAACGGCTTTATGCTCGTCAGTGGTGGCGATGGTCACAGTCCGTACCGCCTTTCCGGCGTGACTCCCACACCTAGAACATGTTCTAATATCCTAGCTGGGCGGAAGTCAAGAGACGACCGATGCCCGTTGCCGGAATGCAGGAAAGGACTCTCATCAATGGCCAGTCCCTCCCGATCGCAACCAGCCGATTCGAATGCGGCCGGGCAAGCATCGGCCACCGCGACGGTCACGACGCTGAGCGAGGACGAGCTCAGCTCGGCCGCGCAGCGGGAACGGCGTAAGCGAATTCTGGACGCGACGCTCGCACTGGCCTCCAAAGGTGGTTACGACGCGGTGCAGATGCGCGCGGTGGCCGAACGCGCCGATGTCGCGGTCGGCACGCTGTACCGGTATTTCCCGTCCAAGGTGCATCTGCTCGTTTCCGCGCTGTCGCGGGAATTCGAGCAGATCGAGGGCAAACGCAAACCGCTCGCCGGCCAGACGCCGAACGAGCGCATGCATCTGCTGCTGACCCAGATCACCCGGATGATGCAGCGCGACCCATTGCTCACCGAGGCGATGACGCGCGCGTTCATGTTCGCCGACGCCTCGGCCGCCGCGGAGGTCGACCGGGTCGGCAAGGTGATGGACCGGGTATTCGCCAGGGCCATGAACGACGGCGAGCCCACCGAACGCCAGTTGGCGATCGCGCGGGTTATAAGCGATGTCTGGCTGTCGAATCTGGTCGCCTGGCTGACCAGACGCGCATCGGCCACCGATGTGACCGAGCGACTGGAACTCACCGTGGATCTACTGCTCGGCGACAATGGCGCCAACCGCTAGCGATCGCTCGCGGGTCGCTCGAAAAGGTCAGCGGTAGCCGGCACCGGTCAGCTCCTGCCCGGCAAATCGACCGCGCTTGTCGCGCAGCATCAATCGGATCGGCCGACGTGAGCCTGCACACGCTGGTGGTTGTGTAGAAACGCGTCAGCTGGGCAGATCCAGCAGGGGGCGGCTAGACGCGTGCGCAATCATGCGCACGCCACGCGGCGCGCTTCGGTGCGGCAAATTCAACACAGTATTGTCACGCGTGCCCCTGAAAAAACTCCTCCGATCACTAGGTTGGATGCGTGAGCGCACAGGATCTGCCACTGGAACTTCGCCGTGCACTGTCGACGGTCGCGCGCGTGCCACGACTTTTGGTCGCATCGGACTACGACGGGACGATCGCACCCATCGTGTCCGACCCGGCGAAAGCTTTTCCGCATCGGGAATCGGTAAGCGCGCTACGAGCGCTTGCCGGTCTCACCGGAACGACCGCCGCCGTGATCTCCGGCCGCGCCCTGCGAGATCTCGCGGCATTGTCGCGACTTCCGGTCGAGGTGCAACTTATCGGTAGTCATGGTTCGGAATTCGATGTGGGTTTCGTGCACGCCATCGACAATGACGCCAAACAACTGCTGGTCGAAGTCCAGACCAGTCTGACGCAGATCGCCGCGGAAAATCCCGGCGCCAGCGTCGAGATCAAACCGGCCAGCGTCGCGCTGCATGTGCGCAATGCGAGTCCGGAAATCGGGCTGCGCGCACTGAAGGCGGTGCGCCAGGGTGCGGCCTGCTGGGTCGGCGTGCAGGTGACCGAGGGTAAATCGGTTATCGAGCTCGCGGTGATCCAGACCGATAAGGGCGTCGCGCTCGATACCGTCCGGCATCAGGAGGGTGCCTCGGCCGCGGTGTTCTTCGGCGACGATGTCACCGATGAGAAGGCCTTCCGCATGCTGTCCGGGCCGGATGTCGGCATCAAGGTCGGCGACGGCGAGAGCCTGGCCAAATACCGGGTGGACAGCACCGAGGCGGTTTCCTGGGCGCTGGCCTACCTGCTCGAGGAACGGCGCACCTGGTTGGCGGGCGCGAGCGCGCCGCGCATCGAGCGGCTGAGCATGCTGGCCAGTCCGCGCTCGGTGGCGCTGCTCACACCCGACGCGACCGTCACCTGGTTCTGCCACCCGGAACCCGATTCGGCCGCGGTCTTCGCCCATCTGCTCGGCGGACCGCAGGCCGGCCACTTCACCATCGAACCGGAACGTCCCGGCCTGCCGCTCTCGCAGCGCTACATCGACGGCACCATGACCGTCGAAACCCGCTGGGCCAGTCTGCAAGTGGTGGACTACCTGCCGCACGACGTGGCCCCCACCCGCACCGACCTGACCCGGGTGATCACCGGCGATGCGAAGGCCGTCGTAACCTTCGCGCCCCGACCGGAATTCGGTCAGGTACCGGTCAGCATCGAAATCGAATCGAACGGATTGCGCGTAGTCGGCACCAATGATCCGATGGTGCTGCGCTCCCCCGGTGTGCACTGGGAGATCCGGTCCGACGGCATGCACAGCTCCGCGCGCGCCGTCGTCGATCCGTCTCGTGGCCCGATCGTGCTGGAAATGCGCTGCGGCACTCAGGATCTCGCGCCCGCCATGGTCAGCGAACCGGAGCGGCGCAGGGACGCCGAGGACTACTGGTCCAAGTGGGCGGCCAAATTGCAACTGCCGCCGCTGAAGCCGGATCTGATGAAGCGTTCGGCACTCACGCTGCGCGGGCTCGTGCACGCGCCGTCAGGTTCCATCCTGGCCGCCGCCACCACCTCGCTGCCGGAAGATATTGGCGGCGTACGCAACTGGGACTACCGCTACTGCTGGCTGCGCGATGCCTCGCTGACCGCACAGGCGCTCGTTTCGCTCGGCTCGCTGACCGAGGCCGAGGAGTTCCTCGGCTGGGTGCACCGGGTCCTGGAGACGCTGCCCGGTCCGGAGCGCCTGCACCCGCTGTACACGCTCTACGGCGAAACCCTGCCGCCCGAGGCATCGATCGATCAGCTGCCCGGCTATGCGGGTTCGCGGCCGGTCCGCGTCGGCAACGCCGCGAATATGCAAGTGCAGCTGGATGTTTTCGGTCCGATCGTCGATCTCATCGCATCGCTGGCGCACGGTCGCGAGGCGAAGGGACTGACCGATCCAGCCGAGACGCTGCCGGACGCCGACTGGGAACTGGTGCACGCCATGGTCTCCGCGGTGCAGCGGCGCTGGCAGGAACCCGACCACGGCATCTGGGAGATCCGCGGCAACCCGCGCCACCACGTGTACTCGAAGGTGATGGGCTGGCTGACCGTGGACCGGGCGATCACACTCGCGCAGCGGTTCCAGCGTCAGATCGATCCGCTCTGGATCACGTTGCGCGACACCATCGCCGACGAGGTCAAGTCCAAGGGTTGGAACGACGACGTGCAGTCCTACACCGCCGCCTACGACGGCACCGATCTGGACGCGGCCACCCTGCACATCGGCCTCAGCGGACTGATCGACCCGTCGGATCCGCGTTTCGCGGCGACGGTCGTCGCCACCGAGGCGGAGCTGCGCAGCGGCTCTACGGTGTACCGGTACCACCACGACGACGGTCTGCCCGGTGGCGAGGGCGGCTTCCACCTGTGCGCGGCCTGGTTGGTCGAGGCGTATCTGCTGATCGGTAAGCGCTCGGATGCCGAGGCGCTGTTCGCGCAGCTGGTCGATGTCGCCGGACCTACGGGTCTGCTCAGCGAGGAGTACGACCCGGTCGCCGAACGCTCACTCGGCAACCATCCACAGGCATATAGCCATCTCGGCCTGCTGCGCTGTGCACAGCTGTTGGGTAAGCCGGTGGAAGCGTTCGTCTGAGCCGACCGCCATACAGTTCCGGGCCCGCGAACCGATCGGTTCGCGGGCCCGGCCCGTATCCACCCCCGAAGTGACGCGGCAAACATCGACTCGTGCGGAACAAGGCCTCCTGCTACAGTTCAATTGGTAACGATTTCCATTATGATCTAGAGCACGCTCAGATCTGCCGTACTGCCAGGAGTACCCCGCGCGTGAGCACACGAATTGCCATCAGATTCGCCGGTATCGCCGTGGGGGTGGCCACCGCGCTGGCGCTCACCGCATGCGGTAGTTCGAAGGATTCGGATAAGCCGAACGTCGTCGCGTCCACCAATGTCTGGGGCAATATCGCGGCAACCATCGCTGGCCCGGATGCCTCGGTGACGGCGCTGATCACCGATCCCGCCGCCGATCCGCATTCGCACGAGACCTCGGCCGTGGAATCGGCCAAGATCAGCGATGCCGATCTGGTCGTCTTCAATGGCGGCGGCTACGACGAGTTCATCGAGAAGGCGATCCAGGGCAAGGACAAGCGCACCGTCGACGCATTCGAATCCCGCACCGACAAGAGCGACGAGAACGAGCACGTCTTCTACGACATCGGCACGGTAAGCACGGTCGCCGACCGGATCGCGAGCACCCTCGGCGAAATCGACTCCGCCCACGCCGCCGCCTACACCGACCGCGCCGCCGCTTTCAAGAGCCAGTTGAGCGCGATCACCGCCATCGCCACCAAGATCGCGGGCGAGCACCCCGAGACCCCGGTGCTGCAAACCGAACCGCTGGCGCACTACCTGCTGGTCGCCGCCGGAACCAAGGATCTGACCCCGCACGAATTCCAGGAGGCGATCGAGCAGGAGACCGATCCGGCTCCCGCCGCCGTCGCCGCCACCCAGGATCTGCTGACCGGTAAGAAGATTCGCGCCCTGATCTACAACATCCAGACCGAGGACAAGATCACCAAGGATTTGCGGGCGCTCGCGCAGTCGAACGGGCTACCCGTTGTCGAGGTGACCGAAACGCTGCCCGACGGTGTGGATTACATTCAGTGGCAGACCAAGAACGCCCAGGCCCTGGCCGCGGCGCTGGCCTGATCGTTATGACAGCATCGCGCAGGGATTCGATGAGGGGTGGTGGCCGGGTGACGGGTGGGCCGATGGGAGCCGCGCTGACCACCGAAGACACCAACAAGGTACAGCGGCCCGCCGTAAAACTCGATTCCGCCAGCTTGTCATTCGGTGAACGTGCGCTCTGGCAAGGGCTGGACCTGGAGATCGCGCCCGGTGAATTCGTCGCGGTTCTCGGGCCGAACGGATCCGGTAAGACCTCGCTGCTGAAGGTGCTGCTCGGGCAGCTCGCGCTCAGCTCCGGCACCGCCGATATCGCGGGTGGGCCCGCACGGGCCGGCAATCCCGATATCGGCTATGTGCCGCAACAGAAGACGATCGATGCCGGTGTGCAGCTGCGCGGGGTCGATCTGGTCGGACTCGGCGTCGACGGGCACCGCTGGGGCCTCGGACTGCGGCGTCGCGCCGAGCGCAAGCGCAAGGTCCGCGCGGCCATCGCCGATGTGGGCGCGGAGAAATTCGCTTATGCGCCACTGGAATCCATGTCCGGCGGCGAACAGCAGCGGCTGCGGGTCGCACAGGCGTTGGTCGGCGATCCCGAGGTGCTGCTCTGCGATGAACCGCTGCTGAGCCTCGATCTGGCCAATCAGCGGTTGGTCTCGGAACTGATCGATCGACGCAGACGAACCCATGACACCGCAGTGCTTTTCGTGACGCACGAAATCAATCCCATTCTGCCACTGGTGGATCGGGTGCTGTATCTGGTCGACGGGAAGTTTCGGATCGGCACGCCGGACGAGGTGATGACCTCGGCGGTGCTCTCGGAGCTGTACCAGACCGAGGTCGATGTGCTGCGGGTGCGCGGGCGGCTGGTCGTCGTCGGCACCGGCGACACCATGGACGCGCTCGGTGCGGCCGGTGCCCAACACTGCGCGACCCTTTCCGATGAGCTGCCCGAATCGGCTGGTGTCCGTTCGTGAACGACAAGCTGTCCGATGTCATCTCGAAGATGTTCGACTTCACCACCACCGCGGACCTGCTCTCGTATTCCTTCGTCCAGCAGGCGGTATTCGCGGCCGCGCTGCTCGGACTGCTGGCCGGTGTGATCGGGCCACTGATCATCAGCAGGCAGATGTCGTTCGCGGTACACGGCACCAGCGAGCTCTCGCTGACCGGTGCGGCCGCCGCGCTGCTCGCCGGAATCGGAGTCGGGCTGGGCGCGATCGTCGGCTCGGTGGTGGCGGCGGTGCTGTTCGGTCTGCTCGGAACCAAAGCCAGAGAACGCGATTCGGTGATCGCGGTGGTGCTGTCGTTCGGACTCGGGCTCTCGGTGCTGTTCCTGTGGCTCGGTCCCGAACGCGCCGGATCGAAATTCTCGCTGCTGACCGGTCAGGTGGTCAGCGTCGGCTACAACGGGTTGGCACTGCTGCTGACCTGCACCGTTTTGGTCCTCGCCGTACTTGCGGTGGTGTACCGGCCGCTACTTTTCGCGAGTTCGGATCCCGAAGTCGCACTCGCACGCGGAGTTCCGGTGCGGGCGCTTTCGGTGGTGTTCGCGGTCATGCTCGGTATTACCGCGGCCTTCGGTGTGCAGATCGTCGGTGCGCTGCTGGTACTCGCGCTGCTCATCACGCCCGCGGCCGCGGCGGCGCAGCTGACCGCGAATCCGGTGCGCGCCACAGTGCTCGCGGTGGTGTTCGCGGAGACGGCGGCGGTGGGCGGCATCCTGTTGTCGCTTGCGCCGGGCAGCCCGGTCTCCACCTTCGTCACCACCATCTCCTTCCTGATCTACCTGGTCTGCCGCCTCGTCGGCCCCCGACGCCGTCAGGCCGCCCGCGCCCGCTGACCCGATCGGGTCGCGAGCGCCGGGCGGCCTGGCCGCTCAGGCTACGAGCAGTGCGATCAGGACCACGATCGAACCACCGAAGACGATGACGTGGCGCAGGTTCTGCAGGTACGGGGTCACCCAGCGGGGGAAGGCGGCTCCGGCCACGTCGAGGAGGTTCCGGACGTCGATGCGGGCCAGTTCCGGGTCACCCTTGCGGGCGAAGGCGGCCTGGACGCTCTTGACGGCCGTCAGGTTGCTGTACAGGATCGCGACATTGCCGAGCAGCACCAGCACCTGGAAGACCCACGACAGTGTCCGGCCCCAGTCGTTGCCCGCCAGATTCAGCACGGCCATCGCGGTCATCACCAGCGCGATCCCGATCGGCGCCCAAGTCTCGTGGCCACCGGCGTCGAACCGCATACCGTTCTCCGCGAGGACCCCGGGGCGCACACCCTGACGGGCCAATTCGGCATCGGCGGCGGTCTGGGCGGCGGCCCCGTAGCGGCGGCGCACCAGCGGGATGCTGACGAAGGCGAGCGCGATCAGCAGCTGGGCGACGGCGGCGACGGTCATCATGGCGGTTTCTCCTCATCGGGTTGTTCGTCGAGTGGGCTCCTCGAATGACCGAACGATCTCCCGCCGCGCTGACAGCGCGCTGACACCTGATCGACCCGCGCTGACATCAGGAATCAGCGCAGGTAAACAGGGGCACAGCGGCTGGCTACCCCGTTTGATGGCAGTCGCCTTCAGTCGCACTACCCAGGTTTCGTATGCTCGACCCACGCGCCCCATCGAACGAATGGTGACCAATGATCGACTTCACGATTCCCGCCGAACTCGCCGCCGAACGCGACCGGGTCCGACAGTTCGTCATCGACAAGATCGTCCCCTTCGAGCGCGATCCGCGACTCACCTCGCACGGCCCCACCGACGAACTGCGCCAGGAACTCGTCGAGCTGGCCCGCGCGGAGAAACTGCTGACCGTGCAGGCCCCCGAAGCCCTCGGCGGGCACGGCCTCACCCATATCGAGCAGGCCGTGATCTACGAGGCGGCGGGCTGGTCCACCCTCGGCCCGGTCGCCATGAACTGCGCCGCGCCCGACGAGGGCAATATGTTCCTGCTCTCCAAGATCGCCAACCCGGAACAGGTCGAGCGCCACCTCGCACCCGCCGTCGCCGGACACCGGCGCACCGTCTTCGCCATGACCGAACCGGACGGCGCGGGTTCGGATCCGAATCAGCTGGCCACCGAGGCCGTCTTCGACGGCGAGAACTTCACCATCAACGGCCGCAAATGGCTCATCACCGGCGCGGACGGCGCGAAGACCTGGATCATCATGGCACGGGTCGCACCGAACCCCCATGTGCCCGAAGGCCCGACGCTGTTCCTGACCGAGGGCGACCAGCCCGGCATCGTCATCGAACGCACCATGAACACCATGGACCGCAATTACGTCGGCGGTCACGGCGTGGTGCGCTTCGAAAATCTGGTGCTGCCCAAGGACGCGCTGCTCGGCGAGACCGGTCAGGCGCTGCGCTATGCCCAGCTGCGACTGGCCCCGGCCCGGCTCACCCACTGCATGCGCTGGCTCGGTGCGGCCGAACGCGCACAATCCATCGCCGTCGAATACGCCAAGACCCGCACCGCCTTCGGCAAACCGATCGGCGACCACGAGGGCGTGTCGTTCATGCTGGCCGATAACGAGATCGCACTGCATCAGTGCCGCCTCACCATCTGGCACGCCTGCTGGCTGATGGACCAGGGCGAGAAGGCCAGGCACGAGAGCTCGATCGCGAAGGCATACGTCTCCGAGGAGCTGTTCAAGGTCGCCGACCGCTGCGTCCAGGTGCTCGGCGGCATCGGCATCAGCGATGAGACGGTCGTCGAAATGATCTTCCGCGACATGCGCGCCTTCCGTCTTTACGACGGCCCCACCGAGGTGCACAAGTACGCCATCGGCCGCCATGTGCTGCGCGGGTGAGATGGCCGGCACGTCAATCGAACAGACACGTACGGCGACGCCCGACCACCACGGAGCGAGTCTTACGAGCGACCGTTGGCGGACGCGAGACACAAGGGGGCCGCGGACACGCCGCGCCCGCGCGGCCGACAACACGACTACCATCCAGTGGCATGAGTTCGGAACTGCTCGTCGATGTCTCCGCGGGCATCGCCGTCCTCACGCTCAACAGACCCGCACAGCAGAATGCCGTCACGCCGGCCATGGCCGCCGAATTGAGTGCGGCACTACAGCGATGCGATGTCGAGGATGCGATTCGCGCGGTCATCATTACCGGCACGGCGCCCGCGTTCTGCGCGGGTGCGGATCTGTCCAACCGGGTCGGCGAGGTCAGCGCGACCATCGAACCGGCGCCGTGGCGGGTGCGCAAACCGGTGATCGCGGCGGTGAACGGGCATGCGGTCGGTATCGGACTCGCGCTGGCCCTGCAATGCGATCTGCGGTACATGGCGCGCGACGCGGTCTACGGACTCAATCAGGTGCGTCGCGGCGTGCTCGCCGACGGCTACGCGCACTGGACGCTGCCACGGCTGGTCGGTATGGCCAATGCCGCCGACATCATGCTGACCGGTCGCACCTTCGACGGCGACGAGGCCAAGGCCATGGGCCTGGCCAATGGCTGCTTGCCCGCGGGCGAGGTGCTGCCGACGGCACTCGCCATCGCCCATGACATCGCGAACGGGGCGGCACCGCTGCCGGTGGCGCTGTCGAAGCGGCTGCTATGGGAGAGCCTCGGCATGAGCCCGGCCATGGTCGGTCAACTGGAGACCGATCTGAACGAGCACGTCGGCAAGAGCATCGACGGTGGTGAGGCGATGGCGGCCTTCCGGGATCGCCGTCAGCCCAATTGGACCGGCAGCATCAGCGAGGAATGGCCGGCCTGGGACAGCAAGGGCGAAAAGCAACGGCCCAGCCTGGATTGACCCGCTCGCTTACGCGCGGCCGCCGATCAGGATGAGCAGGAAAACGATCGCCATGCAGACCATGAGGATCGTGCCGATAACGCCGAGGATATAGCCGACCAGCACCTGGGCGCGGCCGCCGTAACCGCCGTGGGATTCCTCGATCTGGTCGAGCGCGCGTCTGCCGAGCGCCCAGGCCACCGGTCCCAGCACACCGCAGCAGAACAGGCTCGCCGCACCGAGCGCCAGCACCGCCGTCGCATGCGGATGCTCGATCGTCTCCTGGGGCGCCTGGTTCGGGATGACCACGAGTCGAATTCTACGGGGCCGGAGTCGATTTGCGGTTCAACCCCGGCAGCCGATTCGTCCGATCGACCGCGATCGCTGATTTGCGGTCCGCCCGTTGCGGTTCGAACCCGTCGCCGATTTGCCGGTGCGGCAGCCGGCTTCCGATGCTCAGGCCCGGCGCTGACGCGCGATCTCGGAGAGTACGACGCCCGCCGCCACGGAAGCGTTCAACGATTCCACCGGACCCGCCATCGGGATGCCGAGGATCGAATCACAGGTCTCGCGTACCAGCCGGGACAGGCCCTTGCCCTCCGAACCGACCACGATCACGGTGGGAATGCTGCCGTCGAAATCATCGAGAATGGTGTCACCGCCCGCGTCCAGACCGACGATCTGGAACCCCCGCGAAGCCCAATCCTTCAGTGTGCGAGTGAGATTCGTCGCGCGAGCGACCGGAAGCCGGGCAGCGGCACCGGCACTGGTCCGCCAGGCCACCGCGGTCACGCTCGCGCTGCGCCGCTGCGGAATCAACACACCCTGGCCACCGAAGGCGGCCACCGAACGGATCACCGCGCCGAGATTGCGCGGATCGGAAATATTGTCCAGCGCCACCAGCAGCGCGGGTTCGGCCGAATCCTGGACCCGCGCAACCAGATCATCCGGATGGGCGTACCGATACGGCGGCACCTGCAGCGCAACGCCCTGATGCAGTCCGTTGGCGCTCAGCCGATCCAGGTCGGTGCGCGGCACCTCGAGGATCGAAATGCCCGCATCTGCGGCAATCTTCACACTTTCGGTGAGCCGGTCGTCGTTCTCGGTGCCAACCGCGACATACAGCGCGGTCGCGGGCACACCCGCGCGCAGACATTCGATGACCGGATTGCGGCCGAGCACCATCTCCGGACCGTCGTCGCTCTTGCGTCCGGCCGGGCGCGTGCCACCGCGCGGCCCCGGCCGACCTTGAGCGGCGGCCTTCGCTTTTGCGGCCGCACGCTTGGCCGCGGGATGTTTGGTGCGCGCCTCGGCGGGCGGGGTCGCACCGCGCGGTTCCAGACCACGCCGACGCTGTCCACCCGAGCCGACGACCGCGCCCTTCTTGCTGCCGCCCTTACGAATCGCGCCTCGACGCTGCGAATTACCTGCCATCAGTTCGCCTTTCCACGCTGTACCGCGCCCGGCGAATGCTGTGCCGCGCCCAGCGACCATTCCGGACCCTGCGCGGTGTCGGTCACTTCGATTCCGGCGGCCTGCAACCGGTCCCGCGCCGCATCGGCGCTGGCCCAGTCCTTCGCGGCGCGCGCCTGCTGGCGGCGGTCGAGTTCGGCACGCACCAGGACGTCCAGGGCATCCAGCGCCACGGAATTGTCCTGTGGGGTGTACCACTGTGGGTCGAACGGGCAGACGCCGAGGATATTGAGCATGGCCCGGACCTGCCCGGCCAATTCGACCGCCTCATCGATCGCGCCCGACTCCAGCGCCTTATTGCCCTCGTGCACAACACGGTGCACCTCGGCCAGGGCCCGCGGAATCGCGAGATCGTCGTCGAGCGCCTCGGCAAACGCATCGGTCCACTTGCCGACCGCGATCTCACCGGCCCGCTCGGCCACCCGATGCACGAACGCCTCGATGCGCTGATACGAGGCCGCGGCATCGTAGAGCGCCTTATCCGAGTACTCCAGCATCGAGCGGTAGTGCGCGCTGCCCAGGTAGAACCGAAGTTCAACGGCCCGAACCTTTTTCAGCACATTGGGCACCGAGAGCACATTGCCGAGCGATTTGGACATCTTCTCGCCGCCCATGGTCACCCAGCCGTTGTGCAGCCAGTACTGCGCGAAACCGTCACCGGCCGCCTTGGACTGGGCGATCTCGTTCTCGTGGTGCGGGAAGACCAGATCCATTCCGCCGCAATGGATATCGAATTCGGCGCCGAGGTAGAACTCGGCCATCGCGGAGCATTCCAGATGCCAGCCGGGCCGACCGGGACCCCACGGCGACGGCCAGGTCGGCTCGCCGGGTTTGGCGGCCTTCCACAGCGTGAAGTCGCGCGGATCACGCTTGCCCGCACCGGCGCTCTCGCCCTGGTGCACGTCATCGAGTTTGTGCCCGGACAGGCTGCCGTATTCCGGATAGCTGACCACGTCGAAGTAGACGTTGCCCGCCGAGGCATAGGCGTGCCCGCGTTCGATCAGCCGCTGCATCAGATCGATCATCTGGGTGATATGGCCGGTCGCGCGTGGCTCCACCGAAGGCGGCAGTACGCCGAGGGTTTGGTAGGCGTTGTCGAAGGCGCGCTCGTAGGTGGAGGCCCATTCCCACCAGGGTCGACCCGCTTCGGCGGCCTTGGTCAGGATCTTGTCCTCGATATCGGTGACATTGCGGATGAACCACACGTCGTAGTCGTGTGCGAGCAGCCAGCGCCTTAGTACGTCGAATGCGACTCCGCTGCGCACATGGCCGATATGTGGTTCCCCCTGCACGGTGGCGCCACAGAGGTACACCGAGGCACGGCCGGGGACCAGTGGCGCGAAATCGCGCATGGTCCGCGTGTCGGTGTCAAAAAGGCGCAGAGTCACGGAAGTCGATCCTAGCTGGTAGATAAGGCCGTTCACGGAGCGGCTCAGGTCGGCGGGAGCTGGATCAGCGACACTCTTGTAGCAGGGCGGTAGCCACTGCCGCAATGCCCTCGCCGCGGCCGGTCAGCCCGAGGCCGTCGGTTGTGGTGCCCGACACCGAGATCGGGGCGCCGAGCAGCTCGCCGAGTACCTCTTGGGCCTCGGCGCGACGCGGTCCGATCTTCGGCCGATTGCCGATCACCTGGACCGCCGCATTGACGATTTCGAAGTCCGCCTCGTCAAGGAGCCTTCGCACTTCTTTGAGCATGGCCGCGCCGGAAACGCCTGCCCATTCCGGCCGTCCGGTGCCGAAAACCGCGCCGACATCGCCGAGTCCGGCCGCGGAAAGCAGCGCATCGCACAGTGCGTGCGCGGCGACATCGCCGTCGGAATGTCCGGCGCAGCCGTCGTCGCCATCGAAGAGGAGACCCGCCATCCAGCACGGCCTGCCCGCTTCGATGGGATGGACATCGCTGCCGATGCCGACGCGCATACTCATGACAGACCCACCGTCCGGGCGCCGTCCAGCACGGCATTTGCCAGCAGCAGATCGAGCCGGGTGGTGATCTTGAAAGCCATGGGGTCGCCCGGAATGGTGCGGACCCGGGTGCCGAGCAGTTCGACCAGTCCGGCGTCGTCGGTGGCCTGCACGCGCTCATCGGCATAGGCCGCGCGCAGCAGGTCGGCGGCGAAACCCTGCGGAGTCTGAATGGCGCGCAAACCGGCGCGGTCGGGCGTACCGGTGACCTCGCCGCGCGCGTCGACGGATTTGATGGTGTCGACCACCGGCAATGCGGGCACGACGGCTTCGGCACCGGCGCGCAGTTCCGCGACGACCCGGGCGATCAGATCGGGCGGGGTCAATGCGCGGGCGGCGTCGTGCACGAGGAAGTGGGCGGCATCGGGGGCGGCGGCGATACCGCAGCGCACCGAATCGGTGCGCTCGGCGCCGCCGATGACCACGCGCACCGACTCCGAGGGCGGCAGCAGGGCAACGGCGCTCTCGACGAGTTCAGTGGGGACCATCACGATGATCCGGTCGACCGCCCCGGAGGCGATCAGGCCGTCGACGGCCAGCCGGACCATAGGTGTGCCGCCGACCGTGACGAACGCCTTGGGTGTCGATTCACCCAGACGAACGCCACGGCCGGCGGCAGGCACCAACGCAACGACGGATCCGTCGTTGTTAGAAACGTTCACGGTCAGGAAGCCGCGGCGAGAACCTCATCGAGGAGCGTCTCGGCCTTGCCGTCATCGGTCCCCTCGGCGAGCGCGAGCTCACCGACGAGGATCTGACGGGCCTTGGCCAACATCCGCTTCTCACCCGCAGACAGACCGCGGTCCTGCTCCCGACGCCACAGGTCGCGGACGACCTCGGCCACCTTGTTCACATCGCCGGAGGCGAGCTTCTCGAGGTTGGCCTTGTAGCGGCGAGACCAGTTGGTGGGTTCTTCGGTGTGCGGCGCACGCAGCACCTGGAAGACTCGGTCGAGACCCTCCTGGCCGACGACGTCACGCACGCCGACGTATTCGGCGTTCTCTGCGGGAACGCGCACAGTCAGGTCACCTTGGGCGACCTTCAGGACCAGATACTCTTTCTGCACACCCTTGATGGTGCGAGTCTCGATTGCTTCGATCAGCGCCGCTCCGTGGTGGGGGTAAACGACGGTGTCTCCGACCTTAAAAATCATGTGTCCCGTGCCCCTTTCGATGTTCACAGTTTAACATGCGACTCGGTAACGGCGCGATCAACTGTGCAGGTCAGGGCCACAACGAGCCAACCGCGGGGGTTGACAGAACCGGCACGGTGTGCATTGCGTTGTGCCAGAACAGGTTATCGACCGGCGCGGATAGCACACCGGACGGTCCGCGAACCCAGCAGCGTGTCCGCAACTGCGCCACGTTCTCGGAAAACCGTTATCCAACGGATGCCAACCGACAGGGTGTCCGATCCATCCACCCCTGGGAACCAAGAGCCGACACACAGTCCGCGCAGCCCTGCACCCGGCCACCACGGAGCGAGTCTTACGAACGACCCGTCTCGCGTCCGAGCCATCGAAGCGCATACGCCGCACCCACGAATCTCAGTGCGCATCAGATACCGAACGACCCACCATCACCGACCCCAACGGAGCGAGTCTTACGAGCGACCCGTTCGCAGCGCCCGCCTCACCGTCCAAGCCATCGAAGCGCATACGCCACACCCACGAATCTCAGTGCGCATCACATACCGAACGACCCACCATCACCGACCCCAACGGAGCGAGTCTTACGAGCGACCGTTCGCGGCCCGTCTCGCGTCCGAGCCATCGAAGCGCATGCGACGCAGTCGCGAGTCTCGACGGCTCGGACGCGAGACACCAGGGGCCGCGAACACGCAGCGCCGCAGGCGCTGCCATTAGACACAGCCCGCGCGCCCGCGCCGCGGAGGCTACTACTACGCTGCCTAGTTATTACTCTCCCTAGCGGAGTGAGCCCGGTCGACATGGAGGGACAACCCGTGACTGCCCTGAAAGCTGTGACCGCCTCGACAGGGGCGCGTCGTCGCATGGTTTCGGTTGCCGTGCTCGCCGCCGGAGCGGCGCTCATGCTGTCCGGCTGTAGTGCAGGCCAGATCTCGCAGACCGCGACCCAGGTCGCCGCGGTCAACGGCAATCACGCCGACATCGACCGGATCTCGCTGCGCAATGTGCACATCGTCTTCCCGGCCACGGGCACCGACTACACCAACACCAAGGGCGGCAAGGCGATCATCGCGCTGTCGGTTGTCAACAACGGCGAGACCGTCACCGACGAGCTGACCAGCATCACCACCGACCTGGGCACCGTGAAGATCACCCCGCCCGCAGGTGCCTCGGCCTTCAAGATCGCCCCGCAGCAGACCGTCGTCGCGGCGACCTCCCCCACCACCGCAACCGCCGCCAAGTCCGATGAGCACGGTGCGACGCCGAGCAGCTCCGCCGCGCCGACCACCAGCAGCGCCGGTCCGGCCGGCGACAAGGCGACCGTCGATCCGGAGAAGAAGCCGGGTCTGATCGAGATCACCGGTCTGACCAAGGACATCATCCCCGGCCTCACCTACCCGGTGACGTTCAACTTCAAGCAGAACGGCACCGTGACCGTGCAGGTCCCGGTCGACGCCGGTGCGGTCACCGAACGGCACGAGGGCCAGACCGCCGCGACCGAGGGCGAGCACAAGGGCGGCCACTGATCCGCTGACCGCCCGCGGGCAAGGTACGGCT
>NZ_BAGN01000021.1 GCF_000308835.1 Nocardia vinacea NBRC 16497 | reverse complement strand
CCGTACCCGGCTTACCTTCCGCAGCCGGGTGGGCAGGCTCGCAGCTTCCAGCGTGGTCGACTGGCTGTGGTTGCGTTCTCGAGCGTGGGATCAAGATCAGGTGGAAGTGGTGGCGGAGGCTTCTCGCGGTTTGCCGCCATGGTTTCCACGTGATCATCTGTCCAGTCGGGTGCTGGGGTTGGCGGCGGTGGCGGATGGGAGCTGGGGGTCAGGGTTCGTCGGTGATGGTGGCTAGGGCGGTGGAGAGTTGGGTCATGAGGTGGACGGTCAGGGCGAGTTGGTCGGGGGGGAGTTTGGCGGCGAGTCGTTTTGCCATGAGTGCGTGCTGGGGGTTTATGCGTTTGATGGCTTCGCGGCCTGTGTCGGTGACGGCTACGAGTTTGGCGCGGCGGTGCGCCGGATTGGGTTGGAATTCGGCAAGCCCCTTGTCCACCAATAGGTCCGCGATGCGCTGCACGCTCTGCCTGGTGATCCCCATGGCTCGGGCGATTCCGGCCACCGGCAGCGGTTCGCGCAGCACCGCGCCGAGCACCTGCCACCAGGCCGCCGTAATTCCGGCGGGAGCGGCCAATTCCTCTGCGATGGTGAGGAATTGACCGTTCAGCTGGAATGAGGTGATAGCGGCCGTTGCGAAGAGATCCTGCTCGGGTGTGTCACTCATATCAGAAACTCCTATCCGGGTCCGCGACTCGCCGCGGATTCTTCCTCACGCGGAAGCGGCGACCCGCTGCGCCTCGTACTCGGAAAGCGCGGCGAATCCCGCCGGATCGCTCTTGCCGAACAAGCGGTACCACGCGTCCAGCACGTGCGGCTCGTAGACGTCGAGCCTGCGCAGCACCTCGCGAGCGAATTCGAAAGGCGCGGTCGGACCCGCGGTGATGAGATCGCCGTCCAGTACCGCCGCCCGGTCCAGATAACGATCACCGCCCGAATATCCGCTGTAGGCAAGGTATTCCGCAGCCGCGCCGGTATGGGCGTGGTTATCGAGCAGGCCCTCCTTCGCCAATCCGAAGGTGGCACCGCAGATCGCCGCGACCGGAACCCCCGCGTCCAGGAACTCCCGCGCCTTGTGCGCGAAGGGCACGAGTTCGCCCGTCTCCCAAGTGTCGGCGCCGGGCAGGATCAACATCGCGCTCGCGGCGGGCGTGAGATCGGCGAGCAGCACATCCGGCACGACGCGCATTCCGCCCGTCGTGATGATCGGGTCGGCGGTGAGCCCAACGGTCCGCACCCGGAAGGTTCCCGGCGCTTTCTGCCAGCTGGGCCGATTGATATGCGCGGTCGCTGCACCGACCTCCCAATCGGCGAGAGTGTCGTAGACGGCCATGTGAACTATCTTCGTAGGCATGACAGTATGCTGTCATATACGACAGCATACTGTCAATTCCTCAGTGTCCGCGTTCGATCTTCGCCAGATGCGCGATATTGGCACGATCCTCTACATCAGCACTCGGTTCACCGCCGAACCACGCGTCCAGAATCTCCGTCAGTTCCGCTCGGGAAGTCGAACGTAGGCTCAGCGCAAGCACATTCGCGTCATTCCACTTCCGCGCACCAGCCGCTGTCGCCGCATCACCACACAGCGCGGCCCGTATCCCCGCCACCTTGTTGGCGGCGATAGAAGCCCCGGTCCCCGTCCAACAGCACACCACCCCCTGCTCCGCCCGCCCCTCGGCCACATCGCGCGCCGCAGCCTCACTGGCCCACGCCCAGTCATCCCGCTCACTATCCGACAACGCCCCATGCACCAATGTCTCGAAGCCCCGCCGCCCGAGCTCCACCACCAGCTCCTCGGCCACCCCCACCCGCTCATCCGCCGCAACCGAAATTCGCATACCCCAAGCGTAATGACGCCCCCACCGCCCAACCCCGAAAACGGCCGGCGGCCCGTCCGCCGATTAGAGGACGGACCGCGGCTCGGTTCCGCGCCAGCGGTCACCAGGCAACGGGGCCGAGGCGATCGATGAATATCCCGGTCGGCCCGTCGGCGTCGATCGTGGCGAGTTCGAGGATCGAGTCGGTGCCCTCGGTGACCGTCAGTTGGCCGGTGTGATTGTTCATATCGGTGGCGGCGAATTTGCGATTCGCGACCTCACCAGGAGTCGCGACGTTGAACTTGATCTTCGGCAGTGCCTGGGCGTACCGCAGGGTGATCATGTTCAGCGCCGCTTTCGACGAGCTGTAGGCGAGCTCGTGCATCTTCGAGACGGGCTGCTCCGGATCGGTCACGACCGCGAAGGAACCGCCACCACTGGACACCATCACCACCCGCGGATTGTCCGCCGCCTGCAGCAAGGGCAGAAACGCGTGCGTGACCCTGATCGGTCCGTACACGTTGGTGTCGTAGACGGAATGGATTTCGTCCGCGGTCGCGTCCGCGGGCGCAACAATATTCCCCGGTGCACCGGCGTTGTTGATCAACACATCCAGCCGGTCGGTGTGTCCGCGAACGAGCCGTACCGCATCCGACACCGACTCCTCCGAGGTCACATCCAGCGGCACCATCACGACGTTCACCCCCTCAGCGGCGAGTTTGTCCGCGGCGGACTGTCCTCGAGCTGCGTCGCGCGAGCCGAGGAAAACCGTCCACCCCTGCGCCCCGAGCCGCCGCGCCGCTTCGAGACCGAGGCCCTTGTTGGCTCCGGTGATCAACACTGTGGTCTGTTCCGTGTTCGTCATGCCCACTAAGACGCACCGGCCCGCTCACGCTGTGACAACCTGTGAGCGGCCTCACAAACACCGGGAATCGACACTGTGCACCGACGGGGTGAATAGGCCAGAATCCTGGCAGCGTGACAAGACGCGGAAAGCGGAGGGACCGGCAGTGTCAGCTTGGGGTGAGGTCGTTGTCGGCCTGGTAATTCTGGTCGGGCTGGTCGGGATCATCGTCCCGATTCTGCCGGGGGCCATTTTGATCTTCGGGGCCATCGCCGTGTGGGCGTTCATGACCGGGGGTACGACCGCGTGGATCGTGCTCGCGATCAGCACCGCGTTTCTGGTGCTCTCCGGTGTCATCAAGTACACCTGGCCGGGGCGGAAGATGAAGGATGCGGGCGTGTCCAATCGTGCGTTGTTCGTCGGCGCGATCTTCGGCATCGTGGGCTTTTTCATCATCCCGGTCGTCGGGTTGTTTGTGGGATTCGTTCTGGGCGTGTACCTTTCGGAGCTCCACCGTCTCCGTGAAAACCAACCCGCTTGGCAGGCAACGGTTCACGCACTCAAGGGTGTCGGCTTGTCGATGCTCATCGAGCTCTTCGGTGCGCTGTTGGCCACGGGCGTCTGGGTTGTCGGCGCGATCATCGCCTGATCATCAGCGTTTATCATCATGCCGCGGCCACCGATCGTGCCGCCGGAGCGATCGATGGCGGTCAGTGCACGCCGCCCCATGAACCAGGCGAACGGCCCGATCGGGAGCCACATGACCACGCTCAGAATCCCGAGAATCAATATCAACACGGCCTGGGGATGATCCCTGTGGATAACTTGGGTAACCGGTCCCCGCTGGAGTTTCGGTCATGCAAGAAGGCTATGTCCGACGATCCTGAAGTCGGGACGAACTCGGCAAATGAGCGGCAGCGACCGGCCCACGGCCGCGTCGTACTCACTCGATGGCGGGGAACGGAATCGTATCGGCCGGTTCGAGTTTCGGTAGCTCATCGCGCCGCAGCGGCAGGGTCGGCTGCTCGGTGCGGTGGATCGGCAGGGTCGGCGTCGGATCGGCCTGGATCGCTCGATCGCGGGCAGGCAGTCGGTAGAACGCCCGGGCGTTGTCTTCCAGCACCTTGAACATATCGGTGCCCACCACATCGCAGATCAGATCGACATCGGAATCCTGGAACGGTCGCCCCGCGCGGGTGCCGGGCAGATCAGTGCCGAACATCAGCGCTTCGGGATTGACCGCGTGGATCCGGCGCAGCGTTTCGACCACTTTCATATGCACCCGCCCGAAACCGGTCGCCTTCACCCGCGCCCCGCGATCCACCAGGTCCAGCAGATAGGGCAGACCCTCCTCGGACATGCCGAGATGGTCGATGGAGAACACCGGCAGCTTCGAGATCACCGGCTGCATCGAGGTGAGCATATTGCCGTCGATGTACACCTCGACGTGCCAGCCGACGAGGTCGTGCGCGCGCAATGCCTGCAGTGTCATCGCGGTGATATCCGCGGCCGCACGCTTGACGTTGAACCGCAGCGCGCGCACACCGATCCGGTCGAGTTCGATGATCTCTTCGTCGGTGGCGTCGGGGTCCAGCGCGGTGACGCCGACCCAGCCCTCGCCGAGCTCCGCCAGCGCCGATTTCAGGTAGGTCTGATCGGTGCCTTGGAAGGATCCGCTGACCACGGCGCCGCCGCCGACATCGAAGCGCGACATACGCTTTCGATAATCGGCGATGGTGAACGGGTCGGGCAGGTAGCCCTGGTTCTCGGCCAGCGGGAACCGCGGGTCGAAGATGTGGAGATGGGCATCGAACACTTGTACAGAATGCCTCAGTCACGGAATTTCCGCTGCCGCAGACCCGACAGATTTCGCGCTGCCGCAGCCGTGTCGGATTGTCGAGAACCACAGGAGGTGACGGTCACCCCCTGTGGGCATTCGCACTAGACCTTGTGCGGCTCGCTGGCGCGCAGCATGTCCTCGCGCTCGACGACCTTGACGCGCTCGCGGCCCTCCGGCTCGCCGAGGGCGCGCTCGTGCGCGTCCAGGCGGTACCAGCCCTGCCAGGTGGTGAACGGGATGCCTTTGCTCTCGAGGAATTCGGTGACCGCATCCAGTTCCGGCTTGGCGGCCGGTGCGAAGTTCACGCTGTCGTCGAGCAGGCAGGCAACGGTCTCGTTGGCGTCGCCCTTTGTGTGACCGATGAGGCCGACCGGACCGCGCTTGATCCAGCCGGTGACGTAGGTGGCGGGCAGATAGCGATCCGGACCGTCGGCGTCTTCGTCGGCGAGGACGCGTCCGGCCTCGTTCGGAACGACACCGGCCTGGTCGTCGAACGGCAGGTTGGTGAGGTTCTGCGACAGGTAGCCGACGGCGCGGTAGACGGCCTGGACGTCCCAGTCCTTGAACACGCCGGTGCCCTTGACATTGCCGGTGCCGTCGAGCTGGGTGCGCTCGGTGCGCAGGCCGGCGACCTTGCCATCCTCGCCGAGGATCTCGGCCGGGGACTCGAAGAAGTGCAGGAACAGCTTGTGCGGGCGGTTGCCGACGTCGCGGATGGCCCACTGCTCCAGGGTGTTGGAGATCATGTCGACCTGCTTGGAGTGCCGGCGCGCGGCCTCGGACCCCTCGTCGTAGTCGATGTCCTCGGGATCGACGATGACCTCGATGGTCGGCGAATGGTCGAGTTCGCGCAGCTCGAGCGGGGTGAACTTGGCCTGCGCTGGGCCGCGGCGGCCGAAGACGTGCACCTCGATCGCCTTATTGGCCTTCAGGCCGTTGTAGACGTTCGGCGGGATCTCGGTCGGCAGCAGTTCGTCGCCGGTCTTGGCCAGCACGCGCGCCACGTCGAGTGCGACATTGCCGACACCCAGGACCGCGACCTTCTCCGCCTCCAGCGGCCAGGTGCGCGGCACGTCCGGATGACCGTCGTACCAGGAGACGAAGTCCGCGGCGCCGTAGCTGCCGTCCAGATCGATGCCGGGGATGGGCAGCGCGCGGTCGGCGTTGGCGCCGGTGGAGAAGATCACCGCGTCATAGAACGTGCGCAGATCGTCGAGGGTGATGTCGGTGCCGTAGTCGATGTTGCCGAGCAGGCGGACCTGCGGCTTGTCCAGCACCTTGTGCAGGGCGGTGATGATGCCCTTGATGCGCGGATGGTCCGGCGCGACGCCGTAGCGGATCAACCCGAACGGCGCGGGCATGCGCTCGTACAGGTCGATGCTCACCTCGGCATCGGACTTCATCAACGCGTCGGCGGCGTAGATACCGGCCGGTCCTGCGCCCACGATCGCGATGCGAAGCGGGCGAGGCCCCGCGGTGTGCGCGTCAGGCCCGGAGGAGGCAGCTTGCGTAACCACGGAGGGCCCGTGCGCACCGCTAGTCGACTCAGCACTGTGTTCGGTCATCTTTTACGCGCACCCTTATGGTCGAAACAATTAACGGCGTCAGTCTTAGCTTAGGCTAACTTGACGCACCCTCTCGGTCGCATCTGCCGATGCGGACAGGCGGCCATCTCGGCTATGACAGCAGGCCGCAGTCTCGCGATTCTATCGGTGGCACAGTGCGCACCCTGCGGCGGTGCGTACACCGGGTGTTTGCTGCCCCGGCCCACCTACCGTGACTACCCGCTCCGCGCACATCTATCAAATCCTCGCGGCGCAGGTCTCGGGGCCGAATGCCGGATATCGCCGTCCACCAGGGATGATCGACCCATGACAGAGCAGCAGGGCACCGATGAAGAACCCGTAATCGAGGTCGATCAGACCGATCGTCGCTCCATCGCGCCGTTCATCGCGGCGGCCGTCTTCGCCGCTGTCGTGCTGGTCGCGATCGTGCTCGGTGCAGTGCTTTCGCCCGCTGAGAAAAATGTCACAGAATCGGACAAGATCGCGACCGCGGTGCAGCGCTACGCGGAGGCCCGCGCCACCACCGACAACACGCCGCCACCGGGCGTGGCCTGTCAGGGCTTCGACGAGAGCAAGACGCCGCTCGCGGGTCAGTTCGGTGGGGCCGCGGCCGGAAAGTCGATCAAGGTCACCAAGATTGAAAATGCGATGGTCGACGGCGATCGGGCCAAGGCGACGGTGACCATCGCGGTCGACGGCCGGGAGACCCCGGCCACCTGGAATCTGACCCGCTCCCAAGACCGATGGATCGTCTGCGGTTGATTCCCTATGCGCGGTGCGAACTGGGGTTTGACATGACGGCCCCTGCCCAGGCAATCTCGTTTTCGGGTCATGAGTACCAGCGCCAAGCCCCGGCTGGCTGGTCGGCAACCCTCCTCCGCGGTGGGGTGCTCCGGGTGACGACCTGGCCGCGCACCGAAACCCAGGTGCGGCAAGCGTGGATTCACAGGAGGATCGCATGACATATGCCGGTGACATCACCCCACAGCAGGCGTGGGAGTTGCTGCAGGACAATCCCGAAGCCGTCTTGGTAGACGTGCGCACCGAGGCCGAATGGCGTTTCGTCGGCGTGCCGGATACGACTTCGATCGAACGGCCGACGGTGCTGATCGAATGGGTCGACAGCAACGGCGCCCGCAACGGTGAGTTCGTCGAGCAGTTGACCAAGGCGCTGGAGGGTCGCGATCCGGCGGCGCCCGTCGTCTTCCTCTGTCGCTCCGGACAACGTTCCATCGGTGCGGCGGTCGCCGCGACCGGGGCAGGCATCGCCCCGTCGTTCAATGTGCTGGAGGGCTTCGAAGGCCCGATCGATGAGCTCGGACACCGCGGCGGCTCCGGCTGGCGCGCCATCGGCCTGCCCTGGCGGCAGTCATGATCACCGGTGGTGCGTTCGACAAGCCGCTGCCCGAAGGTGTCGGTCCCGCGACGCTCGGCGTGCGAGGTGGCCTGCGCCGCTCGGGATTCGAGGAGACCGCCGAGGCGCTGTATCTGTCCTCCGGTTTCGTCTATGAGAGCGCCGAGGCGGCCGAGGCCGCGTTCACCGGCGATATCGAGCATTTCGTCTATTCCCGCTACGGCAACCCGACGGTCGCCATGTTCGAGGAGCGGCTGCGTCTGATCGATGGCGCCGAAGCATGTTTCGCGACCGCGAGCGGCATGTCGGCCGTATTCACCGCGCTCGGCGCGCTTTTGGGCGCGGGCGATCGACTTGTGGCCGCGCGCAGCCTGTTCGGCTCGTGCTTCGTGGTGTGCAACGAGATTCTGCCGCGCTGGGGTGTGGAGACGGTCTTCGTCGACGGCGATGATCTGGATCAGTGGGAGCAGGCGCTTTCGGTGCCGACCCAGGCCGTGTTCTTCGAGACACCGGCCAATCCGATGCAGACGCTGGTCGATGTGCGCCGGGTGACCGAACTCGCGCATGCCGCGGGTGCGAAAGTGGTGCTGGACAACGTCTTCGCCACGCCGCTGCTGCAGCGCGGTTTCGAACTCGGTGCCGATGTACTGGTGTATTCGGGCACCAAGCACATCGATGGTCAGGGCCGGGTGCTCGGCGGTGCGATCCTCGGCGCCGAGGACTACATCGACGGTCCGGTGAAAACCCTTATGCGCCATACCGGTCCGGCGCTGAGCCCGTTCAACGCATGGACCCTGCTCAAGGGTTTGGAGACCATGCCGCTGCGCGTGCGTCACTCGACCGAATCCGCACTGCGCATCGCCCGCTTCCTCGAGGGCAACAAATCCGTCTCATGGGTGCGCTATCCGTACCTGGAGTCGCATCCGCAGTACGACCTGGCGACCAGCCAGATGAGCGGCGGCGGCACCGTGGTCACCTTCGAACTGAATGCGCCGGAGGCCGAGGCCAAGAAGCGCGCCTTCGAGGTCCTCAACCGCCTGCGCATCATCGATATCTCCAACAACCTCGGCGATTCCAAAACCCTCATCACCCACCCCGCCACCACAACCCACCGCGCCATGGGCCCCGAAGGCCGCGCCACCATCGGCCTGTCCGACGGTGTGGTCCGCATCTCGGTGGGACTCGAGGATGTCGAGGATCTGCTGGGCGATTTGGACTACGCGCTGAGCTAGACGGCATGAGGCCGTGACGTTGGTGACGTCCGTGGGGAAGTCGGCCGGCTGGTGGCCGGCTTCCCGCGATGGAATGTGGTCGATGGTTTGTAGTGCTGATCACCTAATTCGCAGGTTTCAGCGAAGAGTTCTGCGCCCATTTAGTCGTACCGTCGGGCGCGTTGAGCGTGTCGATCAGCTCCACGGCCGAAAGCACCAGGACCGGTCCCCCGGCGACAATTGTCCCCAGAATGCCGCCGATCCCCGCACCGGCGATCGCGGCAGGTATGCAGCCCACCCCGAGCAGCGGCAAACCCATAATGCATCCGGTAACGCCTCCGACGACCAGACCGATCGTGGTGCCGACGAATGTGCCGATCGTGGCGGCGAGCCCCATTCGGGTCGAGAACTCCGCCAGCGCGGCCTGGTTCTCGACGGGCGATGCGACCGGCGTCGCGACCGGTGCGGCGGCGATTCGCAGCTCACCGTGCGTCAACCGCAGTTCCCTCGCGTCTTTGCTGAGTGCGGAGTCGACTGTGAGCACCTTGTCGCCCACGGCGAATCGCGTTGGCACGACCATCACGGGTGCGCCGCTCTCATCGCGAATCGTGAACGAGCTGTGATCGTGGTCGAGCACGAAGGTCCCTCCCGATAGCGTGGTTGTCACGACACCTTCCACCGAGGTGACCTTGTACTCGATGTCATGTTCGGCGGGTGCTTCCGCGCGGGCGGTTACCGGAGCGATTGCTGCAACACATGCGATACCGATCGCCGCGATGCGAGAGATTTCGATCATGAAATGTCCTTTTCTATAACAGAAGTCCGCAAAGGCCTCGATCAGCTGGTAATGGGGGAAGGCATCGATGTCCTCAGTCGCCATCGTGTCCATCCGAGAAGTAACTGGGGACGCACGCGCGATCCAGCCGGGCGGGATAGGGGTCGCCCAATCGGACCGGTAGGTGACCCTTTCGGTAGGCACGGTCCACGTGGATCTGCGATAGCGGTTCGGACCCGAGCGCCTGGAACTCCCACCGCGTTCCCGTGGAATCCGGTTGCCAACCGTCCGGGTCGATCGCGTATACCCGCTGGACCAGTCGGTCGACGACAACGATGGCGTAATGGGCGTTGCGTCTCGCGGCGCTGCTCACCCGCCACCAACGCCGATCCCGCTCGTAGAGCGCTTCGGAGGACCGGAGGACAGACGGCCCGGCATCCGGCCACGGCTGCGAGATGATGAGCGCAATACGTTCACCGACCGCGGTGAGGGTGCCCCAGCGTTGATAGGTATGCGCCCGGTCCAGGCCGGTGACGGCGGCGACGTCGCCCAGCCCGGCCGTGTGGTCGAGGGCGGCGGCAGCGGCTTCCGACATCCCGGCGTCGATCTCGTTCGCGAGCACACTGTGCACGCGCAGCAGGGCTAGTTGGAACTCACGCGCCTCCAGGAATTCCAGCTCACCGTCTTCATAGCGAGTCCATGCCTGTGGTCCGAGCCCGCTCAGTTGGCCGGCGAGTCCGACGAGGATAGTCCGCACGGACCGTGACAGCCATAACCTTTCAGTTGCCCACATATCGCGCGCGAAGGCACACCCGCCGACGCTTGCTTGCAAATCAGTCATAGCCAAGGACTCTAGCTGGGAGAAACAGCCAGTTCACAGATTTACCGGATCGATCTTAATTAAATTTTCGCGCTCGATAGCTTCATATTAGCTACATGGCCAGCGAGGTTCGTAGCTACCTTCTGCTGGATTCTCGAGAACATCGGCCGAAACGGTCTTCCGGTCCACGACATCTCCTCGAACAAAACCTGGACCCCAGAGAGCGGACCTCGGGCAAGGCGATTGCCCGATGCCCTCCCCCAACCGGTCGGCCCGCGTAACGATGTGGCGTCTCACCACCGACGTCCGGGCATATGCGCGTTCCGCGAACACTGCCGATGCTCGAAAGGGAGTGCACACTGATTGCGACACCGACAAATCCAATGACATCCGCGGCCGCCGCCGAATCCGCCGCCACGGCCAACCGGTTCGATTGGTCGATCAGCCACACCGACGACACGCTCGTGGTGACGTTCGGAGTGGAACGCGCCGGAATCGAGCTACCCGCCCCGCTGCGACTCGGGGTGGAGTTGTTTTTCCAGGACAACGGCCTGTCGGGACCCACCATCGCTATCGATGGCCCGGTCGGGCGCCATATCCGACTCGTCACCGGCATCAGCAAAGCCGATCGGGCCATCGAGTACCTCCAACGCTGCGGGGCGGTACTCCACGTCGGCCGCGTCGCATGGTCCCTGGCCCCCGTTTCGGGACTCCGCCTCGCGTGGTCGGCGGGCGGCGGACACGGCCATCGCATACCCCCGCTCGTAGCGGTCGCCGCCGCGGTTCGAGCGGTACGTCTGTACACCCCGGACGGACTCGAATAACTGCCGCCTTTACCGCGCCGTTTCCGTCCAGGTGACCGGCAGTTCGTGGACGCCGTAGATATTCATGTCGGTCCTGAGCTTCACCTCGTCGGCGTGGATGGCGAGTTCGAGAGTCGGGAAGCGACGCAGCAGTCCGTCGAAACCGGCGCGCATTTCGATGCGGGCCAGCTGCTGGCCGAGGCATTGGTGGATGCCGTGGCCGAAGGCCACCAGACCCCGGGCCCTACGGTGGATGTCCAGGCTGTCGGAGTTGTGGAAGCGCCGAGGGTCGCGGTTGGCCGCCAGCAGTGAAATAACGACGGTCGATCCCATGCCGATCGTTTCGCCGCCGAGTTCGATGTCCTCCGTGGCGTAGCGATAGAAGATATCGGCAACGGACAGGTAGCGCATGAGCTCCTCGACGGCATCGGGCACCAACTCCGGGTCGGCGCGCAGTTCGGCCAGCTGCACGGGGTGCTCCAAGAGCGCGAAGGTGCCGAGTCCCAGCATGTTGGCGGTGGTTTCGTGACCCGCGAGCAGCAGCAGGAAGGCGATGCCGGTCAATTCCTCGATGGTGAGGTCGTCATCGCGGGCCAGGTCGGACAGGATGTCCTCGCCGGGTTCGGCGCGTTTGCGCGTGACAAGTCCGGCCAGGTACATGGTCATTGCGCCGTACGCGGCCATCTTCTCCTCGAGCACCTGGTCCTTGACCAGGAACTTGGCGGAGTTGACCTGGAAGGTGTCCCGGTCCTCGTAGGGGACACCGAGCAATTCGCAGATCACCAGCGAGGGCACCGGCAGCGCGAACGCTTTGACCAGGTCGACCGGCGGGGTCAGGCGCGCCATCTCGTCCAACTGCCGCTCGACAATGTCGATGATGTGCTCTTCGAGCTGCTTCATGCGCTTGACGGTGAAGGCGCCGGTGAGCTTGCGCCGCAACCGGGTGTGGTCCGGCGGGTCCATGGCGACGAACAAGCCCGGAATCTGCGGGGAAGGTTCGGTAGCGACCGGCATGCCGGGGGTCTCGTACGGCACGTGGACAATGCCGATGTCCTGGCGGGAGCTGAACCGGGTGTCGGCCATGAGCTGGCGGACCTCCTCGTAGCCGGTGACCAACCAGCCCTTGTGACCGTCGGGGAAGACGAGGGGACTGACCGGGCGAGCCTCGCGCAGCCGGGTGATTTCGCGAGGCGGGTCGAAGGGGCCCGCATTGCGTTCCATGGGGAGGCCGTGGGGGACGGGAACCGTTGCACTCATCGGGTTTTCCTAATCAGGTAGTAGAGATAAGTTGACCGGTCGACAGGCCGGAGAAGCGCGCAACGTCTCCGGTGTGGGCGGTGGTGGGAAGCGGTTGGCTCTAATCGCCGGAGACGATGGTGATCGCGCCGGACGGGCACACTTCGGTGGCTTCGCGGACGGCATGCTCCCGCTCGGGCGCGGGTGTGAGGTCCAGCGGCACCACCCGGCCGTCCGCGGTGTCCTGGTCGAACACCCCGGGGGCGGTCAGGACGCACATACCGGCGCCGATGCAGCGCTCCCGGTCCACTCTGAGTTCCATCGGTTACCCCTTCTGCCAAGTGACCGGGAAGGAGCGCACGCCGTAGATGAGCACGTTGGTGCGCAACTCGATGCCATCGGGGAACACCTTGTCCCCGTATGCCTTCCGCAGTCCACAAGCTGAAATTGCTGAACTATTCACACGAACACTGTCGCCAGCCCGGCTGATATCGACCTGACACCGACCTGACACGTCCGCCGAGACGGTGTTCGTCCTGGTCATACGGCCGCGCCCAGCGAATTACCCACCGGCACAACGCCATCCATCTCCGTGGCGGTCAGAACCCCTCTTGCGTTGATCGTCGTACCGGTTCGAAGCGGCCACGCGGCCGTTCGGAAATCAACGGGCAGAGATCATCTCGGGCAGCCACACCGCAGTTCGAAGCGCGACCCCAGGCAAGCCGACCGGCCCTGGTGCGCAACGCTGATGTGGCGTCGTGCAGCCGGTGTGTGGACAGGCCCGGGGTGGCGGAGCGGGGTGCACTAGGCGGCGATGGCGTGCCGAATGATGATGTTGCCGTAGGAGTTTCGCGCATATACCTGCACGGTGTCCGCATTGCGCTCGGCCCGGTCGACCGGTTGCATCTGGTTCTGCACGGTGCCGTACTGGGCGTTGGTTTCCAGCCGGGCCGCGCTGCCCGGATGGATACCTACCTCCAGCTCGCCCATGGAGGTTTCCAGCCGGAGCACGCCGCGCGATGCTTCGCCGATGCGGATATCGCCCTTGGCGGCTTTCGCGGTCACCGAACCGCGCGGGCGCTCGATGATGATGTCTCCGGCGGCGATCTCCAGGTCGCACTGGCCGAGTTCGCCGGTGCCCAGCAATCGGCCCACACCGGCGGTGCCCTCGAGCCGGGAGCCGGTGGGCACCTCGATGGTCACCTCGATCGACGGGTTGCCGCCGAACGGTGTGTAGGTCCGCCAGTCTTTCGGCGTTTTCACGGTCAGGGTGCCCGCGACGAAATCGACCTTGGTCTGCTCGGCGGCGCGCACGTCACCCTTCTTGGACGCATCGGCCGGCCGGACCTCGACGATGGTGTCGATGCGGTCGGAGGCGATGACCGTGACGTTGCCGGAGAGCACCTCGACGGTGACGGCGATCGGTTCCGGGGTCTGGAACGTAGTCATGGCTGTTACTCCTTCAGCGTGGTGTGTGAATTGGGAGGCCGGGTCAGCGGACCCAGCCGGTGGTTGCCGTGTTGTTGACATGAACACTGTCGCGAGCCCGGCTGACACCGACCTGACACCGATCTGACACGCGCACTGATACGGTGTTCGGCCTGGTCACAGCCGACAAAGGAGTGACGAACAGGAATCGAGCCATCGCGACAGTGCCGCATATCGCGCGGTCGGGGGCATCGAATTGCCCACCCGGCAATGTGTTCCGCCAGCGGAGCGTGGTCATCCGAGGGGCGGGCCGCGCTGATCTCTCGCTCACGGCACAATGGTCCGGGTGCAGATCGGGATGCTTGGACCGCTCGAAATCCGATTAGACGACGGCGGATTGATCGAGGTACCGGGCACCCGGTTACGGGCGCTGTTGATCGCCCTTGCGCTCGAACCCGGCCGCGCGGTCCCGAAAGCGACGCTGGTCGACTGGATCTGGGGTGAACAGCCGCCCTCCGACGCGGCGAACGCCCTGCAGGCACTGGTCTCCCGGCTGCGGCGGGTGCTGCCGGACGGGTCGCTGGACGTGCAGGCGGGCGGATACCGGCTCACGGTGGAATCCGACGCTGTCGACGCCGTGCGGTTCGAACAGCTTCTCGACCGGGCCCGCGGCGGTGACGACGCACGACAGGCCGAGCTGCTGCGCGAGGCCCTCGACCTGTGGCGCGGTGCGCTGATGCAGGACATCGGTGTGCAGGACAGTGCGGCCCTCGACGTGGTGATCAGCCGGCTCGAGGGGCTGCGCCTGGCCGCCATGGAGGATCTTTACGAAGCGGAGATCCGCCTCGGCCGGGGTGCGGAGCTGGTCGCCGAGCTGACCGAGTTGGTGGCCCGGCATCCGGTGCGGGAACGGCTCGTCGCCGCGCTGATGCGGGCATTGGTCGCCGCGGGTCGTGGCGCCGAAGCACTGGTCGTGTACCAACGTGCCAGGGAAGCACTCGCCGACACGCTGGGCGTGGATCCCGCACCGGAACTCTCCGCACTGCACGTTGCGCTGCTGCGCGGCGAAATCGGAGCGCAGGACAACGACCGCAAGACGAACCTGCGGGCCGAGTTGACCAGCTTCGTCGGCAAGAACGGGGACATTGCCGCGGTGCGCGAACTCATTGCGGCACATCGGCTCACCACGGTGACCGGGCCCGGTGGCTCGGGGAAAACCAGGCTGGCCCTGGAAACCGCACGGACCCTGCTCGACGACCTACCGGACGGGGCCTGGCTGGTCGAATTGGCGTCCGTCGGCACAAGTGGTGACGTGGCACAATCGGCGATCGCCGCACTCGGGCTCCGGGATGCGCTGCTCGGCGCCGCGCCGAATGCGGAACCGATGGACCGGCTCATCGCGGCGCTCCGCGAGCGCGAGACGTTGTTGATCCTGGACAACTGTGAGCACGTGATCGACGCCGCGGCGGCATTCGCCCACCGGCTGCTCGGTGAATGTCAGCGGCTGCGGATCCTGGCGACGAGCAGGGAATCGCTCGGCATCACGGGCGAGGCGTTATGGCAGGTCGTGCCGCTGGGGTTGCCCGCGCAGGACGCGGACCTCGGCGAGATCGAGTCCTCCCCGGCCGTTCGGCTACTGCGGGACCGGGCCGGTGCGGTGCACAAGGACCTCGCGGCCGATGCCCGCACACTGTCGACCATGGCGCGCGTCTGCCGGGCGCTCGACGGGATACCGCTGGCTATCGAACTGGCCGCGGCCAGACTGCGCACCATGTCCCTCGACCAGCTCGCCAACCGCCTCGACGATCGGTTCCGCCTGCTGACCGGCGGCAGCCGTACCGCGATTCCGCAGCACCGGACATTGCGAGCGGTGGTCGACTGGAGCTGGGAGCTGCTCACCGATGCCGAACGGATGGTGCTGCGCAGGCTCGCGGTGTTCTCCGGCGGCGCGAGTTTGGAGGCGGCCGAGCAGGTCTGCGCGGACACGGGCGGCGGGCCCGAAGATCAGGGGGGTGGGAAGAATACAGCGGTCGAGCGGTGGGAGGTGCTGGAGCTGCTGACCGCGCTGACCGAGAAATCGCTGCTGCTCACCGTGGAGGACAGTGCTCCTCCCAGCGGCTCGTCCGGTGGGCCGCGCTATCGGATGCTCGACACGATCAAGCAGTACGCCCGGGACCGGCTCGTGGAGTCGGGGGAATCGGATCTTGTACGCCGAGAGCATCTTTCGTACGTCACCGAACTCACCGCGACCGCGGAGCCGCACCTGCGCCGCGCCGACCAGCTGGTGTGGCTCGCCACGCTCGAGGCCGAGCACGACAACATCGCCGTCGCGATGCGTGGCGCGCTCGCGGCCGGGGACGCGGCGGGGGCGATGCGGCTCGCGGCGGCAGCGGGCTGGTACTGGTGGCTCAGCGGGCACAAGGCCGAGGGCATGGAGCTGATCACCGCGGCCGCCGACCTGCCCGGCGAGGTGGACGATGAGACCCTGGCCATCGTGTACGGGCTGATCGTGCACTTCATGTCCTCCGGCCCCAATGACGAGCGCCAGGTGGACGAATGGATCCACAAGGCATACCGGTTCAGCCAGCGCAGTCGCTCCCGCTACCCGCTGCTGGCGTTCACCGCCGCGCTGGAACACATGTTGCGGGGGCCGGACCAGTATCTGTCCGCGTTCGAACCACTGCTCACCGACGAAGACCCCTGGGTGCGTGCACTGGCCCGGCTGCTCCTGGGCAGGATGCGGATCGTGCTCGGCCAGGACGGGCGGGAGGCGGACGAGTATCTCGAGACCGCGCTCGCCGAGTTCCGGGCCATCGGCGAGCGCTGGGGGATTTCGTTCGCGCTGACCGAGCTGGCGGATCGAATCGCCGTGCGCGGCGAATTCGCCACTGCCTGCCGGTATTTCGATCAGGCGATCGCGGTGGTCACCGAGGTGGGCACAATCGACGATGTCGTCCGAATGCGGTCGCGGCAGGCTCAGCTGTACTGGCTGCTGGGTGATGCGGAGGCGAGCGCGGCGGCCATGGCCGAGGCGCAGCGGTGCGCGGATCAGTCCGCCTGGCCGAACACACTGGCTGTTTTGGCACTGGAGAAGGCGGAACTGGCCCGGTGGAGCGGCGACACCGAGCAGACATACCGGCAGATCGGCGTCGCGACAACCGCGCTGGGCAGCGATGCGGAGCAGGCGCAGATCAGGGCGGTGACACATAACCTGCTCGGCTACCTCGCAGACGGTCTCGACGAGGCCGGCGAAGAATACGCAGCCGCCTTCCGGGCGGCGTCCGAGGCGGGATACGCGCCCCTCATCGCCCAGGTGCTCGTAGGCATCGCGGACCTGGCGCTGCGTGCCGACCAAATCGAGCAGGCCGTGCGGCTGCTCTCAGCGAGTGCCGGAGTACGCGGACTGCCCGATCGTTCCCAACCGGATGTGGCCCGCATCGAGCAGACAGCACGACATCGCCTCGGTGAAGCGCGCTTCACCGAGGCGATGAGGGAGGGTGCGGAGGCGGACTGGCGTGAACTGGTCGCGACTACGCTCGCTTGTTGAACGTGGCACGTGACCACAGGTATCCGACGATGGCGAACCCGGCACACCAGGCGAGGGCGGCGGCCGTGTAGCCGCCCGACGGGTGACCGTTGAGAAATCCACGCAACGCTTCGATGATCGGCGTGAAGGGCTGATACTGCGCGAACTGCCGGACGCCCTGTCCCATCTTGTCGGCGGGCACGACCGCGCTGCTCACAAAGGGCAGCATGATCAGCGGCACCACGCCCATGCCCGCGGATTCCGGAGTTTTCGCAGCCATACCCAACGCCACCGTGAGCCAGGAGGCCGCGAAAGACGTCGCCGCCATGATGCCGATCGCGCCGAGCCAGTCGAGTGCGGTAGCGGGCGGCCGGAACCCCAGCGCGAAGGCCACACCGATAACGGCCGCGATGGCTACCGCATTGGTCAGTATGGTGGCCACGACGTGACCGGTCAGTACGGCGCTACGGGAGACATCCATGACCTTGAACCGGTTGATGATGCCCTTCGCCATGTCGGAGCTCACCGATACCGCGGTGCCCGACAACCCGTAGCTGATGGCCAGCAGGATCATGCCCGGTGTCGCGTAGTCGATGTAGTGTTCGCCGACATCGAAGGCGCTGCCGAATACGTACACGAAGATCAACATCATCACGACCGGCATCAGAGCCGCGTTGAATACCGTGACCGGAGTCCGGGCGATGTGTTTGAAGTTGCGCCGCAGCATGATCGTCGAATCGGCCAGCGGTGCGGTAATGGTGCTCATTGTGCGTTGGCCTCCGTGGTCGCGTGACCGGTCAGGGAAAGGAAAACATCATCGAGGTCGGGGGTGTGGACGGAGACCTCATCGGCCTCGATCGCGATTTCGGCGAGCCGATCCAGCAGGTGGCGCAATGATTTCGTGCCGCCGTCGCCCGGCACTCGCAAGGTCAGAGCCTCGTCGTCCCGGGTGGAGCCGGGCAGGATGCCCGCCGCCGCATCCAGTTCCACGACAGTGGTGAACCGGAGCCGGATGTGGCTGCCCGGTACCCGGCGCTTGAGGTCGTCGGGAGTGCCCTCGGCGACTATCCGGCCCTGGTCGAGCACCGCGATCCGGTCGGCCAGCTGATCGGCTTCCTCGAGGTACTGCGTGGTGAGGAAGATCGTCACACCACCGGCCGTCAAATCCCGCACGATTTCCCACATCGTGCGACGGCTACGCGGATCCAGCCCCGTTGTCGGCTCGTCCAGGAATACGATTTCCGGCCTGGTCACCAGTGTCATCGCCAGGTCCAGCTTCCGGCGCATACCGCCGGAATAGGTCGCTGCCCGCTTTCGCGCCGACTCCACCAGATCGAATCGTTCCAGCAGTTCGGTGACCACCCGCTTGGCCTCGCCGCCCCGCAGACGGTGCAGATCCGCCATCAACTGGAGGTTCTCTTCCCCCGTCAGCAGATCATCCACCGCCGCGAACTGACCGGTGACCCCGATCGCCGCGCGCACCGCCTTGGTCTCGGACGCGATATCGTGCCCGGCGACATGCGCTGTGCCGCCATCGGCCTTCAACAGCGTGGTCAGCACGTTCACTGTCGTCGTCTTGCCCGCACCATTCGGACCGAGCAGCGAAAAGATCGTGCCGGCACCGATATTCAAATCAATGCCATCGAGGACGACCTTGTCCCCGTAGGCCTTCCGCAGCCCGGAAGCTGCAATTGCTGAAGTTGTCATGCGACGACTGTCATCGGTCGGCCTGATACTGACCTGACACCGACCTGACACGTCTACTGACGCGGGTGTCCGACCTGGTCACCTCGGACAAGCCGGGACGCGGACATCGGTCCGCGGCCACTACCCACGACCAGTCGAGCCATCCGAGGGTTCGGCCGTTGGGCCGCAGGCGATGTCGAGGAAGGCTTCGCGGAGCAGGGCGGTGATCCGCTCGGGCGGGGCGTCGCGCAGTCCGTCGAGCTGGAGCAAGTGGCGACCGATGACGGTGCCGATGGTGATCGCGCCGATGAGCCCGGCGCGCAGGTCCGCATCGTCGTCGGCCAGGTGCTGTGCGGCCTGCCGCTGCCGGGACACCATGGCGAGTTGCACTTCGGCGGCGGCGTCGGGATGGGTGAACATGGACCGGATCGCGGCGAGCGCGTCGGTGGGCTGCTGGGCGAGCTTGGTTTCGAGGGCCGCGAGCAGTTGCCCGGCCGCCTCTTCGGGCGTGCCGGTCACGAGGTCTTCCTGTTCGAAACCGGAAGCCTGGGCGAAGAGGTTGTCTTTCGACCCGAAATAGCGCATCACCAGTCCGGGATCGGTCTGCGCCTCGGCGGCGATCGCGCGAATGGTGGCCCGGTCGTAGCCGACCTCCGCGAACAACCGCCGGGCCGCGTCCAGGATCCGGGATTGTGTGCTCTGCCGTTGCTCGGCGCGGCTGAGAGGGCGAGAATCCATGAGCTCAGTCTACGAGCGTTGACCGAAGCCGGGCGCCATGCTAGTTTTCGGTCTACAACCGTTGACTGAAAAGAAGGTGGCTAGTCATGTGGCACACGATTCTGCTATCCGCGCTGGCCGGACTGTTCGGCGCGAATGCGGTACCGCATTTCGTCAAAGGCATGGTCGGCGAACAGTTTCCGAATGTGTGGGGTAACGATCCGCTGCGCAATGCGGTGGCAGGCACATTCGGACTCGCACTCGCGGTCGTCATCGGATACTGGGCCGACCTGCCGTCGCATGTCTACGCGGGAATCGGTGCCGCCTTCGCGGGCGCGCTGCCGATGGCGGTATTCCACGGCCGCGGCGGGGCTTATCGACTCAACTCCGCCCTAGGGCTCGCGAACCCATCTCGCATATAGCTTCGGCGTTATTGTCATACTGTCAATACAGCCTCGGCTCGGCCCGGGGAGCGCTGGATCAACGACGAACCGAGGTAAGGCGTGAGCACACCATCCACCGCCACAGGATTTACCCACCCCGCCGGCTCCGCCGGCTGCCGTCCCCCTCAGCAAGGCCCGCTCGCGGGCATCAAGGTCATCGAGCTGGCCGGTATCGGCCCCGGTCCGCATGCGGCGCTGCTGCTGGCCGACCTCGGCGCCGATGTGGTGCGGGTACAGCGGCCCAATATGCTGCCCGGCTTCATGGAGCGGCCGCAGTGGCGCGGGCGCACCATCGTCGAGGCCAATCTGAAGGATCCGGCGGATATCGAGAAGGTGCTCGCACTCGCCGAGAAGGCCGATGTGCTGATCGAGGGCTTCCGGCCCGGCGTCACCGAGCGCATGGGCCTCGGCCCGGATGCCGTGCTCGCGCGCAATCCGAAGCTGGTCTACGGCCGGATGACCGGCTGGGGTCAGGACGGCCCGCTCGCCGAACGCGCCGGACACGACATCAACTACATCTCGCTGACCGGTGTGCTGCACGCCATCGGCCGCAAGGGCGAGCGGCCGGTGCCGCCGCTGAATATGGTCGGCGACTTCGGTGGCGGCTCGATGTTCCTGGTATTCGGCATTCTCGCGGCGCTGGTGGAGCGGCAGAGTTCGGGCAAGGGGCAGGTCATCGACTCGGCGATGATCGATGGGGCGCTTGCCCTTTCGCACATGATCTGGGGTATGCGCGGTATGGGCCTGTGGTCGGATGAGCGCGGCACCAACCTGCTCGATACCGGCATGTCGTTCTACGACACCTACGAGACCTCGGACGGCAAGTACATGGCCGTCGGGGCGATCGAGCCGCAGTTCTACGCGGAACTGTTGCAGGGCTTGGAGATCGATCCCGAAGGTCTGCCTGCACAGCTCGATCCGAATGGTCAGGATCAGCTGAAGAAGCTGTTCGCGGAGAAGTTCAAGACCAAGACGCGGGACGAGTGGGCCGCGATCTTCGATGGCACCGATGCGTGCACGACACCGGTACTGACTTTCACCGAGGCAGAACAGAATCCACACATTGTCGCCCGCACCGGGTTGATCGAGATCGACGGTGTCGTCCAGCACGCGCCTGCCCCGCGCTTCTCGCGCACCCCTGCCGGTACGCCCACCCCGCCGCCCAGCACGGCGACGCCGTTCGAATCCGTTTGGGCGGATTGATAATTCGTTAGTGGCGCGTCCAGTCCGGCTGGGCGAAGTGTGCGATTCGGGCGGCGGCCGGGTCGCGCCCCAGCAGCAGAACTTCGCGGAACTGCCAGAGCATGGCACCGGTCGGTGCGTGGATGGTCATGTTCTCGGCGAGGCGCATCTGCAGTAGACCAGGGCCTTCGTAGGGCACCGAAGGGGTATCGGACCGCAGATCCTGTTGCCGCACTGCCTCGTTCGGATGCACCCAATGCGGGACATCGTCGGCGGCCAGCCGGGCGAGATCCACTTGATGGACCGAGTGGACCTCGTCCGGACTCGGCCGCAACTCGGTCACGTCGGCGAGAGCCGCCACGATCGGGGTGATGACGAAACCCGATGCGGCGGGAAAGTCGTCGAGCCTGCCGAGCAGATCGGCCGGGCTCGCGGTCAGTCCGAGTTCCTCGTGCAATTCGCGTATCGCCGCTTGCTCAACGGTTTCCCCGTCGTCGACCCGCCCACCCGGCAGCGCCCACTGCCCGGCATTCCGACCGCGATACGCGCGTCTGATGACCATCAGCGACGGCGGACCGTCTACTGCCACCACGCACAGCAACACCGCCGCCCGACGAAGACCCGGTGCGTCGGCAACCTCCGTATGCGGAAATCCGCCCAACCGTGCGCCCGCCAACTCGCGGAAGCCGTCAACACTATCGGGGACACGCGGTCCCGAAATGAGATCCATACCCTCGATATTGCACTACCCCGTCAGTAACAGGTGAGCGGTTGGAGGGGGTCGGCGGCGCGGGGGGTGAGGGCTTCGTAGGCGGTGGCGATGGACTTCACCGCCAAACGGAGCTCGGGTTCGGGGTGGGTGAAGGGCAGGCGGATGAAGCGTTCGAAGGCGCCTTGGACACCGAATCTCGGTCCGGCGGCGAGCAATACACCGTGGTTGGGGGCGGTGGCGGCCAGTGCCGTCGAGACCGGAGCCGGTAGCTGCGCCCAGACGGACATGCCGCCGTCGCCGACGATCGTGCGCCAGTCCGGGAGCTCTTCGCCGAGCGTGGCGAGCAGGGCCGCACGCTGGGCGCGGAGTTGGTCGCGACGGCGGGTGAGGATGGTCTCGGCATTCTCCAGCAGGTGGATGGTGGCCAACTGATCCATGACGGGCGTGCCGAGGTCGACGGTGGAGCGGATGCCGAGCAGTTTGGTGATCAGTGACTGGTTGGTGCGAATCCAGCCGACGCGCAGACCACCCCAGAAGGATTTCGAGGCCGAGCCGATGGTGATGATCTCGCTGCCCTTGGCAAAGGCCGCGACCGGCGGGGGCGCGATCCGGTCGGTCAGGCTCAGGTCAACCATCGACTCGTCGATCACCACGGTCATCCGGGTCTCGCGGGCGATGGCGGTCAGTTCGGCGCGGCCGTCGGCGTCGAGCAGCAGGCCGGTCGGGTTGTTGAAATCCGGCACCAGGTAGGCCAGGGTGGCCGCGGTTTGCCTTGCGGCACTGCGGATTCCGTCGAGATCCCAGCCGGATTCCGGGGTTTCGGGGCGCAGCGGCACCGGCACCGGGCGGGCGCCGACATCGCGGATCGCCTCGATGGCATTCGGATACGTCGGGTGGTCGATGAGCACTCGGGCCGCGGGCGCGGTGAGCACATTGAGCAGCAGGCGCAGGCCGTGCTGGGCACCCAGGGTGACCAGGATCTGGTCCGGTTCGGTGGGCAGGCCACGTTCGGTGTAGCGGCGGGCCAGTGCCTCGCGCAGTGCGAGCACACCGACCGGATCCATACCATGCGTGCCCAGATAGGCCGGAAGACCTTGCAGCGCAACGGAGTACGCCTCCTGCATCTCCAGGGGCGCGGCCATGGCGGCGTAGGTCATATCGATGGTCGGCAGTTCCGGTTGGGCCATCATCGCCAGGATGCTGCGGGCCGGTTTGGTGCCGTCGTGCTGCACGTCGCGCGGGAGGGCGACGGTACTGCGCGAACCCTGACGGCTGATGAGGTAGCCGTGTTCGCGCAGCAGGCTGTAGGTGGAGGTGATGGTCGTGCGACTGACGCCGAGAGTGGTGGCGAGGTCGCGCTCACTGGGCAGTGCGACGCCGAGCGGTGCGCGACCATCATGGATGAGCAGGCGGATACCTTCGGCGAGAGCCAGATAGGCCGGACGCGTCGACCGGCGCTCCCCCGGTTCGCCGTTCTCGTCCGCACTGCGCCAACTCCCCAGATCGCGGGCAAGGCTGGCGGCACCGATAACTCTCGTCGACATAAAGTCCAGTATTAGCCAAGTGGATATTTAATGGCAAGGCCAGTGGGCGCACGCTGAGTTCTATGACCGCTCTCGCCACCCTCCTCGTCGTCGCCGCCTTCGCCTATCTCGTCCACCGGTTCGCACCGCGACGCCCGAGTGAGGTTTTCCGCCTCGAACGGTTCCACGCGCCGGGACCGCTGACCGACTGGTCGCCGTCGTACTACGAAAACCAGCGCCAATACGCGGATCTCGCCGCGATCTACGGCCGCAATGATGTTCCGGATCCGGATGCGTCGGCCCTCGCGCATCCCGGGCGAGCCGTGCAACGCCGGATCTCGAACCCGAGTTGCGGAGCGGTGAAGCCGACCATCGGTGGCATACAGGCCAGTTTCTGAGAACTGGACTGGTCTGCTCGAAGATGTCGGACCCGGCGTGCACACTGACCGTATGAGTGCTTCCGCTCGCCCGGTCACCGGGTCGGCGCTGTTCGAGACCGCAATCGGCACCTGCGCGATCGCCTGGACCGACGATTGCGTATTCCGATTCGGACTGCCCGAGGCGAGCCCCGCCGCGACGCGGACCCGGATCATGCGTCGCAGCAGCCGAATTCCGGACTCCGCGGAAATTCCGGAGGCGAACCCCATCGGCCCGATCGCCGATGCCATCGCCCGCATCCAAGCCCACCTCGCCGGGGAACTCGACGATCTGCGCTGGATTCCCGTGACCACCAATGGAATTCCGGAATTCCACCGCGCCGTCTACGAAGTGACCCGTGCGATAGATCCCGGCCACACCCTCTGCTACGGCCAGGTCGCCGACCGTATCGGCGCGCCCGGCGCGGCCCAAGCCGTCGGACAGGCCCTCGGCCGCAACCCGATCCCCCTGATCATCCCGTGCCATCGAGTCCTGGCCGCTGACCACGCCCTCACCGGCTTCTCCGCCCCCGGCGGCATCACCACCAAACAACGCCTTCTGGAAATCGAACGCACCCCCGGCTTCGGCGAACCCACCCTCTTCTGACCAGCCCGAGACCGTCGATCGGGCATAGTCGGGGCATGAGCGAGCGAACAGAGAACACAGCCGAACATCGCTCGTGCCGGAGCCTCGTCAGCGGGGCGCAGGCATGAGCGATGATCGACCTGCGCTGGCCGTCGCACTGGATTTGGAGCCGCATCCCGAGGGCGGGTGGTATCGGCAAACCTGGCGTAGTGCGGTGGAATTCAGGCCGGAGGGCTACCCCGGGCCGCGAGCCAGTGGGACCGCGATCTATTTCCTGTTGATGCCTGGTGAGCGGTCAGCGCCGCATACGGTGCGGTCGGATGAGGTGTGGTTGTGGCATCGGGGTGGGGCGCTGGCGCTCGACATCGGGGGCGAGGAGATCATCCTCGGGCCCGATGTCGAGCACGGGCAGGTATTGCAGGCGGTGGTGCCCGGCGGGGTCAGTCAGGCCGCGCGGCCAGTCGGCGCTGAATATGTGCTGGTGAGCTGCATCGTTGCACCGGGATTCGACTTCGCCGACTTCACTCTCGACTGATCAGTCGATTTCCAGCACACCCTCGTCGACGGCCCATCTGATCGTCTTCTCCAGTTGCGCACAGGTTTCCGGACGCCCAGGTCCGTAGCCCTCCGCACTGAGCCTGGCGAAAACCGGGCAGCGCGCGGCCGGATTCTCGGTCCACTGCACCGAGGTCTGGTGCGACGAACTCTTGCGCACCAGCACCTCGGTCTGGCATGACTGACACCGCAGCGGCGTCAGCCCCTCCTCCAGATAGCGCTGCTTGTCGACCACGGTCTGGGCCTGCACCGCGGCCCGCCGCGCCGGTTGGTCGGCGAAGTCGGGTGCTTTCGCCCAGGTTCCCGCCATCAGACGCCTGCTTCCGCTTCCGTTTCCCGCTTGCGCCGCAGGTTCTCGGCGACCTCGGCCTCCCATGCCTCATTCGCCTTGGTGGTATCCACCTCGAATTCGAAGCGCTGGGTCATCTTGTCGGTCACGTCGGCCAGATCCACATAGAACTGGTCGTACCACCGACGCAGCTGGTAGACGGGGCCGTCCTCCTCGCAGAGCAGCGGATTCTCGACCTTGGACTTGTGCTTCCAGATCTCGACATCCTGCAGGAACCCGACGCTGATGCCTTCGGTCATCTTCGCGGCCAACTTATCGGCCATCTCACCCTCGACGCCCTTCGGCTTCTCCAGCGAGACGCCCCACTGCAGCACGAACGAATCCTGTGTCACCGGGTAGTGGCAGTTGATCAGGACGCTCTTGACCTCGTATCCGCTGTAAATATTGACCAGCGGATTGATCATGTAAGAGGGCCCGAAGTACGACGCCTCCGACTTCAGCAGGGTGTCGCCGCCGTACTTGGAGGCCATGCCGATATCGGGACGACCCTTGGTCTCCAGGAACTGGGTGGCGATATGCCCCTCGAAGACGTTCTTGAAGTACGTCGGGAAGGCGAAGTGGATATAGAAGAAGTGGGCCATATCCACCACGTTGTCGATGATCTCGCGGCAGTTCGCGCCCTCGATCAGCAGGGAGTTCCACGTCCATTCGGTCCACCCGCTGTCGAGCTCTTCGCTCGGATTGCCATCCGTGTCGGTGTAGGGCCCGACGATGTGCGGAATGGTGATCTCCGGCGGCGGCTGGCTCCCCTCGTGGTCGTGCCAGACGAACAGCTGTCCATTGCGCTCGAGCGTGGTCCACTTGCGGGTCCGCGCCAGCGGCGGCACGCGCCGCGCATAGGGAATCGCGGTGCATTTGCCACTGGTGCCGGACCAGCGCCAGTCGTGGAACGGGCAGGCGATATCGCCGTCCTTGACCTCGCCCATGGTCAGGTCGCCACCCATATGCCTGCAGTAGGCGTCCAGCACCCGGAGTTCGTCATTGCTGTCGACCCAGACGACGAGCTTGGTTCCGAACACCTCGACCGCGTGCGGCTTGCCGTCGCGGAACGTTTTCGCCAAACCGAGGCAATGCCATCCCCGCGCATATCGGGTGGGTGCGGAGCCCACATCGAGCTCGCGGACCTTCGCACCGCTCCCCAGTGGGGTAACTGCCATCGCGATTCCTCCTCCTTCTGTACTAGAACACGTTACAAAAATGTCGCGTTCCACGCCAGCGATTCCGCCGACCACCTGCGAATCGGTGACGAATGCCCCTTATGGTCACCCGTTCTCGACAGAAATAAGAACCTGTTCTAGTCTCAGAGGCAAATGAGTACCGGTTACCAATCCGACCAGGCAGGAGCAGGTCCCGCGATGACGCAAGAAGTGACCGAACGGGTCGAAGCACTGTTGCCGACGCTGCGCGAGCGCGCGCAGGAGGCCGAGGACCTGCGACGCATCCCCGACGAATCGATGAAGGCACTGCAGGAGACCGGCTTCTTCCGCCTGCTCCAACCCAAGCAGTGGGGCGGCCATGCGGCCGATCCGGTCGTGTTCTACGACACAGTTCGCAAGCTCGCCAGCGCATGCGGCTCCACCGGCTGGGTCGCGGGCATCGTCGGCGTGCACAACTGGCACCTCGCGCTGTTCGCACAGCAGGCGCAGGAGGACGTGTGGGGCGAGGACAACGAGGTCCGGATCTCCTCGTCGTACGCCCCGATGGGCGCGGGCACGGTCGTCGACGGCGGCTATATCGTCAAGGGTGCGTGGGCCTGGTCCTCGGGCTCGGATCACGCCACCTGGGCGGTGCTCGGCGGTCCGGTGATCAAGGACGGTAAGCCGGTCGACTTCGGCAGCTTCCTGATTCCGCGCACCGACTACCGCATCGATGACGTGTGGAATGTGGTCGGCCTGCGTGGCACCGGCTCCAATACGGTTGTGGTGGAAGATGTTTTCGTGCCGTCGCACCGGTTCCTGAGCTTCCGCGCGATGAGTGAGCTGAACTCCCCCGGCCTGGAGCAGAACACCGATCCGGTGTACAAGATGCCCTGGGGCACAATCCATCCCACCACCATCTCCGCGCCGATCGTCGGTATGGCCTATGGCGCGTACGCCGCCCATGTCGAGCATCAGGGCAAGCGGGTGCGGGCGGCCTACGCCGGTGAGAAGGCCAAGGACGATCCGTTCACCAAGGTGCGGGTCGCCGAGGCCTCCAGCGATATCGATGCGGCCTGGCGTCAACTGTCGGGCAATGTCGCCGACGAATACGCACTGCTGGTGGCGGGCAAGGAGATTCCGTTCGACCTTCGGGTGCGAGCACGCCGCGACCAGGTGCGCGCGACCGGCCGGGCGATTGCCTCGATCGATAAGCTCTTCGAAGCCTCCGGCGCCACCGCACTCGCGAACGGCACTCCGCTGCAACGCTTCTGGCGCGACGCGCACGCCGGTCGGGTGCACGCCGCCAATGATCCCGAGCGCGCCTATGTCATGTACGGCACGCACGAATTCGGGCTTCCGGTCACCGACGGCATGGTCTAGCCGTGACGGCGACAACCGAACTCACCTTCGAATCGACCTCGCGATATGCGCAGGCGCGGCCCGATCTGCGCCTGCACTATCACGAGGCCGGAGTCGGCAACGGCCCGACGATCGTGCTGCTGCACGGCGGCGGGCCCGGCGCCTCCTCGTGGTCGAACTTCGCCCGCAATATCCCGGTGCTGGCACGCGATTTCCACGTGCTCGCCGTGGATCAGCCGGGATTCGGGCTCTCGGACAAGCCGACCGAGCATCCGCAGTACTTCGCGCACAGCGCGTCGGCGCTGAAGGATCTGCTCGATGCGCTGGAGATCACCGGACGCGTACATCTGCTCGGCAATTCACTCGGCGGCGGTACCGCGGTGCGATTCGCGCTGGACTATCCGGATCGGGCGGGCAAGCTGGTGCTGATGGGTCCGGGCGGGTTGAGCGTCAACCTGTTCGCCCCGGATCCGACCGAGGGTGTGAAGAACCTCGCGAAGTTCAATTACGAGCCGACCAGGCAAAACCTGGAGGCATTTTTGCGGATCATGGTCTTCGATCAGTCGCTGATCACCGACGAGCTGATCGATGAGCGCTTCGCCTCGGCGAGCACGCCCGAGGCGCTGGCCGCTACCAGGGCGATGGGAAAGTCCTTCGCCGGAGCCGATTTCGAGCAGGGCATGATCTGGCGGGACGCCTATAAGCTGCGCCAGCCGGTGCTGCTCATCTGGGGCCGGGAAGATCGGGTGAATCCACTCGACGGAGCGCTGGTCGCGACGAAGATGATTCCACGGGTGCAGCTGCACGTCTTCGGCGGTTGCGGACACTGGGCCCAGCTGGAGAAGTTCGACGAATTCAACCGGCTGGCAACGGATTTCCTTGCCGGTGTGAAGGAGAAGTGATGGGCATTCGATCACTGGCGTATCTGCGCATCGAGGCCACCGATATGGCGGCCTGGCGCGAATACGGGCTCAAGGTGCTCGGCATGGTCGAGGGCAAGGGCAGCAATCCCGAGGCGCTGTATCTGCGCATGGACGACTTCCCGGCTCGGCTCGTCATCTCGCCGGGTGAGAAGGATCAGCTGCAGGTCTCCGGCTGGGAGACCGCCAATGCCGCTGATCTGCAGGATATTCGGGACCGGCTGGATGCGGCCGGGGTGCCGTTCAAGGAGGGCACCGCACAGGAGAAGGCCGATCGCCGGGTCTACGAACTGATCTCGTTCGAGGATCCCTCGGGCAATACCCTCGAGGCGTTTCACGGTGCGGCACTGGAACATCGGCGCGTGGTCAGCCCCTACGGGCACCGATTCGTCACGGGCGAGCAGGGACTCGGCCATGTGGTACTCAGCACCAAGGACGATGCGGCGGCGCTGACCTTCTATCGCGATGTGCTCGGCTTCCGGCTGCGCGATTCGATGCGGCTGCCACCGCAGATGGTCGGGCGGCCCGCCGACGGTGAACCGGCCTGGTTGCGCTTCTTCGGCTGCAACCCGCGCCACCACTCGCTGGCCTTCCTGCCCATGCCGACCCCGAGCGGCATCGTGCACCTGATGCTCGAGGTGGAGGGCTCCGACGATGTCGGGCTCTGCCTGGATCGCGCACTGCGCAAGAAGGTGAAGATGTCGGCGACGCTGGGCCGACACGTCAACGACAAGATGCTGTCGTTCTATATGAAGACACCGGGCGGCTTCGACGTCGAATTCGGTTGTGAAGGTTTGGAAGTCGACGACGCCGACTGGATCGCACGGGAATCCACCGCGGTCAGCCTGTGGGGTCACGACTTCACGGTCGGACAGCGGCAGCAGTAGTGTTCGACAGGGCGAGCAGGGAGACGATGACGACCGACGAATATCCGGCGATCGACGGGCGACAGTTCCGAAATGTATTGGGGCAGTTCTGTACCGGCATCACGGTGATCACCACCTTCGATGCCGACGGTGCCCCGATCGGGTTCGCCTGCCAATCCTTCGCCGCCCTGTCCCTCGACCCGCCCCTGGTGCTGTTCTGCCCGACCAAGACCTCCCGGTCCTGGGCGGCCATCGAACAGTCCGGCGGCTTCTGTGTGAATGTCCTCGCCGAGGAACAGCAGCAACTGTGTGCCCGCTTCGGTTCCCGCGAACCCGATAAGTTCGCCGAAACCAATTGGCACACCTCGGAACTGGAGCTCCCGCTCCTGGACGACGCCTTGGCCACCATCCAGTGCAAAGTGGACAGCGTCGTCGACGGCGGCGATCACTACATCGTGATCGGCCGAGTACTGGCCCTGTCGGAGTCGACCAGCTCCGGCAGGCCGCTATTGTTCTACCGCGGCCAGTACACCGCCATCGAACCGGAGAAGACCGTCCCGGCTCCCTGGCGGCACGACCTGGAGCATTTCCTGACGACGACAACGCTGGACACCTGGCTGTAGAAAATGTGGCCCCGCCCGGAATCACCTGGGCGGGGCCATATTTCACTCCGCAGTACGCGTGCTGCGGAAGGTGAGAGCGACGACGAAGGTCAGCGCGGCGATGACCACGGCGCCGGCGAAGGCGGTGGTGATGCCGCTGACCAGGGCGTGGTGTGCCGAACCTCCGGCATCGCGGGCGGCGGTGCCGAAGATGGTGACCAGAATGGCGAGGCCGAGCGAGGCACCGGTCTGCTGCAAGGTCTGCAGTGCGCCGCCTGCGGCACCGGCTTCGGTCGGCGCAACGCTCGACATGATGATCACATTGAGCGGCGAAAAGGCGAGGCCGATACCGCTTCCCATCAGGATCATGGCGATGAACAGCATCGGGAAGTAGGCGGTGTCGACGGTCAATCGGGTCAGCAGCACCAAACCGGCCGCCATCAGCAGCGTGCCGATTACCGTCACCGGTTTCGGACCGAAGCGCGGCAGCAGCCGCGGGATCAGCCGGATCATGGTGAACATCATCAGCGCGGTCGGCATGAAGGCGAAACCTGTTGCCAGCGCGCTCAATCCGCGCACTTCCTGCAGGTACTGGGTGAGGAAGAAGAACATCGACATACCGGCCATCGGACCGAGGAACATATTGGCGTAGGCCGCGGCGCGATTGCGATCGGCGAACAGCCGCAGCGGCAGTAGGGGCTGGGCCGTGCGTGCCTCGATGGTCAGGAAGGCGATGATCAGTGCCGCGCCGACAGCCAGCCAGATATCGGTTCCCGCATCGCTCCAGCCGTGTGATGCGGCGCTGATGAAGCCGTAGACCAGGGCGGCGACACCCCCCGTCGCGGTTACTGCACCGGGCAGGTCGAGGCGGGCGGGCTGACGTTCGGCATCCGGCAGATAGCGCAGCGCGAGCACGACGACGGCCAGGCCGAAGGGCACATTGATGAACAGCGCCGAGCGCCAGCTCAGCCATTCGGTCAGCAGGCCGCCGATGATCAGACCGATCGCGAAACCCGCACTGGACATGCCGGAGAACAGCGCGAGCACCCGCATCCGGGCCTTCGGTTCACTGAATGTGGTGGTCAGCAGCGCGAGGGTGCTGGGACTGGCCATGGCCCCGCCGATGCCCTGCACAACACGGGCGATGAGCAGCCAGGTGGCCGACGGCGCCAGCCCGCCCGCCAGCGAGGCCAGCGTGAACAGTGCCGTGCCTGCGATGAACAGGTTGCGACGGCCGAACAGATCACCGGCACGGCCACCGAGCAGCAGTAGACCGCCGAAGACCAGGGTGTAGGCGTTCATCACCCAGGACAGATTGGTCGCGCTGAAGTGCAGGTCGGTGCGGATGCGTGGCAGCGCCACATTCATCACGGTGATGTCGAGGATGATCATCAATTGGCAGGTCAGCAGCGTGACCAGCACAATGCCGGATCGGAGCCGACCGGCGCTGGAGATTGCGGGCACACGGGTGTCCGCGGACATGGTGGTGGACAAAGAACGCTCCATCGAATGGGACTCAAACGGAGGGAGCCTCCGCTTCCGATAGAGTTATCATATGGAGGGTTCCTCCAGTTATGCAAGCCTATCTGGAGGGTCCTTCCGTTTTCCACTGGAGGGAATATGGCAGCATCGTCGACGGGACGGCCGATGCGCGCGGACGCCCGGCGCAACTACGTGCGGATCGTGACATCCGCTCAGGAGGCATTCGCCGAACAGGGACCAGACGCCCCACTGGAAGAGATCGCCCGCCGCGCCGGAGTCGGCATCGGCACGCTCTACCGGCACTTTCCGAGCCGCGAGGTGCTGATCGAAGCCGTATACCGTTCCAGCATCGAACAATTGAGCGCCCGCGCGCACAGCCTGCTCGAAACCCATTCGGGCACTGAAGCTTTAGAAATATGGCTACGCGAACAGGTGCAATGGGTGATGGACAACCGCAGCCTCGCGACCACCTTGAAGGCCGGCATGGACAAGGGCTCTCCGACCTTCACCCTGTGCCGAACGCTGATCACCGATGCGGCGGCCGCGCTGCTGCAGGCGGCGCAGGATTCGGGCGATATCCGTCGCGATATCGAACCACGCGATCTGCTCAGATTCGGTCACGGCATCGGGATCGCCTGCGAAACAGTTCCCGAAGCCGCCCCTCGGATGCTCGATGTGACACTGGACGGGATGCGCGCGACGAACTGAAGCGGTATCGGTGGTGGAAAGCCGAGGTGTCGATCCCCATCCCATTCGCATGGGACCAGCCGTTTTCAAGACGGTGACGGACGCCGGTCCGCATGACTTTCCGAGGTGAGCGTGGCGGAAAGACGAGGGCACGATCCCCAAGGTTTCAGGCCTCGATTCGCTTAGCAAGCGATCCCAGACGCCCGTCTGGTTGACTTTCCCGGTAGTGCGCCCGGTAGGGATCGAACCTACGACCTTCGGATTAAAAGTCCGCAGCTCTACCAACTGAGCTACAGGCGCATCGCGACCTCGACGGGAATCGAACCCGCGTCGTTCTGATCGACAATCAGAGTGCTCGACCAGCAGAGCACGAGGCCATCGTGGTTTCTGAAGGATTCGAACCTTCGACACCTCGGGCTTCAACCGAGTGCTCTGCCAACTGAGCTAAGAAACCGTGGAACGAAAACTGTTGTGACGCAGATCGGAATCGAACCGACGTGGTCCCTGAATGAAAGTCAGGTTGCCCATACCAACAGAGCAACTGCGCCGCAGTGGGGACGGTAGGGATCGAACCTACCTGCCGAAGCACCTGATTTACAGTCAGGGTGAGCCACCAGGCCCATCATCCCCCAGCGCGAAATACGCTGTCCCTGTTCAATTTTCGAAGGCGATAGGTGTGGTTGAACGGGTGCCGACCGCAAAATCAAGAAGGGCCGCACCCTGGCGTTTGCCTGGTGCGACCCGTTGCGACACAAGAGCTATGTCACGGACTGCACGCGGCGCCGGAAATGTCATACGACGAAATACTCTGCGAGGACCCGATTTCCAAGGCAGCATCCAACAAGCGCGGACGCTTCTCGAATTTCGCCTTGGTGGTCATTGCCGATCCTTCCCTTGAACTTCGGTATATCCAAGGTATGCACCGCTCCGCGAGACCGCAACCGAATTAAATCGCCCAAATAGGCTGTCGCACATCGCGTGGCCGTCGCACATAGGTTGCAACCTTTGCGAGGTGTCCACTGGATATGCGAGCGCCCCATCAGGCGTGCGACGCTACCGCGCGGACAGACATGGTCGAGTCCGCTACGTGAGCGAGGTGCAGGTGGCGGCGTCCGGCAATTCCTCGGCCAGGAAGACGGTTTGGGCCATCATCTTGAAGCCGGACATCTGTTCGCGGAAGACCTCGATGGACTCTTCCGGATGGACCGAGTCGATGACGGCGTGGGGGCCGATGGCATTGAACTGATGGCTCACGCCGCGGGGGATCTGCATATCGACGAAGGAGCAGGGCGGGACGATCAGGTTGTATCTGGTGCGGTGCAGGCCGGGTGGAGTGTCGGGTAGGTCGTCCTCGAATTGGTTGGGTGCGAAGGGCGTAACGCCTGCGACGTCGGTTACGCGGAACGGCGAGAGGCTGCTCACCCGGATGTGGGTGTCCGGACCGGTCATCATGCGGACGAAGCGCAGGCCGGTGTGCAGATGCATGCGCGAACAGATGCCGCGTTCCTCGGCATTGTAGAAGTCCATGATGTAGCGGTCGGCGAAGAAGCCGTCGAAGGGCGACTCGATCATGTAGACGTCGCCCTCTTCGAAGGTCTGGGAACGGATGATGCCATCCGCGTCGGGTACGGTCGCGGCACGACTTGCCTTCGCGTTCCGGACGATCTGGGCGAAGGCTTGGACGACTACCGTGGCGACCTCGGGCGGGAATTGTGCCACGGGCGTAACGACATTGCGTCCAGCGTCGACGAATTCGGCCAGGTTGTGGATCTCGTTCTCGTCGTCCGCGTGGTGCTTTATTCGGGGATCGGACATTCGGCTCCTACCTCAACGTACGAATGCGGGTCAGACTCCTCACGGCCCGACTTCGAAGGACCGCAACCACAGCTCCAACGACAACACCAGCCACAACTTGCCGCCCTGCCGCGGCAGCAGCGCACCGTCGCCGCGCAGCCACGAGCGGATGGTGTCTTCCCGGAACAGGCCGCGCGCCCGCGCGGACGAGCCGAGCAGCAAATCATGCCCGAGTTCGCGCAGCGGCCCGGAAAGCCACTGCTGCACCGGGACTCGCATCCCGCTTTTCGGGCGGTCCACGATGGTCGCCGGAAGCAGGTCGCGCACAGCCTGTTTGAGAATCCACTTCTCGCTGGTACCAGCTAGCTTGTACCGCCCGGGCACGCGGAAGGCGTGGTCGATGACGGCGCGATCGAATAGCGGTGCGCGACCCTCCAAACCGCTTGCGGCGGTGAGCCGTTCAACCTTGGTGAGGATGTGATGTGCGCCTTTGGTGCGCAGGTTGGTGTGTAGCAACTGGTTCAGCAGGCCCGTCATCCGGTCCTGGCTCAGGTAGGGCGAGAGCAGGTCGGTCAATGGCGGCGCGTCCACCAGTGCGGTCAGGACGTCGGGGCTCAGTAGCACCGGCAGGTCGCCATAGCATTTGCGGTAGCTGTCCAGATAGGCCAGCGCTCTTGCGTCCGGAGCCGGATCGTCGCGGGACAATTCGAAAATCAGCATCGGCAGGTTCTTGGGGCCACCGAAGACCGGGTCACCGCCCTCGCCATTGAGCACGACCCGAATACCGTCTGCGGCAACGGCTTCCGCCAGCATCAGATTGGGTACGGTCAGCGGGTCGCCGACCGGGCAGTCCAGCAGCGACACCGTCTCCGCCAGACGCGACGCGACTGTCTCACCGGGCACGGTGAGCACTCGATGTTCGGTATTACAGTGCGTGGCAACGAGTCCGGAGTACGCGAGTTCATTCGGCGTTGTCCCGCCGAAGCTGATGGAATACGAGCGCACGCGCTGATCGTGCAGTTTGGCGGCGAGGGCGGTGACCAGACTGCTGTCGATACCGCCGGACAGCAGCACCCCGACCTGGTCGCCCGCGGGCAGTCGTCGCACGACCGCGTCCTCGAGCAGTTCGCGGAGTTCGAGTGCGTGCTCGGCCGCCGACCGCGTGTCCTCGACTTCGATTGGCTCCCAGTAGGTTTCCTCGGTCATCGCGCCGTCGCCGTGCAGGCGAACACAGCGGCCTGGCAGGACCTCGTGGATGTCGCGCAGCAGCGTCTCACGTCCCGGCAGGTAGGCAAAGGTGAGGAAGGAGCGGACCGCGGGCAGATGCAGGCCGGTCCGCAATGCGGGCCACCGCTGCAGTGCCCGCAATGACGTGGACGCGGCCCACCCGGCACCGGCGCGAGCATAGAAGAGTGTGCGGGTCCCGACGTGGTCGCGGACCAACACCAGATCGGGGCCATCGGCGATGGCCAAGGCGAACATGCCGTCCGCCGCGGCGATTCCATCGAGGCCGAACCGTGCGTAACAGTGCAACAGCAATTCACCATCGGCGCAGTCCGGCGGCGGTGCGTCCGCACCGAGTCGCGCGCGCAGTTGGACCGCGTTGAACAGCGTGACCTCTCCGACCGCCGTCAGCACACGGTCCGACCCCCCAGCCGCGCCGGAAGGCACGCTGAAAGGACCGGCCGCGACGCCGGGGCCGTCGAGCAATCCCAACGCATGACAATCGGTCACCGACACCGGATTGCCGCCGACCGCCCGCACCTGACCGGCCGGGTCGTCCGGCGTCAGAAAAGCACACCAACGAGACATCGTTTCCCTCAGCCGAAATCGCCGCCGTCGTCCCCGCCATCATCGTCCCAACCGCCGTAATCGCCGCCCCCATCGCTGGAACCGGACGATTGCGCGGCCGCCTGTCGGCGCAACTCCTCCTCTTCCATTGGGCTCAGCGAACTCGGCGGCATGACCAACGCACCGAGCAGCGCACCGCCCGCCACCGCGGCCAGAATGCCGCCGAGCCGACCACCGAACGAGGACCGATTCACGGTCAACACTCCGTCACCCCAGAGCGTCCGCCCGAATCCCGCCTCCCTGCCATAAACCACAGATCCGTTGTGGTACAAGCGTTTCACGATCTTCGGCCCGAGCGCCTCATCGGTTCCCGAGTTACCCCGATCATCGCGCCAGGACACAGCCCCCTGCGCAATGCGCGTCCGCCACTCCTGACGCCCATCGGCATACCGCCGATGCACAGACCCGTCAGCAAGCAACTCATCGGTATACGTAATCTGCCGATGCTCCGGCACAGCAATTCCCTTTCATGCAGCGGGCCAAGTCAGAAAGCCCGCGTCCCGGGCACAGCGCAGTTGGGTCGAGTGCTCGCCTCGCGAGCCAGGTGGCGCACAGCAGCGACGCCGGATGGACGGCGTCCCGTTCGGCAGCCATGCGGCCCCTGCTGTCGACCTCGGTCGCCCGGTGCCCGGCTCCCGCATGGTGCGTTGGAATCTCATGCGGCGGACCGAGTCAGGACGCGCACCGTCCGGGCGCCGCGTAGGTCGCTGAGACCGGTTCGGGATGGGCGAACTTCTCCGGCGATGCGGTACTTGGTGCTTGGCAGCGAAGCCGGGCCGATCGCATCCAGTTCGATGCCGCGGCCATGCAGCCGCCAGGCGCTCCCAGCGATCGATCTCGGTCATCACTGCGCGCGGCTGGTGCACGGCATTGCGAGACCTCATGCGGCGGGCCAAGTCATGAAGCCCGTGGTTCGCGCGCGGCGCAGTTCGGGCATGCCGGTGCGGGGTGGGCGAACCTCACGGACGAGGCGGTGCACGGTACGCAGTAGCGATGCCGGGCGCACCGCTTCGATTTCGACGAACCTGTCGCGCCGTAGCCAAGCGCGTTCCCATGAGTCCAACTGTGCTGCCTGAGCGCGCGGCACGTCTCGCGCACACGAATCCACGTGCGTCGCCCGAGCATTCGAGGTCGAGTCGGGACGCGGAACTCGGCGCTCGCTCGATTGGACCTGCGCCGTTTCAGCAGCCGAGTCGGGGCGCGGAGCTCGGCGCTCGCTCGGCTGGACCTGCGCTGTTTCAGCGCTCGACGCTGAGCGGTGAGACGCTTCGCGCTCCCGCGGATCAACCTGCGCGGCAACGGCACTCAGCATCGGGCTGCGGAGGTGGGTCAGGTGCAGGGTGCCTGCTTGGCGGGGGCGCAGGCCCAAGGGGACGACTCGTACGCCCTCCGGAATCTCGGTCAGGTCCGCCAGCCGGGTCGGGAAGGTGAGGCCGTGGGGGCTTGCGTCGTGCAGGAGGTAGATGGTGCCGTCGACTCGGGCGAGCATTTCGGCGATGCCGGGGTCGATCGGGAGTTCGGCTGCGCTGAGGACCGGGCAGGCGGATTCCATGGGTAATCCGTTGGCGCGCAGCATTTGTGCGATCGCGTCGGACTCGCAGACGAGTAGGCGGGGTAGGCCGTAGTCGAAGAGGTCGGGTTCGGGGGTGTGGAGTCCGGCGCGGGTGGTTCGGGGCGGAGTGGGGGTCAGTAGGCCCGGGAACTCTCGGCGGTCGAGAGCGGTGCGGAATGTGGCGTAGCTCAGTGGCGCGGGGACCGTGAAGGCGAACCGGCGCGGCACTCGATGCGTTGGCACGAGTAGGCGGCAGACCTCGTAATAGAGCTGACGCTCGGTGAATCGGATGCCGCTCGGTGCGGCTGCGCGGTCGGCCGCGATGCGGAGCAGCCGATCGAGCATGTGCTGCTTCACCGGGTCGGCCACGTGAGGAAACCTACCTCGCGGGCGCGGCGGCGATCCGGATCGGACGCATCCTCGATCCGCTCGACCGCCCGTTCCAGCACCATGAGCAGCTTCGCGGGTGGAATCGCGGCGATCGGGGACCACCAACCCTCGGCAAGCCATTCGATCTCCGCCGCCGATAGCGGTTCACCATGCAGAAATGCGGTGTCCTGCGGCTGTGGCTCCCGCAACCGCAGCGCCGACGCATTGGCCAGTACCGCACGCGGTGACAGGCCGACCACCACGGCCCGGTTCCCGAGTGCGACGCGAGCCTTCCCGGCCAGCGCAATACCGGGCAGGCTGGCATCGTGCAGCACGATCACCGGCACATCCAGTGGCAGTTGATCGATGCGGTCGGTCAGCGCCATGGCCCAGGTCTGCGACACATTGTTTGCGGCAAGGCAGGCGAGCACGCTGCGATCCGGGCACAACACCGCGAATCGAGGCCGGTCCACGGCCGGCGGCCGCACCAGCCCCTCGTCGACCGAGCCGGGCGGCGGGCCACCGTAAATCGGCGTCCACCGACCGACCACATCCCGGCGGAAGATGTCGTACGACACCGGCATTCGCACTGTGGCCCGGCTCAGGAACCACGGCCGCGCCGCGCCGATTCCGACGATGGCCAGCGCCAAAACCAGCGCGCCGAGCGGGAAAACCACACCCGGCGGCGCCGCGCCGCTCACCATCAGGAAAAAGGCGACCACCACAATGGCCACCCCGAGTCCGATACGCACCCGCTTGAACACGCGCGCCACATCCGGAACCTTCTTGCGTCCGGCCGCATACCAGAGCTGCACCAGCGTGTACCGCAGTCCACGCCCGTCACCGAGCCGCTCGGCGAGCTTGCGCATCCGGATATCGTGCAGCCCGAGCGGGCTTTCCTTCGGTTCGAGCGCGAATTCCCGCTTACACGTCGAACAGCGCCGACCGCCGCGCTCCTTGCGCAGCAGGTTCGCATTGCAATGCGGACAGATCACGATTCATGATCGCCGATTCCCCCACCCATCCGCGACCCCTGAATTCCAATATTCATCTGCCGCATATCGAGTGGGCACCGCACACAAGCCGCAACGTCTGCGAGGCGTTCATCGGGTATGCGCCACCCCTAGCGCAAAAGGGCCGCGACCAAAACGATCGCGGCCTTCCAGGGATAACGCGGAGGCCTCGCGCTCCACCTCCAGCGCGATATCGACCAGCTAGTCCTCTTGGCCCGCCGCCGATTTGCGACTGCCCGCGCACCAGTCGAACCGCCGCCAGTGGCTCGCGCAAACCCAGTGGGCGCCACACACAAGCCGCAACCTATGCGAGGCGCTCACCAGCTCTGCGACACCGTCGTGCAAAGGCCGCGCACCTGTTGGTACGCGGCCTTGCGGTCCAGGGGTCAGGCGGAGACGGAGGCCTCGCGCTGGAGTTCCAGCGCGATGTCGATCAGCTGGTCCTCCTGCCCGCCGACCAATTTGCGCTTGCCCGCGCGCACCAGCATTTCGGCCGCCGAAACCCCATAGCGCTCGGCCTGACGCTCGGCATGCTTCAGGAAGCTGGAGTACACACCCGCATAGCCCATCATCAGAGACTGGCGGTCCAGCAGACATTCCTGCGGCATGACAGGCCGCACCACATCCTCGGCGGCATCGGCGATAGCGAAGAAATCGATACCGGTCTTGATACCGAGCTTGTCGCAGACACCGACGAACGCCTCCACGGGCGTATTACCCGCACCAGCGCCGAATCGCCTTGCGCTGCCGTCGATTTGCTTCGCACCGGCACGAACCGCATAGATCGAGTTGGCAACCGCCAGATCCAGGTTCTCGTGGCCGTGGAAGCCGACCTGAGCGTCATCGCCGAGTTCGGCGACCAGCGCTGCCACCCGGTCCGAAACCTGTTCGAGCACAAGCGCACCCGCGGAGTCCACCACGTAGACACACTGGCATCCGGCATCGGCCATGATGCGCGCCTGCTTGGCCAGCGCCTCCGGCGGCTGGGTGTGCGACATCATCAGGAAGCCGACGGTTTCCAGCCCCAGCTCCCGCGCGAGACCGAAGTGCTGGATCGATACGTCCGCCTCGGTGCAGTGCGTGGCGATGCGGCAGATCGACGCACCGTTGTCCTGGGAAATCTTGATGTCCTCTTTGACGCCCACACCGGGCAGCATGAGCACCGCGATCTTGGCCTGCTTCGCCGTCTCCGCGGCAATCTTGACCAGTTCCTGCTCGGGAGTGTGCGAGAAGCCGTAGTTGAACGACGAGCCGCCGAGGCCGTCGCCGTGCGTCACCTCGATGACCGGAACACCGGCGCCGTCCAGCGCGGTCACGATGTTGCGGACATCGTCGGCGGTGAACTGGTGGCGCTTGTGGTGCGAACCGTCACGCAGCGACGTGTCGGTGACGCGGATGTCGAGTTCTGCGGAATATGCCATGGTTGAGCTCCTTTACACCCGGGCCGACAGAATCTGCTTTGCCATGACCTCGCCGACCTGGGTGGCGGCCGCGGTCATGATGTCGAGGTTGCCCGCGTAGGGCGGCAGGAAATCGCCCGCACCCTCGACCTCCACGAAGACCGAAACCTTCGCCATCCCACCGGAAACCACCGACGGCGGGTCGAATTGCGGCTCGTTCAGCAGCCGGTAGCCGGGCACGTACTTCTGGATATCGGCGACCATCCGGTGGATGGAATCCGCGATCGCATCGGTGTCGGCGTCCTCGGGGATCGCGCAGAAGATGGTGTCGCGCATGATCATCGGCGGTTCGGCCGGGTTCAGAATGATGATGGCCTTGCCGCGCTGCGCACCGCCGATGGTCTCCACACCACGCGAGGTGGTCTTGGTGAACTCGTCGATATTGGCGCGGGTGCCCGGTCCGGCGGACACCGACGACACCGAGGCGACGATTTCGGCGTAGACAACCGGCACCACGCGCGATACCGCCGCGACGATCGGAATGGTGGCCTGACCACCGCAGGTGATCATATTGACATTCGGCGCATCGAGATTCGCGCCGACCAGATTCACCGGCGGCACCACGGCGGGTCCGACCGCGGCGGGCGTGAGATCGACCGCGCGAATTCCGGCCTCGGCATATTTCGGAGCGGCCGCCCGATGCACATATGCCGAGGTCGCCTCGAATACCAGATCCGGCAGTTCCGACTGCGCGAGCAACCAGTCCACGCCCTCGTGCGAGGTTTCCAGCCCGAGCCCGCGGGCGCGCTTCAAACCCTCGCTCTCCGGGTCGATTCCGATCATCCACTTCGGTTCCACCGTGGTGGAGCGCAGCAGTTTGTACAGCAGATCGGTGCTGATATTGCCGGATCCGACGATCGCGGCGGTGACGGTCCCCGTTTCGGACACGGCAAGCCTCCTATTTGAATTGCAAACGGACAGAACCGAGTCCGGCGAACTCGGCGTGGAACGAATCGCCCGCGCGGGCATCGATGGCGCGGGTGCAGGAACCGGGCAGCACAATGTCGCCCGCCTTCAACCGCACCCCGAAACTGGCGACCTTGCGCGCCAACCAGGCCACCGCGATCACCGGATCGCCGAGCACCGCGTCGCTGCGCCCCTCCGCGACCACCTCACCATTGCGGGTGAGTACGGCGTCAATGGCCTTGATATCCAGGTCTTTCGGCGCAACCCGCGGCGCACCCAGCACGAAACCGGCCGAGGACGCGTTATCGGAAATGGTGTCGGCCAGTCCGATCTTCCAGTCCTTGATCCGGGAATCGATCAGCTCGATGGACGGCGCGTAGGCGACCGTCGCGGCGAGCACATCGGCCTCGGTGCATTCTTCGCCGGGCAGATCCGCGCCGAGCACGAATCCGACCTCGACCTCGACTCGCGGAATCAGATAGCGCGAGGTCTCGACCGGAACGTCCTCGAAGACCTCCATATCCGCGAGCAGATGACCGTAATCGGGTTCGTCCACACCCATCATCCGCTGCATGGCCAGCGACGAAAGTCCGACCTTGTGCCCGACCACCTTCGCGCCGTTGTCGAGTTTGCGCCGGATATTGATCAGCTGGATCTCATAGGCGTCGACGACATCGATATCGGGATACCGGGCGACGAGCGGGTCGATGCCGACCCGATCGCGTTCGGCGGCCTCGAGTTCATCGGCCAATTCGATTCGTACCGCGTCGGACAGCACGCTAGTTTCCTTCCACTGTTGTCGCTTCGGGCAGCGCTGCCCGCGAAAGCACTTCGGCGCCTGCCGCGAATCTGCCCGCACGCCGACCGGAGAAAATGCAGTCGGCCAGGGACAATCCACTGACGTAGGAGTCCGAGCAGATTCCGACCGCCGTCCGGCCGGCCGCGTACAGGCCGGGAATATCGGTTCCGGCAGTGGATTTCACCGCTCCGGTGTCCTCATCGACGACGACTCCGCCGAGGGTGAGCATCGGGCACGGATTGACAACGCTCGGTTTGATGCCCACGTCCAGCAACCAGAACGGCCCGGCCCCCACCGTTTTGGTGAATTCGGCGGGCTTGCCGACCGGATCGGGCGCACCGTTCGCGATCGCGGCGTTGTGCTCGGCGACGGTGGCACGCAACCCGTCGGAATTGATACCGGCCTTCGCCGCGACGGCATCCAAAGTTGCGCCGCGCACAGCATTGCGCCGCATGGCCTCGAACTGTCCGCGCTGGAACCAGGCCGACTGCGTCCGAATCTGTGAGATCGCGGTGCGCATGAGTCCGTCGTCGGCGAGCAGCCAACCCTTGCCGCCGTGTCCGGTGATCAGTGCGTGGCCGACCGCGGCACCGTAGCGGGTCTCATCGATGACCCGGCGACCCTCCGCATCGACCAGCACCGAACCGGTAAAAGCACTGGGCGGCAAGATGAATCGCCACGCCGAGATATTGCCCATCCGATCCGTCGCCGCACCGACCCGCTCGGCCATCCGGATGCCGCTGCCGTCATCACCGGTGGTGCCGAGCGCGAGTCCGCCGCGGTATTGCGGCCCGTACTCCCGCAGCATCTCCCGATTCGCGATGAATCCGCCCGCGCTGAGCACCACACCGCGACGGGCCTGAATCCGAATTGTCGTGCGGTACCGGCGATCGAGCTTCGCGAGCTGACGCTCCATCGCCTTGCGCAGCGGCGGATAGTAAATGCCCGGCTTGGCAGCGATATTCGCCATCCGGGTGTAGCGATCCCGGACCCGCCCGGGGGCGTCGCGCAGTGACTCACATTCGACGCCGATCACGGTGCCGTTGTCATCGGTGATCAATCGTGTTGCCTGCGTGAGGGTTTCCACCCGAACCCCGCGTCGCGACGCCGAGGCGGCGAGCGGACCGGTGAGCTTCTTCCCCGACGTGCCCTTGCCCTTGACCCGATGTCCGCGCTGCGCGGGCGTCGCGACCTCGCGGCCGTAACCGGAGACCTCACTACCTGAGTAGTAGAGGTAGTAGCTGTCATTCGGATACGACGTCTTGTACGGACACAGCGACGCCTCGAACGGCACACCGTGCCCCTTCAGCCATTCGATCATCGCCGGACTCTCGTCCACGAACCGCCGCAGCGTCTCGGGCGTGACCGCCGTGCCGACCTCACGCTCGAGGTAGGCCAGCATCTGCTCCGGCGTATCGCGCACCCCGGCCTCGTGCTGCACCGAGGTGCCGCCGCCCGCGTAGATGATGCCGCCGGACAACGCCGACGCCCCACCACCGGCGAAACGCTCCAGCACCAGCACCTGTGCACCCGCCTCGGTCGCCTCCAGCGCGGCCGCGGCCCCCGCCGCGCCGTAGCCGACGACGACTACGTCGGTGATCAGGTCCCATTCGCCGCTGGCGACTGCTTGCAGGTCGCTCGACACAACGCCGCTAGCGACTGCTTGCAGGTCGCTCGACACAACGCCGCTAGCGACTGCTTGCAGGTCGCTCGACACAACACTGCCCATGTACACCACTCCGGTCAGAAACTGAAACAAGTTTTCTCGACGAATGGAACGTCGAGTGGGTCTTCTGCCACTCAACATAGACCAAATGCGGTCCCATTCTATAACGTGTTCTACATGACTGATCGGGAATACGATGTGGTGGTGGTCGGCAGCGGTGCCGCCGGGATGACCGCCGCCCTCGCCGCTGCCCACCACGGGCTGAGCGCGGTGATCATTGAGAAAGCCGCGCATTACGGCGGGTCGACCGCACGCTCCGGGGGTGGCGTGTGGATCCCCGGCAACAAAGCGCTCAAGGCCTCCGGCCGTCCCGATGACCGCGAGGACGCCCGCACCTACCTGCACAGCATCGTCGGCGACGTGGTGCCGAAGGACCGGATCGACACCTACATCGACCGCGGTGCGGAGGCCTTCGACTTCGTCCTCGACCACACCCCCCTGAAGATGAAGTGGGTGCCCGGCTACTCCGACTACTACCCGGAGGCGCCCGGCGGCCTCGGCCAGGGCCGCTCGTGCGAGCCAGCGCCGTTCAATGCCAAGATCCTCGGCGAAGAGCGGTTCAACCTGGAGCCGCCGTATGCCAAGGCCCCGCTCAATGTCGTCGTCATGCAGGCCGACTTCGTCCGGCTCAACCTGATCCGTCGCCATCCGAAGGGCATCATGCGGGCCATGCGAGTCGGCGCGCGCACCTACTTCGCCAAGTGGACCGGTAAGCACATCCTCGGCATGGGGCAGGCGATTATCGCCGCCATGCGCAAGGGGCTCATCGACGCGAATGTGCCGCTGCTGCTGAACACTCCACTGACCAAGCTCATCGTGGAGAACGGCGTGGTCACCGGCGTCGAGGCCGAGCACAACGGCGAGACCGTGCGGTTCACCGCCAAATACGGTGTGGTGCTCGGCAGCGGCGGTTTCGAGCACAACGCCGAAATGCGCACCAAATACCAGCGCCAGCCCATCACCACCGAGTGGACCACGGGCGCGGCCGCCAATACCGGCGACGGCATCAATGCGGGGATGGAAGCCGGCGGCGCGGTCGACTTCATGGAGGATTCCTGGTGGGGGCCGACCATCTTCAAGGGCGGAAGGCCTTGGTTCGCGCTGGCCGAGCGGAATCTGCCCGGCACCATCATGGTCAACGCCGACGGTAAGCGATTCGGAAATGAGTCCGCTCCTTACGTCGAGGCTGTGCACACCATGTACGGCGGCGAATACGGGCAGGGTGAGGGTCCGGGCGAGAACATCCCCGCATGGCTGGTGTTCGACCAGCGCTACCGGAACCGCTACATCTTCGCCGGACTACAGCCTGGTCAGCGGTTTCCGTCCCGCTGGATGGAAAACGACCTGATTGTCAAGGCCGATAGCCTCGCGGAGCTGGCCACCAAGATCGGCGTGCCTGCCGAGAATCTGACGTCGACCGTCGAGCGGTTCAACAAGTTCGCCGAGACCGGTAAGGACGAGGATTTCGGCCGCGGCAACAGCCACTACGACCGGTACTACGGCGATCCGACCGTGAAGCCGAACCCGTGCCTTGCCGGGCTCGTGCAGGGTCCGTTCTACGCGGCCAAGATCGTGCCGGGCGACCTCGGCACCAAGGGCGGCCTGGTCGCCGACACCGCCGGGCGGGTCCTGCGCGAGGACGGCACCGTGATCGAGGGGCTGTACGCCTCCGGCAATAGCGCGACCCCTGTGATGGGTCATACGTACGCGGGCCCCGGCGCGACCATCGGCCCCGCGATCACTTTCGGCTACCTGGCGGTACTGGATATCGCCGAGCGCAAGAAGCAGCAGTCGGCCAAGGCCACCGCCGAGGCGTAGGCGAGGTGGGCGTGGCGTCCCACGGAGCGGACGCCACTTTGCCCACGCGGATGTGGTAGCCGCAGGATCGGTTGGCGGCACCCGTCCCCGTGAGCGTCGAACCGCAGGCCACCTCGCCGGACCAGGCCCGGCCGCATCGGGCAGATGGATCTGTCCACAAGCATTCACAAGGAGAACTCGATGCCCATCGACCCGAAAATCGCCCTCGGCGCGGAACTCCCGAGCGGGGAGTTCACCTGGACACCGTCCGAAGTGCAGCTGTACCACTTGGGCCTCGGGGCGGGCGCGCGCTGGACGGATCCGGCCGACCTACGCTACATCGACGACCGCGCACCGCAGGTGCTGCCGACCTTCGCGACCGTGGCGCCTACCTTCCACGACACCGAACCGCCGAAGGTGCAGTTCCCCGGCATAGATATCGATCTGGCGAAGGTCGTGCACGGCCACCAGGAGATAGCAGTGCACCGCCCGATCCCGGCGGCGGGCAAGGCGACCATCACCAGGCGCATCACCGAACTCTGGGATAAAGGCTCCGCCGCTGTCGTCGTACAGGAGCATACGATCACCGGCTCCGACGGCGAACCGCTCTGGACCGCACGCTCCTCCATCTTCGCCAAGGGTGAGGGCGGCTTCGGCGGCGAACGCGGACCGAGCACCAAGGCCGAACTCCCCGACCGCGCGCCGGATTTCGATGTCACCACACCGACCCTCCCCCAGCAGGCCCTGCTCTACCGCATGTGCGGCGACCGCAACCCCCTGCACTCGGATCCCGAATTCGCCCGTGCCGCGGGTTTCCCCAACCCGATCCTGCACGGCCTGTGCACCTACGGCATCGTCTGTAAAACAGCCACCGATACCGTGCTCGATTCGGATGCGAGCCGGGTTACCGGTTTCCGCGCCCGCTTCGCCGGGGTCCTCTACCCGGGCGAAACCATCCGCAGCCGAATCTGGCGCACCGACGGCGAGCTGATCATCAGCGCCACCGTTGCGGATCGCGATGACGCGCCCGTCCTCGCGGACGTCAGCCTGCGCTTCACCTGAGCGCCATCCCGGTCGTCTGATTACCGGGCCGCTTGATCGCTATCCCCTGGATTACCAGGGCGTACAGCAGGATCACCAGGATCGGGGCGGCGATCGGGACCCACGCCAAGCGCAACGGAAGCAGCGCCGCGCCGACAGCTACCAAGGCGAATACCACCGCACCGATGACCGAGGGCACCGTCGTCGGCACAACACCGACCGGCGCGGACACGGTCGCGGTATTCAGCAGATAAGCCGTGGCCACCAAACCTGTCGCGGCAGCGGCCAGTACGCCCGTGTCCGCTGCGGCAAGCACCCCGATCGCGAGGAGCACCGCGCCAACCGCGGGGATCCGGAACCACCAGCCCGCCACTACGAGCGCCACCGCCGGAATTCCCGCCCAAGGCGTCATCAACGTCACCGAGGTCACCAGCAGGACCCCGGACAGCATGGCGAGGAATCGAATCATCGGCGCACCCTTACGGTTCGGCGATGGTCCGGGATCAATCGCATGACCTGATCCAGTCGGGCATCTTCGGTCCAGGCCACGATATCGACGCCGACGGTTCCCATATCCCGATACATCGAGGCACGCTCCAGATTCCACATCCGCGCCAAAGTCGGATCGAGATGTTCGTGGAAGGGTGTGCCGCGCAAGACATCCACGACCACCACTACGTGTCCGCGCTTGCGCAGATCGATCAGCGCGAGCGCGAACTGGGTGTCCAGCAGTGTGGAGAAGGCGACGACGATCGCACCGAGTGGCACGGCCGCATGCGGCGCCAAGGTGCCGGTGGTCGGAATATGCTCATCGCCGACATCGAGCACGGTATCCACGATTCGATAGAACTGCCGCCGCCCGATATCCGGGCGCAGCCAGCGCGGGGATTGGCCGAGGCAGACCACCGCGGTGCGGTCCCCGGCCTGCAGCGTCGACTGCACCACCTGTGCCGCACCGCGCACCGACAGCTCGAGCGAATCGGTGGCCGGGCCCGGCGCCTGCTGCGAAGTATCCACCAGCACAACCACATCCGCGGATCGGTTCGTCAGCCGCTCGGTGACATATAGTCGCCCGCGCCGCGCACTCACCGGCCAGTTCACGATGCGGAGCTGATCACCGGGCGCGTAGGCGCGGATATCGGCGTACTCCACTCCGGGACCGTGTTTGCGGGTGAGGTGGGTGCCGAGCCGTTCGGGAAGTTCGGTGCGCGGCAACTTCATTCGCTGCGGGTCGGTGATCGGGTAGACGAACAGTTGCCCCGCGGGCAGCACCGCGGAGGCCACGGACAGTCCCGCCGGGCTCAGCGCGGTGACCCGCACCGACAGCGGATAGCGACCCCAGCGGTCCGCCGTCAGAGCCAACCGCAGCCCGGCGGGCGCCGTCCCGGAATCGATCGCCTCCTCGATGTCGATCCCGAGTCCCGCGAACTTCTCCGGTTTCAGCCGAAGCAACGCGTGACCCGATTCTACGAAGACACCGATCGTCGTCACGACCTCCTCCGTCTCGAAACAGCGCAGCGTGCCGCCGCCGTCCACCTGGATCCGGGTCTTGGATTGCTGCCACGGCGCGGTGGCCAGCACACCGAGCAGCGGAGCCGCGAAGACGACCAGCTGCCAGCGGCCGAGCACCACCGCGAGCAGCAGCGCCACCGCCGCGCCCAGCGCCAGCATGAACACCAACGGCGCTGGACGCCAACGCAATTCGGCCTCGACGGCGGCACTCATATCCCGATGCCGCGCCCCGCCCGCCATCGGCTCGTCTCTGGTCGACGGTCGCGCCGCTGCGGCATTGGCCGCCGCGATCCCCTGGATGACGGGTGCGGCGGCGGTGTTATCCGGCTGGGTCATGCCCTTTCCTGTCGGATCATGTCACCGATGCGCGCGGAACCGGCAGACGGCGCAGCAATTCGGTGATCACGTCCTCGCCGCGGATCCGCCGCACCCACATCTCGGGCCGCAAGGTAATCCGGTGCGCCATGGCCGGAACGGCGAGCGCCTTGACGTCTTCCGGAATCACATAGTCGCGCCCGAGCAGCAGCGCGCGGGCCCGCGACATCTGCACCAGATCGAGTTCGGCGCGCGGACTCGCACCCACCTCGACCTGCGCGTGCGCCCGCGTCGCACCGGCCAGCGCGACCACATAGCTGACCACATCCGGATGCACCGTGACGAATTC
>NZ_BAGN01000022.1 GCF_000308835.1 Nocardia vinacea NBRC 16497 | reverse complement strand
GTGACCCAGGTGCTCGTCGGCGCGGAGCCCGAGTTCCATCTCGACGGTCCGGTGCAGGCCTGCACCCGGCTGCTCGAACGCTCCGGAATGAATATCGGCGACATCGACCTTTTCGAGATCAATGAAGCCTTTGCGGCAGTGGCACTTTCATGGGCCTCTGTACACAAGCCAGACATGGACCGGGTAAATGTAAACGGTGGCGCGATCGCCCTCGGACATCCCGTCGGTTCAACCGGATCTCGGCTCATCACAACGGCTTTGCACGAGCTGGAGCGATCCGGCGGTAGCACCGCGATGGTGCTCATGTGTGCGGGTGGTGCATTGGCGACAGGCACCATCATCGAGCGGTTGTAGCAGTTTCAACCAATTCTGCTCCAAAGTTGAACGTTCATCCCAATGCGCCCAAAACGTGTCGTACGCCACACAAAGTCCAGCACAGGCACGTAGATGACCTATCAGCTATCTTTTCGCTATCATAGACCTATCGGGGAAGACCCTCGCGACGGGCCAGAACCGGTTCACACCACCCCTTCTCAAGAGCCGTTGGCGTGACCCGCAAACGCAACCGTCGCAGTGACTTCACCGGAGCGGCACCTAGAAGCTTCAAGGAAATCCTGAATCAGGCGTAGGTTTTCAGTTACTGAGCCGCTAATATCAATGATACGTATCCGAGATAACGACTGTTAGTACAGCGAAGGGAATTGGGCGGCTCACAATGGCTGATTTCGCGGCGCGGCTGAACAAGCTGTTCGAAACCGTGCATCCCCCGGGGCGCAAGCCGCACACCAACGCGGAGGTTGCGGCTGCGCTGACGGCCTCCGGGCATCCGATCTCGAAACCGTACCTCTCGCAGTTGCGGTCGGGACAGCGGACCAACCCGTCGGACGAAACGGTGGCTGCACTGGCCAAGTTCTTCAAGGTCAAGCCGGACTACTTCTTCAACGACATCTATGCCGCCAAGATCGATCACGATCTGGAGTTGCTGTCCCAGCTGCAGGGCTACGGGCTGCGACGGTTGTCGAGTAGGGCGTTCGACCTGTCCGAAGAATCGCAGAACCTCCTCACCTCCATGGCGGAGAAATTGCGGGCAAGCGAAGGTCTGCCCGAAATTCCTCCGGACGGTACCGAATAGGTTCTCCCACAGTGCAGTACGGTGCGGCCCACAGGGCCGCACCGTACTGCGTCATGGGTATTGCTGCTGCTCGACTTCGTCGCATCCGCCGTCACCCATAAAATTGTGGGCTTGGCGACAGCGCAGGGTTGCGATAAAAGCGCGCCCGGAGTGACCGGTTTGTGACGAAATCAGTTGTGCGGATACGTCGGTAGACACATGGAATCCGGCATGGCCATCAGCCCAGCCGGATTCCTTGCTATGTCAACCATATTGAATACCCCGAGCAAGTCCTTCAGAATGCTTCGGACTGATCGGTTTTGATTGCACACGATCAATTTCGGGCAGCGGATCCGGCACCCGCCTCGTAGGCACGCGCGATTGCCTGGATCCAACCGCGGGGACTAATGCCCTCGGGCGGAGCAATCCACCGCGCGTCGACTACTACATCGCCCAATGGGTTTCGCGCCCACTGCGCAACTCGGTCCGCACGCGCCGATACCAGTGGCGGTGGCGGGCCCGCGGCGACCAATTCGACGCCGCCGCCGGATTGCAGATACAGCGCGTCCATGATCTGCGCGACCTGATCGGATGCCTTGAGCTGCGTCGAGGTACCGGTCTGCTCGTGTGCGACCACCTCCGGAAACCGGCCGACCATGGTGCGGTGCAGAACCTTGATCTGCCGCAACAGGATTCGCGCACGCACCCACAACTCCACCACGATCCAGACCGCGCCGAACGCGATGAGCAGCGCGGCCGCCTCCCAGATCGGCCAAGCCCAGTCCGGTTCGCCGGCCTGCGCGGCCGGCACATCGGTGAAGGCCCGGCGGACCTGCAGCACAGCCAGTACCGCGACGACCGCGGTGCCCGCGGTGTAGATCGCGATACCGCGACCGAGGGTGGTCCAGTCCAGATTGCGCACACCGGTGACGACGACGAATACACAGCCGAGCGCAACGACTATCCAGCCGAAGGTGGTGGACCAGAACAGATTCACCGCGACCGCGAGCACACCGACGCCATAGATGACGAAGGCGATCTGGCGCAGATTGCTGCGGGAGACGACCGGCCACGCGGCCGAGGCGACCACCGAGGTCGCGGCCGCGAAGAGGAGCCAGGCCGAGGCGACGATGCTGTCGGAGAGCATGCCCGAATGCAGGCCGCGCGGTAGCAGGTTGTCCAGCGCCAGCGCGATCTCCGGAACCGCGACGGTGGCCGCGAGTGCGACCGCCGCGACCGCGACGACGATCGCCACCCGGGCTGTCGTCGCGGGCTTCACCAGCACGCGCCCCACACGCGCACCGGCGGCAACCCAGACCAGCATGGCCGTCAACCAGAGGGTCATCCCAGCGCCTCATCGAATCGAAGGACCGAGACGCCTGCGCCCCGGCTGTTGAATACGCGGAGTCGGGTCATCAACATGGCGGCGAAGGTTTCGGCCTCCCATTCGGCGAGTTCGTCCGCGCCGTCGTCGACGATCTGCTGATGCGCCCGCTGACTGAGCATGTAGGCGATCAGATCGTCGCTGGCCTCCAGCATCACCTCCGGCGCGGGCGCGCCCTCGTGATCGAAGACGATATGGCCCAATTCGTGTGCGAGCGTGTGATCGCGGCTCGGCAGTGCCGTGGCGAGCACGATGACATCGCGGTCCGGATAGAACCGGCGCTGGCCGCAGACACCGGGACCCAGTTCGGCGCTGGCGATTTCGATCTCGCGGCGCCGCTCGCTGGCAATGGAGGCGACGACCTCCTCCAGGGTGGTCGCATCGGAATCCGCGGCGACCGCGCATACCGCGTCGACCGCCGCCGCGACCCGGCGGTATGCCCGGAGTCCGCTTTGGGTCCTACTGTCACTCATCGAACGCCCCCTTACGTCCTCGGTCCGAAGAATTCGGCACGAGCGGCATCGATGCGGGCCTGCGCGGCCGACGCGCTCTGGAAACTCACTGCGCCGGAACCGGTTCCGGCCAGTGCCAGGGCGATCAGGCCGCCGACGACACCCAGCACATTGGGCTGCGGCAGGCCGTCGTCGGCACTGGTCGCCCGGACGTCCGGATTCGGCTTGGCCGACACCGCGGGCGGTGCGGCAGGCGCGGCCGGCGGTGGTGCCTGCTCAGGAGCGGGGGCGGCCGGCGCAGCCACTGGGACCGGCGTGATCTGCGGCGCTGCCGATGCGGGCGGTGCAGGCGGAACGATGATCGGAGTGGGTGGCACCGCGGGCGCGGGCGCGGGCGGCGTCGGCAGCGGGATCAGGAGCAGCAGCAGTGGCGAGGCAGAGCCGACCGCCGCGGAACCGACGGCGGCCGAACCGGTTGCGGCCGAACCGGTTGCGGCCGATCCGACGCCCGCGGAACCGACACCGGCCGAACCGACCGCGGCCGAACCCGTGCCCGCCTGTGCCGCACCGGCCGAACCGGTTGCGGCAGAACCGGTTCCGAGCACAGCCGAGCCCGTACCGGCGGCCGCGGAACCGACGGCGGCGGAACCGGTACCGAGAATGGTGGCGGCACCGACCGAGCCGGTGCCGATGATCGCGCCGACCGAGCCACCGCCGAGGAGTACGCCGAGCAGACCCGTCGCGCCCACCGCGGCTGAACCGGCGGCGGACCCGGGACCGGCAGCCGGGTTGACACCGGCTGCGGCATCGGTCGGATCGACCGGCGAACTCACACTCGACTGGCCCGGAATCGTCAGCGGCATCCAGATATCGCCGTTCGAATCCGGCGTCGGATTATTCGGGTCCGTGCACTGCGCACAGGCGCCGCCGGGCTGCGCTTCGGCCGAAACACCCCCGAGTAGCGCAACGCCGGCGACAGTCGCAAGTACTGCAACCACACGCGACGTGCGACCAACGGCCATGCGCCAGCCTTCCCCTCATCCGAAATAGCGCAGATCTCTTGCCCGGTCGCAACACTTCAGTTCCGGGACTTCAACGAACGGGAGCCCATAGTAAACCTCAGCCCGAATCCGCGCAGTGGCTCGGGCCACGCCGGGTATTCGACACGCCCGACCGGCCACACGCCGGTTCTCGGTCGACAGACCAGATCATGCCTTCGGGAGTTCGGCTGTAATCCCGAACACATTTCCGCGTTGATCCCCCTACGCGCGCTGGACTAAACGGGCAGACCAGTACGTATGTCGATGCCTCGCAGCGGCGAATCGGACGCGCCCACAGTGGAACCCGCGTCGGTCCGTTCGCCGGGCGACGGACCCACCGCGGACCGCATCCGCGCACCCCTACGACCAGAACACGAATCGAGGGACGCGCCGACACAACCCCACCGAGCCGGAGCGAAATATAGTACGGTCGTACCGATCTCTGTCGGGGGAAGCAATCGTCCAGCTTTCGGCGCTGCCGGAGCTATTCGGCGCTCAAGCGCCGTACACCGACTCCGGCGGAACGGACTTGGCGATCAGGTCGGCGACCACCGGGCCGAGTTCGGCGGGATTCCAGCGGGCGCCGCGGTCCACGGCGGTGCCGTGCCGCCAGCCGTCGGCGAGTGCGACCTTGCCGCCCTCGACCTCGAACATCCGGCCGGTGACGGCCGCGGATTGCGAGCTGCCGAGCCAGACCACGATCGGCGAGACATTCTCGGGAGCCATCGCGTCGAAGCCGTCCTCGGGGGCCGCCATGGTCTCGGCGAAGACGGTTTCCGTCATCCGCGTGCGGGCAGAGGGGGCGATGGCATTGACGGTGACGCCGTAGCGCGCGAATTCGGCCGAAGCGGTGAGGGTCAGGCCTGCGATACCCGCTTTGGCGGCACCGTAATTGCTCTGGCCGACACTGCCCTGCAGACCCGCACCGGAGCTGGTGTTGATGATGCGGGCATCGACCGGGCGACCCGCCTTGGATTCAGCGCGCCAGTACTCGATCGCATGGCGCATGGTCGCGAAGTGGCCCTTGAGGTGGACCCGGATCACCGCATCCCACTCGTCCTCGCCCAGGTTCACCAACATGCGGTCGCGCACGAAACCGGCATTGTTGACCAGCACATCCAAGCCGCCGAAGGTGTCGACGGCCTGGCGGATGAGATTGCGGGCGCCGTCCCAGTCCGCGACGTCGTCACCATTGGCCACGGCCTCGCCGCCGAGCGCCTTGATCTCGGCGACGACCTGTTCGGCGGGCGTCTCACCGGTCGCCGCGCCGTTCAGCGCGGAGCCGAGATCATTGACGACCACGCGGGCTCCGGCGGCGGCGAAGGCGAGCGCGTGCGCCCGGCCGATACCGCGGCCGGCGCCGGTGACGATGACAATGCGCCCCGCGCAGATCTGCTCGGTGTCCATAACCTGTTGTGTCCTCTTCGTTTTCGGATTCGATTGTTCAAGCCTGAGCGGTCTGCTCGCCGAGTTTCGCATTCGAGGCCGCGAGGAATGCCGGACGCTCACCGCCGCCGTGCACCAGCAGCGTCGCGCCGCTGACGAAGGCGGCCAGGGATGAGGTCAGGAATGCGGCGCAGCGACCGATGTCCTCGGGGCGGGCCATCCGACCGAGCGGGATGGTCGCGCCGACGGCGTCGATACCGTCTTGATCGCCATAGTGCAGTTCGCTCAGTTCGGTGACAACCGGCCCCACAACCAGCGAGTTCACCCGCACTTTCGGCGCCCATTCGACGGCGAGCGAGGAGGTCAGGCTGTCGATGCCCGCCTTGGCCGCGCCGTAGGCGGCGGTACCCGGCGACGGCCGGTGCCCGCTCACACTGGACACCATCACAATGGAGCCGCCGCCCGGCTGCTGCTGCATCACCGCATTGGCAGCCTGCGAAACCAGCAGGGGCGCGAGCAGATTCAATTCGACGATCTTGCTGTGGAAGTTCTTGCTGGCGTCGGCGGCGAGGGCGAACGGGGCGCCGCCCGCATTGTTGACCAGGTGATCGAGGCGGCCGTGCCGCGCGACGATCGTGTCGACCAAACCCTGCACGGCATCGGCATCGCGCACATCGCAGGGCAGGTATTCGATCTCCCGGCCCGCATGCTGCACCGGCTCGTCACCGGGGCGTCGCGCGCAGGCCACCACGGTCGCGCCCGCGGCCAGGAAGGCCCTGCTGACGCCCGCCCCCACCCCGCGCACACCGCCGGTGACAAGGACGACGTTGCCGGTGAGGTCTATTTCGAGTGCCACCGTGCTAACCTACCAAGCAACTGCTTGCTTCGCCAGACCGTAGCGACTGCTTGCAGGTCGCTCGAAAGGGTCAGCAGCGACTGCTTGCAGGTCGCTCGAAAGGGTCAGCAGCGACTGCTTGCAGGTCGCTCGAAAAAACAGCGCCGAGGCTATCGGCCTACCCCGGCACACACGATGGGACATGCGATGGGGATCAACCGTCACTCCGAATCAACCGGCATCACCGTGGTCACGGTCGACTACCCGCCGGTCAACGCCATACCGTCCGACGGCTGGTTCACTCTGGCGGATGAGATCCGCGCGGCCGGTCGCGATCCGGAAACCAAAGTGGTGGTGTTGCGCGCCGAGAACCGCGGCTTCAATGCCGGTGTCGATATCAAGGAGATGCAGCGCACCCCCGGCCATCAGGCGCTGATCGACGCGAATCACGGCTGTTTCGAGGCGTTCGCGGCCGTCTACGACTGCCCGGTGCCGGTGATCGCGGCGGTGCAGGGCTTCTGCCTCGGCGGGGGCATCGGCCTGGTCGGCAATGCCGATGTCGTAATCGCCTCGGATGACGCGACGTTCGGCCTTCCCGAGGTCGACCGCGGCGCGCTCGGCGCGGCCACTCACTTGTCCCGGCTGGTGCCGCAGCATCTGATGCGCGCGCTCTTCTATACCGCGAGCACCATCACCGCACAGCAGTTGCAGCACTTCGGCTCGGTGTACCAGGTGGTGCCGCGCGCCGAACTCGATGCCGCCGCACTGGAGGTCGCCAAGAACATCGCGGCCAAGGACGGCCGGGTGATCCGAGCGGCGAAGCGGGCGCTCAATGGCATCGATGTGCAGGACGTGCACCGTAGCTACCGCTACGAACAGGGCTTCACCTTCGAACTGAATCTGGCCGGTGTCGCGGATGAGATCCGTGCACGGTTCGACGACGATCTGGCCGCGCGTAAGGAAGAGAGCAAGGAAAACTGATGCGGGACAAGCGAATGTCGCTCGACGAGGTCGTCGGCGAGCTGCGCAGCGGTATGACCATCGGCATCGGCGGCTGGGGCTCGCGGCGCAAGCCGATGGCGCTGGTGCGGGCCATCCTGCGCTCGGATATCACCGATCTGACCGTAATCAGTTACGGCGGACCCGACCTCGGTCTGCTCTGTTCGGCGGGCAAGGTGCGCAAGGCGTACTACGGCTTCGTCTCGCTGGATTCGCCGCCGTTCTACGATCCGTGGTTCGCCAAGGCGCGGACGTCCGGCGCACTGGTGGCGCGGGAGATGGACGAGGGCATGTTGAAATGCGGGCTGGAGGCGGCGGCCGCGCGACTGCCGTTCTTGCCGATCCGCGCCGGTCTCGGATCCGATGTCGTAAATTTCTGGGATGGCGAGCTGAAGACCGTCGCGTCGCCGTATCCGGACGGCGACGGACGAACCGAGACGCTGATCGCGATGCCCGCGCTGAATCTCGATGCGGCGCTCGTGCATTTGAATATCGGCGATAAACACGGCAATGCCGCCTACACCGGTGTCGATCCGTACTTCGACGACCTGTACTGCCTGGCCGCCGAGCGTCGCTACGTATCGGTGGAACAGGTGGTGGAGACCGAGGAACTGGTGAAAGCCGTCCCGCTGCAGTCGTTATTGCTCAACCGGATGCTGGTCGACGGTGTGGTCGAGGCACCCGGCGGCGCGCACTTCACCCTGGCCGCCGATAGCTACGGCCGCGACGAGAAGTTCCAGAAGCACTATGTGGAGTCGGCCAAGACGCCCGAGTCCTGGCAGCAGTTCGTCGACAAGTATCTGGCGGTCTCCGAGGACGAATATCAGGCCGCCGTCCGCGAGTTCGCACAGGAGGCGCAGAAATGACAGCATCGCGAAGCGATTCCGTGAGGGGTGGTGGTCGGGTAACGGGCGGACCTTCCACCGAAACTGTTACTCGGGCCGAGATCTGCGCCATCGCCTGCGCCGAGATCTTCAGCGGCGCGGGGGAAATCATGGCCTCGCCGATGTCGCCGATGACGATCATCGGCGCGCGGCTGGCCAAGTTGACCACCGAACCGGATCTGCTGCTCTCCGATGGCGAGGCGCTTTTCTTCGCCGATACTCCCCCGCTGGGCGGTAAAGCACCGATCGAGGGATGGATTCCGTTCCGCAAGGTGTTCGATGTGGTCGCCTCCGGTCGGCGCCATGTGGTGATGGGGGCCAATCAGCTCGATCGGTTCGGCAATCAGAATCTGTCGGCATTCGGTCCGTTGCAGCAGCCGACTCGGCAGATGTTCGGTTCGCGCGGTGCGCCGGGCAACACCATCAATCATCCGACCAGCTACTGGGTTTCGCGGCATACGCGTCGGGTGTTCGTCGATCAGGTCGATATCGTCTCCGGCGTCGGCTACGACAAAGTCGATCCGGCCAATCCGGCGTATCGGTTCCACCACCTGCACCGAGTGGTCACCAATCTCGGCGTCTTCGATTTCGAGGGACCCGACCACACGATGCGGGCGCGCAGTCTGCATCCTGGCGTCACCGCCGACGAGGTCGCCGAGAACACCTCGTTCGAGATCGCCGGACTGGCCGATGCGGGCCGGACCCGGCTGCCGACCTCGGAAGAGTTGCGGTTGATCCGGGATGTGCTCGATCCCAAGAAGGTTCGGGAATCGGAGGTGCCGTCATGAGCTCGCTGCGGACACCGCTGACCGAGTTGGTCGGCATCGAACATCCGATCGTGCAGACCGGCATGGGTTGGGTGGCCGGGCCGAGCCTGGTGTCGGCGACGGCCGAAGCGGGTGGACTCGGGATTCTGGCCTCGGCCACCATGACATTCGCCGAATTGGAAGCCGCGATCGCGAAGACCAAGGCGCATACCGAGAAGCCATTCGGGGTGAATATCCGCGCCGACGCCACGGATGCGCCCGAGCGGATCGATCTGTTGATCCGGGAGCAGGTGGCCGTCGCGTCATTCGCGTTGGCACCGAAGCAGGAACTCATCGCCAAGCTGAAAGATGCCGGTGTGGTGGTGATCCCGTCGATCGGCGCGGCCAAGCATGCGGTGAAGGTCGCGGCCTGGGGTGCCGATGCGGTGATCGTGCAGGGCGGCGAGGGCGGTGGGCATACCGGTCCGGTGGCGACCACGCTGCTGCTGCCGTCGGTACTGGATGCGGTCGATATTCCGGTTGTCGCGGCGGGCGGATTCTTCGACGGACGTGGTCTGGCGGCCGCATTGGCCTATGGCGCCGCGGGTGTCGCGATGGGTACGCGTTTCCTGCTGACCAAGGAGAGCACCGTGCCCGACGCGGTCAAGCAGGAGTACCTGAAGCGGCAACTGCAGGACACCGTGGTCTCACTCAAGGTCGACGGTATGCCGCACCGTGTGCTGAATACCGAACTCGTTGATCGCCTGGAACATTCGGGGCGCTGGCGGGGGTTGGCCGCCGCGGTCTCCAATGCGGCGAAGTTCAAGGGCATGACCGGCATGAAGTGGTCGACCATGGTCCGTGACGGTCTGGCCATGCGAAAGGCCAAGGACCTCAGCTGGTCTCAGGTCGTCATGGCCGCCAATACCCCGATGCTGCTGCGCGCCGGACTCGTCGAGGGCAATACCCATGCGGGCGTGCTCGCCGCGGGCCAGGTCACCGGCATCATCGATGACCTGCCTACCTGTAAGGAACTCATCGACCGCATCGTCGCCGATGCCGTCACACGGATCGACAGCATCGCCGCGCTTACCGCGGACCACAATTCATAGCGCGTCCGATCGAAAGGAAGTGAACGGGCCGCTCGGTCGCGGCCGTTCGCGCTTCCCCCGGGCTTGCTGTCCCGAGGCTGCACACCCCTTGTGATAACCGCACACCCTGTACGCGGGGTGTGCAGTCGTCACAAGGGGTGTGCGGTCGTTTGGGGGCCGTCGCGCAGAAGCTTGCCACCGAGAGGACGATCGCCGAGGAGTGTGGCTGGGTGGAAACGCCGAAAGGCCGCCCCGGTCCTGCCGACCGGGGCGGCCTTTCAACTTCTCGGCGACAACTGGTCTCGTGGGTACATGGGTAACTCGTCGGGCACGCCCAACAGTCGACCCGGCACCCGACGCAGGACCTGTCGAAAAGCCGTGTGGCTCTTACTCGTATGGCCTAAATATTCGGGGAGGCGGACAAGCGCTCGATAATCGTTGCGTTGGCGGTGCCGCCGCCTTCGCAGATGGTGAGCAGGCCGTAGCGGCCGTTGCGGCGTTCCAGCTCATTGAGCAGGGTGGCGAAAAGCTTTGCGCCGGTGGCGCCGAGCGGGTGGCCGAGGGCGATCGCGCCGCCGTTGACGTTCACCTTCTCCGGATCGGCGCCGGTCTCCCGCAGCCAGGCGAGCACGACCGGGGCGAAGGCCTCGTTGATCTCGACGACATCGATATCCTCGATGGTCAGACCGGTCTTCTCCAGCGCCCACTTGGTGGCCGGAATCGGGCCGGTGAGCATCATGATCGGGTCGGCACCACGGGCGCTCACATGGTGGATGCGGGCACGCGGGCGCAATCCGTATTCCGCGACGGCCCATTCGGAGGCGAGCAGGGTCGCGCTCGCGCCGTCGGAGATCTGGCTGGCGACCGCGGCGGTCAGCGTGCTGCCCTCGGCGAGCACGGGCAACGACGCCATCTTCTCGAGCGAGGTCTCGCGCGGTCCCTGGTCGAT
>NZ_BAGN01000023.1 GCF_000308835.1 Nocardia vinacea NBRC 16497 | reverse complement strand
AGCAACCGGCTGCGTGTGATGGCGTTACGACGCCGGGATGTAGCGGTCGCGGAGTTTGCGCTTGTAGAGCTTGCCGTTGGGATCGCGGGGCAGTTCGTCGAGGTAGTCGATGGAGCGGGGCATCTTGTACTTGGCCAATTGGGTTGCGGCGAAGGACATCAGCTCGGCGGTGAGTTCTTCGTTGCCCTCGACACCCGCGACCGGCTGGACGACTGCCTTGACCTCCTGGCCCCAATCCGGATGGGGCAGACCGAAGACCGCGACATCCTCGACCTTCGGGTGGGTGGTCAGCACGTTCTCGATCTCGGCCGGGTAGATGTTCACACCGCCGGACAGGATCAGATCGGAGCGGCGGTCGTGCAGGTAGAGGTAGCCGTCCTCGTCGAGGTGGCCGATATCGCCGACCGTGAAAAGGTCACCGACCCTTGCCTCTTCGGTCTTTTCCTTGGCGTGGTGGTATTCGAAGCTGGAAGTACCCATGCGCATGTAGACCAGACCGGTCTCGCCGGTGGGTACTTCGGAGCCGTCTTCCTCGCTCAGCACCTTGATCACCGACCAGGGCCAGGCCTTGCCGACCGAACCCGGCTTCGTCAGCCATTCGGTCCCGTTGATCACCGTGCCGCCACCTTCGGTGGCCGCGTAATACTCGGTGACCGTCGGACCCCACCATTCGAGCATCTGCCGCTTGGTCTCGGCCGGGCACGGCGCCGCGCCGTGCACCATGCTGCGCAACGAAGAAACGTCGTACTTGCCGCGCACCTCGGCGGGCAGCGCGAGCAGACGGTGGAACTGGGTCGGAACCATATGACTGTGAGTCACCCGATGCTTCTCGATGAGCCGCAGCATCTCCTCCGCGTCCCAGCGATCCATCAGAACGAGCTTGTGCCCCAACTGGATCGAGATGGTGGCGAAGTTCAGTACGGCCGTGTGATACAGCGGCGAACCACAGATGTGCACGTGCTCGTCGTAGGGCTTCAGGCCGAACAGACCGAAGAACGCGCTGGAATATGCCGGAACGACATCCGGGTCGGTGCCGGTGAGCGGACGCCGAACGCCCTTGGGACGCCCGGTGGTTCCGGAGGTGTAGAGCATCGGCGCGCCGGTGGTCCGGTTATCCGGCCGACCGGTATCGGCCGCACCCAGCCACGACACCGACTTGAAGCCCTCGATATCGCCGACCGCGAAACGCGCGGTCGCGGGCAGTCCGGCCTCATCCGCCGCGGCGATCGCGGCGGCGGCGAACCGATCACTGGCAATGAACGCTTTCGCCTCGCTGTCGGCGAGGATGTAGGCGACCTCCGGGCCGGTCAGATGCCAGTTCACCGCGACGATGTACAGCCCGGCCTGATAGGCCGCGAAGTAGGCGGCGACCGCCTCGACGCAGTTGTGCACCATGGTGACCAGCACGTCGCCGGGCTGCAAGCCGAGCGCCCGCAGTCCGGTGCCGTAACGGTTTGCGAGCGTGGCCAACTCACGATAGGTCACCTCGCGGCCGGATGGATCCACCATTGCGATCCGATCGGGTTCCGCGTTCGCGATGTTCCAGAGACCGAGAATTTCTACTGACTCCTGCGTCACGCTTACGAATTTAGAACGTGTTCTACATCTGTACAAGGGGTGCGAGCCTATGCAATTGCTCGATATCTGGAACCGACACCAGCATCTCGGTGACACCCGCGGCCTCCCAGACCCCGAGTTGCTTACGCACATGCTCCTCGTCGCCGATGATCGATGTATCCAAAATCAGCTCATCCGGCACCATGGCGGCGGCCTCGGCCTTCTTCCCGGATTGGAAAAGCCTGCCGATCTCGTCGACCTCGCGCTCATAGCCCATCCGCCGGTAGACCTGGGCGTGGAAATTCAGTTCGGGTGCACCCATGCCGCCGATGTAGAGCGCCATGATCCAGCGCATCCGCTCCAGCTCGCTCTTGGGATCGTCGGTGATCACCACCTGACAGCTCGCGGCGATCTCGAAATCCGCCCGCGAACGCCGTGCGCCCGCCCTGGCGAAGCCCTCGTCGAGCCAGTCGTTGTACATGCCGGCCAGCCGCGGTGCGTAGTAGATCGCTAGCCAGCCGTCGGCGATCTCGGCCGTCAGCGCCACATTCTTCGGTCCCTCCGCACCCAGCCAGATCGGCAAATCCGCTCGTAGCGGATGCACGATCGGCTTGAGCGGCTTCCCTAGTCCGGTGGCGCCGGGTCCGGTGTAGGGCAGCGGATACTGCGGCCCGTCATTGGTGACCGGCGCCTGCCGCTCCAGAATGCGGCGAATGATGCCGACGTATTCCCTGGTGCGCTGCAATGGCTTGGCGAACGGCTGCCCGTACCAGCCCTCGACCACCTGCGGCCCCGAAACACCGAGCCCGAGGATGGCCCGGCCACCGCTGAGATGATCCAGCGTCAGTGCGTGCATGGCCGTCGCGGCGGGCGTGCGCGCGGACATCTGCACCACCGAGGTGCCCAGCCGCACCCGATTCGTCGACGAGCCCCACCACATCAGCGGCCCGAAGGCATCCGACCCCCAGGATTCGGCCGCGAAGACCGCGTCGAAACCGGCCGCCTCGGCGGCGACCACGATCTCACCGGCATTCTGTGGCGGCTGCGCCATCCAGTACCCGAGTTGCAATCCGAACTTCATGGGAGACCTCTTTCCAGCCAACTTCTTGCCACCAGAATAAGAACCTGTTCTACTCGATATCGTGACTCAGGGGAATACCGCATCCGGGACAATCACGGATGAGAGAGGGTCGGAATTGAACACTGCCGCGCCCGACGTACTCAGTGCACCCCTTCGGGTGCAGTTCGACTACACGCGATCGGTCGGACCGATCATCGGCACCTTCCTGGCCAAGCTGCGCGCCCGCCGGATCGTCGGTGTACGCGGCTCGGACGGGCGGGTTTTGGTGCCGCCGCCGGAATACGATCCGGTCACCTCCGCACCGCTGACCGAATTCGTCGATGTGGCCGATACCGGCACCGTCCAGTCGTGGACCTTTGTGCGCGATCCGCTGCCCGGTCAGCCGTTCGACCGCCCGTTCGCCTGGGCCCTGATCAAGCTCGACGGCGCGGACACCACGCTGCTGCACGCCGTCGATGTTTCCACACCCGAGGACATCCACACCGGATTGCGCGTAGTCGCACGCTGGGCCGACGAGACCATCGGCAGCATCAAGGACATCGCCTGCTTCGAACCGGGCGAGACGTCCACCGCACCGGCGGAATCCAGCGCGGACGGCGAGCCGATCGAGGTGCTCATCACCCCGGTCGACCTGCACTACATGCACAGTGCATCGCCGCAGGAGACCATCTACCTGCGCGGTCTGGCCGAGGGCAAGCTGCTCGGCGGGCGCACGGACGCCGCGGGCAAGGTGTACTTCCCGCCGCGCGGCGCCAATCCGACCGACGGCAGGCCGACCGACGAAATCGTCGAACTGCCCGACCGCGGCATCGTCACCACCTTCTGCATCGTGAATGTGCCGTTCATGGGCCAGCGGATCAAGCCGCCGTACGTGGCGGCATATGTGCTGCTCGACGGCGCGGATATCCCGGTGTTGCACCTGGTGCTCGGTTGCGAGGCGAGCGAGGTGCGGATGGGCATGCGGGTGGAGGCGGTGTGGAAACCGCGCGAGGAGTGGGGCTTCGGGCTCAGCAATGTGGACCACTTCCGACCCACCGGCGAGCCGGATGCCGACTACGAGACCTACAAGCACCACCTCTGAGAGGCCCCCGTTGACAAACAACGCTACCGACATCGCGGTCGTGGGCTTCGCTCACGCACCGCATGTGCCGGAGACCTTCGGCACCACCAATGGTGTCGAGATGCTGGTGCCCATTTTCCAGCAGCTCTACGCCCGACTCGGCATTACCAAGTCCGATATCGACTTCTGGTGCTCCGGTTCCTCGGATTACCTTGCCGGCCGCGCCTTCTCGTTCATCTCGGCGGTCGATGCCATCGGCGCGGTGCCACCGATCAACGAATCGCATGTCGAAATGGACGCCGCGTGGGCGCTCTACGAGGCGTTCGTGAAACTCCGCTCCGGCCAGGCGCAGACGGCGCTGGTGTACGGGTTCGGCAAGTCCTCGGCGGGTACGCTGCGCCAGGTTCTGACCATGCAGCTCGATCCCTATCTGGTCACTCCGCTCTGGCCGGACGCACTGTCCATCGCGGGTCTGCAGGCGCAGGCCGGACTGGATGCGGGACGCTGGACCGAGCGCGATATGGCGGCGGTGGCCGCCGGTGATTCCGGCGATATCGAGACCCTGCTCGCCACACCGTATGTCGCCGACCCGCTGCGCGCACACGATGTCGCACCGGTCACCGACGGCGCGGCCGCCATCGTGCTCGCGGTCGGCGACCGGGCGCGCGAACTGTGCGAGCGTCCGGCCTGGATCACCGACATGGCGCATCGGGTGGACACCCCCAATCTCGGTGCCCGCGATCTGACCGTATCCCCGTCGACTTCGGCCGCGGCACAGTCGGTTACCGGCGGCGATACCAGCGGCTTCGATATCGCCGAACTGCATGCGCAGTTCAGCCATCAGCAGCTGATTCTCGCCGAGGCCATCGGCCTGCGGCCCGAGACCAAGGTGAATCCGTCAGGCGGCGCACTTGCCGCCAATCCGATGTTCGCCGCGGGCCTGGAGCGCATCGGCTTCGCGGCCGAGGCGATTATCGCGGGCACCGCGAATCGCGCGCTCGCCCATGCCAGCAGCGGTCCGGCCCTGCAACAGAACTTGGTAGCCGTATTGGATTCGGAGGCGAGCCGATGAGTTTCCCCGCTGCGGTGCTCGGCACCGGACAAACCCATCACGTGACGAAACGAACCGATGTGTCCATGGCGGGCATGTGCCGCGAGGCGATCGATCGTGCACTCGTCGACGCCGGACTCACCATCGCCGATATCGATGCGGTGGTCGTCGGTAAGGCGCCGGACTTCTTCGAGGGCGTCATGATGCCCGAGCTGTATCTGGCGGATGCGTTGGGCGCCACCGGAAAACCGCTGCTGCGCGTGCACACCGCCGGATCGGTCGGCGGCTCCACCGGTATCGTCGCCGCCAATCTGGTGCAGGCCGGGGTGCACAAGCGCGTACTCGCGATCGCCTGGGAGAAGCAGTCGGAATCGAATGCCATGTGGGCGTTGTCAGTTCCGGTGCCCTTCACCATGCCGGTCGGCGCGGGTGCGGGAGGCTACTTCGCACCGCACGTGCGTTCCTACATCCGTCGATCGAATGCGCCGGGCCATATCGGCGCGATGGTGGCGGTGAAGGATCGCCGCAACGGCGCGAAGAACCCGCTGGCACACCTGCACCAGCCCGATATCACGCTGGAGAAGGTGCTCTCCTCCCAAATGCTGTGGGATCCCATCCGATTCGACGAGACCTGCCCGTCCTCGGACGGTGCGTGCGCCCTGGTGATCGGTGACGAGGATGCCGCGAAGGCCGTCGAGGCCACCGGCAAGAAGGTCGCGTGGGTGCACGGCACCGCCATGCGCACCGAGCCGACCACCTTCGCCGGACGCGATCAGGTCAATCCACAGGCCGGACAGGATGCGGCGGCCGCACTGTGGCAGGCCGCCGGAATCACCGACCCGCTCAACGAAATCGATGTCGCCGAGATCTACGTGCCGTTCTCCTGGTTCGAGCCGATGTGGCTGGAGAACCTGGGCTTCGTCCCACAGGGCGACGGCTGGAAGCTCACCGATAAGGGTGAGACCGAAATCGGCGGCACCCTGCCGGTCAATCCGTCCGGCGGCGTGCTCTCCTCGAATCCGATCGGCGCCTCCGGGCTCATCCGATTCGCCGAGGCCGCCAAGCAGGTCATGGACCGGGCCGGGGACTACCAGGTCGCGAATGCCAAGAAGGCGCTCGGACACGCGTATGGCGGTGGGTCGCAGTACTTCTCGATGTGGGTGGTCGGCTCGGAGCAGCCGAACTGATGCCCCCGCTGAAGTTCACCGTCGGAATCGCGCTGAGTCCGCTGGAGCAGCTGCCGGAATTGGCGAAAACCGCTGAGGAGTGCGGGTTTTCGTCGATCGCCCTACCGGATTCGCTGTTCTATATGAAGTCGGCGGCGGCAAAGTATCCCTACACCGCCGACGGCAGCCGCTTCTGGGGCCCGGACACCCCCTGGGTCGACCCGCTCATCGGCGCGACCGCCATGGCGGCGGTGACCAGCCGGATTCGCTTCTACACCAACGTGCTGAAACTCGGATCGCGAAATCCACTGCTGCTTGCGCGCCAGGTGGGCTCGGTCGCCAACCTGTCCGGTAACCGGTTCGGGTTCGGCGTCGGAATCGGCTGGGCACCTGAGGAATTCGAATGGTGCGGCGTGCCCTACGCCGACCGTGGCGCCCGGGTCGACGAGATGATCGAGGTCCTCGAGCTGGTACTCGGCGGCGGCATGGTCGAGTACCACGGGAAGTTCTTCGATTTCGAGCCGCTGCAGATCAGCCCGGCGCCGAGCGAACCGGTGCCGTTCTACATCGGCGGCCACACCGCGCCCGCACTGCGCCGGGCGGCCAAGGTCGGCGACGGCTGGACCTCGGCGATGATGACCTACGACGAACTGTGCGTAACCATCGGCAAGCTCGGTGCACTCCGCACCGAATTCGGCCGGGAGCGTGTGCCTTTCGAGATCCAGGCGGTATGCATCGACAAGTTCGGGCGCGCCGGATATCAGGATCTGGCCGATGCCGGGGTGACCGATGCGATCGTGGTCCCGTGGCTGGCCGATGGCATCGGCTTCGACGGTGAGCTGGCGGCCAAACAGGAGTCGCTGCGCCGCTTCGCCGCGAAGAATATCGAGGACCCCATCGTCGCGAAGGCACGCGTATGAGTACTTCCGAACATCCAGCAAGGACCGCCGGACTTGCATCGCAGGCCGCGGTGCGGGCCAGGGATAAGCAGGCCTGGGTCGATCTGTTCGCAACCGACGGAATCGTCGAAGATCCCATCGGCCCTTCGGGTTTCGATCCGGAGGGCAAGGGCCATCGCGGCAAGGAGGCCATCGCGGCCTTCTGGGATATGGCGATCGCGAAGACCGATTCGATCGAGTTCCTGTTCGAGGACTCCTTCGCCTGCGGTAACGAGATCGCCTTCACCGGTCTGATCCGCACCAAGATGGGCGGGCACCAGATCGATGCCGAGGGCGTGTTCACCTACAAGATCGACGAATCGGGCAAAATCGCCGCGCTGCGGGCCTTTTGGGAGGTCGACCGCGCAATGTCCACGGCCGAGCCGATTACCTGAGCGCGCTGCCTCTCCCCTCGGAGGCAGCACAACAAGGGCCCCGCACCGGCTATTGGGCAAACCGGTGCGGGGCCCTTGTCTGTCACCGAAGGCCGGGGATCCAGGCTGCCGACACAAGCCTGGATTCCCGGCGATTCAGTGCGCGACCGGGCAGCCCGAGGGCTTGTAGTCGACCTGGAATTCCTTGACCCCGTTGAGCCAGCCGGACCGCAGCCGCTTGGGGTCACCGAGCTTGGTGATATCGGGCATGGCGTCGGCAATGGCGTTGAAGATCAGATCGACCTCCATCCGCGCCAGATTCGCGCCGATGCAGAAGTGCGCGCCGGTACCGCCGAAGGACAAGTGCTGGTTGTCCTTTCGCATGATGTCGAAGTTCTCCGGATTCTCGAAGACCTCTTCGTCGAAGTTGGCCGAGCGGTAGAGCATGACCACCCGCTGGCCCTTCTTGATCTGCACGCCGCCGAGTTCGGTGTCCTCCAGCGCCGTCCGCTGGAATGAGGTGACCGGGGTGGCCCAGCGAATGATCTCGTCGGCCGCGGTCGCCGGACGCTCCTTCTTGAACAGCTCCCACTGATCCGGATGATCCAGGAAGGCCGCCATGCCGTGCGTGATCGCATTGCGGGTGGTCTCATTGCCCGCAACGGCCAGCATGATCACGAAGAAGCCGAACTCCTCCGGCGTCAGCTCATCGCCGTCGACATCCGCCTCGATCAGTTTGGTGACGATATCTTCGGCCGGACATTCCTTGCGCGCCGCGGCCATTTGGTACGCGTAGCCGAGCACCTCGGCGGAGGCGGCGACCGGATCGGCCGTGCTCTCCGGATCGTCGTAGCCGGTCATATCGTTCGACCAGGTGAAGACCTTCCTGCGGTCCTCCTGCGGGATGCCGATCAGCTCGGCGATCGCCTGCAGCGGCAGTTCGGAGGCGACCTGGGTGACGAAGTCGCCCGCACCGTTCTCCGCCGCCTCCTTCACGATGGCCTCGGCCCTGGTCTTCAGTTCGGCACGCAGGCCGTTGATCACGCGCGGAGTGAAGCCGCGGGAGATGATCTTGCGCAGTTTGGTGTGCTGGGGTGCGTCCATGTTCAACAGGACGAAGCGCTGCAGTTCGATCTGCTCGCGGGTGATGTCGTCGTTGAAGCGCGGGATCGCGGTGTTCTCGAAGGTGGAGAACACCTCGCTGCGGCGCGAGACTTCCTTGACGTCGGCATGCTTGCTCACCACCCAGAAGCCTTCGTCGTGGAAGCCGCCGATCTCGGGGGGCTGCGGATTCCACCAAATCGGTGCGGTACGGCGCAATTCGGCGTACTCCTCGACCGGAACACGCTCGGCATAAATGTCCGGGTCCGTGACATCGAACCCATCCGGCAGATTCGGCCGGGCATTCCGCTGGTCTACCACCAGATGTCTCCTTCGACAAACTGAAACACGTTCTACAATCATTCAAGCATAAGCTGCATAATGAGGGAAGAACAGGACAGACTCCGCCGTATCGCGCGTGAACACACGTTTCAGTTTCTGTCCCAGAGGAAAGGTTGGACATGGGCACACCCGTCATCGTCGAGGCCGCTCGCACCCCCATCGGCAAGCGCGGCGGCTGGCTCGCCGGTCTGCACGCCGCCGAACTGCTCGGCCTCGCCCAGCGCGGACTGCTCGAGAAGGCGCACCTGGATCCCGCAGCGGTGGAGCAGGTCATCGGCGGCTGCGTCACCCAGGCCGGTGAACAGTCCAATAACGTGACCCGCGTCGCCTGGCTGCACGCCGGACTGCCGTGGCAGGTCGGCGCCACCACCATCGATGCACAGTGCGGCTCGGCGCAGCAGGCCAACCATCTGATCGCCGGACTGATCGCGACCGGCGCCATCGATATCGGCATGGCTTGCGGCGTGGAGGCGATGAGCCGAGTTCCGTTGGGCGCCAACGTCGGCGAAAATGCGGGCCCGCGTCGCCCGGCCTCCTGGAATATCGATCTGCCGAATCAATTCGAGGCCGCCGAGCGTATTGCCAAGCGGCGCGGCTTCACTCGCGACGATCTCGACGAACTGGGCGTCCGCTCGCAGCGGTTGGCCGCCCAGGCCTGGGCCGAGGGACGCTTCGATCGCGAGGTGCTCACCGTGACGGCGCCCGCCGTCGATAAGGAAGGCAAGCTCACCGGCGAAAAGCTGGACGTGACAAGGGATCAGGGCCTGCGCGACACCTCGCGCGAGGGCCTGGCCAAGCTGAAGCCGGTACTCGAGGGCGGAATCCACACCGCGGGCACCTCCTCGCAGATCTCCGACGGCGCGGCCGCTGTCCTGCTGATGGACGAAAAGGCCGCGCAGCGAGCGGGTTTGCGCCCGCGCGCGCGGATCGTGACCCAG
>NZ_BAGN01000024.1 GCF_000308835.1 Nocardia vinacea NBRC 16497 | reverse complement strand
ATGACCAGCTCGGGCAGATGGGTGAGCAGCGTGATGCCATTCACGAATGCACCCGGATTCACATCCTGCAGCAGCACCGAGAACAGGAAGCCGCCGACGATGCCGATGGTGCACACCAGGCCGTTCAACATCAATGCCACGAACATCGAGGCCAGCACCCGCGGCACCACCAGCCGCTGCACCGGGTCGATACCGAGTACGCGCATCGCATCGATCTCTTCGCGAATGGTTCGCGCCCCGAGATCCGCGCAGATCGCGGTAGCGCCCGCGCCCGCCACGATCAATACGGTGACAATCGGCCCGACCTGGGTGACCGCACCGAATGCCGCACCGGCGCCGCTGAGATCAGCGGCGCCGATTTCACGCAGCAGAATGTTGAGCGTGAAGCTCACCAGCACGGTGAACGGAATCGCCACCAGCAGTGTCGGAATGATCGAAACGCGTGCGATGAACCAGGCCTGATCAATGAACTCGCGCCCTTGGAACGGACGTCGAATGCTGGCCCGTGCGACGTCGGCAACGAGTTCGAAGAATCCGCCGACTGCCCGCAATGGCACAGCAAGGACCTCGTTCATGCACGATCCTCCTTGCTCATCCTGCTGATTCTGCTCATCGCACGATGCCCCGCCCTGGCCACATCGCCGCAACGATTAGAACATGTTCACATTGCTCTAGGAAGCTTTTTGGCATATTTGAACTGCCATTTTTCTCAAATTCGGCCCATGAATTTGTAACAGGTGTCATTTGAGGGTGGCCTAACCCTTGTGAGGCGTCACACACCGTTGACTCCCATGTCTACCAAGCGCCGCATCGGTGATCAACAACTGGACCAGTGATCAGATGGCTTCCGATGGCGCCTGCCATCACAGTGTCAGTTGTCCAGATCGATCAAAGAAGACGCTGAAAACGTACGCCCAGTGGGCCGCTGCGCGAAGTAACCACCGAGCGTGGCGGCGAGATCATTTACCGACCACTGATCATCGGCGGCGTCGAAGCGCTCCTCGACGACCGGCGCGGCCATCAAGGCGACCATCGGCCCGTACACCACGAACAGTTGCCCGTTGACCGCATCCGCGGCGGGCGAAGCGAGATACGCGACCAACCGCGCCACATGATCCGGCGAGAGCGGATCGATGCCGCCCTCCGGCGCCGCACTGAAGACCGCTTCGGTCATCGCGGTGCGCGCCCGCGGCGCAATGGCATTGGCGCGCACGCCGAATCGGGACAGCCCGCGCGCGGCGGAGAGCGTCAGCGCGGTGATACCGGCCTTGGCCGCACCATAATTGGCCTGCCCCTCCGGGCCGAGCAGGCCCGCTTCGGACGAGGTGTTGACGAGCCTGCCGTAGATCGGCGCGCCCGCCGCCTTGGACTTGGCCCGCCAGTAGGCGCCCGCATTGCGGGTCAATAGAAAATGGCCGCGCAGATGCACCGCGACCACCGCATCGAAGTCCTCGTCGGACATGTTGAACAGCATGCGGTCGCGGGTGATGCCCGCGTTGTTCACCACGATGTCGACGCTGCCGAACGCTTCCTCGGCGGTGCTGATGAGCGCATCGGCGGTCGCCCGCTCGGCAATGCTGCCCGCGACGAACTCGGCCTTGGCGCCGAGCGCACGGATATCGGCGAGGGTTTCGGCCACCGCATCCGACTCCGTCAGGTCGTTGACCACCACCGACGCGCCCGCCCCCGCCAAGGCCAGCGCCTCGGCGCGGCCCAGCCCGGCGCCGCCACCGGTAACGATGGCCACCCGCCCCGCAAGGCTCACATCCGTGTTGTCTGTATCACTCACGGCTGCACCTCGCTGCGCTCGGTTCCGCCGTGTGTGATACACGCTCCGTTTTCGGTTCGTTCGCTGCGCTCACTCACGAGCCCGACTCTAGAACGTGTTCCTATCGGACGGCAAGCACCGGGTTACTGCAACTTCAGCGCCGCCTTGGGGCACTGGGCGACCGCATCCTCCACATCGGCGAGCCGATCGTCGGGCACGTCGGCCGCGACGATGTGCAGCACGTCATCGTCATCGAGTTCAAAGACGTCGGGGGCGATTCCGACACAGATTCCGTTGGCTTCGCACTGATCCAGATCGACCGTGACCTTCATAGAAACTCCTTAAACGCGACTCTGATCGAAGCCTAACAACACCAGGTCATCTCGGGTACCGCCATTATGCGGATTCGGTAGCAATACTGGAACATGTTTCAGTTCGTATGCAATGATCGGTTGACCGACATCGAACGCTCCGCTCTACCCACCCCGCCGACTCCGCAAGCTCCGTCGGCTGACCATCCCCCAAGAGGTACTGCCATGCGCATTGCGTACACGCCGCAGCAGGAAGAGCTCCGCGCGGAGCTGCGCGACTACTTCGCGCGGCTGATCACCCCGGAGCGCCGAGCCGCGCTGAGCGCGACCACCGGCGAGTACGGCCACGGCAACGTCTACCGCGAGGTGGTCCAGGAAATGGGCCGCGACGGCTGGCTCACCCTGGCCTGGCCCAAGGCATTCGGCGGCCAGGACCGCCCGACCATGGACCAGCTGATCTTCACCGATGAGGCGGCCATCGCGGGTGCGCCGGTGCCCTTCCTCACCATCAATTCGGTGGCGCCGACGATCATGCATTACGGCAGCGAGGAGCAGAAGAAGTTCTTCCTGCCCAAGATCGCCGCGGGCGAACTGCACTTCTCCATCGGCTATTCGGAACCGGGCGCGGGCACCGACCTGGCCAGTCTGCGCACCACCGCCGTGCGCGACGGCGACGACTATGTGATCAACGGTCAGAAGATGTGGACCAGCCTGATCGCGTACGCCGACTATGTCTGGCTCGCGGTTCGCACCGATCCGACTGCCAAGAAGCACAAGGGCATCAGCATGCTCATCGTGCCGACCACCGCCGAAGGCTTCTCCTGGACCCCGGTGCACACCATGGCCGGACCGGATACCAGCGCCACCTACTACCAGGACGTCCGGGTGCCGACCAGTTCGCTGGTCGGCCAGGAGAACGGTGGCTGGGCGCTGATCACCAATCAGCTCAACCACGAGCGCGTCGCGCTCACCTCGGCCGGACCGCTCATGGTCGCGCTGAACCAGACCACCGAATGGGCACGCAACACCAAGGCGGGCGACGGTTCCCGGGTCATCGACCAGGAATGGGTGCGGCTGAATCTGGCCAGGGTGCAGGCCAAGGTCGAATACCTGAAGCTGCTGAACTGGGAGATCGCCAGCCGGGCCGATGCGGGCGGCGATGCCGCACCGCGGCCGTGGGACGCCTCGGCCTGCAAGGTCTACGGCACCGAACTGTCTACCGAGGCCTACCGGCTGCTGATGGAAATCCTCGGCCCGCAGGCCTATCTGCGTCAGGATTCGCCCGGCGCCGAGCTGCGCGGCCGGTTGGAGCGGTTCCACCGCGCCGCACTGATCCTCACCTTCGGAGGCGGCACCAACGAGGTCCAGCGCGACATCATCGCCATGACCGCACTGAAGCAACCCGCCGCGGCGCGCTGAGCAGAAAGCAGGTAGACACCATGGATTTCACACCCACCGAAGCTCAGCTCGATCTGACCCGGCTGACCGCCGAGGTCTGCGCCAAGTTGGTCACTGCCGACCGCATCCGCGAACTCGATGCCGAGGGCCGCTTCGACGAGCCGCTGTGGCAGTCGCTCGCCGAGACCGGCGTGTTGGCCGCCGCACTGCCGGAGTCGGTCGGCGGCGGCGATTTCGGCGCGCTCGAGCAGAGCGCCGTGCTGCGCGAACTGGGCAAGCATGTCGCCGCGGTCCCGTATCTGTGGTCGATCGTGGTTGGCGCGGGTGCGCTTGCGCATTTCGGCTCGGATGCCCAACAGGATTGGGCGCGCCAGGCGGGCGAGGGCAGCATCATCCTCACCGCCGGGCTCGCCGAGGAACACAACTGGGAGCCGACCAAGCCGACCACGGTGGCGCACGAGGCCGATGGCGGCTGGCGGCTCACCGGCGCGAAGACCACGGTGCCTTATGCCGACCGCGCAGCCCGAATCCTGGTCCCCGCCACGGTTTCCGGAACACCGGCACTGTTCCTGGTGGACCCCTGCGATGCGACCGTGAACGTGACCGCCCAGCGTGTGGTCGACTTCAGCGCCGAGTTCGGCGTCGAATTCCATGACACCCCGGCCGAATTGGTCGCGACGGTGGACTCCGGTGCGGAGATTCTCGACTGGATCCTGACCCGTGCCTGGCTCGGCCTGAGTGCCCAGCAATTGGGCACCCTGGAACGCGCACTCGAGCTGGTCGCGGAATATGCCCGCGAGCGTGAGCAATTCGGCAAGGCGGTCGGCAGCTTCCAGGCAGTCGCGCAGCGCCTCGCCGACGCCTACATCGACGTCCAGGGACTGCGGCTGGCGGTCACCCAGGCCGCCTGGCGGGTTTCCGAGGATCTGGCCAGCGCGGAAGCCGTACACACGGCCAAGTTCTGGGCCGCCGATGCCGGACACCGGGTGGCGCACACCGTGGTGCACGTGCACGGCGGCGTCGGCATCGACCGCGACCACATCGTGCACAACTACTTCACCGCCGCGAAGCACAATGAATTCGCACTGGGCGGGGCGAGTGACCACCTGCGGGCCCTAGGCTCTCTGCTCGCGGAAACTCCTGCCTGACCGAGCGCTAGCGCCTGCTCGCAGATCGCTCGAAAGGTCGGTATCCGCAACCCGAATCGGCCCGCCGGACCTGCCACCGGCGGGCCGATTGCTGTTCACGCGGCGGCGCGATCATCGACCAGCCCGACGAACAACTGCCGCATCGGTTCGGGCAGCGTGGTGCGGAACCGTTGCACGTGAATCTCGAAAGGCTTACCCGTCTTCCGGTTCCGCAGCCGGATGGTCGGATCGCGTCGCCCGATATACACCCGGCCCGCCATCCACAGGCGGTGGAAGTCGGGGTGGCCGCCGAGATCACGCAGCAGCCGCTGCACATCGTCCCGGTCGGTGGCGCGGGCCGCGTAGGCGCGCAGGCGCCCGACCATAAGATCCGCCTCCCGCTCCCATTCCTCGATCACCAGGCGTGCCCGCGGATCGGTGAACATCCAGCGCAGCGCATGTCCGTTCGGTCGCAGACCGGGAAAAGCTTCGTCGAAGGCGTCGTTGCAGTCGATGACACGCCAGCCGTCGTCGAGCGCCGCTGCGAGATGTGGGGTCAAGGCATCGAGGGTCTTGCGCACGGGCGGCCGCACCGGGCCGGGCCGACGCGGACCGCCGCTGAATCGCTGCTGCGCAAGGTGATACAGGTGGATGCGCTCGTCCGGATCCAATGCGAAGACGTCGGCGAGCGCATCGAGAATCGATGGGCTCGGATTGAACGCACCGCCCTGCTCGATCTTGGCGAGATAGCCGACGCTGGAGTGGATCGCCTCGGCGAGCTGCTGTCGGCTCAGGCCGCCCGGATGCGCCGCGGTCGGTCGCTGCCGCCGCATCCGCACGAATTCGGCGAGAGTCGGCACCTGTAGTTCATCCATGTTCCTCCTTCGGGTCGCCGCCCATGGATGACGTTATGCCTTGCCGCTCAATCCTTCTGGACCAATTCGCCGTCGGCGACCTCGATGAGCGCACGGGCCGCGCGATTGATCCGTTCGGCGGCATCGTCGAGATCCGGCTGTCCGGCATCGAGCCAGGCGATAACCGCATCCAGGATGAAGGTGGGGATGACCTGCGCGGCCCAGTCCTGCCACGGCCCGGCCGGCACTGCGTCGGTGAGATACCGCTGCGCGATCATCGTCGAATAGCTGCGGACCATATCGATGACGTCGCGGAATTCGGGCTCGCGGACCGCGTGCCGGAATAGCAGCCGGAAGGCGTCCGGATCCGCGGCGGCCGCCCGCAGCAACGCGGAAATGCTGGTGCCGTCCAGCTTTTCGGTGCCGACGGCGTCGCCGAGCCTGGTGTAGGCCCGTTCCAGTACGGCCCGGTACAGATCGGCCTTCGAGGCGAAGTGCCGGTAGAGGATCACGTGCGTAATGCCGGCCTCGGCGGCGATATCGGGCAGGCCCGTCCCGGTGAATCCGTTGCGGGCCACCGCGCGGGTGGCCGCGGCGAGGATCTGCTCGCGCCGCTGGGCACGCGGCATGCGCCGGACGGGTTGCGCCGAAGTCTCGGCGGGCGTTGGGCTTTCGGGCACGACATCACCTCCTTGTTCAAGTGGAATAGTACAAGCAATTATGTTTAAGCTTGCTTGTACAAGAGCTTGTTAGCAAGGAGTGAGCCATGACCACCGACTCATCGGAACTCGCATGCCCCTTCACCGGCACCGACGCCGCACCCAGCTCGATCAGCCGCGTCCACACGGCGACGGGCGGCGAAGCCTGGAAGGTCTGCGGCTATCACAAGGTGAAAGAGCTGTTCACCGATGTGCGTCTCGGCCGTTCCCATCCGACACCGGAGACCGCCGCGCGATCGTCGGAGTCGGTGTTCTTCGGCCGCCCCTTCGGGAACTTCGAGACCGAACCCGCCGATAACGCGCGGATGCGCGGACTGTTGAATCCGCTGTTCTCGGCCAAGCGGATGCGCGAACTCACCCCGCGGGTAGCCGCGTTCACCACGCAGCTGCTCGACGATATGGCCGAAAAGGGCTCGCCCGCCGACCTACACAAGGCCTTCGCCGAACCGCTGCCGCTGCTGGTCATCAGCGAACTACTCGGCGTCCCCTACGAGGATCGCGCGCAGTTCCGGATCTGGAGCGAGGCGCTGTTCGACACCAGCGACGGCGCGAAGTCCGGACAGGCCGGGGCCGAATGGTTCCTCTACTGCAAGTCGCTGGTCGAACGGCTGCGCCGGGAACCGGGCGAGGGCGTGATCGCCAAGCTGTGCGAGGTGCCGGACCTGGCCGACGATGCCATCGCGACGCTGGCCATGGGGTTGCTCTTGGCCGGGCATGAGACCACTGTCGTCGAAATCGGCCTGTGCACCGTGCAATTGCTGCGGAATCCGGCGCAGTGGCAGAAGCTGGTCGACCAGCCGGAGCTGGTGCCCGCCGCGATCGAGGAACTGCTGCGCGTCCACGATTCCACCGCCTTCGCCCGCTATGCGCGCACCGATATGGAGATCGACGGCGTTACCGTCCGGACCGGCGATCTGGTGCTGCTGGACGTCGATTCGGCCAACCACGATCCGGAGATCTTCACCAATGCGCGCCAACTCGACGTGACCCGCGCGGAGGGGCAGCATCTGGCGTTCGGCTACGGCCTGCATTACTGCACCGGTGCGCCGCTGGCTCGCATCGAATTGCAGGTCGCCTTCGGTCAGCTGATCTCCCGCTTCCCGACACTGCATCTGACGGTCGACCCCGATGAGTTGAAGGTGCGCGAGAACGTTGTCACCAAGGGCCTGACCTCGTTGCCCGTCGCATGGTGAACGCGGTAGGGATCGGCACCGCGATCGCCTGCGCGGTCGTCGGCGTGATTCCGGTTTCGGCTGCGGCCGAATCGGTTTCGTGCGGGACCGCCACCGCGACGATTGCGGCGGCCGCTGTCGTTCGAGATGAGGACTGGGCCGAAGGTCTGGCCTATGACGCGCGCGGTGACCTGTGGGTCTCGCGGGTGCGACGCAACGAAGTGGTTCGCTATGACCCGTCCGGTCGCGTTACCGCCAGGGTCGCTGTCGCGTATCCCGGTTCGGTGAAACTCGGCCCTGACCAACTGATCTACGTGACGTACGGCAACTTCCCGACCAATCTGGTACCCGGCTCAACCGGTGGCGGGGTTGTCCGCATTGATCCCACCGCCGAGACGCCACGGGCCGAGATCTTCGCCTCCGGTCTGGGGATGGCCAATGGCGCCGCATTCGATACCGCGGGAAACCTTTTCGTCGCCGACACCTCGACCGGCGTTGTCCGGATCCGACCGGATGGCGGCGTGGACACCGAATGGTCCAACCGGGCAAAGCATTTCGGTGCCGACGGAATCGTGGTCGACGGCGACGCGCTCTACGTCACGCTCTATCTCAGCCCGAGCGGCCGCATCCTGCGCATCCCGCTCGACGATCCGTCGCACGCCACCGTAGCCGCGGATCTGGCCGCCGGCCCCGGCGCGCCACCGCTGCCCGACGATCTCGCCATCGGCCCGGACGGCATGCTCTACGACGCCACCACCTCGGGCCGACTCGTGCGCATCAATCCGGCGGATCACTCGACGTGCACTGTCCTGGTGGGTGAGCCGATGACCTCGATCGTCGTATCGCGCAGCACCGAAAGGGAATTCGTGGTCGGCACCGCCAGCGGCAACCTGTTGCGAGTGCGCTTGCCCGAATGAGTCCGACTCGAGAACTACGTAAGGAGTGACCGTGGACATGGGCTGCCCCGTCACGGGTGAAACCATCCAGCGGACGCGAACCGCGCTCGGCCATGAAGGCTGGTTGGCCACCAGCTACGCGCAGGTGCGGACGTTATTCGCCGATCCGCGCCTCGGCCGTGCCCATCCAACGCCGGAAACTGCCGCGCGGGCTTCGGATTCGATGTTCTTCGGCGGCCCGCTCGGCAATTTCGAGACCGAACCCGCCGATCAGGCCCGACTGCGCGAGTTGGTGGTGCCGTTCTTCTCACCGCGGCGAATGCGCGATTTGCGGCCCAGGGTGGAAGAACTCACGACACGGTTGTTCGACGAAATGTCCGCGAAGGGCTCCCCCGCCGACCTGCACACGGCGGTGGCGCTGCCGCTGCCGCTATTGGTCATCTGCGAACTGCTCGGTGTGCCCTACGCCGACCGCGATCAGTTCCGCGCCTGGACCGAGGCCCTCGGCGAGCAGCAGGACGCCGCGAAGGTGCAGCAGGGTGTCGCCGGATTGTTCGAGTACTTCATGGCATTGGTCCAACGCAAACGGCACGACCAGGCCGATGATGTGCTGTCGCAGCTGTGCGCCCGGGACGATCTGTCCGATCAGGGCATCGCGACGCTCGGCCTCGGTTTGTTGTTCGGCGGCCACGAGACCACAGTGGTCCAGATCGGGGTCGGCGCCAAACGGCTGCTGGAAAACCTCGACCAGTGGCAGGCTCTGGTCGACGAACCCGAACTGGTGCCGACCGCGATCGAAGAACTACTTCGGACCGCGGATGCCACCCAGATGCCCCGCTACGCGCGCACCGATATGGAGATCGACGGCAACGACGTTCGCACCGGCGATCTCGTCCTGCTGGATCTGACCGCGGCAAACCATGATCCGACGGTCTTCACCGATCCCGACCGCGTCGACGTGACCCGAAAGGACGGCTCGCATGTGACCTTCGGCTACGGTGCCCGGCACTGCATCGGCGCACCGCTGGCCCGCATCGAATTGCACACGGTATTCACCCAATTGGTCACCCGGTTCCCGACCATGCGCCTGGCCGTCGACGCTGCCGCGGTGCCGATGCGCACCAGCAGCTTTACCGGCGGTGTCGAGGAGTTGCCCGTGATGTGGTGAAAACCGTTGGTATAACCGGTTCTTGTTAGGCTGCTCTCTTTCGGGGGACGCAGTCTGACAGGAGCACGGTTATGCCCTTCGTAACCTCCGCCGGCGCGAAAGTGCACTTCGTCGACAGCGGAGGATCCGGGCCCGCGGTGGTGCTCGGGCACGCCTTCTTCATGGATCACGAAATGTTCGCGAACCAGATTGCCGCACTCGCCCCGAAATATCGCGTGATCTCGATCGATGCGCGCGGCCACGGACTGACCGAACACGACGACGGCGCATACAGTTTCTGGGATCTGGCCCGCGACGCCTGGTCGGTGGTCGACCACCTCGGCATCGACCGGGTGGTCGTCGGCGGTGTCGGGCAGGGTGGGTTCACCGCACTACGCATGGCCTTGCTGTGCCCACCGCGAGTGGATGGCCTGATCCTGCTCGGCTGTTCCGCGCAGGCCTACAGCGACGTGCAGCGGGTCGGCTATCGCCAGGTCACCGATGCCTGGATCGGCACCGGGCCGCTGACCGTGATCGCGAAGATGGTGGCGGGCTTGATCATCGGCGGTGATCGGTCCGATCATCAACCGTGGCTGGCCAAATGGTTGAGCGGTGACCGGGAACGGGTCGCCGCGGCCGCCGACTGTCTGATCAACGTGGACGACATCTCCGATCTCATCGGCGATATCACCTGCCCCGCGCTATTGGTCCGCGGCGCCTCCGATCCGGCCTTCGATCACGACGCCGTGGATTTACTGACAAAGGGACTCGGCGGTCCCGCGGAATTCCACACCATCGAGGGCGCCGCGCACACACCGAATCTCACACACGCGTGTGAAGTCGACCAGCTGATGCTGCAATTCCTCGGGCGACTCGGCCGGTAGTACTACCGACCAGGGGTACTACCGGCCATGGGGTGGCCGATGCCTGGTCCGGGGAAACTCTTGCCCACAGGGGCGCCTGCTTGATGTATTCGATACGGCGGCGCCGCCAATTCCGTTCCGGTCGAACGTGATTCACAGATACGCAGTGGGTGTCGCCATCGTGCGCCCCGGCGTGGGTAGGACATGCAATGAGGGTTTCTTTTCTGTTCGGTGGACAGGTCAGTCTGACCGCCGAAGTCATCGATGAGTTCTGCGAGCGGTGCCCGTCCATCGCACTCGCCTACGAAGAAGCCGCCGCGGTGACCGGATTATCGGTGGACCGACTGCGTGCGAGGGAATTGGCCGCGGAAATGGCGAGCGAACCGGAGGATCGGCACAGCCTCGGCGCATTGCGTCAGGCCGCATTCGCGCTCGGTCTCGCCGAGGACCTGGCGGCACGCGGTTTCGAGCCGGAGGCCGCCGGTGGGCTGAGCCTGGGCGCGCTGATCAGCACGTGTGTGGCCGGAGCCGTGGAGCGGCACGAATTGTTCGGCATGCTGCATCACCGTCGGCTCGTACCGGAATCACCGGAAGGTGGTGCCGCACAAGGGATGGGGCTGATGTACACGCCGATCGAGGACGATCCGGCGAACTATTACGGTGTGCGCCGCCCCGGTGTGCATCTGGCCGTCGACACCGGTCCGATCGACGACGTACACCGATCATTCGTGATCTCGGGTTATCTCACTGCACTGCAAGAGATCCTGGCCGAAATCGAGGCGTCCTCGGATACCCGTCAAATGTTCGTACTGGACGCCTACAAGGGCGCTTTCCATTCGCCGCTGCAGCAGCATGCCGCGGATTTCATGCGCGGTTTCGTCGACGATATGACCTTCCGGGATCCGAAATTCCCGGTCTGCTCACCGGTACACCAGCGCAGTTTGACATCCGCCGACGATGTCCGGGAATTCGTGCTGCACAACAACTTACGTCCCGCCCGCTACGAGCCGTTGATCCAGGAAATGGCTCGCATCGGCATCCGCGGTGGCCTGATCCTCGGTCCCGGCCTGCCACAGCCCGCAGATCGACCCTTCCCGGTCGAATTGGTCGCCGAGCCGATCGATCTCGACCGGCTGCCCGAGATAGCGCAGTCGTTGGCCGAGCGGGATGTACAGAGCGTATGAAGCGTTTCACGCAACGCCGAGTGCTGGTGACGGGCGCGGGTTCCGGCATCGGCCGGGCCATCGTCTTGCGACTGCTCGAGGAGGGAGCGGAGGTGGTCGGCGTGAGCAGAAGCGGCGATGGCCTCGCAAAGACCGCCCAGCTCGCCATGGATCGGGGCTCGGGCGACCTGCTCACCGTCGCGTCACTCGATATCGCGGATGAGGCCGCTGTCGAGCAGACGGTGCCCGGACTGATAGCCGGTGGCCTGGATGTGCTGGTGAATGCCGCTGGGATCGTGCGCATGTCGCATACCCACGAGACCAGCACCGAGCTGTGGAATACCGTCCTCGGCACCAATCTGACCGGAACGTTCCTGGTGACTCGGACCGCCCTGCCCGCACTACTGGCCTCCGGGCGCGGGGTGGTGGTCAATATCAGCTCTAACGCCGCGTCCTATGCCGCGCCGTATCGCGCGGCGTACGCGGCGAGCAAGGGCGGACTGGAGGCCTTCACGCGGGTGCTGGCGCTGGAGTACAGCAAGCGGAATCTGCGCGCGGTTTGCGTCTCGCCCGGCGGCATCGAGACGGCCATGACCTACAGCCTGCTCGATGTGCCACCGGATATCGATCCGAGTCTGATGAGCAAGATGGCTCCGGCCATCGGGCCGCTGCTCGGCTCACCCGAGATGGTCGCCGGCGTGGTCGCGATGGTCGCTTCCGAAGACGGTGAATTCATCACGGGCACAACGATTCACGTCGACGGTGGCGCGCACGTCTGAGCGCTGATCGGCGCCGATATCAGATAGCGCTGCAAGGTCGGTGCGATATCGGCGATGATCTGCTCGCGCGTCAGACCCACCACCGGCGGCAGCTCGAGCACATAGCGGCACAACGCGAGCCCCAGCAACTGGGTGACGATCAGACCCCCGCGGCGCTGCGCGTCGGCCGGATCGCCGAAGCGCAGCACCGCGGGTAGCACCTGTTCGGCGAAGATCTGCCGAAAGCGTTGGCTCACACCCTCATCGGTGATCGACGAGCGCAGCAAGATCACCAGCACCTTGTTATCGGGCTGGTCCTCCCAGATCGCCAGGAACCGGCGGACCAGCAACTCCCCGAGGGCATCCGGATCGGCCGCGGCGAGATCCGGCAGGTCGAGGCGCACATCGACCGCAGCGGCGAAAAGTCCGTCCTTACTGCCGAAGTAACGCATCACCATCGACGGATCGATCGCGGCATCGGCGGCAATGGCGCGAATGGTCGCCTTGCGAAACCCCTCGGCGGCGAAGCGGGCGCGGGCGGCCGCGAGGATGGCCGCGCGGGTGGCGTCGGAGCGACGTGCGGGTGGTTGATCAGGCTCGACGTTCATGCCAACAAGTGTAGGCCAACAACTGTTGACTTCTGCAGGCGATCGGCGCTACGGTTATGCCAACAAGCGTTGGCCTACAAATGTTGACCTAGGAGTTCCGATGAACACCACCCCGCTGCCGGAGACCACTTCCGTCGTCATCGTCGGGGCCGGTCCGGCCGGACTGACCACCGCGATCACCCTGGCCGACGCCGGTATCGACTTCGTACTGCTGGACCGGCTCGCCGAGGGTGCGAACACCTCGCGCGCCGCGGTCGTACACGCCAGGACCCTGGAGGTGCTGCAGGAATTGGGCATCGCCGAGGAACTCGTGGACCGCGGCATCGTGGTGCCGACCTTCCGGGTGCTGGACGGCAACCGCACACTGGCCACAGTACCGTTCGGCGGCCTGCCCACCGAGTACCCGTACACGCTGATGGTTCCGCAGGACACCACCGAGGCCGTACTGCTCGCCCGACTGCGCAAGGCGGGCGGGGATGTGCACCGGCCGTATCGGATCACCAAGGTGGCTGATGAAAATGACGGCGTCACAGTCGAATACGTCGACGGCGAGGGCGCGACCGGCACGATCCGCGCGGACTACGTGGTCGGCGCGGACGGTATGCACAGCGTCGTCCGTGAGCAGGCGGGTATCGGCTTCACCGGCGACACCTACCCGGAATCCTTCGTACTCGCCGATGTCCGGATGGACTGGCCGATTGCGCGTGACGAAGTGGCACTGCACCTTTCGCCGGAAGGCGTAACCGTGGTCGCGCCGCTGCCGGACGACACCGATCCGAATCGATACCGGGTCGTGGCGACCGTCGACGAGGCCCCCGAACACCCAACTATCGAGGATATTCAGACCATCCTGGATACGCGCGGCCCCGGCGGCACTGTGAAAGTCCGCGAGGTGCTGTGGAGCTCGCGATTCCGGGTGCACCACCGCGTCGCGGATCACTACCGCGCGGGTCGTTTGCTGCTGGCCGGCGATGCCGCACATGTGCACAGCCCGGCAGGTGGACAAGGTATGAACACCGGCATCCAGGATGCGGCCTTCCTCGGTCCGCTGCTGGCCCGGGTCGTCGGCGGCGAGCCGGACAGCGTCCTCGATACCTACGAAACCACCCGTCGCCCGGTGGCTCTCGGCGTCGTCGCCTTCACCGATCGGATGACGAAGATGGCCACCTTGCACCCGCTCCCGGCACGCATCGTCCGCAATACCGTCATGACGGTGGCGACCCGCATCCCGGCGGTCCGGACCAAGCTCGCATTCCGCCTCGCGGAACTCGCCAACCGCTGAAACCAGGCCGCCTCAGCGTGGAGGCCGCAGCCGCCGGGCACCGATTTACCTGCCGCACAACGATTTGCCAGGTCATTCGGTGCGCGCCGAACGGTGCGCGGCGTCGGGCATCGTCCTACCGGATGCCGGCTCTCCGGAGCGGATCGCCATTGGCGAAGTCGACTTGGCGGTCCGCGTTGGACAGCGCCGTTACGACGCAGGTACCGAAGGAACCGGACCGGTCGAACAGTGTCGCGCTGCCGACGGCGATTCCATCCGCGCTGATGTGGCTGTCGGCCTCCACGCCGATTTCCAATCCGATGACAGGTCGGGCGAGCGCGAGCGTCAGATCGGCATTGATGAAACCGATTCCGGCCGTACCCCAGTTGGTCATGAGGCTCGTCGATTCACCGATCATCGCGGCAGCGGCGAAGGCCGAGGGGTGCTCACCCTCGACCACCGAAAGCGGAGCCTGCCACATGCGTTTGCGCCCGTTGTTCTGATGCTCACTGATCCGGGATGACCAGCCATCGGCGCTGCCGTCGCTGTTCCACATCGGCGTGGTAGGGCCGTCTGCGATCGGAACCAGCGGCGGCTGGGGCGATTCCGCACGCGTCCACAGCTCGCCCGGAGGCTGCGCCGACCGCTTGAGGAAGACCGCGCTGGCGCGAGCTACGTCCTCGCCGTCCTGCATCAGTGCGGCATCGGCGACGCGGATGCGCCGACCGTCGCGTACCAGCTCGGTCACCACCGTCACGGGTTTTCTCAGGGTGGGACGGAACAGGTCGACGGTCAGCCGGGCCGGGGTGAATCCCGTGGCACAGTGCTGCTGTTCCAGCGCCCTGGCCAGCAGGCCGCAGATCGCGGGCCCGTTGACCATCTTTGGTGACCAGCTGCTTGCCGCGAACGGCAACGGCTCGAAACCGTCGTCCTTTGCCGCGAAAAACGCATAGGGCGTTGCCAATTCGATCTCCTGTCGCACCGGCCCACTCGGATACCGCAAACGGCGAGGGCCACCGCGATGTCGCGGCAGCCCTCACCGTTGACGGTCGAACCTACTGTCTACTTGCTGCTCGCCTCGATGTGCTCGTCGGCCGGACGCTCCTCGGTTTGTGCCTTGGCCCAACGGTAATCGGGCTTGCCCGCCGGATTGCGCTTGATCTGATCGACGAACCACACGCTGCGCGGCAGCTTGTAGGGCGCGATCTCCTGGGTGAGCACCGGACGCAGTTCGTCGAGGGTGGGACGCTTGTCGCCGCGACACTGCACGACCGCGGCCACCCGCTGTCCCCACCGCTCGTCCGGAACACCGACCACGAGCGCGTCGAAGATCTCGGGGTGGATCTTGAGCGCGCCCTCGACCTCCTCCGGATAGATCTTCTCGCCGCCGCTATTGATGCTCACCGAACCGCGCCCGAGCATGGTGACGGTGCCGTCCTCCTCGACCCGGGCGTAGTCGCCGGGGATGGAGTAACGAATTCCGTTGAACTCCTTGAACGTTGCCTTGGTCTTGGCCTCGTCCTTGTAGTAGCCGACCGGAATGTGGCCGCTGCGCGCGAGGAAACCGACCTGTCCGGAGCCGGGTTCCACCGGATTGCCCTGGTCGTCGAGCACCTGGGTGGCTGCATCGATCTTCACCCGCGGGCCGCCGGTGTGGTTGGCGCCCTTGGCGACAACGGCGAGACCGCCGAAGCCGGTCTCGGAGGATCCGATGGAATCGGTGATCATCCGATTCGGCAGGCGTTCCAGGAACTGGTCCTTGAGCGTCGGCGAGAAGAGTGCCGCACTGCTGGCGATCAGGTACAGGCTCGAAAGATCGTACGGCTCACCGGTTTCCGGATTGCCCTCGGCCAGCGCATCCATCATCGGCCGGGCCATGGCGTCACCGGTGATGAAGATGAGGTTGATCTTGTGCCGATCGATGTGCTGCCACACGCCGTGTCCGGTGAACTCCGGAATCATCACGGCCTTACCGCCGTCGAACAGGCTGTGGAAGGTCGCGGTCTGTGAGCCGCCGTGGATCATCGGCGGAATCGGGAACCGGACCATCTGCGGATTGCCCGCACCGGTCTTGGCCTGATGCCATTCGTCCTCGACGTATTCGCCGGTGAGGAAGTTGATGCCGCCGCCGAGCACGCGCCACCAGTCCTCGTGCCGCCACATGACGCCCTTGGGCAGACCGGTGGTGCCGCCGGTGTAGAGCATGAAGATGTCATCGGCCGAGCGCTCGCCGAAGTCGCGCTCACCGGAGGACTCGGCCAGCACCGTCTCGTATTCCACCGAATCGGCTGCGGTCGCAATGGTGCCGGTCGTATCGTCGTCCACGACGATGACCGTCTTCAGCAGGGGCGTATTCGGGCGAACCCCGGCCACCCGGTCGCTGTAGCGGCGTTCGTGGATCAGCGCGACCATATCCGAATTGTCGAAAATGTACTGCAACTCGTTCTCGACGTACCGGAAGTTCACGTTGATCATCACGGCGCGCGCCTTGAAGACCGCGACCATGGCCTCGACGGCCTCGACCGTGTTCCGTGAATAGATGCCCACCTTGTCGCCCGGTTGGACACCCTGTTGCAGCAGGTAGTTCGCGAGTTTGTTGGCTCGCTCCTCCAGCTGCGCGTAAGTCACCTCGCGGCCGTCGTCGGCCAGCGCTACGCGGTCGGGCATCAGATCGATGGCGTGTTCGACTAGGTCCGCTATGTTGTAGCTCACAGAGCTAAAAATAGAACGTGTTACTGTTTCTGACAAGGCCGAATTTGCCCACCCCGGCCCGCTCCGCCCCCTGGAAAGTCAGGAGAATCAGCAATGCCAGATTGCCTCGTCGAGAAGCGCGATCATGTCCTCATCGTCACCATGAATCGGCCCGAGGCCCGCAATGCCCTTTCGGCCGAGATGATGGCGATCATGCGCGACGCCTGGGACCAGGTGGACAACGATCCCGATATCCGCGTCGCGATCCTGACCGGTGCGGGCGGTGCGTTCTGTGCGGGCATGGACCTCAAGGCGATGACCGCGCGGCACCCCGGCGACAACGAGAGCAGCTTCGATCCGACCAAATTGGAGGCGCTGCTCAAGGGCCGCCGACTCACCAAACCGCTGATCGCGGCGGTGGAGGGTCCGGCCATCGCCGGTGGCACCGAAATACTGCAGGGCACCGATATACGGGTGGCCGCCGAAGGCGCGAAATTCGGTGTATCCGAGGCGCGTTGGGGTCTGTTCCCGCTCGGCGGCTCGGCCGTGCGGCTGGTCCGCCAGATTCCCTACACCGTGGCCGCCGACATTCTGCTGACCGGTAGGCACATCACCGCCGGCGAGGCCAAGGAGATCGGGCTGATCGGGCATGTGGTCCCGGACGGCACCGCACTGGACAAGGCCCTCGAACTCGCCGCGCAGATCGCGGCCAACGGTCCCCTAGCGGTGCAGGCGATTCTGCGCACCATTCGGGAAACCGAGGCCATGCCGGAAGAGGACGCCTTCCAGATCGAGGCCAAACTCGGCATGTCGGTCTTCCGGTCGGCCGATGCCAAAGAGGGCCCGAAGGCCTTCGCGGAGAAGCGCAAGCCCACCTTCACCGGCAGCTGAACTACGTTCGGGCCCAGGCGGGTCGATTGGTGGTACCCGCGTCGCTGGGCCACCATTCGACCGGCGTCGGCGTGGATCAGTTTCCGGGATAGTCCATCCAGAAGGGCTCCCACTGGTGGCCGTCCGGATCGATGAAAGTGCGGCCGAACATGCCGACCTGGGCCTCCTGGGCGCGGCGGTCCTCGTGGATTTCCTCGGTGGCACCTGCGGCCAGGGCGGCATCGGTGAGTGCGTCGACCTCTTGTGCGCTGGCCAGGGATAACGCGTACGCACCACCGCTGGTCGCGATCGTGTCGGCGATCGGGCGCTTGCTGAAGTTCGAATAGAAGTCCTTGGTCAGCAGCATGGCGCAGATGTTGTCGTCGATGACGATGCACGCGGCGTTCTCATCGGTGAAGTCCTGATTGACCTTCCACCCGATCGCCTCGTAGAAGTTTCTGGACCGGCCCAGGTCCGCGACGGGAAGGTTGATGAAGATCATCTTGCTGGGCATGCGGGATCCCTTACGTCGGCTTCGGCGGTCTCTATGTAGAGACGGATCGAGCGCGCGAAACTCATCGGTTCCGGGCACTGTGTAGCCGGACACGTCTGCTGCGCCATCATGATCTTGAATCCGCAGGTAGGCGGCGGTCTCGCCTTCGCTCACCGAAGCGCAGGGGACTGCGTCCGGCGGCGCTCGATTGTGCGAATTCGGGTCTCGAATGTGTCGGTGGGCTGTGGCAGGGTGACACCCATGAACGACTCCGTCGGCCTCACCCCGGACGTCCTCGAATCCTTCGAAGGACATCGGCGGGAACTGTGCGCCTACGCCTATCGCATGCTCGGCTCCTCCTTCGAAGCGGAGGACGCGGTGCAGGAGACCTTCACTCGCGCGTGGAAGTCCTACGACTCGTTCGAGGGTCGCGCCAGCCTGAGGTCCTGGCTGTACAAGATCACCACCAATGTCTGCCTCGATATGCTCGACGGCCCGCAGCGCCGGGCCCGGCCGATGGATCTGTCCGGTCCGTCGCGGCCGGATTCGCCGATGCCGATGCCGCAGCCGGATTACGTCTGGATCGAACCGATCCCGAACGCACTGGCCTTCGGATCGGATCCGGCCGAGCACGCCTCGGCCAAGGACACGTTGCGGCTGGCGTTCGTCGCGGCCTGTCAGCATCTGCCCGCGACCCAGCGCGCCATCCTGATCATGCGCGAGGTGCTGCGGTTTTCGGCCAGCGAGACGGCCGAGGCACTCACCATGTCCCCCGCCTCGGTGAACAGCGCACTACAGCGCGCCAGGGCCACCATGTCGAAGGTGCAGCCGACGGCCACCGACACCTATGACGAAACCGATGACGATCAGCGCAAACTCGTCGACGATTTCGTCAAGGCCTTCGAGGCCTACGATATGGACACCCTGACGACCCTGCTGAAAACCGATGTGGCACTGTCCATGCCGCCGATCGAACTCTGGGTCTCGGGCCCCGAGAATGTGGCCGCGTTCATGCTCGGCCACGGCAAGGGTTGCCGCGATTCCCGCATGATCCGGCTGGAAGGCGCCAACGGGCTGCCCGCGTTCGGCCACTACAAGCCGAGCGAGACCGAGCTGGGCGTCTGGGTCCCCTGGTCCATCACCGTGCTGGAGCTGGACGGCGACTCGATCGCCGGACTCAACTTCTTCCTCGACACCGAAAAGCTGTTCCCACTCTTCGGTTTGGCGCCGGAACTGCGCGAACCGGCTGGGTAAGGTGGGCCGCCGGGGTCCGGGGAGGGACTGACAGGCCAGGGAACAGACAGGTCGGGCGAGCGGTTGAGCAGGCCTAGCCGGTCAAGCGAGCGGGCAGGTCGGGCTGCATGACAGGTGGCGCCCCGGATGCTGTCACACGGAAGTGGAGGTCGCACAGAGGCAATGACTATCGCGCAGAGGATATAGCTCCTGCGCAACGTTCACTCGGTGTGCGACAACAGTTTCGCTAGGCCCACCGGCGAGTAAGCCAAGCAGCGGCAGGCCGAGCAAGTCGGCCGGCCCCTGACGCTATCGCGCAAAAGTGAAAGTCGCGCAGAGGCAATGACTATCGC
>NZ_BAGN01000025.1 GCF_000308835.1 Nocardia vinacea NBRC 16497 | reverse complement strand
GGTGCGCAGCAAGACCCCGGACGCGACGCCCGATCAGATCGCCGACGCCTATATCGCGATCATGGATGCGAACGGCGCATACCAGGGGATCGAGCAATACCGCGACAGCGATCGTGCGACATTCCTGGACAACATGCGCACCTGCGGCCTCTGATTTACCACCGCTCCCAGTGCAGTACCTGCGCCCTCGGCACCCGGACGGCGGGTTTGAAATCGGTGCCGAGGGTGTAGGCCAGCGGAATGAATGCCGCGAGCATCACCTTGTCGTACGGAATCCCAAGTGCCGCAGCGAGTTCGCGCTCGAGCGGACCCTGCGCACTGGTCCAGGTGGTGCCAAGTCCGCGGGCGCGGGCGGCGAGCATGAAGCTCCACACCGCGGGCAGAATGGAACCCCAAGCGCCCGACTGGATCTCGACCGAGGCGCGATCGGTTCGACCCTCGATGGCCGGGATCACCATGGCCGGAACACGATGGATGTTCTCGGCGAGATAGCGCAGACCGTCGAAGACCAGCTCGGTCGAACGCGGTGAATAGTTCATGCGCCACACGTCATCGGCGGTCAGCGGCTGTCCGGTCCCGACCGCGAGCGCGCGACGGAAGATATCGCCGACCACTCGACGCTTGGCCCGATCTGTGACGACGATGAAATGCCAGCGCTGCCGATTGCGGCCGGTCGGCGCCTGGGTTGCGAGATCGATGCACTCCTCGATCAGCTCACGCGGCACCGGACGGTCGAAATCCAGGCGTTTGCGCACGGCACGGGTCGTGGACAGCAACTCGTCCGGGGTCAGATCCAGCGTTGTCATCGGGTACTCCTCGGGCCGATTCGTGCAGACCATCAGACCGTATGACCACAAACCATCTGCTGTCAAACAATTGTCCAGCAGACGATTAATGGTAGGCTGGCGCCACCGACAGTGAGGCACCATGACCAAACCGACTTACTTTCCACAGCTCGCCGCCGAGCGGCCGGACATAGCACTGTGCCGCGCATCGACCGCGGTGGCCAGAGCGGGCGAAATCCACGCCGCGACACAGGGTTTGGGCGTTGGGCAGCAGTTGGTATTGAAAATGCTCGATACCGTCGGCGCATGCTCGCAGCAGACGCTGAGCGAGGAACTGCGGATCGATCGCAGCGTCATGGTCAGCGTCTGCGATGACCTGGAGAAATCGGATTACGTACGGCGCGAACGCAATCCGCGCGACCGGCGCTCCTACGCCGTGACCATCACCGATGCGGGCCGCGAACGGCTGCACGAGGCGGAGGCGGCGATTCCGGCCTACCTCGACGAGACGTTCGCAGCGCTGACCGCCGCCGAGCGCCGCCAGCTCACGACGCTGCTCGGCAAACTATTGGTACCCGCCGAGTGAGCGGCCGGGGTGAACCGGCCGCTCACGGAAGCTACGCGTCGGCCAGGCCGAGGGTGTCGAGCACCCAGGCGTATTCGAACGCGACTTCCTTCCACTTCTCGTAGCGGCCGCTGACGCCGCCGTGGCCCGCGCTCATTTCGGTCTTGAGCAGCAGCGGCGCGTCGCCGGTCTTGGTGGCGCGCAGTTTGGCGACCCACTTGGCGGGTTCGACATAGAGCACGCGGGTGTCGTTGATGCTGGTGATGGCCAGAATGGCCGGGTAGTCCTTGGCTTCGATGTTCTCGTAGGGCGCGTAGGACTTCATGTAGTCGTAGACGTCCTTGTCCGCCAATGGATTTCCCCACTCGTCCCATTCGATGACGGTGAGCGGCAGCGACGGGTCGAGGATCGAGGTGAGCGGGTCGACGAACGGCACGTTGGCCAGGATGCCCTTGAACAACTCGGGTGCCAGGTTCGCTACCGCACCCACCAGCAGGCCGCCCGCACTGCCGCCGTCGGCAATCACCCGGTCCGCCGAGGTGACATCGGTATCGATGAGATGCCTTGCGCAGGAAACGAAATCGGTGAAGGTGTTCTTCTTGGTGAGCGTCTTGCCGTTCTCGTACCAGAGCCGCCCCATTTCACCGCCGCCGCGCACATGCGCCACCGCGAACACCATGCCGCGGTCGAGCAGCGAAAGCCGCGATACCGAGAAGGACGGATCCATACTGGCCTCATAAGAGCCGTATCCGTACAGCAGCAGCGGTTTCGGCCCCGCGGGCAGACCCTTCTTCCGCACCAGCGAGATCGGGATCCGGGTGCCGTCCGCGGCGATCGCCCAATCCCGGTGCTGCTCATAGTCGTTCGCGTCGTAGCCGCCGAGTACCGGCTGCTCCTTGCGCAGCAGCAGCTCACCGGTGGCCGGCACATAGTCGAAGACCTGCATCGGCGTGATGAACGAGGTCAGCCCGATTCGCAGCGTCGGCTGCTCCCACTCCGGATTGGCGCCGGAACCGACCGCGAAGAGTTCCAGATCGAATTCGAGTTCGCGCCGCTCGCCGTAGCCGGAATCGGTCAGCGGCCAAATGGCAACGCGGGTCAGTGCTTCACGCCGGTAGCTCAGCACCAGATGACTGGCGAACGGATCGATATCCTCGAGCCGCACATCGTCGCGATGGCCGATCAGCAGCGTCATATTCGACGGATCCGATACCGGCGCCTCGGCGAGTACGAAGTTCTCGGCCTTCACCCCGTCCACGACATCGTTGTGCAGGATCAGGAATCGGTCCTCGCCGCCGACCACCGCATGTTCCGCGGAGTACTCGACGCCATCGCGGCGCGGCATGATGACCCGGAAGTCGCCCTCCGGATTATCGGATTCGAGCACCCAGCCCTCGGTGGTGATCTTGGAGCCGACCCAGATCATCAGGTACTTTTCCGAGCGCGTCGCGCCGATGCTCACCCAGTAGCGCTCATCGGGCTCGTGGAAGACCTTGACGTCGTCATCCTTGCTCGTACCGAGCCGGTGCCGCCACACGGTGTCGGGCCGCCAGGATTCGTCGACGGTCTGATAGAAGACGTGCGTGCCGTCCAGCGACCAGGTCGCGCCGGGTGCGGTGCCCACGATCTCGTCGGCGAGCACCTCACCGGTGCGCAGATCCTTGAAGCGCAGCAGATAGCGCTCGTCACCGCTGGTGTCGACCGAGTACGCGAGCAGGTTGCCGTCATGGCTGACCGAGAACGCGCCCAGTGCGAAGAAGTCGTGCCCCTCGGCGACCTCGTTGCTGTCGAGCAGCACCTGCTCCCCGGGAATCTCGGTATCGACCTCGAGTTGCGGCGGGGTCCAGGCATCGATATCTATTGCGCCGCTCGCGGGGCGCTCCGTGGTTACGTGAGCTGCCTCCTCCGCGCCCGTCGCTCCCGCCGGGGCAACGATGGGACAGCGGCAGTGCACGCCGTACTGCTTGCCCTCGAAGCTACGCGAGTAGTACCAGTACTCGCCCATCCGGGTCGGCACCGACAGATCGGTCTCCTGGGTGCGCGCCTTGATCTCGTCGAAGATCCGGTTCCGCAGTCCGCCGAGATGGGAGGTCTGCGCCTCGGTGTAGGCGTTCTCGGCCTCGAGGTAGGCGATGACCTCGGGGTTTTCTTTATCGCGGAGCCATTCGTACTCATCGATGAAGACGTCGCCATGGTGCACCCGCTCGGTGCGCACCGTCTTGGCGACCGGGGCCGTTACATCACCCGGACCGGCGAGCGTTCCGATTCCACTGTCGAGAGCCATGGACTCCACCCTACTGTTCGGGCTGCGCACCGCCCGCCGCTCGGATGATCTCGTCGAGTACCGCGCCCGTCCGGTGCAGATCGGTCATGGCCTGATCGATGCGGCGGCGCTCCTCGGCCAGCTTGTCCACCAGGAACGGTGTCGCCGGTTCGTTCGGCGTGCCGTCTCGGCCAACTCGCCGATGCGCATATCTGTTCCGCCTCCCTGGACCTTTACCGACCGGTGAGTACGACGGAAGTCCCGATGCGGACCTGCGGTCGAGCACGAAAGGGCTGCTGGACGGTCCATGTGCTCGCGAGGTCATGCGGCTGGGTACAGCGACTATCCGAGCTGGGGGTTGCGCGAAACGCGGTGCGCCTGATGGTCCGGCCGCATGGCCGCGCAGCCCATTAGGCTCGCGGCCATGCGTGCTGTCCACCTGCTGGCCGTCATCGGAATGCTGTTCGCCACAGCCGGAATCGGCGCGCTCGCACCGGCTTCCGCATGCGCGTGCGGCGGGGTCGCCAATCCGCCGGGTCACCTGGCATCGGTGCGCGAGGAGACGGCGCTGGTCAGCTGGGACGGTCAGCGGGAGACGGTGCTCATGCGACTCGCGCTGAAATCCGGTACCGATCAGGCGGCGCTGATCGTGCCGACGCCGAAACCGGCGACTGTCGCGGGCGGTTCCGCCGCGACCTTTACCGAACTGGCGAACTTGACCGCACCCAAGGTCGTCACCCAGCGCCAATGGTTCGGCTCCGGTTTCGGCGACACCGCGAGCGAGGGCACTATGGGTGCTGCCGGTGGCGGCCCGACCGTCCTCGACCGCGTGCAACTCGGCCCGCTGGAGGCGACCACCCTGTCCGGCGGCAACCTGGACGGCATTCGAAAGTGGCTGAGCGACAACGGCTACGAGCTGCGCCCCGAGGTGGTCACCACCCTGGAGCCGTATCTGCGCGAGGGCTGGTCCTTCGTCGCAATGCGCCTCACCAGCGTCCAACCACTCGACGGCGCAATAGATCCGGTGCGGCTGACCTTCGATTCGGATCGTTTCGTCTATCCGATGCGCATGTCCAGTGCTGCCAAACAGTCCCAGTACGTGCATCTTTACGCGCTGAGCGAGCATCGCGTGCGACGCTCCGATCCCGATGCCACCGCCCAGAGTGTGCACGTCGATTTCGCAGGCCGGGTTGCGTCATCGGATCCAGAACTCGCACCGGTGACGACGAATGGCCGCAATTACCTGACCGAACTGCGGATTTCGATCGACAGCCCCGCGGATATCCGCTCCGACTTCACCTTCGAGGCCGATTCCAGCGACGCGGAGGTCTACCGGACGATCCACCGAACCGAGAACGTGGAACTATTCGGTGTTCCCGCGGGCATCGTCATCCTCGGCACGGTCTTCCTGGCCGCGATCGTCGTGGTATTCGCCATCGTCCGCGTGCTGCGGGCCTGACCTCAGGCTCCGATCGCCGGACCGATGGTCGGCCAGGAGGCGTGCAGGGTGTCCTGCCAGTAGGACCAGGAGTGGGTTCCGGTCGGGCTGTAGTCGATCTCGGCGGGGATGCCGAGGGCGCGCAACCGCTGTTCGAACGAGATGACGCAGGTATTGACGCCGACCTCGACGGGGCCGCCGAGGACGATGTTCTCGCCCAGTTGAGGTTTGATCTCGGCCTCGTGCGGACCGGGTATGCCGGTGCCGGTGGAGAGGTAGATCGCCTTGCCGCGCAAGCGATCCGCGAGCGCCGCCGCATCGTGTTCGGCCCAGGCCGGGCTGCCGGGACCGCCCCACATATTCACCGGGTCGCCGCCGCGGTTGGCGATGGAGAACATCACCGCCCCCATGGCGAGAGTTGTGTCGGGGCAGGCGCTGTAGCCCGAGATCGCCTGGTACAACTCGGGATGGCGGGCGGCGAGAATGAAGGCCGCATTGCCGCCCATGGAGAGACCGCCGATGGCATTGACGCCATTGCCGTATCGGGCGTCGATGATCGGCGGCAGTTCCTCGGTAAGGAAGGTTTCCCACTGGTAGCGGCCGAATTTGGGATCGTCACGCTGCCAGTCGGTGTAGTAGCTGGCCTGGCCGCCGACCGGCAGCACCACATTGACGTTCTTGCCCCGGAAGAAGGATTCGGCGTCGGTGGCATTGGTCCAGGTGCTCTGGTTGATGCCCGGATCGAGACCGTCCAACAGGTAGAAGGACGGATGCGAGCCGCCGCCCGCCGGGTGCAGCACCTGCACTTGGATGATCCGTCCCATCGATGGCGATTCGATGAACAGCGCAGAGCGCGTCGAGCTCAGTTCATCGATTCGATCGATACGTGCGGCCGATGCCGTGGCCGGCTCGACAAGCATGGGGCCCATCAACGCGATCGCAGAGGCCAGCACCGCAACAGCAATCTTCGTTCGCCGCACGAACCTACCTCCATTACCGCATAACAATGGCCTTCAACGTAACTCACGTCGAGACGTTGGAGAAGAGATTCCAGATCCGGCGTTTCCGCGGCAAACTTTCCGGCAGATAACAGCTTTCACATCGACACCGGCAGTCACAGCCCGGCCCGGCGACCGCTCAGCGATCGAGCGCGCCGCGGATCGAACTCGCCAGATAATCCAGATCAGCGCGGTGTGGACTGGTCGGCCGCCCACGTAATCCGAACCCGTCACCCGGCGTCCGCGGAATGACATGCAGGTGCACATGGAATACTTCCTGACCTGCGGTCACTCCGTCGGCCAAGAAGAAGTTAACTCCATCACACCCCACCTCGCTGTCCCGCAGCGCCCCCGCCAATTTCTGCGCCACCTGGAACAACTTCCCCCCGACCGCCGGATCCAATTCCGCCAGACTCCGTGCCGCCACCTTCGGCACCACGAGTAAATGCCCCGGCGTCATGGGCCGAATATCCATGAACGCCACCACATCATCGTCCTCATACACCCGGCTGGCCTCGGCCCGCCCAGCCACAATGTCCCCAAAGATCGTGTACGGATTCACGCCGATCACTATGGCCGGTCGGCTAGAGGATCGGCGACGGGGTGTAGCGGGCGGCGTCGGGGTACTGGTCCACGAGCTTTTGGACGGCGGCCACCACATCGGAAACCTGGGCTTCGGCCGCGCCGATGAAGGCGGACTTGTCGGCCAGGGCGGCATCCAATTCGGCGCGGTCCAAGGGGAAGCGGGAGTCGGCGGCCAGGCGGTCCAGCAGGTCGGGTTCGCGGCCCTGTTCGCGCATGGCGAGGGCGACGGCTACCGCGTGTTCCTTGATTACCTCGTGGGCGGTTTCGCGGCCCACCCCGGCGCGCACGGCCGCGATGAGCATGCGGGTGGTGGCCAGGAAGGGCAGGTAGCGGTCGAGTTCGCGGGAGATGACGGCCGGGTAGGCACCGAATTCGGTGAGCACGGTGAGGAAGGTTTCGATCATGCCGTCGATGGCGAAGAAGGCGTCCGGCAGCGCGACACGGCGCACCACCGAGCAGAAGACATCGCCCTCATTCCATTGCGCGCCAGCGAGTTCGGCGGCCATCGAGGCGTAACCGCGCAGCACCACCTGCAGCCCGTTGACGCGCTCGCAGGAGCGGGTGTTCATCTTGTGCGGCATGGCGGAACTGCCGACCTGGCCGGGCTGGAAGCCCTCGGTGACCAGCTCGTGGCCCGCCATCAACCGAATGGTGTGCGCGAACGACGACGGACCCGCACCGACCTGCACGAGCGCCGACAGTACGTCGTGATCGAGCGAGCGCGGATACACCTGGCCGACACTGGTCAGCACATTCGCGAAGCCGAGATGCCGCGCGACCTGCTGCTCCAGCGTCGCAAGCTTGGCCGAATCGCCGCCGAGCAGATCGAGCATGTCCTGCGCGGTGCCCATCGGGCCCTTGATACCGCGCAGCGGGTAGCGGTCGATGAGCTCCCGCAGGCGGGTCAGCGCGATCAACAGCTCGTCGGCGGCGGAGGCGAACCGCTTGCCCAGCGTGGTGGCCTGGGCGGCGACATTGTGCGAACGACCCGCCATCACCAGCGTGTGGTACTCGGCGGCCCGCTCGGCCAACCGTGCCGCGACCGCGACACCGTGCGCGTGCACATGCTCGAGCGAGAGCCGGATCTGCAGCTGCTCCACATTCTCGGTGAGATCGCGGCTGGTCATGCCCTTGTGCACATGCTCATGCCCGGCCAGCGCATTGAATTCCTCGATGCGCGCCTTCACGTCGTGGCGGGTGACCCGCTCACGCTCGGCGATCGAGGCGAGATCCACCTGATCGATGACCCGCTCGTAATCGTCGATGACGCCAGCGGGCAGATCGATGCCGAGATCGGACTGCGCCCGCAACACCTCCAGCCACAGCCGTCGCTCGAGCACGATCTTGTTCTCGGGCGACCAGAGATGCACCAACTCGGGGCTGGCGTATCGGGTGGCAAGAACGTTCGGGACAAGGGTCACGTCTTGTCAGTCTAGTGTCCGGAACCTGTCGACCTGCTGCGGCGTCGCGGGCGCGACGATATCGATGACCTCGAGCAACGCACCGCGCGCCATTCGCCTTGGCTCCGGGTCCATTTCGCTCAGTGCCGCCACCACGGCCCCGTCGACCACCGCGACCATCCTGCGCAACTGCTCCGCCCGAACCGCCCGATCGGAGCGGCGCAGCACATCGGCGAGCAATTCGTCCAGCTGCGCCCTTAGTCGGAGCTGCACTTCCCGCAGTTCCGGATGGCGCGCCGAGGCCACCGAACGCTCATAGCGCGCGATGAGCTGCCCACGTGCGCCCTCGTCGTTTCCGTCCGACCCCACCAGCAGGTCCAACACCAAGTCGACGGTCGCCTCCGCGCCACGTCTGCGGTGGCTCACCTCGCCGACTCGACGCCGCATCGCGTCCAGCTCCGCATTGCCGCTGAATTCGACCGCTCGCGCGATCAGATCATCGAGCGACTCGAAGTAGTACGTCGTCGACGCCAGCGGAAGGTCGGCGCGCGTCGCGACCGAGCGATGCCGCACCGCATCGAATCCGCCTTCGAGTAACAACTCGGCGGCGGCCGCTACCAAAGCCTGGCGACGCCGTTCGCCTTTCGGGGTCGTCGCGGTTATCACCGTGCCATCGTGCCAGTCATCATCAGTTCATCCGTGCGAAATCAGAGGAAACCCAGAGAGTGAAAACCCAGCCATCGTTGTTTTACCGCATCTGCGCGTTCATGGTGCCGAACTGTGCAAACTCGTTGTCGGACAGCATGATCAACCACGCAGATAGTGACCCAGCCGAACGAGTGCCGCCTCGATGTCCGCAGTAGCTCCGGCGAAAGAGAACCGTACCGTCCGGTGCCCCGCCGCGGTATCGAAGTCGATACCGGGGGCCAGGGCGACTCCGGTGTGGTCGAGCACCTCGGTGCACCACGTCCGGGAATCGTCGGTGAGATGGCCGATATCGGCATAGGCGTAGAAGGCGCCGTCGGCCGGAGCCAGATCGGTGATGCCGAGCTTCGGCAGCCCCTCCAGCAGCAGTTGCCGATTCACCGCGTAGCGCCGGACGTGACCGTCGAGTTCCTCCTTGGCCTCGGCGCCGAACGCATGCAACGCCGCGAACTGCGAGACCGCGGGCGGACACACGGTCATATTGGATGCGAGTCGCTGCAGTGCGGGTCGCAATCCGCTCGGCGCCAGCATCCAGCCGAGCCGCCAGCCGGTCATCGAGAAGTACTTCGAGACCGAACCGATGACCACGGATTCGCGCGAGGTCTCCCAGGCCGATGACGTCCGACCGCCGCTGACGCCCTGGTAGGTGATGCCGTGGTAGATCTCGTCGGAGATCAGCAGGGTGCCGTGCGCATCGCACCAGCGGGCCAGCGCGGCGAGCTCGTCCGGATCGATCATGGTGCCGGTCGGGTTGGCCGGACTGGCCACGATCAGGCCCGCGGGCGGTTCCGGGAGCGCCTCCAGCATGGCGACCGTCGGCTGGAATCGGGTCGCCGCACCGCAATCGAGTTCGATGACGCGACAGCCCAGCGCGGTGAGGGAGTTGCGATAGGCAGGATATCCGGGCCTGGCCACCACGACGGTGTCCCCAGCGTCGAATGCGGCCAGGAAGATGAGGGTGAACGCGCCGGAGGAGCCGGTCGTCACCACGACGTCATCGGGTTCGACGGCGTATCCGTAGGTATCGCGGTGGTGTTCGGCGATCGCCTCGCGCAGCGGCAGAATGCCGAATGTCTCTGTGTAACCGAGCAATTCGGAATCAATTGCCGTCTTCGTCGCGCGCAGCACCGGGGCGGGTGCGGGCGTCGAGGGCTGCCCGGCCGCCAGCACCAGCACATCGCCGTGCGTCCTGGCCCGTTCCGCGGCAGCTTTCCAGACATCCATCACGTAGAAAGGTGGAATGGTCGACCGGCGAGATTCTCTGGACACTCGACGTACGGTAGACCGTGCCGCGCGTCGGGTGTGCGCCGATCCTCGGCTTTTGCCGAAGTCGACCGGTACCGAAATACGACCGACCGCGTGTTTCGTCATGTGCGCGGGATGCGGCACGGGTTATGGTCGGCGTTAATGCTTGACAAGGCTCGCCGTGCGCGGCTGGACCGAGTACCCGGGGTGGGTGGCATCGGTGTCATACCCCCCGATTGGCGTGCCAAGTTGCGGGAACGGCGCGAATCCGAGTTGCGCGTGCGGGCGCGTGAGGTGCTCGGCGAGTGCAAGGACGGCCTGCTCTGGCTACGTCGGCAACCACCGCCCGACCTGCGCGCGCTGTGGGAGGACCGGCCCAAACCCGACTATCGCGCGTTATTGCGCAAGCACCGGATCCTGATCGCGGGAGTCTGCGTCACAGCCGTATTCGCGGCCGCTGATTCCGCGTCCACCTGGGGCGTCACCGATCGCACGCCCGGCCCGAACGAAGCGCAACGCGTCGCCTTCGCCTATCCACAGCAGATGCAGTCGACACCGCCGTCGGTGAAGCGCTATCTGAATGCCATCGCCAACGGTGAGCGCATCCGTGAGCAGGAGGTGGTTGCGGCGGCGGCCCGCGCAACACTGGAACGTGCCAAGGCCGAGGCGGCCGCGGCCGTGTCCGGTGAGTATCAGCCGTGGATGGCGGGCAGCGCGCCGGTCACGACGGGTTCGGTGCTGCCCGGCATCACCGGCATGGTTTTGCCGGCCCGCGGCACCTTCACCTCCGGATTCGGTTCGCGCTGGGGCACTTTCCACAACGGCATCGATATCGCGGGGCCGATCGGCACACCGATCTATGCCGTCGCCAGCGGCACCGTCATCGATGCGGGACCCGCGCAGGGGTTCGGACTATGGGTGCGGATCCGGCACGATGACGGCAGCATCACCGTCTACGGCCATATGTACGACTTCTTCGTCTCGGTCGGCGAGCGCGTCCCGGCGGGTATGCAGATTGCCCGCATGGGTAACCGCGGTGACTCCACGGGGCCACATCTGCACTTCGAGGTGATCGTCAACGGACAGCACGTCGACCCGCAGCAGTGGTTGGCGGTGCACGGACTCACGTTCGGCTGAGTCTTTGGCCGCGCCTGCGGCGCGGCGTGTTCGCGGCCCCCGGGTGTCTCGCGTCCGAGCCGTCGAGACTCGCGACTTCGTCGCATGCGCTTCGACGACTCGGACGCGAGACGGGCCGCGAACGGGTCGCTCGTAAGACTCGCTCCGTTCGGGTCACCGATGGTGGATCGCTCGGCCACCGGTGCACACGCGCCGGACGGTCGAGCCCTTACGCCTGCGGCGCATGCGCTTCGACGACTCAGGCGCGAGACGGGCCGCGAACGGGTCGCTTATAAGACTCGCTCCCTGATGGTCGCTAGTGCCGGTTTGTCCCGTCAGACCGAAATGCGGTCCTCGACGGCGGCGAGGCCGATATCGGTGCGAAAGTGGCTGCCCGGCAACTTGATCGAGGCAATTCGGTCGTAGGCGTGTGCGCGAGCCTCGGCCAGATCCGCACCGATGCCGACGACACTCAGCACACGACCGCCCGCTGAAACCAGGGCTCCGTCCTCGCGCAACCCGGTTCCCGCATGCAGCACGGCGGACGAGTCGTCGGCATTGCCCTCGCCCGCTCCGGTGATCACATCACCGACGCGGGGGCGACCCGGATAGTTCTCGGCGGCGATCACGACCGTGACGGCCGAACCGTCCCGCCAACGCGGCGCGGCGACCTCGGCCAGCGTGCCGGTCGCCGTGGCATTCAGCAATTCACCGAGCGGACTCTCCAGCAGCGCGAGCACCGCCTGGGTCTCCGGATCGCCGAAGCGACAATTGAATTCGACGACGGCGGGTCCGTCCGCACCGATCGCCAGACCCGCGTAGAGCAGTCCGGAGAAGCCACAGCCACGCCGCACCAACTCCGCCGCGACGGGCTTTACGACATCATCGACGATCGCGGTGACCGTCTCCTCCGGCAACCACGGCAGCGGCGTGTACGCACCCATACCGCCGGTATTCGGCCCGGTGTCACCGTCGCCGACGCGCTTGTGATCCTGCGCGGGCAGCAGCGGCACCACGGTCTCGCCGTCGACCAGGCAGAACAGCGAAACCTCTGGTCCGTCCAGGAAGGATTCCAGCAGCACCGGATGGCCCTGCTCGAGCAGTTCGGCGCCGTGGTCGCGGGCCGCAAGCCGGTCGGCGGTCACCACCACGCCCTTGCCCGCGGCCAGACCGTCGTCTTTGACCACCCAGGTCGGGCCGAACCGGTCGAGTGCGGCATCGAGTTCAGCGGGGTTGTCCACAATCTCGCTGTGCGCGGTGCGGACCCCGGCGGCCGTCATGACGTCCTTCGCGAACGCCTTCGAACCCTCGATGCGCGCGGCCGCGGCGGACGGACCGAAGCACGCGATGCCCGCGGCCCGGACCGCATCGGCGACGCCGAGCACCAGCGGCACCTCGGGGCCGATCACCACCAGGTCCGCGTCCAAGTCGGTAGCCAGGGCGACAACTGCCTCCGCGGAGGACTGATCGACTGCTCTGACCTGCGCGTACTGGGCGATCCCAGCGTTGCCCGGCGCCGCGAACAGCGCGGTCACCGCGGGGTCCCGGCGCAGGGCCAGGACGAGGGCATGTTCACGGGCTCCGGAACCGATGACGAGTACGCGCACGGGCAACAGCTTAGGTTGTCGCCAATAGTGGCTCCCCCGCCTCCCCGGAACTTTTGCCGGTCGTTGGGTACACCTTAACTTCGTCCGCGGACCAGCGGTCGAGTCGCCGGCCCATTCTTGGACGTGCCCGACGAGTTACCCATGTACTCACGAAATCAGTCGTCACGTTCTCGGCCCCCAGCGGTCGTCGTGTGGATGATTGATGGGAGGGGGCGCGACAGCCGACCTCCATCGCGCAAAGGACGTGCTGACTATGGGTCTGATCGACGGACTGATGGGCAATGCCGGGCGGATAGATCCCGGTAAGGCGCAAGAGGAATACGCGAGACTGATGGGCGGCGGTGAACAGGTCTACGCCGCGTATCTTCTTGTCCGCGATGCGATTCTGTTCACCAACAAGCGTCTCATCCTGGTCGACAAGCAGGGTGTCACCGGCCGCAAGGTGAGTTATCACAGCATCCCCTACCGCGCCATCACCCACTTCACGGTGGAGACCGCGGGCACCTTCGACCTGGATGCCGAACTCTGCATCTGGATCTCCGGCACCCACGAACCGGTGCAGAAACGGTTCAACCGCCAGGTCGACATCTACGAAGTGCAGGGCATCCTTTCGCACTACGTCGCCTGAGCACATGGCCTGAGCCCGCTGGTGACCACCGGCCGGACCCGGGTCAGCAGCAGTTCGAGGAATTGCTCGGGCTGCCAGAACGCCGCGAAGTGGTTGGCGTCCGCGATGAGCGCGAACTCCTTGTGCGGCGCCTCGACATCGTCGAAGTAGCGGCGCGCCCTTGCCGCAGGCATCAGGCTGTCGTGTTCGCCCTGAAAGATGAAGAACGGCAACTCGAATCGCGTGCCGTCGCGCCAGGCGTCGAAGTGCACGGATTCGACGCCGACCTGTTCGGAGAACTTCATACCGTCCGCAGCCGCCTTCAGATCGCGCAGTCGATGCCGCGGCGAGAACCACATCGACGGCACGATCAGCTTCTTCAGGATTCCGGTGAGCATGGGATCCGAGCTGGTCGCCAGTTTTGCGTGCAGGCCCCACTGGACGGCGGTCCACCGCGTAGCATCCGGCCCCATTTCCTCCAACTTCGCTGCGGCGGTGCGCTTTCCGGCTTTGCGCAACCGTTGTACAACCGCGAAGAAGGCGGTGCGGTCGGGTTCGCCGCCGGTGATGTTCTGATCGGTGCCCACGTATGCCGAGTACAGCTCGGGGTGGTTGCGGGCCAGGCGAAGTCCGAGCACCGAGCCGAAGGAGGCAGCCAGCAATACCACCTTGTCGGCGAGCAGCCGGTCGCGTACGTGGTCGGTGACCTCGAGTGCGTCGGTGTAGAGCCGGTCGAAGGTCATCTCGCCCTGTGCACCGCGACCGAAAGTCTTTCCCGCGCCGCGCATATCCCACCGAACGATCGTGAAGTGCTTTTCCCACGTCCGAGTTCGATTGGCGAAGTAAGTGTTCGAGGCGCCGGGGCCGCCGTGCAATTCCAGCAGCACCGGGTTGGCCCGATCCTCGCCGCGGATCTCGATCCACTGCTCGATGCCACCGATGGTGACGAAGCCCGCCTCCGAGATGCCGTTCGGCGTATCGATCCGGAGCGCATGAGCATTGCTGCGGCGACGCAGCTGACGGTGGGTGAGCAAGCCCGCGGGGGCGGCGGCTGTCGCGGCAAGGGCGATGGTGATCATGTTGTTCCTAAACTGTGTCCGGCGGAAACTAATATGTGTATGATAGACACAGTTTTTTGGCGAGGTCAACACCCGAACGACCGATCGGAAGCTCTCGGCGTAGCCTGCGGTGCATGGCTTCTGTTTTCAGCGCGATCATCGAGGGCCAGCTGCCGGGCCGATTCGTCTGGGAGGACGACGAATTCGTCGCATTCCTCACCATCGCCCCGGTGACGCAAGGGCACACGCTGGTGGTCCCCCGCAAGGAGATCGATCAGTGGCAGGACGTCGACGCCGATACCTTCGCGCGGCTCAACGGTGTCGCGCAGAAGATCGGCCAGGCGGTCCGCCACGCCTGGGACGCCCCACGCGCCGGCCTGCTCATCGCCGGCCTGGAAGTCCCCCACCTGCACGTCCACGTCTTCCCGGCCTTCACCATGGGCAACTTCGACATCTCCGGCGCCAACCCCCACCCCACCCCCGAATCCCTGGACGAAGCCCAAACCAAAATCAAGACCGCCCTGCGCGACCTGGGCTACGGAGCCAACGTTCCCGATTGATCAGGCGTCGCTTCGATGCGCCGGGTGAGTCGACCTAGGCCGTATAGGTGTCGCGGAACGCCTCGCGGACGGTCGCCGCATCCGGCGCGTCTCGGCCTTCGATTCCGGAGACCACCTCGGCGACGCGCCAATAGTTGGACGGGACCAGTCGGCCGGAAGTCACGGCCGTGAGCGTGACATCTGCCGCCTCATCCGGCTTGCCGGCCGCTACCAGGGCCAAGCCCAGATCTATATTCGCCGTAGCGATTCGACGCGGCCGGACGGACGCAGCGCCAGCGAGATCGGTGAGGACATTCCGCGCATAAGCTTCGGCGGCGGGATCACCGATCCATGACAACGTCGTGGCCACGTACGCATCGGACTTCGCGGGGTCATAGCGGAAATGGTGTTCGGGTCGATCGGGCATGCGCATCCCGGACACGAGCCTCGCGACCTTGCGCAATGCCCCGTATGTGCCCCGGCTGTCCCCGAGCCGCGACAACGCCCGCCCCTCCTGTGCGGTCGCTTGGATATAGGCCGAGCTGTCCGCCGAGGCGATATTCTGCGCGACGCGCGACAGTTCAGCGGCTACCGCGAACTCGCCATTGATGAGCTGTTGCCATGCGCGCGTCTCCAGGACCCACGCCGATATCTCTGGGTGGTTCGCTTCGTCGGCGATATCGCGGGCCACCCGCAGCCGTGCCGCTGCTGCCGACAGTTCACCCAGGTCGATATGGCAGGTACCCGCCAGCAAGGACAACCAACCGGCTGCGACCAGAAGACGCCGATGTTGGATCAAGGTCTTCTTGCCATCCATCAAGCGTGCGGCGTAGCCGAGATGCTGCCGGATATCGGTCAGAAGCGCATCAGGCGGAGTGGTCGAGTATGCCGACGCCAGATCATCGACAGCCAGTTCTAAGCGGTCGAGGGTCTCATCACCGACATCCGATGCGGCCACACGCCGAATCCATTCCGCGCCTGCACGCTCCCCGTCTGCCGATTCGCCCAATGCGGACTCGTACGCAGCGACGACAGCGGCGGGCACAGCACGTTTACCGGACTCGATCAGCGACAGATAGGACGCGCTGTAGTGAGTTCGCCGGGCGATTTCGCGCAGCCCAACCCCCGCCGCCTCACGTGCGGCGCGCAGCATCGAGCCTGACTCCATCCCTGCCCCTCCGGCGTCGGCTGACCAGCAAACACGTTGTCAACACCGTATGCCTGTCGGCCCCAACTATGCACGCCTAGCGTGTTTTTCAGCCCCGCCGCCGGGTCGATGCCGTGCCCTCATCGGCACCCCGTCGGCGGGTGCACACCAACAGACAGCTGAAGGGGGCAAGAGATGGATCTCCCGGCGCGATTCGATGACGAAGATCTCCGCAAGCTTGCGATCGCCGCGGATGACGACGAGGGGTACCGCTATCTCCAGCGCGACGATGGATCCTGGGCACTGATCGATGACGAGGGGTGGGAAGTCGAGTTCGCCGAACCCGATACCGACGTGATTTCGGCGATCGCAGCGGCGATGCGCGCGTCGATCGACATAGCGCCGGTGTCGGTCGAAGACACCGAGATCCGATGAGCGGCGGATGGATCGTGCTCGGATATGTCGTCGTGATCGGATTGCCCTTGGCCGTCGTCATCGCGGTGGTCATCTGGCCGATGTCGGACACCTCCGAAGGGCGGTCGGTCAACGAGATCGAGCAGCGAGTAACCCGAGAGTTGAGCGAGATGGAGACGGCTGTCCGGCCGATCGGATTCCCGCACGATGCGCCCGACCATCCCCTCGGCGTGCCGGAAGCGCGGCGCACCATGCAGCGGCATCGGGGTTGCCGAGTGGCCGACTGCGCGCGCAAGGCAGCGGCGTGGGATGCCTTGGTCGCGGCCGAGCAGATCAAGCCACGGACGGGCCGGGAGGGCTGACCCGCTCGAGCGACCTCACCAAGGACGGTGCCACACCGTCGAACTGACGACCTTTCGTCTACCAAGGCGAGTGCTCCCGCGGGTGCCACAGCAGTGCGGTCGCTCAGCGATTTTCGCGGGGCAGGCGGACGGTGAAGGTGGTGCCTTCGCCCTCGGCGCTCTCCACGCTCACTGTGCCGTTGTGTGCGTCGACCAGGGCTTGGACGATGGAGAGGCCGAGGCCGGTGCCGCCGCTGGCGCGGGTGCGGGAGGTGTCGGTGCGGTAGAAGCGTTCGAAGATGCGCTCGGCCTCCTCGGGCGGCAAGCCCTGACCGGTGTCGGCGACCTCCAGCAGGACCTCGTCGTCGGTAGGGGTCAGCCGGACCTTGACGTCGGCGTCCGGGGGTGTGTGCGTGAGTGCGTTGTTCAGCAGGTTGGCCAGTATCTGACGCAGCCGCGCCTCGTCACCGGTCACTTCCAATGTTCCTGTGCCCGAACGGATTTCCAGTTCGACCGAGCGGCGGGGACCCTCGTCGCCATTGGCCGCTGTGACGGCGCGGGCATTGTGCACGGCGTCGCTGGCGATGGCGAGCAGGTCGACCGGACCCAGTTCCAGCGGACGCTGTGCATCCAATCGGGCCAGCATCAACAGGTCCTCGACCAACAGCCCCATGCGCTGGGCCTCGTGTTCGATGCGGTCCATGAACATGGCCGGATCCGCGGTCGCGCCTTGTCGATACAGTTCGGCGAAGCCGCTGATGGTGGTGAGCGGGGTGCGCAGTTCATGGCTCGCGTCGGCGACGAAGCGGCGCATCTTCGCCTCGGAGCGCCGGGCCGCCGATTCGGAGGCTTCGGTCGCGGCGAAGGCCCGTTGGATCTGGGCCAGCATGCCGTTGAGCGATTGGGACAGCCGATCGACCTCGGTATTGGTGCCGCGCACTGGAACTCGGCGATGCAGGTCACCGGCGGCGATGGTGGCGGCGGTCTTCTCGACCGCGCGCAACGGCCGCAGACTGCGTCGGATCACGAAGTAGGCGAGCACCGCCAGCGCGGCGAGCACCGCGGCACCGACCATGAGCTGCAACATGATCAGTCGATTGACCGTGTCGATGTTCTCGGTGAGCGGTATCGCGACCGTTGTCGTCGTATCGGGTGACACCGCCGTCATGGTCCGCCATTTGACCGTCGAACCGTTCTTGGAGCCGACGGTTACCGGTCTGGTGAGTACCTTGCTGCCCGGCGGATCCGTGGTCGGCCGGATCTCGGGCAGTCGCGGCAGCTCCGGCTCGGCTTCCTCATTGAACGGCCTGGTCTCGAGATAGACGGAGCCGTTGCCGCCCGGCGTCGGCTCGATGTGGACGAAGAAGGTGCTGGACGGATGCGACGGATTCGAAGGAGTCGGCGGCCGCGGCCGCGACCATGCCATCACCGCATCGCGAAGCTGCTGATCGGTGCGGTGCAACAGCGAATTCTCCAGCGCCGAGGTGACGACCATGCCGGATGCGAACAGTCCGAGCGCGGAAAGCAGCACGAGTGCGAGCACCAGCGTCACCCGCAGCGGAATCGCCGAAGAAGCGCGTGCCAGTTTGCGACGGGTCTGTGTGATCCGGGAGATGATCATTTCTCGGACTGGCGCGTCCGATTCGGCGCGCGCATTACGTATCCGACGCCGCGCAGAGTGTGAATCAGGCGCTGATCGCCGGTGTCGACCTTCTTACGCAGATACGAGACATACGTTTCGACCACACCGACCTCGCCCCCGAAGTCGTAGCGCCACACATGATCCAAGATGCGCGGCTTGCTCAACACCGTTCCGGCATTGACCATGAAATACCGCAGCAGGGTGAATTCGGTGGGCGACAACGCAACCGGCTCCCCCGCCTTCCACACCTCGTGCGTATCGTCGTCGAGTTCGATGTCCTCGAACCGGATTCGCGAACTCTCGCGCTGCGGCGCGGCATGACCGAAGCGGCGCAGGACAACTCGCAGCCGAGCCACCACTTCCTCGAGGCTGAACGGTTTGGTGATGTAGTCGTCGGCGCCGAGGGTGAGTCCGGCGACCTTGTCCTGGACATCGTCACGTGCGGTCAGGAACAGCACCGGTGCGTCGATGCCGTCGGCGCGCAGTCGGCGCAGCAGCCCGAAGCCGTCCATACCCGGCATCATCACATCGACGATCAGCGCCTGCGGTCGGAAGGTGCGCGCCTTGTCCAGCGCCTGCGCCCCGTCGATAGCAGTATCGACCGCGAACCCCTGATAGCGCAGGCTCACCGACAGGAGCTCCACGATCATGGGTTCGTCGTCCACCACCAGCACCCTGGCCTCGGGCGTGGACTCCGCAGGCGCACCACTCATTGCTTCATAGTCCGGCAATCGACTGGGAACTGTCTGGACCTTTGCTGGGTGATTCCTGTGAGTGCTCTGTCTGATTTGCCGCGCCTGCGGCGCGGCGTGTTCGCGGCCCCCGGGTGTCTCGCGTCCGAGCCGTCGAGACTCACGACTTCGTCGCATGCGCTTCGACGACTCGGACGCGAGACGGGCCGCGAACGGTGGCTCGTAAGACTCGCTCCGTCGCGGTCACCGACCGCACCACGTTCGGCACCTCATCCACGCCGGAGGCTCACACCTACGACACATACGGCTTCGACGACCCGGCAGAGCTCGATGGCCGCGCCTTCGGCACGAACGCGACGCAGACCCCGAACTCCTCACTGACAAAACTCGCTCCGTCGCGGTCACCGACCGCACGGCGTTCGGCACCTGACGCACGCGCCAGAGGCTCACGCCTGCGGCGCAAGCGCTCCGACGACTCGGCAGAGCTCGATGGCCGCGCCTTCGGCACGAACGCGAGACGGGCCGCGAACTTTTCGCTCAAAACTCGCCCCGTCGTAGTTGCGTCAGCGGTGGGGAGCTCGCGACTCCGGGTACACATCGTCGTCGGTGAGCAGCGCGCTGCCCGCGACCTGGTCCTGAGCCAGCGCCTCCAGGAACGCCCGCGCCCAGCGGTCCACATCGTGCGCGAGCACCTGACGGCGCAGGGAGCGCATTCGGCGGCGACGCGTATCGCGGTCGTCTTCCAGTGCGGAGATGATGGCATCCTTCACACTGTTCAGGTCGTGCGGATTGCACAGATACGCCTGACGCAATTCGGCTGCGGCGCCGGTGAATTCGCTCAACACCAACGCCCCGTTGAGACCACTGTGACTGGCGACGTACTCCTTGGCGACCAGGTTCATCCCGTCCCGCAGCGGCGTCACCAGCATGACGTCGGCGGCCACGAAGAAGGCGACGAGTTCGTCGCGCGGGATCGGGCGGTGCAGATAGTGCACGACCGGATAGCCGACCCTGGCGAATTCACCGTTGATCCGGCCGACCTGGCGCTCGATATCGCCGCGCATCTGGATATAGCTCTCCACCCGCTCACGGCTGGGGGTGGCCAGCTGCACCATGACAGTATCGGCCGGATCCAGCCTGTTCTCCAGCAGCAATTCCTCCAGCGCGGCCAGGCGGATATCGATGCCTTTGGTGTAGTCCAAGCGGTCGACGCCGAGCAGGATATTTTTCGGATTGCCGAGTTCGGCACGGATTTTCGCGGCCCGTTCGCGGACCGAGCGGCGGCGCGAATGCTCGTCGAGTTCGGCCGAGGCGATCGAAATCGGGAACGCGCCGACCCGGACCGTACGGAAGCCCACCTGCACCACGCCGAGCTTGGACCGCACACCGACGGTGCCGCGCGAGGTGGGCTGGCCTGCCAACCTGCGAGCCAGGTAGAGGAAGTTCTGCGCGCCGCCCGGCAGGTGAAAGCCGATCAGGTCGGCGCCGAGCAGACCCTCGATGATTTCGGTTCGCCACGGCATCTGCATGAACAGCTCGACCGGCGGGAACGGAATGTGCAGGAAGAATCCGATGGTGAGATCGGGCCGCAGCATGCGCAGCATCTTCGGCACCAACTGCAGTTGGTAGTCCTGCACCCAAACGGTCGCGCCCTCGGCCGCGACCTTCGCGGTGGCCTCGGCGAAGCGCCGGTTCACCGTGACATAGGCGGCCCACCAGGCCCGGTCGTAGACCGGGCGCACGATCACATCGTGGTACAGCGGCCACAGCGTGCCGTTGGAGAAGCCCTCGTAATACTCGGAGACTTCGTCCGCGGACAACGGCACCGGATGCAGTTCGAGGCCGTCCTGGATGATCGGATCGATATCGACATCGGGAACGCCGGCCCAGCCGACCCACGCCCCCTTGTTGTTGCGGAGCACTGGTTCCAGTGCGGTCACCAAACCGCCCGGACTGCGCTTCCAACGGGTGGAACCGTCGGGCAGTTTCTCCAGGTCGACCGGCAGCCGATTGGCGACGACGACGAAGCCGGAACCAGCCCCGCTCATCTCGGCCAGGGCGGACGGGACCACCGTGGTGTCGGGTTCGGATGGGGGCTCTAGAAAGGCGTGTTCGGAGTCCTCGGACGGCTGTTGGGTCATCTGGTCCACTCACGCATCCTTTGCGTGTCGCTTTTCGGCTTTGAAGTTGTGAATAGTCGACGGCCCCGTTGACGTCGCGGTGGTTATTCGCCCCGAGAGTTAGGCCCGATGCCCAGCATGGACAGCAGCATCCGGCATTCGTCCGCGTCCTCCGCGTAGGCGGCGACAACTCGCTGAGCCTGACGGGCGGTCTCGTCGGCGAGTGGTTCCAGATCGTCGTCCGCGATGTCGTTCGCGCTGCTCTTCGCGGCCATCTTCTTGTCCTCCCGGCTCAGTACGCTCGTACGTGCGAATAGTCAATGGTATCTGCCCACCACGGCGATACGCCGCACCTGGATCCGGGTGACCTCGGACACGTTCGGCGACATACCCTTCGCCTGCTCGCCGAAGACCGAAGCCCTATACCGTGGGAACGCAGCACCAACTCCACGAAAGGGTCGATATGCCGCTGGCCACGGTGAACGGAATTTCACTCAACTACCAGGTCAAGGGCGACCGCACCAAGGGCACGGAGGCGAAGGGCGCGGGTCCGCTGGTCGTCATGATCATGGGCACCGGCAGCCCGGGCCGGGTCTGGGAGTTGCATCAGGTCCCGGCGCTGGTCAAGGCCGGATATCGGGTCTGCACATTCGACAATCGCGGCATCAAACCGTCCTATGAGGCGGCCGACGGTATGACCATCGATCAGCTGGTCGGCGATACCGCCGGACTCATCGAACTACTCGATGAGGGTCCCGCATTGGTGGTCGGCACCTCGATGGGCGCGCGGGTGGCGCAGGAACTCGCGCTGGCGCGTCCGGAGCTGGTACGCAAGGCCGTATTCATGGCCGGGCACGGTCGCCTCGACCAGTTCCAGAAGACGCTCTCGCTCGGTGAGCACGAACTCGACGCCAGCGGGGTCACGTTGCCCGCGAAGTATGAGGCCGCGGTGACCGCGGTGATGAATATGTCGCCCGCGACCATGGCCGACCCGAACGCCGCCCGCGACTGGCTCGATCTGTTCGAATTCACCGGTGGTGCGGTGACGCCCGGTATCCGCGCCCAACGCCGGATGGACCACGATTTCGACCGGGTGCAGGCCTACCGCGGCATCAAGGTGCCGTGCCTGGCCATCGGATTCGCCGACGATCGGATGATTCCGCCGTATCTGTCCAGGGAGGTTGCCGAGGTCATCCCGGGCGCGCGCTACCTGGAAGTTCCTGATGCGGGGCATTACGGCTATCTCGAGCGTCCAGAAGCGGTGAACAAGATTCTGCTCGATTTCTTCGCGGCCTGAGGTAACTGCCTACGCGTAACGTCTGCCTTGCTAGGGTCGACACAACGCTCGGGGAGCTTCCGGCGCTCGAACAGCGTTGGACGAGCCAAGGGCGATCCCGTACATGCGCCAGTATCCAGTGAGGTGAAATTGAGCACCAACCCCTTCGATGACGAAGACGGCCGCTTCTTCGTTCTGGTCAACGATGAGGAACAGCATTCGCTGTGGCCGGCCTTTGCGGAGGTCCCGGCCGGATGGCGAGTCGTTTTCGGCGAGGACAGCCGCGCCGCGTGCGTGGAGTACGTCGAGAAGAACTGGACCGATATGCGTCCGAAGAGCCTGCGTGACGCCATGGCCGCCGATGACGCGGCCCGTCAGGGCGCCCAGTCCTGACCCGCGGTATCCGATACTGCGCCGGGCCCACGCTGAACCGTCACTGCGTGACACCGTAAAGCCGGTGTCACGCAGCTGGCGTGCCCGGTTATGATTGGCACCGTTTTGTTGAGTAAGACACCGTCCGCCTCCTTAGCTCAGTGGTAGAGCACTCGCCTTAAGAACTGGACCGATATGCGGCCCAGGAGCCTGCGTGACGCGATGGCCGACGACGCGGCGCGGTAGGCCGCCGCCCAGTCCTGACCTGCGGTAACTAACACTGCGCCGATCTCTCAACGAGCTGCAGCAGGGTGGTGCCGCAACCTGGTACTTTGCTGCAGCGCAGTAGTCCTCAGCCTAGTAAGACTGCCCGTTGGCGTATCTCTCACGCCGAGAGTGTCTACCGTTGCCCCGGTTCCGGCTCTTGTACGTCGGCAGCTGGGAGTCGCAGTTCGGACAGATGAGCCGCAGGTTCTCCCGTCGATTGTGAGTGGGATCGCCATCAATGTGGTCAAGGATGAACGCGAGTGGGCGCCCGCACCATTCGCTCCTAATACCGCATATCGCGCATCTGCGGCTCTGGGCGTCGGTCAGGTAATCACGGAGGTAATGCCCTTGGTGGCCGCGCACTCGGGCTTCACCTGTATGCAACCACAACTCGGTCAAGGCTTTGCGCTGGGTTGCCTGCTGGCATCCCAGACTGCAGTAGACCCGCTGACTCCGTTTGACCAGCGCAGCTGCGCACCCCTTGCATCGCCTCACGCTGTGGACGCTACCGCTACCCACCGACAACGCCGGAGGATCGCCAAGACGCCGCCGGGCACCGGAAACCCGGTGTCGCGCCGTCGGTGCGCCCCGCTATGATGGCAACCGCTTCACCCGCCTCCTTAGCTCAGTGGTAGAGCACCGCTCTTGTAAAGCGAAGGTCGTCAGTTCAATCCTGACAGGGGGCTCCAGCCGAGCGCGTCGACCACGGCACGCTCGTCCATTCGAGTCGTCTTGCACTGGGCAAGGCCTGCGGCGCTGCCAGCCGGTGCGGTTGGCGAACGGGCGCTTGCCGTACACGGCTACGAAGCGGCGATCAGAGCCTTTGGAGAGCAGGGGCGTCGTCCCCCGGACGCCATCCGACGAACAGGTCCGCACTGTCGGCGAGCTGGACGAGCGATCACGTGGAACTGGTGGCGGAGGCTTCTCGATGCCGCCATCAGTTCCACCTGATCAGCCGACCTGACAGGGGCTGCGGCTAGTTAGATCGGCGTTACTGCGGATACCAGCCAGCGGCCGTTGTCCTTGTCGAGGCTTACTCGGACTCGGCTGGTGCTGATGTTCGCTTGGGGGGAGTCCTTGCCGGTGCTTACCTGGTTCAGGTAGAGCAGGACTACTGCGTGGGCGGGTTCGGCGGAGACTACGCCGGTGGCCTGGGTGGTGGCCTGGACGTTGAGTTCCTTCTCCTTGGCGCCGGGGGCGATGGCTTCCTTGATCAGTTTCAGGTAGTCGTCGCGGAAGCTGCCGCCGAGATTGTCGGCGGCCTTTGGCAATTCGGCGTCCACCGTTTTGAAGTTGTAGGTGAACATCGCCTCGACGGTGCGCTGTGCCGCCGGAACCGCCTGGGTGCGGGCCTGTTCGCTCTTGCGGTCGTTCCAGTATTTGTATCCGGTGACGCCGCAGACGGCCGCCAGCGCGACGATGACGAGGGCGACCGCGGACGCCACCAGAATCAGACGCCGACTCATGCCACGAACTCCACTTGTGAGGCGGTGATCCCGTTTTCGCCGCGGGTGACGGTGACCCGGAATCGGTAGTACCGCGTCTGCGGATCCGCCATACCCGCATTGGTCAGGGTCTGCTTGGCAGCGACCAGCACGCGTGCCGAATCGCCGTCCTCGCTCTCGATGGCGGATTCGATGATCTCACCGGTGGCCTTCACCTTGGCCTGTTCGACCACGCTCGCGTAGGCGTCCTTGCGCTGCGAGTATTCGGCCTTGAGTTCGCCTGAGGCCACCGCGAGGACGCGGTCGATATCGGCCTTGGCGGTGTCGTCCTTGATGGTGGTGAGATTGAGAATCGCCTGCTTGGCGGTCTGCACGTAGTCCGCGCGCCGCGCATCGCGGTCGGATGCGGTGTGCAGGTTGTAGGCGAAGAATCCGGTGCCGATCACCAGCGCGATCGCGACGACCACGGCCGCGGCGGCACCTGCGATGAGCACCCAGCGCGGCGGGCCGGACTTCGGAGCGTCATCGACGACATCCGCGACGCTGGGTATCTCCAGCGTGGTCACGGGTTCGGCATCATCGCTCGGACTGTCCGAATCCGACTTCGTCACCTTGACGGTGACATCGACGGCCTTGGTCAGCTCGACACCTTCGGTCTCGAGCGGGAGGGTGTCCTCCGGCGGCGGGCCCGCCGAACGCACCGCCCGTCGCCTTGGCCGGGCCTTGACCACACTGGATTCACTCATTGCTGCTGCTCCTGAAGCATCGCCTGCCAACTCGACGGTATCGTGCCGGATCCGTCCTTTCCGATATCCCCCTGACGGTACGTGCGTCCGTCCGGTCCCATGAACGTCCCACTGCCGGGATCCAATGTCGTACTGTGTGCCGCCGGGTGGGTCGAGCCCTGATCGCCGATCGGGTCACCCGACGGTGTCACCGGCTGCGGCGGACCGAACGCCGGGTTATTGCCTTCGGGCACATAGCCGTTCGGGTCGCGGCACAGCTCCGGCGATGGCGCCCGCTTACCCGGCACCTCCATGCACGGCGTATTGCGGATACCGCGCACGGCTTCCTTGGCGTTCTGCGCCACCTTGCAGTAGAGCCCGGGCGGCGTATCCGGGGTGTCGAGCTGGGCGGGCGAGCGGCGCTGTTCCGGCGTGAGGAAGCCGGTGGTGCAGCCGGGCGGATCGTTGAGTTCCAGGTGGAAGTCCACCACGGCACCGTATTCGACGGGGCCGCGGATGACCGTCAAGAACGCGGCGGTCAGCGGCGGATAAATCACGAGGATCTGTTCCAGACCCGAGTGATAGGTCACCGCGACCTGCCCCACGCTGACCAGATTCGACAGCAGGATCGGCAGGGTCGGACGCAGGTCCTGGAACAGCGAACTCACCTGCTGTGCCGCGCCGGGCGTCTTCTCGATGACGTTCCGCAGCGCCGGATCATGGGCGCGCAGTTGGTCGGTGACCGTCGCCAGGTCCTGGGTCCACGACCGGATCGCCGCATCGGACTGATTCTGCGTATCCAGCAGCGGCCCGATCTTTTCCAGCAGATCTTTGGTCGGCTCGGCATTCGCCTGGGCCTCCTGCACCAGCAGCGATGCGGAATCGATGAACTTCTGCAGATCGGGTCCGGCTCCGTTGAAGGCCTTGAACGCATCGTCGATCACCTGCCGGAGCTTGGTATCGGCGATGCTGGACAGCAGACGATCGGAGCGATCGAGCACGGTGCCGATATCCTCGGGCAGCCTGGTGCGATCCACCGCAATCACCGAACCGTCGGAAAGGTTGCCGCCCTTGGCATTCGCGACGGGCACCAGATCGACGTACTGTTCACCGATGGCCGAGACGCTGCGCACCCACGCGTCGACATCGGACGGAATCTTGTAATCGCTATTGATAGACAGCTTCGCGTCCACACCCGTTGGGGTGAGCCGAACCTCTTCCACCTTGCCGACATTCGTGCCGCGGTAGGCGACATTGGCCGTGGGATACAGCCCGCCGGTGGCCAACAGCTTTACCGTCACCTCATAGCGGCCGATACCGAACATGGCGGGCAGACCCACATAGGTACCGCCCATGACCACCAAGCCGATCACCGTCAGCACCGAGAAGATGGCCAACTGGATCCGGACGAATCGCGTGAGTTTCATCGGCCCGCACCTTCCTGCCCGGCGGGCGGAACGGTGAGGCCGGGAATCGCGGGCAGACCCGGAATCGGCGGCAGCCCAGGGATACTCGGCGTCGGAGCCGGAGTCGCGCCCGGTGACTGCAGCGGTGCCGTCGCCGGATTGCTATTGCCCTCCGCCGTCCCGGCCAGACCGCCGAGTGCACCCTCGACCCCGCCGAACCGACCGCCGAGCGGCGTGCCGGTGAGGAAGTTCGAATCCAACCGCTTGCCCGTGATATCGACGGTCATGATCAGGTTCATGTAATCGCCCTTGACCGCGTGATCGAGGTTCTTCATCGGGAACGGGAAGGTGAAGATCAGCTTCAGGACCTCGACCAGGCTGTTCCCGGTGCTGGCCAGCGTTTCCAGCACGGGTGCCAGATTCGCCAGATTCGCCTTCAGATTGTCCCCACCCTGCGCGATGATCCGCTGCACCACATCGCTCAGATCACCGAGGGCGGTGAGGGTATGCGTGATGTCCTCGCGCCGATCGGCGAGCACGGTGAGCGCCGGATGGATCTGTTCGATCGCCGCGGCCACCCGATCCTTCTGCTTGGCCAGCGTGCCTGCGAACCGGTCAAGTCCGCCCATCGCATCGATGATGTCTTTGGTCTGGGAATCCAGTGTGGTGGTCAGCTCGGTCAGCTGCGGCAGCAGATCCCGTATCGCATCCTCGCGACCGTTGAATGCGGCATTGAGCTCGTGGGTAATGGTTTCGAGCTGACTGATGCCGCCACCGTTGAGCACCACCGACAGCGATGACAGGGTCTGCTCGGTGGTCGGATAGACACCGGCCCGATCCAGCGGGATCAGATCGCCGTTCTTCAGCTCACCCTGTGCCGGAACATCTTTCGGCGCGGCGAGCTCCAGATGATTGCTGCCGAGCAGGCTGGTCTGCCCGATTCGGGCGGTCGCATTGGCGGGCAGCTTCACATCGTTGTTCAACGAGACGGTGACCAGCGCGTGCCAACCCTCGACCTCGATCTTCGACACCGTGCCGACCGTCACGTCGTTCACACGGACCGGCGAATTACGGGTCAGCGTGGTGACATTGGGCATCTGGATTTTGACTTCGTAGCCGTTGTCACTTCCGGCCGTACCGGGCAGGGGCAGCGAATTGAGCCCGTCCCATTCGCAGCCGCTGACTCCGAGCACGACGGCCAATCCGATTGCCGCACCGGCCATTCGCATGCGCATCATCGCCCTCCTCCCGGAATGGCCAGCCCGGCAATACCGTTCGGCACCGCGACCGGATCCGATTGCGGCACCGAATCACTCGGCCCGCGCGCGGCCAAACTCGGCGGACTGTAGACGAGCTGGTGCGGGAACGCGGTCTGGTTGGAGGCCGGATTGGCGAGCAGCGGTGGGTAATTCATCATGAGCTGCTGGATGACCGGTGCCAGATACTGGCGGCACAGGGCGGCGCTCTGATCGGAACCGTTCGCATCGTTCGCCTCGACCGCGCCGCAGAGGAAGGCGAACGGGTTGGCGAAGTTCGGCGCGACGACGGCACCGGTGAGACTGCCCTGGGCCGGGTCATAGATCTGATAGAAGTTCGCCAGCGACGTCGGCCCGGCATGCAATACCTGCTCGAGTTGGGGCCGCTTATCCGCGAGGATCTGGGTGACCTCGGCCAACCGCTGCACACCCTCGGTCAGCGCCCCGCCGCGCTCTTGGATGAACCGCTGCACATCACCGACGGCGATGTCGAGATTGTCCAGTCCGGCACCGAGATCACCGGAAACATTCGCGAGCACCGATGAGACCGAGGCGAGCCGGCCGCCGAACTGCACGATCTGATCGTTGCTCTTGGACAGCACATCCACGAACTGCTGCAGATTGCGGATGGTGCCGAACAGATCGGTGCGCCCGTCCGACAACGTACTCAGCGTGTGCGACAGCTCGCGCAGGGTATCGCGCAACGCCTCCGCATTACCATTGCCGAGATTGTCGGCGGCGGTATTCACGAACCGCCCGAACGAGCCCTGCTTATCGTCGCCAACCGGACCCAATGTCGTTGCCAGCTTGGACAATTCGGCCTTGATGTCATCCCATTCGACCGGAACCGCGGTGTGCTCGATCGGAATCACGCTGCCGTCGTGCATTTTCGGCCCGCCGGTGTAGGCCGGGGCCAACTGGATGAATCGCGCCGACACCAGCGACGGCGAAATGATGACCGCCTTGGCGTCCGCGGGGATCTCGATGCCGCGATCGAGTGTCATCGCGACCCGGACCTGGTCCTTACCGGGATCGATGGAGTCGATCCGGCCGACCTCGACCCCGAGCACGCGCACCTCGTCACCGGCGTACAGGCCGGTCGTGGACGGGAAATACGCGGTGATCGAGGTCTTTCCGATCCGCGATATCAGTGACCACCCGCCGGCGATCACCAGGGCGGCGATGACGACCAGCGCGAGCGCCCGCACCCATCGCGGTGCCGAACGAACAGTGCGCAATGCATTCATCGCGGCGGCTCCTGAATCGCGGGCTCGATCGACGGCAACGCGGGGTCGGTCAGATATGCGCGGAAGGAGTCCGGCACATGCTGCGGCCAGACCAGCGCGTCGACCAGGATCTGCAGGCCGCGCGTGGTCGCGTTCGAGACATACGCCTGGAAGTACGGACCGCTGCCGACCTGCTCACCGAGCGCGGCCGAGAACGGACCGAGTCCATCTAGTGCCTTCGACAGGTTGTCTTTATTGGATTGCAGCAGTGCGAGCACCGAATTCAGCCGGTCCAGTGTGGGTTTCAGCTGCGCCTCGTTGTCGTTGACGAGGCCGGTCAGCTGTTGGGCCAGCCCGTTGATGTACACGATCAACTGACTGAGCGCGCCGCGCCGCCGATCCAATTCGCCGAGCAGGTCATTGCCGTCGACCAGCAGCGCGTTGATCTGATTGCTGCGATCGGCGAGCACCTTCGTGACGTTCTGCGCCCGGCCGAGCAACTCGGTCAGCGCCTTGTCCCTGGCATTCAGGCTGCGCGAGAGTTGGGTGACGCCGTCGAGTGCCGACCGCAGCGGGGCCGGCGTATCGGCGAAGGTCGTGGACAGCGCGTCCAGCGTCCGGTTGACCTGGTCCATGTCCAGGCCCTTGACGGTATTCGTCAGATCGCCGAGCGCGTCGGTGAGCGAATACGGCGAGGTGGTGCGGTCCAGCGGAATCGTGTCGTTCGTCCGGGTCGAACCGCTGCCCGCCGGGGTCACCTCGAGCGATTTGCGGCCGAGCACCGTATTGGTCTTGATGGCGGCACTCGTCTTATTGCCCAGCACGATTCCCTCGTCCAGCGTGAACCGGACGTAGACCTTCGCACCGTCCAGCTTCACCTGCTCGACGCGTCCCGAGCGCACACCAGCGACCTGCACATTGTCACCGGGAACCAGTCCGCCCGCATCGGCGAAGTACGCGGCGTAGGTCGCGCCGGAGCGAATGAACGGCAGCCGGTCGACCTGCAGTGCGGACAGTGCGACCGTGGTCGCGACGACAATGCCGATGATGCCGAGCGAGACCGCGCGTGATCGAGTTTCCTTCATCGGCTCTTCGCACACCTTCCCGTCGTCTGCATACCGGGCAGGGTGATGTGCATCGGCTTGCCGTCCGGCCCGTCGACAATGAAGTTCGTGCCGCACACGTACATATTCAGGAACGACCCGTAGGAACCGATCCGGACCAGCTTCTTGTAGGTTTCGGGCAGCCGATCGAGCACCCACTGGACGGTGTCGGAGCCGTCGTCGAGAGTCGCGGCGACGGTGCCGGTCTGCTCGATGGTGGTCTTCAGATCCGGCCGGGCCTGCTGCAGCAGTTCGGTCAGATCCCCTGTCGCACCGGCGATTCGCGGCAGGGCGGCACCGATCGGATCCTTATCGGCGGCCAAACCGCTGACCAGCCGCTGCAATTCCTCGAGTGTGGTGGCGAACTGCTGATCGCGGTCATCGATCGTGGCGAGCACGGTCTTCAGATTCTCGATCACGCTGCCGATCAACGCATCTCGATCGGCGAGGGTTTTGGCGAACGATCCGGAACTGTTCAGCAGCGCGACAAGCGTGCCACCCTGGCCCTGGAAAACCTGCAGCAGTGCCTCGGTCAGATCATTGACCTGAGCCGGATCGAGGCCGCGCAGCAGCGGTTTGAAGCCACCGAGCAACATATCCAGATCGAGTGCGGGCGAGGTGCGATCGAGGCCGATGGTGCTGCCCTTGGACATCACCTTCGCGGTGCCCGGCCCCTCCAGCAGTTCGAGATACCGGTCCCCGACCAGGTTTTCGTAGCGGATGGTCGCCTTGGTGCTGGTGTAGAGCCGGTACTTGCTGTCCACATCGAAATCGACGTGGGCGAGGTTGTCCTTGCCGACATGCACCCCGGTCACCGAACCCACCGGCACACCGGCGATTCGAACCTTCGCACCGTCCAGCATGCCGGAGGAGTTGGTGAAGACCGCGTGATAGCCGGTCTCCCTGGCGAAGCGCATCTGGCTGAACACCACCACCAGTCCGGCCAATACCAGCGCCATCACCAGCGTAAAGATCGTCAGCTTGACTGTTGTCGCGTGTGGTTTCACAGCTGCCCCACCCCCGGCAATCCGGCGAACAGCAGCTGGAACACCTTGGGCCCGTTCAGATGTGTCGTCGTCGACGGCGTCCACACGTGACCCTGTGAGGTATCGGTGACCACGAAGTTCGCGTGGCTGTCCGGCACCCGGTCCAGCACACCCTCACAGTGCGGCCCGCCGGTGGCATTCACCTTCGGCAGATCCTCCGGGTACTGGTAGGCATCGGCGCCCGGCATGAAACTCGCATTGAGCGGCACCGCGTCGAACCGTCCGCCGAAGATGTCCTCACCGATCGGGAGCACATTGGCCAGGCCGACGACCAGGCAGTACAGCGCGGGCTTGTAGTCGTTGAGCAGCTGGGTGGTCGGACGCAGCAGATCCAGCGCCGTCACCAGCGGTTGTTCGTTCTCGTGCAGCACCGAGCCGGTGGTATCGGCCAGTCCGATGAGGTTGGCCAGCATCGCATCGACGTTCTCCTGCTCCTCGACGAGCGTTCTGGCCGTCACGGTCGCGTTATCGGTGGTGCGCAGCAGATCCGGCACGGTGTCGGCATACAGATTGGTGACACCGGTCGAGGAGACCAGATCCCTTCGCAGTGCAGGCAGACTCGGATTGATGTCGCGCAGGTAGGCATCGCTGCGGGCGAGCAGATCACCGAGCTTCTCGCCGCGCCCCTGCAGCGCGGTGCCCAGCGCCGACAGTGTGGCATTGAGCTTTTCCGGCTCGATCTTCTGCAGCACATCGGTCAGATGCTGGAACAGCGTATTGAATTCGACGGTCACCGATTCGGCCGTCACGGTCGATCCCGGCTTCAGCGGGGTCGACGAAGCCTGGTCCGGCGCAGTGAAATTGATGTACTTGGCGCCGAATACCGTGGTGGACTTGATATCCACGGTCGCATTGGACGGAACCATTTTCAGCAGTTCGGGATCCATCGCCAGCGTCAGCTTCGCACCGTCGGCGGTCTGCTTGATCTCCGAGACCCGACCGATCTCCACGCCGCGGATCTTCACCTTGGCGTCGGGATCGAGCACCAAGCCGCTGCGCGGTGCGTCCACCGTGACGGTCACCGTCTTGGTGAATCCGCCGAAGAACATGACCATCGCGACGGACACGACCGCGACCAGCGCGATCACCATGCCGAGCCCGGCGAGCTTGAGCCCGAGCCCGCCGCGCAGTGCCGCGCCGAGGCCGCTTCCCGATTGCTTCGTTGCCATACCGCTCTACCCGGAGAGATGGAAGTTGCCGGAGGTGCCGTAGATGGCCAGCGAGATCAGCAGTGTCACCGTGACCACCGCGACCAGCGAGGCCCGTACCGCGTTGCCGACCGCGATCCCGACGCCGACCGGTCCGCCCGCGGCGTTGTAGCCGTAGTAGGTGTGAATCATCATGACCGCCAAGGCCATGAAGATCGCCTGGGCGAAGGACCAGAGGATGTCGCTGGGGATCAGGAAGGTGGAGAAGTAGTGGTCGTAGACGCCGGCCGACTGCCCGTAGATGACCACGGTGGCGAATCGGCTGGCGATGAACGAGCAGATCACCGCGAGCGCGTACAGCGGCACGATCGCGATCATGCCCGCGAGCACCCGGGTGCCGACCAGATACGGCACAGGCCGGATCGCCATGGACTCCAGTGCGTCGATCTCCTCGGCCACCCGCATGGCACCGAGCTGCGCGGTCGAACCCGCGCCGATGGTTGCGGCCAAACCGATTCCGGAGATCACCGGCGCCGCGATGCGCACATTGATGAATGCCGCGAAGAAGCCCGTCAGCGCCTCGACGCCGATATTGCCGAGCGAACTGTAACCCTGTACCGCGATGGTGCCGCCGGTGAACAGCGTGAGAAATCCGACGATGACGACGGTGCCGCCGATAACCGCCAAAGCGCCTGTGCCCATGCTGATTTCGGCGATCAAACGAATGGTCTCGGTGCGATAGTAGATCAGTGCGCGCGGGATGGAACCGATTGTCTGCGCATAGAACACCGCATGTTTACCCAGCGAATCGAGCGAGTTCGAAAAGCGACGCACTCGCCGCACGGTACGCGGGAAGCGGGATTGGATTACGAACGCCATCGCCTCACCGCACCGCGAACTTGATACCGACAGCGGTGACCACGACATTCACCACGAACAGGGCCATAAAGGCGAAGACAACGGTCTGATTCACCGCATCACCGACACTCTTGGGACCACCTTTGACATTCAGGCCGAGATAACAGGCAACCAGTCCGGCGATC
>NZ_BAGN01000026.1 GCF_000308835.1 Nocardia vinacea NBRC 16497 | reverse complement strand
CGGTTAGCCGCGCTGCCCGATCGATGTCAGGTCGATGTCGATCGGAAGGGGACGCTGATCTTCAGGCGGTCATGGAAGATACCGACCAAGCCGTAAGTTCTTGTGGCGGGGTCGAGTTCGTAGGCGTAAACGACGGCATCCGCATCCCGTCGCTCGATTCGCCAGTAATGCGGAATGCCGGCCTTGGCGTATTTGCCTGGCTTGGTCTCGCGGTCGCGCTCCTCGGAGTCCGGGGACACGGCCTCCACAGCGAGGACGAGGTCCTTGGCGAAGTAATACCTCGACGGGTCCTCGCTGACGAATGCCTCTGCGGTAACGACAAGAACGTCCGGCTCCGGCATCTGACGCTTGCCGAGCTGCACCGCCATCCTCAGATCGGCCCGCAAGTGCGGCGGAGCCTGTAGATCCAAGTCCCGCCAGAAAAGTCCGACGACCGGTCATTGCCCCAGCGTAGCGCCAGTCATAACCGGTACACGTATGCACCAACGGTGTGGGCTGTACACCCGCTGCACTGGGCGTGCGGCTAGGACTTTGGGTGCGCGGGCGAATCAGGTTGGGTGCCAGGTGACGAGGAGTTCGTCAGCGAGGGTCTCGACGGCGAGTTTCGAGCCGTTGACCTCGAGGACGGCGGCGCGGAGGCGGTCGTCGTGCAGGCGGGATTCGGAGACTGCGGCGATGTGGGAGCCGATCAGGTCTGAGTAGGGGGGTTCGGAGCCGACGTCGAAGGCGGTGTATTTGCCGGATTCGGCGACGTAGTCGATGTATTCGGGTTCGGTGAGACCGGCGAACGGGTCGCGCCACGGTTTCGATGCGACGAGGAGTTCCTCGCCGTCGGTTCCGGCGTCCAGCAGCAGCACCGAACCGTCGTCGAAGGTCAATTCGATGGGGCCCTCGGTGCGGTCGACATCACTGCCCTGTACGTAGAACATGCGGCGAACCGCCCTGATGCGGCGCCCAACCACTGCCGCGAGACCCTCCGATGGCATCGGCTACCCCTCGTGTCGAACCCGGTCGCCGGACTCTACCGTCCGAGAGAACTGTGCCGAAAAAGGAACGGCCCCCGAGCCATACCCCGCAGGCGGTGAAACCTGCGTGGGTCCCGGTCGGACTAGACCGGTAGCTCGGGGGCCGGGTGGCTGCCTGGAATTCGCTCAGCGTTCGCGCGAACGGAAATCCGTTGCAGCGGTGGCGCTAGCGGACAGCCACCTCACGAGTCCTATGAACATACATTCTTCGAACCACCTCCTTCCTTGTGTACAAACGAATCTAGTCAGCGGTCAGTGAGTCGGCAACGGAATTTCGCTGGGCGCTGAACCGGTGCGCTCCTCGACTCCTCCAGTGGTCGTGACCTGGCCTGATGCATCGATTTGCAGCACAACTTCGGCGCGGTGATCGGATGGCAGCTGATGTGTGACGACGACCACAATTCGGTCCGGTTCAACCAGGCCGCTGTCGATATCGAGTAACTCACGCAGCAGCCGCGCGCCCGCCTCGGCCTCGACATGTTCGGTCGGCTCATCGAGGAGCAGCACCCGCGCGGGCGAAATGAGCGCCCGCGCGAGCAGAATCCGCCGCCGCTGCCCGCCCGAAACCGCAGCCGCACCTGCGACCAGATCCGTGTGCACACCATCCGGCAGCGATTCCAGCCAATCCCCGAGGCCGACCGCGCACAAGGCCTTCTCGGCCTCCTCGGCATCGAGATCCCCCCGCGCGACACGCAGGTTCTCGAGCACGGAGGTACCGAAGATGTGCGCATCCTCGGCAAAGAACGTCACGCCGGGCACGGGCGTACCGAACAGCCCCGCCCACGCCATGAGCAGTGTTGTCTTTCCCGCACCGCTCGGCCCGATGATGGCAATCCGCTTTCCCGCGGGACGCTCGAGGAGGCCGCCGGGCAACAGGTCTCCAGCGATGCCACACCCATTGTCCGCGAGACCGGTCGCGCTGTCCGACAATAGATCTCGCGCGCCACGGATGCCTGCGTCGGCACCTGAACGATCGGATGCCCGCAGGTCGCCGGTCGGTGCCGAGTCAGCGACACGCGGCCGACTGTGCTCGGCCCGGCCGGTCGCGTTGCCCGGCAGATGATCTTCCACCGAACTGGTGCGGTGGTGCGTAGTGGAACCAGCGAACTGGTGGTCGGATCGCTGCGCCATGGGGTTTCGGGTGGTGGTTTCGAGCACAGGCAGGCGGTGTAGGGCGGCGCGGGCGGTGGTGAGTGCCTGGGCGGCAGCGGGGAGTGGGGCGAGGGCTTCGAAGGCTGAAAGAGGGAGCAGGACAAGGATGGTGAGAGCCATGGGAGTCATTGCGGGCGGATCGACGCTGTAGCTGGTGATGCCGATCAGGAGGGCACCGAAGACGCTGGCGCCGATCGAGAGGGGCGTTGCCGCGGCGGCCCAGGCGCTGCGTGCGGCCGCGGAATCCTCGGCGGCGACCGCACGTTGTCCGGCGCGGTCGGCGGCCGCCAGCGCGGCATCCAGCTTGCCCGCGACGCGGAGTTCGGCCGCGTGGTCGAGAACCGTGAGCGCCTGGGCGGTGAATTCGGCCCGGTCGGCGCGCACCGCACGCTCGGCCTCGCGGGCGGCCCACCCCGAGAGCCACGGTGCGACGATTCCGGCAATGCCGAGCGATACGGCCAGAATGGCCGCGGCCCCAACCGAAATGGTGGCCATGAGTCCGATCGCGGCCAGCGACAGCACAATCGCGACCGCGATCGGCACGAACACACGGACGACGACGGCACCGAGATCGTCGATATCGCTGCCGATTCGAACCAGCAGGTCCCCGCGCCGCAACGCCGCGGCGCCATCCGCGCTCGTCGATTCCGTCGTAGCGATCGGCCGATCCACGCCGCGGGCCGAGCCAGCCGCACCGTCTCGGCCGAGCCGACGAACCGACCCGTCGACCTCTTCGGCACGTAAGCCGCCAGAACCGTCACCGCCGTTGGCTACTCCGTCCGAAGTGCCACCTCGCATATCCCGCCGCATCCAGGCATCGGATTGGGCGAGGGTCCGGTAAACGGTTGTCCGAGCGGTCGTCATCGCACGCAGCGCAACATCATGGGTAGCAAGGCGTTCCAGGTATCGGCACAGCCCACGGGAGATACCCAACGCACGTACCGCGACAACAGCAACGCTCAGATCGAGCACCGGCGGCATCTCCCAGGCCCGTGCGATCAGCCATGCCGCCAGGGCCGCCAGCCCGAGCCCGCTGCCCAGCGCCGACACACCCCAACCGATCGCCACCGCAACTCGCCACGGCGACAACTCGAGCAGGCCCCACATGCGCCGCAGATCCGCTACTACTCCGCGGCCGCGACGAGCCGTTGTCCTTGGCACCGCAGTGTCTCCCGCGCGGTTCATGAGACGACTGCCTTGGGTGCGGTGGAGTGGATGGGGATTATGTGGTCGGCAGCGTCGAGGACTGTTGGGCGGTGAGCTATGACGATTACGGTTGCGCCGGTGCGAGCTCGCTGCTGTAGGGCGGTGAGGACGGTGGCTTCGGCGGCGGGGTCCAGGTGGGCGGTTGGTTCGTCGAGCAGGAGGATGGGGCGGTCGGCGGCGAGCACTCTGGTGAGGGCCAGGCGTTGGCGCTGGCCGAGGGAGAGTCCGATGCCGCCTGTGCCGACGATCGTGTTCCAGCCGTCGGGGAGTTCGTCGAGTACTGCGTCGAATCCGGTTGCGATGCAGGCGGCTTCGAGTTCGTCGAGCACGCGTGCCGCGCCCTTCACGGTGGTGTCGGGTGTGCGCGCGCCGAGCAGTTCGAGATTCTCGCGCAGTGTTCCCGGGACCAGGACCGGACGTTGCGGCAGCCAGGCGACGCGGGACCACCAGGCGTCCAGATCCAGCGCACGTACGTCGGTGCCGTCGATCTGCACCGAGCCACACTCCGGTGTGATCAAACCCAGGATCGCTTGCAGCGCAGTCGATTTTCCGCTCCCGTTGGGCCCGGTCAGTACGGTCATCACCCCTGGCCGGAACACCGCCGTCAGCCCAGCGGGCGCAAACCCGTCCCGGGCGCGTACCGAGAGATCACATATCTCGATGAGGCCCCGGCCATCTCTACCGACTTCGGGCCTCACCTCGGCGGGATTGCCACTCGATGCCACTGAACCGAGTTCGCTGATATCCCAACCGTCGTCCCCGCCCAGCGCAGCACCCTCGCCGCCGATATCCCCATGTTGGGAGCCGACGCCGGCCACGGCATCAACGCCATTCGTACTCGAAGTCGGTCTCACGGCACCTGCCCCACCAGTGCCGGCGACCGACCGGTCAGCACCCGCGTCCCCGCCGACCGCCCGACAATCGGCACCTGATTCGGCCTGCCCCTGCGTAACCGCAGCAGGCTCCAGAACAGCAAAGGCCTTGTCCGCAGCCGCCATTCCATCCTGTGCCGCATGGAACCGCTCCCCCACCATCCGCAGCGGCAGATACACCTCAGGCGCGAGAATCAACGCCACCAGCCCGGCATAGAGACTCATCTCCCCGTATACGAGCCGCAGACCGATGGACACCGCGATCAACGCGACGCTCAGCGTGGCGAGCATCTCGAGCACCATCGACGACAGGAACGCGATCCGCAGCGCACGCATAGTGCGCTGCCGCAACGCATCCCCGAGCTCACGCACACGGTGTTCCATCGAACCCGTACCCCCCGCGCTCCCCTCCCGCCCCAACGCCCGCAACGTCGGCATTCCGGCAAAGAGATCGAGCAGTTGATCCGACAGCCGCGTGGTCGCGACGAGCGTGGCCTCCGCCCGGCCCTGCGTGAGCAGACCGATGAGCACCATGAACACCGGAATCAACGGCAGCGTGACCACAGCGATGAGACCGGATACCGGATCATGAAACCCGATGACCACCAAGACAATCGGCGGCACCAGGCAAGCAAGGAGCAGCGCGGGCAGATACCCGGTGAGATATGCCCGCAGCCCGGTCAGCCCGGTACTCACGACAACCGCCAATTCGGTTCGCCGAGTTTCGAGTTCGCGCGGTGGCAGCTGAGCCCCGGCGGCAAGCACCGCGGTTTCCAGTTCCGCAACCACCGCGGCCCCCGCCCGATGCGCGATCCGCGACTGCACCCAGGTGGCCAGCACCCGACAGCCGATGGCGACCACGAGCACCACCAACTCGAATGTCCACGCCCCGAAGCTGCGCCGACCGGGATCGGTGACGACCCCGGCCAGCACCTTCGCCAGTGCGACGGCCGTGACCACGATCGAACCCGTGATCACCACGGACAGCGCCACACTCAGCACCAGATAGCGGCGGGCCGAGCGCGCGTACTTCCACAATCGGGGGTCGACGGGCGGGCGAGCCATGATCAGTCCTTGACGGCTTCCAACGGCAGGCCGATCGGCGCCGGAATCTGCTCGACCGTAATCCGCTTGCGGAACACCCAGTACGTCCAACCCTGATAACCCAGCACCACGGGCGTGACGACCACTGCCGCCCAGCTCATCACCTTCAGCGTGTACGGCGTCGAGGAGGCATTGTCGATGGTCAGGTTGAACATGTCGCTGATGGTGGACGGCAGCACATTCGGATACAGCGATCCGAACAGCAGCACCGTCGCCGCCGCGGTGGTGACCGCCGTGCCGACGAACGCCCAGCCGTCGCGGTCGGCGAAGCTCGCCGCGCCCGCGAGCAGCAGCCCGATTACAGCCAGCGCCAACGGGATCCAGGTCCATCCGGTTCCGTAGGCCAACTGCGTCCACACCCCGAACACACCGACCACGACCGCGGTCGGCGCCAGCAACAATCGCACCGTCTTCGCCGCATCGTCGCGCACCTCGCCGCCGGTCTTCAGCACCAGGAAGACCGCACCGTGCAGCGCGAACAGCAATCCGGTCGCGAGCCCGCCGAGCAATGCGTACGGCCCCAGCAGATCCCACACCGAGCCGGCGATGTGCTTCTTCTCGTTCAGCGGCACCCCGCGCACCACATTGGCGAATATCCAGCCCCACGCCAATGCCGGTACCCAGGAACCGATTCCGATCGCGGCATCACACCAGGCCCGCCACCGCGCATCGTCGATTTTGCTGCGATATTCGATGGCGCAGACCCGCACGATCAGCGCGACCAGCACCAGCAGCAGCGCGATGTAGAACCCGGAGAACAGGCTCGCGTACCACTCCGGAAAGGCCGCGAACATCGCACCGCCCGCGGTCAGCAACCAGACCTCGTTGCCGTCCCACACCGGCCCGATCGTATTGAGCACCACCCGCCTTCGGGTATCGCTGCCCTTGCCGAGGATCGGCATCAGCATGCCGACCCCGAAGTCGAAGCCCTCCAGCACGAAATAGCCGGTGAACAAGACGCCGATCAGCAGAAACCAGAACTGTTGCAGATTCATCGTCGGCTCCTAATAGGCGAACGAAAGCTGTTCGACGGCAGGTTCTCCGGCCTGATGACTACCGCCCGTATCGTCTGGTCCGCCGGTCGGAATCTTCGCGGGCTCTGGTCCGGCGACCGTGTAGCGCCGCATGAGGTAGAACCACACCACCGCGAGCGCGCCGTACAGCAGGGTGAACACCACGAGCGAGGTGATCACCGTGCCCGCGACGTGGTCGGAGACGCCCTGCTGCACCATCAGCCGCAGGCTCTGGTCACCGGTCGGATTCGGCGCGACAACCCATGGCTGCCTACCCATTTCGGTGAAGACCCAGCCCGCGCTATTGGCCAGGAACGGGGTCGGGATGGCGATCAGGCACAGCCACGAGTACCAGCGCTTATCGGTGATCCGGCCACCGCGGGTCAGCCAGAGGCCGACCAACCAGAGCAGGATCGCACCGGCCGAAAGGCCGATCATGGCGCGGAAGGACCAGTAGGTGACGAACAGATTGGGCCGGTAGTCGCCAGGGCCGAACTTCGCGTTGTACGCGTGCTGCAGATCGGTGACACCGTCCAGGGTGACATCGCTGAACTTGCCCTTGGCCAAGTACGGCAGCACATAGGGCACTTCGAGCACGTGCGTCACGCTGTCGCAGTTGTTGTGCGTGCCGATGGTCAGCACGGAGAAGTCCGGATCGGTTGCGGTATTGCACAGCGATTCCGCCGAAGCCATTTTCATCGGCTGCTGTTCGAACATCAGCTTGCCCTGCACGTCACCGGTGAAGAACAGCGCGACGCCGGCAATGACGATCACCCAAAGGCCGCCGCGTCCGCCGGAGCGCCACATCGTTTGCGCCTCAGCGACTTTGGTCGCGTCACTGCTGCGCGCATTGCGCACCATCCACCAGCCGCAGATGCCGACCACAAAAGTTCCCGAGGTCAGGAATGCTCCGGCCACCACGTGCGGAAAGGCCGCCAGCGTCGTGTTATTGGTGAGTACCGTCCAGATGCTGGTGAGTTCGGCGCGCCCGCGCTCCGGGTTGTATTTGGCGCCGACCGGATGCTGCATGAACGAATTGGCCGCGACGATGAAGTACGCGGAGGCATTCACCCCGATCGCGACGAACCAAATCGTCGCCAGGTGCACCATTTTCGGCAGCCGGGTCCAACCGAAGATCCACAGACCGAGGAAGGTCGATTCCAGGAAGAATGCGACGAGCGCCTCCAGCGCGAGCGGTGCGCCGAAGACGTCACCGACGAAGCGGGAGTATTCGCTCCAGTTCATGCCGAACTGGAATTCCTGCACGATGCCGGTCGCGACACCGAGTGCGAAATTGATCAGGAACAGCTTCCCGAAGAATTTGGTCAGCCGGTACCAGTGCTCTTTGCCGGTAATCACCCAAGCGGTCTGCATACCCGCCACCAGCGGTGCCAGACCGATCGTCAACGGCACGAAGATGAAGTGATAGACGGTCGTGATGCCGAACTGCCAACGCGATAAGTCCAGGACGCTCAAAACCGACCTCCCGCCGATCTACGACATTACGTAGTAAGAGTACGCCCGGGAAAGGAACCATCAAGGAGTCCTACGCCACGACACACCGGCGCAACCCACCCTCAACGACCCATTTTCCGAGCTCGCCGAGTACTCCTACACGTTGTCGTAGGACGAAGATCACGGCCCGGCGACCTCACCAATCGCCGATGGCCCCGGCCCGCTCCACTCCTCGGTCCACCAATTCGATGATTTCGCCCGCATTGTCCGGCGCCATCATGCGCAATCCGTCCAGTGAATTCACCCGCGCGGCGAGCGTGATGCTCGACACCAGCCAAATGCTGTCGCAGGTCAACAGGTCGGCGGTGAACAACGAGTCATAGCTGCACTTCCACCCCGCCTTCTCGGCCTCGGCGAACAGCGCGCGCTGGGTAACCCCCGGCAGGACGCCGTTCTTCGCGGGCGGGGTGATCAACTGCTTATCGCGCACGATCACCACCGAGGAGCGCGGCCCCTCCAGCACCCGGTTCTCGGTACTGGTGAAGATCACGTCATCGGCGCCCATCCGCTGCGCGAACCGCAGCGCCGCCATATTGGTGGCATAGGAGAGCGTCTTCGCACCCAGCAGCTGCCACGGCGCGGCCTGCGCCAGATCGACCGAGATCCCGCGCGATAGCGACATCACCGCGACGCCGTCGGTGCGCGCCTTCTGCACCCGTTCCGGCACCGGCAGCACCAGCACATAGGAGGTCGGCACCGGCACCGCGGCCGCGAGGTCACCCGAGGTGACACTGGACGGAGCCGACAGCTCGGTATCGCGCCCACGGGTGAGGACCAGCCGCATCAGGCCTTCCCGGTCGGTCCCCCATTCCTTCGTCGCCGTCTCGACCGCGTCTCGCCATTTACCCAACTCGGGCTCGGGTAGATCGAGCGCCTGCGCCGAACGACGCAGTCGGCCTAGATGAAATTCGATCGCGCACGCGTCACCGGCACGAACCAAAACCGACTCGAAGACACCGTCACCGCGCAGTACGCCGATGTCGTCGGCAAACAACAACGGCGCGTCCGGATCCTGGACGGCGCCGTCGAGTGTTACAAGAACTCGATCCACCATGGGTCGAGCGTAGGCGCTGTTCGTTGACCGCGCCTAGGACTGTGCTGGATTGGCAGCGCCTGCGGCGCTGCGTGTTCGCGGCCCCCTTCTGTCTCGCGGCTGACCCTTTCGAGCGACCTGCAAGCAGTCGCTAGCGGCGCGGCCGAGACTCGCGACTTCGTCGCATGCGCTTCGGCCACTCGGAAGCGAGACGGGCCGCGAACATCGCTCGTAAGACTCGCTCCGTCGTGGTCGCTGAGCAACGCACGTCCCGCACTACTCGATAGGCCGCTGAAAGCGAGCAATCGGGTTCGCGCTTAGAGTGGTTTATGTGTCCGTGGTCGTAGCACCCAGTCCTATCCTCGCTGTCCCGGGCGCCGTCGCGGGAGCGGCCGGTTCACCGGATGCCGCCGTCGCCTGGCATTACGGGGATCCCTTCCGAGAACAGCGCGCCGCCGCGGAGCGAGTGGCGATCGTCGACCGATCGCATCGCTTCGTCCTGAAAATCACCGGGGCCGAGCGGCTGACCTGGTTGCACACCATCAGCAGCCAGCACATCGCGAGCCTCGGTGACGGTCGGTCCGCCGAGAACTTGGACCTCGATCTCAACGGCCGGGTGCTGCACCATTTCGTGCTCACCGAGCTGGACGCCACGGTGTGGATCGACACCGAAGGCGAGCACGGACCGGCGCTGCTGGAGTTCCTGGCGAAGATGGTCTTCTGGGCTGATGCCAAACCGGTCGAGGCCGCCGATCATGCGGTGCTGAGCCTGCTCGGTCCACGCATTACCGAAATGACCGAAGCGCTCGGCATTTCCACCCTCCCGGAGACCTACGACGCGGTGCCACTGCCGGACGGCGGGTTCCTGCGCCGCATGCCGTGGCCGACCGCGGACTCCTTCGACCTGGTCATCCCACGCGACCAGCTCGCCGACCGCTGGGCTCGCCTCACCGCCGCCGGCGCCGAACCGGCGGGCATGTGGGCCTTCGAGGCGCTGCGCGTCGCGGCACTGCGCCCCCGGATCGGACTCGACACCGACGAACGGACCATCCCGCACGAGGCCCACTGGATCGGCGGCATCGCCGAACACGGTGCGGTGCACCTGGACAAGGGCTGCTATCGCGGCCAGGAAACGGTGGCCCGGGTACACAACCTCGGCAAGCCGCCGCGCCACCTGTTGCTGCTGCATCTCGACGGCTCGGCCGACGAACGCCCGACAACCGGCGAGGACGTCACTGCGGGCGGTCGTACTGTCGGCCGACTCGGCACCGTCATCGACCACTACGAATTCGGTCCCATCGCACTGGCTTTGATCAAACGCACCATCCCGGCCGATACCGAACTGGTCGCGGGCCCGACCGCCGCCGCCATCGATCCGGATTCGGTCCCCTCCGACGACGCACCCCAGGCGGGTCGGATCGCCGTCGACCGGTTGCGTGGCCGTTGATGCAGCCCGATAGCGCTCGGGTGCTTGCCGTGTGCGTCGTCCATGCCGAACTGGAGGTGCCGACCCGCGTAGGCCGGACAGCCATCGACAAGCGACCTGTTCCCCATCGCGTCGCCGCGCGTGCCCACGGTCTCGACGGCGATTATGTGTGCGACACCAAGCATCACGGCGGCGTGCATCAGGCCGTCTACGCCTATGCCGAGGAGGACGCGCGGCGCTGGGGCGAGGAACTCGGCCGCGAACTGCCCGCGGGTTGGTTCGGCGAGAATCTGCGCATCGCCGGACTCCCGGTCAGCGATGCGGTGATCGGTGCGCGCTGGACCATCGGGGACACCCTGCTCGAGGTGAGTGCGCCCCGCGTGCCGTGCTCGACCTTCCAGCACTGGTCCGGCGAGTCCCACTGGGTCAAACGGTTCACGTTGCAGAGCGATACCGGCGCCTACCTGCGCGTACTCACCGAGGGCACGATCGGTGCGGGCGACGAGGTCCGCATCGTGCACACACCCGACCACGGCATCACCGTCCGCGACCTGTTCACCGGCCACGATCCGGACCTTCTCGCGATTCTGCTGGCGACCGAACCGACCATCTCCGATGATGTGCGGATGCAGATCGAGCGCCACGGCCGCCGCCACACCAATGCCGGCCGTGCCCGCGAGCGGCGGGTCGATGCGGCAAGCACCCGCCGACACCGGGCCGATCCGGCAAGCACCAACCAGCAGCAGGTCGATGCGGCAAGCGCCCACCAGCAGGGCGAGCCGACAGGAGCCGAGCTATGACCGTCGAGCTGGTCGAGGTCGTCCGCTCCGGCTTCCGCGAATGCGTGCACAGCGGTTCGGTGGTGATCCTCGGCGCCGACGGCGAACCGACCCTCGCCCTCGGCGAGGTGCACGTCCCGATCTTCCCGCGTTCCACCAACAAGCCCATGCAGGCGATCACCTTGCTGCGCAACGGCTTCGAACCGCTCGACGATGCCGAGCTGGCCATCGCGACCGCATCGCACTACGGCGAACCGGATCACGTCGCCCTGGTCGAGCGCCTGCTCGATCGTTTCGGCTTCGACGAGAAGTCCCTCGAATGCCCGCCCGACCTGCCGCAGGAGGAGCGTGCACGGGCCGAGGCGTTACCCGAACCCCGTCGGGTGTACATGAACTGCTCCGGTAAGCACGCGGCCATGCTCGCCACCTGCGCCGTCAACGGCTGGCCCACCGAGGGCTATCTGGACCAGGCGCATCCGCTGCAACAAGCGGTGATCGCCACCATCACCGACCTCACCGGCGAACCCGAAACCGACCTCGGCATCGATGGCTGCGGACTACCGATCATTCCGGTCTCACTGGTGAATCTGGCCCGTGCGTTCGCGGCCATGGCTACCGCCGCGCCCGGTTCGCCGGAGCGGCGCGTCGCCGATGCGATTCGCGCCAATCCGCGAGTGATTTCCGGCACGAACGCACCCGATTTACTGACCATGCAGGCCACTCCCGGCCTGGTCTGCAAGATCGGCGCGGACGGTGTGCACGCCGGGGCGCTACCGGACGGAACGGCCTTCGCATACAAGATCGCCGATGGTCACGACCGTGCGCGAATCCCCCTGACGCTGGCCATTCTGCATCGCATGGGCGTCGAATGGACCGCCGCGCATGCCGAACTCGCGGCGCCGCCGGTGCTCGGCGGCGGTGCCAGGGTGGGGGTCATCCGAGCGATTCCCGGGGTCGTCTGAGGGGGCGGCCCGACGGCGACAACCGGGCAAACGGCGCCACTTCCGGAGTTCTTCCGCCACTCCTGGAAGCGCGACCGCCTGACACACGCTAAAGTGTCTGTCAGGAAGAGTATTAATTCGAACGGGGCCGCCAACAAACCCCAGGCCGCCCCGCAGTGACGCGAGGGGGTCAGCCATGGGCCGTGGCCGGGCTAAGGCAAAGCAGACCAAAGTCGCACGCGAGCTGAAGTACAGCTCCGCGCCGACTGACTTCGCGAGCCTTCAGCGCGAGCTTTCGGGTAGCCCCACCTCCCAGCGGAGTGGTGGTGTGCTGTCCGATGAGCACGACGCGGACGAATCCTCATCCCGCTGGGACGAGGACGACGACTACAAAGACTGGCGCCGCTGACTCGGTAGACGACGAAGGGGGAGGCCGACGGGCCTCCCCCTTCACCCGTTGACGCCGCGTGACCGGACTAACCATTCGAGGCTTGCACAACAACAGCGTCCCGCATCCGACGATGCGGGACGCTGTTGTGAATTTCCATGCGCGACAAACGGAACCACTACGCGCGAGTCTTACGAGCGCCGTTCGCGGCCCGTCTCGCGTCCGCGCCGAAGGCGCGGCCATCGAACACAGCCGAGTCGTCGAAGCGCATGCGACGAAGTCGCGAGTCTCGACGGCTCGGACGCGAGACACCCGGGGGCCGCGAACACGCAGCGCCGAAGGCACTGCGAATTAGACTCAGAAGCGCGGGTGCTCGCCGACCAGTACGGCGCGGACCGCGTCGGCGTCCTTGGCCTTCTTGACGGTGCCGAGGGTCCAGCAGGCGATGTGCCGTGCCGTCAGCACGGCCAGGGCCCGGTCGACGTCCTCGGGCGCCACCACGGCAACCATGCCGACGCCCATATTGAAGGTCTTCTCCATCTCGACCCGGTCGACCCGGCCGCGCTGCGCGATCATCTTGAATACCGGCGCCGGATTCCAGGTGCCGCGATCCAGTTCGGCGACCATGCCCGCGGGAATCACGCGACCCAGATTCGCGGCCAAGCCACCCCCGGTGACGTGTGCGAAGGTACGCACATCGGTTTCGGCGATCAGCGCGAGGCAGTCCTTGGCGTAGATGACCGTCGGCTCGAGCAGCTCCTCACCGAGAGTGCGGCCGAACTCCTCGACATGGCCGGTCAGCGACATCCGGTCGATATCGAGCAGCACCTTGCGCGCCAGGCTGTAGCCGTTGGAGTGCAGACCCGAGGAGCCCATGGCGATCACCACATCGCCGGGGCGCACCCGGTCCGGACCGAGCACCGAATCGGCCTCGACCACGCCGACACCGGTCGCGGACAGGTCGTAGTCGTCGGGATCCATCAGGCCGGGATGTTCGGCGGTCTCGCCGCCGAGCAGTGCGCAGCCCGCACGCACGCAGCCCTCCGCGATGCCGGAGACCAGTTCGGCCACCTTCTCCGGGACGACCTTGCCGATGGCGATGTAGTCCTGCAGGAACAGCGGCTCGGCGCCGCAGACCACCAGATCGTCCACGACCATGGCGACCAGGTCGAGGCCGACCGTGTCGTGCTTGTCCATCGCCTGGGCGACCGCGATCTTGGTGCCGACCCCGTCGGTGGAGGCCGCGAGCAACGGCTCGCGGTAGCCACCCTTCAGTGCGAACAGCCCGGCGAATCCGCCGAGCCCACCCTGCACCTCGGGTCGGCTGGCCTTCTTCGCCAATGGCCCGAACAACTCGACTGCGCGGTCACCTGCCTCGATATCCACGCCGGCTGCGGCGTACGAGGCACTGGCACCACTGGGGGTCTGCTCAGTCATTTTCGGGGAGAGCTCCAAACCGAATCGGCGGATAGATGCCAGCTCACGCTACCGGAACCGGATAACAAGCTTGCAGCGGACATCGTGCTGGATGGCCACGACCAGGACAAACGCGACGGCTCCCCCGTGCATTCAGTCGCCCTGCTCGGTGGCGAACAATGCGGCCGTCTCAGCGCGACGCCGCCTTTGCTCCACCGGATCGGGCACCGGCACCGCGGCGACCAGTCGCCGGGTGTACTCCTGCTCCGGACGACGCAGAATGCGATCACGATCACCCTGCTCGACCACCGCGCCGTTGCGCAGTACCACGATCCGATCGGCCAGCTGGTCGACGACTGCCAGATCGTGGCTGATGAACAGGCAGGCCCAGCCGCATTCCTGCTGCAGCTGCCCGAACAGCTCCAGCACCGCCGCCTGCACCGAGACGTCCAGCGCACTGGTCGGCTCGTCGGCCACCAGCAGGTCCGGATCGAGGACCAGCGCCCTGGCCAGGCTGGCGCGCTGGCGTTGGCCGCCGGACAATTCGTGCGGATAGCGGCGTTCGGTGCCCGCGGGCAGCTGCACGTCATCGAGTAGCTTGCGGACTCGCGCCCGGATCTCCGCCGAACTGCCCGCCTTGTGCACGATCAGCGGCTCCGCCACGCAGTCGCCGACCGTGAGCCGGGGATTCAGCGAGCTGGCCGGATCCTGGAAGACGAATCCGAAGCGGCGGCGAATAGGCCGCAGCTGCCGCTGCGACAGCTCCGCGATGTTCTGTCCGCGTACCTTCACGACCCCGGAGGTCGGGCGTTGCAAGGCCGCGACGCAGCGGCCGATGGTCGACTTCCCGGAACCGGATTCGCCGACCAGGCCGAGGGTTTCACCCGGCCGAATCGACAGACTCACGTTGTCCACGGCACGGAACGGCGGTCTGCCGAACGGTCCGGGAAACTGCACCACCAGATCGGTCACCTCGAGCACCGGCTCGCCGGCGGCGACCTCCTCGACCGCACCGTGCTCCAACTGCTCGGTACCCAAATGCGGTACGGCCGCGAGGAGTTTGCGGGTGTACTCCTGCTTGGGTGCCGCGAACAGCTCGTCCACCGGCGCCTGCTCGACCACCTTGCCGTCGCGCATGACCACCACCCGGTCGGCGATATCGGCGACCACGCCCATATTGTGCGTGATCAGCACGATGGCGCTGCCGATGCGATCGCGCAGATCGCGCAACAGTTCCAGGATTTCGGCCTGCACGGTGACATCGAGTGCGGTGGTCGGTTCGTCGGCGATGATCACCTTCGGCTCGCAGGAAATCGCGATCGCGATCATCACGCGCTGCTTCTGACCACCGGAGAGCTGATGCGGGTAGTAGTCCACCCGATGCTCCGGATCGGGCAGGCCGACCATGCGCAGCAGTTCGATCGCCCTGGCCTTGGCGGCCTTGCGGCTCATATCACTGTGCGCCCGCAGTGCTTCGGCGATCTGATAGCCCACTGTGAACAGCGGATCGAGTGCGCGACCCGGTTCCTGGAAGATCATCGAAATCGCGCCGCCACGCAGCGCGGTGAGCTGCCGCTCGCTCATCGAGGTGACCTTGTCCGCGCCGAGGGTGACCAGGCCCTCGACCCGCGCGGTATTCGGCAGCAGTCCGATCGCGGTGCGCGAGCTCACCGATTTGCCCGAGCCGGATTCCCCGACGATGGCCAGTACCTCGCCGGGGAACACCTCGTAGGAGACATTGCTGACCGCGTATACGGGACCGGCGTCGGTGGCGAATGTGACCGATAGTGAGTCGATGGACAGCGCCGGACGCTTGGTCTCGGCTACCGCTTCCGTCATTGCGATGCTCCTTCCCCGGTCGAGCCGTCTTTATCTGTGGCACTGTCCTTTTCGACCAGATCCAGTTCGGCGGCGGTGAGTTCGGATGCGGGAACGTCCTTTTCGAGGACGGTGACCGAACCGCTCGCGCCGAGGCTGTCGGTGGCGACCGTCGCCGGAGCGAGGGCCCGGCGGGTGCGCAGCAAAGGATTGAGGACCTCGTTGAGGCTCTCACCGACCAGGGTCAAGCCCAGTACGACCAGCACGATGGCCGTACCGGGAAAGATGCCCGTCCACCAAATGCCATTGGACACATCGGAAAGCGCTTTATTGAGGTCGTAACCCCATTCGGCGGCCTGGGTCGGTTCGATACCGAAACCGAGGAAGCCGAGCGCGGCCAGCGTCAGGATGGCATCGCCCGCGTTGAGGGTGACGATCACCGGCAGCGACTGGGTGACGTTGGCGAGGATGTGCCGGAACATGATTCGAGTGGTGGACGCACCGGTGACCCTGGCCGCGTCCACATACGGTTCGTTCTTCACCGCGACGGTCGCATTGCGAACCACCCGAAAGTATTGCGGCACATAGATCGCCGTGATCGCGACGGCGGCCGACAGCACGCCGCCGAAACTGCTCGACTGCCCACCCGCGACCACGATGGACACGACGATCGCGAGCAGCAGGGTCGGGAACGCGTAGATGGCGTCCATGAACAGTACGAGTACCCGGTCGAGGGCACGTCCGATGTACCCGGACACCAATCCCAGCGGTACTCCGATGACCAGCGACATCACCAGCGAGATCGCGATCACGAATAGCGCGGTACGGGCGCCGAAGATCACCCGGGACAGCACATCCTCGCTGCGCACCGAGGTGCCGAACCAATGCTGCCCCGACGGCGGTTGCTGTGCGACGAAAGCGACACCGTCCGAAGAGTTCTGGGCGAGCCCATACGGTGCGATCAGCGGCGCGAAGATCGCCACGAATACGAATACCGCGACGAGGCCGAGTCCGACGATCAGCGTCACCCGCTGCAATCCGGCGGTCATCGTGAACAGCCGCAATCCGGGGATCCGCCTGCGCCTCGTCGGCGGCACCGGCGGCATCACCAGTGGCTCGTTCGCCAATTCCGGAGCGGTCATCAGAACCTCACTCTCGGGTCGATCAGCGCGACGATGACATCCACCAGGAAGCTGATGACCGCGACGGCCAGCGCCAGGAACGCGACAATGCCCTGCACCGCGATGAAATCGCGCTGATGCAGGTATTCCGCGAGCTGATAACCCAGCCCCTTCCATTCGAAGGTGGTCTCGGTGAGCACCGCACCGCCGAGCAGCGTCGCGATATACATGCCCATCACCGTGATGATCGGAATCATCGCGTTGCGCACGGCATGTCGCCCCGTCACCACCCGCGCCGAAAGTCCGCGGGCCCGTGCGGCGTCCACGAATTCGCTGTGCAGCGTCTGGATCAGATTGACGCGCACCAGGCGCAGGAAGATCCCCGCCGTCAACAGACCGAGTGCGACCGCGGGCAATATCGCATGCTTCAGCACATCGATCAGATAGCTGTTGTCCCCGTAGAGGATCGCGTCGACCACCATGATGTTGGTCTTCGGCGAAACATGCTGCAGTTGCAGCTCGACGGGAGTGCTCGCCCGGCCGGCGACCGGCAGCCACTCCAGCTTCACCGCGAAGATCAGCTTCAGCAGCAGACCGACGAAGAACACCGGCGCCGCGTAGGCCAGGATGGCGAATAACCGCAGCCCGGCGTCGGCGGTCGAATCACGGTGTGTCGCAGCGTATCTGCCGAGCGGCACACCGACCGCGAAGGCGACGAGCAGCGCCCAGAACACCAGTTCCAGGGTGGCCGCGCCGTAGGTTGTCACCACCTCGCTGATCTGCCGATTATCCTGGGAGTGACCGAAATCCCCGTGCATCAGCCCGGAGATGTACTCCCAATACTGGGTCAGGATCGGCCGGTTCAAACCGGCGGCCTCCTTGCGCACTTCGATCTGTTCCTGGGTCATCCGTCCGCCCATCGCGGCGCTGATCGGATCGCCGATCACCCGCATCAGGAAGAACACGACGGTGACCAGGATCCACGCCGTCGGCAGGATCAAGAACAGCCGAATCACCAAGTACCGCAACAACGCCAGCTGCCGGGAATCCCCACTCGACTTCCCGACCCATGGCAGCCCGAAGCGCCGGGCCCGATCCGCTGCCTGCTTTTCAGCGGCGGCAACAGCGTCGGGCCCGGCTTCGCCCGATGTCACTTGCTCAGCACCGTGTACCGGAACTTGAAGGACGCGTCGAGTGTGTCCGACACACCGTTGACGCTCGGATTCGACACCGCGATCTGCTTACCGGACAGCAGCGGCAGGGTCGGCAGGTAGTTCTGCGCGAGATCCTTCTGCACGTCCTCGATCAGCTTGATGCGCTTGGTCTTGTCCTGCTCGGTCGTCTCCGCGGTGAGCTGCGAGTTGATCTTCGGCTCCTCGAAGTGCGACTGCAGGAAGTTGTTGGGGCCGAAGAACGGGGTCAGGTAGTCATCGGCGTCCGGGTAGTCCGGGAACCAGCCGAAGTGGTAGAGCGGGTAACCGTCGCGGGCCCGTTCCTTCTGGTAGGTAACCCATTCGGTGGATTGCAGATTCACCTTGAACAGCCCGGTCGACTCCAGTTGCGATTTGATCGCCGCATACTCCTCGGAGCTGCTCGAACCGTAGTGATCGGGGTTGTACTGCAGATTCAGTTCCACCGGTGTCGCGACGCCGGCGCCGGAGAGGAATTTCGCCGCCGCATCCTTATTGGGCTTGGCTCCATAGAGATCTTTCAGCGGCTCGGCCGCACCCGGCATACCTTGCGGCACATAGCCGTACGCGGGCTGATAGGTGTTCTTGTAGACACCCTCGGCCAGCGCGGGCCGGTCGATCGACGATGCGATGGCCTTGCGCACCGCCAGCTTCTGCTCCGGGGTACCGCCCGGCATGGTGTTCAAATTGAAGACGATGTAGCGCAGCTCGCCGCCGGGCCCGTCCGCCACCTTGACCTTGCTGTCCTTGCGCAGCGATTCGATATCGGTCGGCGTGAAGGATCGGTAGGCGACATCGAGCGCACCGCTCTGCAGATCGAGCTTCATATTGTCCGAGGTCGCGTAGTACTTGGTGGAGACCTGCGAGGTCTTCGGCGTGCCCAGGATGCCCTTGTAGTCCGGGAACGCCTTGTATTCGACCAGCTTGTTCTTGTCGTAGCTGGCGATCGTGTATGGGCCCGAGTAGCCCTTGGTTTTCACCACTTCCTCGTCCGGCAGCACTTTGTCGGCCGGGAAGACCTTCTCGTCCACGATCGGACCGGCCTGGGTCGGCAGAATCGCGGGGAAGGTCTGATCGTTGGCGACCTTCAACGTGAAGTTCACCGTCAGGTCATCGACGATCTCGGTTTTCTCGAGATTGCCCAGCAGCGAGGCGGGACCGTTCGGGTCATTGATGCCGAGCATGCGATCGAACGAGAACTTGACGCTCTTGGAGGTCAACGGGTTTCCGTTGGCGAATGTCAGCCCCGACTTCAGCTTGCATGTGTACACCGTCGGCGAGCTGAACTCGCACTTCTCCGCGGCGTCGGGCTTCGGTGTGGCATCGCCCGGCGCGAAATTCAGCAGATACGAATAGATCTGGGTTTCGACCAGCAGCGATCCGTTGTCGTATGCGGCCGCGGGATCGAGCGAAAAGATCTTGTCCGTGGTGCCTGCCACCAAACCGGCCCCGTCACCACCACCTCCGGTACGCCCCGAACCGCATCCCGCGATCGCGGAGACGGCCAGCGCCGCCATCCCGACCGCCGCGATTCGTCGCGTCCGGTTCCCTCGCCCAGGCTTCCTCGAAACCCTCATCATCAGGCCCCACTTCTCGAGCGCGCCACACCGCGTGTGCTGGATCACAGGACCGCGGTGGGCACGGTGAACTTCCGATATGTCGGGCACCGTACCCACGATCCATTTCTGGGATGTTGCGTTTTCAAAGAAAAATCACGAGGGTGTTAGCTGACGTTGCGCATCGTGCACAGGTAAGGCCGGATCACCGGACGAATGACCAGGTTCACTCCGAAATCGGTCTGGATGCGTCTCGAGTAGGCCACGGCACATCGGCGGACAGAGACTCGGGACTTGGTCCGAACAAGATCGAACCCCTCGGCTACTGCCGAGGGGTTCGTCGATCGTCTTTCGTCAGGGGCGGCTCAGCGCGCTCGCATTCGCGTTCTCACTCAACAGCATTGCCTCGGACTGGCCGGTGAGCATGCCCTCGAGCACGTTCTTGCCGATGGCCGCCTCGGTGGGCAGCGGAATCGGGTAATCGCCGTCGAAGCAGGCGCAGCACAGCCGCGAGCGCGGCTGCTCGGTGGCGGCGATCATGCCCTCGGTGGAGATGTAGCCGAGGGTGTCGGCGCCAATCGAGCGGCGCACCGCTTCCACCATGTCGTCGTAACTGTCATCCGCACCCGCGCCATTGGCGATCAACTCCGCGCGCGAGGCGAAATCGATGCCGTAGAAGCACGGCCACTTCACCGGCGGCGAGGCGATCCGCACGTGGATCTCCAGCGCCCCCGCCTCGCGCAGCATCCGGATCAACGCGCGCTGCGTATTGCCGCGCACGATGGAGTCGTCCACCACAATGAGCCGCTTACCGCGGATCACCTCGCGCAGCGGATTCAGCTTGAGTCGGATACCGAGCTGACGGATGGTCTGACTCGGCTGGATGAAGGTGCGCCCGACGTAGGCGTTCTTCATCAGGCCCTGTCCGTATGGCACACCCGAGCCCTGCGCGTAACCGACCGCGGCGGGGGTACCGGACTCCGGCACCGGAATCACCAGGTCGGCCTCGACCGGATGTTCCTTGGCCAGGCGACGGCCGATCTCCACCCGGGTGGCGTGCACCGAGCGACCGGAGATGGTGCTGTCCGGCCGGGCCAGGTAGACGTATTCGAAAACGCAGCCCTTGGGCTCGGGATTGGCGAAGCGCATGGACCGCACACCATCGGCGTCGATCGCCAGCAGTTCGCCCGGCTCGATCTCCCGGACAAAGGCGGCGCCGACGATATCCAGCGCGGCGGTCTCACTGGCTACGACCCAGCCACGGTCGAGCCGGCCGAGGCACAGCGGACGAACACCGTGCGGATCGCGCGCGGCGTAGAGGGTGTGCTCGTCCATGAAGGTCAGACAGAACGCGCCCTTCAGCATCGGCAGCAGCTTCATCGCGGCCTGCTCGATGCTCGAATCCGCGGCGGCGTGCGCGAGCAGCGCGGTCATCACATCCGAGTCGGAGGTGGCGGTGATCGGCGCGGGACGACCACCGGAGACCGGGGGCATACCGATCAGCCCGAGTTCGCGTGCGCGCGCGCTCAATTCGGCGGTGTTGACCAGATTTCCGTTGTGGCCCAACGCAAGTCCGGAACCGACCGACGTGGTGCGGAAGATCGGCTGCGCATTCTCCCAGGTGGTGGAGCCGGTGGTGGAGTAGCGACAGTGGCCGATGGCGATATGACCCGGCATCGCGGCCAGGGTCTGCTCATCGAATACCTGGCTGACCAGGCCCAGATCCTTGAAGACCAGAATTTGTGAGCCGTCGGAGACGGCGATGCCCGCGGCCTCCTGGCCGCGGTGTTGCAGCGCATACAAGCCGTAGTACGTGAGCTTGGCCACGTCCTCGCTCGGCGCCCAGACTCCGAACACACCACACTCTTCGCGTGGTTCGTTCTCGACCTGATCGGGGGTAGTTTCGACCGGCATTTCGGCGTTGGTCACCGTTTGCTCCCTGTTCGGGCGGGCTGGGGGCAATGGCCATTCTACGGGTGAATGATGCGCCGCGATCACCGCCACCGGGTAGGCACAGCAATCGCGGAGCGACGCTGCCGTTTTTCCGCGCGGCACGGTGTTACCGTGCCTGCCGTGACGACTTCGGACAGTGCGCGCACCCGTGGGTCGGATACACGGTTGACCGCGCGCATGTGGCTGGTCCCGATCGCGGTACTCACGCTGTTCATGGCGTTGCTCGGCACGATGTATCTGGATTACGTCGTCGATCCGGAGCAGAACCTGCACGACTTCCCGATCGCATTGGTGAACCAGGATGTCGGCGATACGGTCGGCGGGCAGCAGGTGAATTTCGGCACACAGATCACCGATGCGCTGCGGCAGGGCATTCCGGCGGACAAGGTCGATCTGCAGGTGCTCGGCATCAACGACGCCGAGCTGAAGATGCAGTCCGGTGCGGTGTACGGCGCGATCCTTATTCCCAGCGATTTCAGTAAGCGCCTCGGCATTCTCGGCGTGGGCAGTGTGCTGCCCGGTGATATCCAGCGCCCGACGCTGACGCTGCAGACGAATCCGCGCAGTGGTGCGTTCGTCACCAATATCGTCACGACCATCGGCACCCAGGCGCTGGCCCAGGTGAACGAGCAGGTCGGTAAGAAGCTGACCGATCAGGTGAATGCGCAGTTGACGCCGCCGAGCGGCGGGGCAGCGCCCGAGTTGACGGGTGCGACGCGGGTGGCGCTCGCGGATCCGGTGCACATCGTCATCTCGCCGTTCCGTCCGCTGCCGTCCGGCACCGGACAGGGTTTGACGGCGTTCTTCTACGCGCTGCTACTTCTGCTCGCCGGACTGGTCGGCTCGATGACCATCCACACCATGATCGATGCCGCGCTCGGATTCGTGCCCACCGAATACGGGCCGTGGTACGTGCATTTTCCGGCCACTCCGATCTCGCGGTTCAATACGCTGCTGATCAAATGGGGTGTGATGGTGATCACCGCGAATATCGTCGCGGGCGTATTCCTCGGTGTGGCCGGCCTGCTCGATATGCCGATCGATCATCCGCTCACACTGTTTCTCTATAGCGCGTTGGCCATCATGGCGGTCGGGATCACCGGGTTGTCCATCCTCGCAGCGGTCGGTTCGGCGGGTTTGCTGATCAACCTGATCCTGTTCATCATTCTCGGGCTGCCCTCCTCGGGCGGCACCGTGCCGATCGAGGCGACGCCGAAATATCTGGGCTGGCTGGCGAAATTCGAGCCGATGCACCAGGTGTTCGTCGGTGTGCGCGCAATTCTCTACTTCGACGCGAACTTCCCGGCGGGGTTGTCACGCGGGGTGTGGATGGCGGTGCTCGGGCTCTCGATCGGGCTGATACTCGGCACCTTCATCACCCGGTACTACGACTACAGGGGCCTGCATCGGCGCGATCTGTCCCGCGGCTGAGGCAAGCCTCGTGGCGACTGCGACCGGATTCGCGGCATGCACCAAGATGGGTGTTGTGAATTCGTGGATCGAACACGCGCGCTATCTGGCCGATGAGATATTCGCACCACAGGCCGACGCGGTCGACCGCACCGGCGAAATTCCCGGCACCCATTTCGACCTGCTCGCCGAGTACGGGTTCTACGGCGCGACGATGGCCGATGATATGGATATCGCCACCTTCACCCAGGCCGGTGAGATCCTGGTCGCCGGATGTCTGACGACCACCTTCGTCTGGGCGCAGCATCTCGGGGTCGCGCGACGGGTCGCCACGTCACCGAATCTCGTACTGCGCGAACGACTTACCGAGGATCTGCGGCGCGGACGGGTGCGTGCGGGTGTGAGCTACGCGGGCGCGAACGACCAACCCGGCTTGATCGCGCGCCGCGTCGACGGTGGGTATGTCCTCGACGGCACCGCGCCGTTCGTCACCGGGTGGGGTCTGGTGGACATTCTCGGCGTGATGGCGCGCGATGCGGACGACGAGGGATCATTGATCAGCGTGGTGGTGCCCGCCGAACCGAGCCCCGCGGTACATGCCACCCCGCTCCCGCTCATCGCCGCCGACGCGAGCAAGACCGTGACACTCACCTTCGACGGCGTCCAGGTGCCCGATTCCGCTGTGGACAACCGGATTTCGCTGCGCAGCTTCAACGCCTCCTTCATCCTGGCCGCCTGGCGCAACGGCGCGCTCGCTCTCGGCATCGTGCGGCGCTGCCTCGACGAACTCACGCAGCTCGGCATCGACACCACCGCTTCGGCCGCCGAAGCCGCCCGCATCCGAACCGAACTCGACGATGCGCTCACCGGCCAGTCGGATGTCTACCTGGCTCGCGCCCGCGCCTCCGAACTGGCGGTGCGCGCGGCGTCGGCACTGGTCACCGCCGTCGGAAGCGGGGCAGTCACCCGCGGCAACCTCGCCGAGCGCTCAGTACGCGAAGCGACGTTCACGCTGGTCTTCGGCTCGCGGCCGGCCATCAAGTCCGCGCTACTCGACCAGTTGATCCGCCCAGACCACGCGGTAGCCCGATTCGACTGACGTCGAAAGCCATTGGGGTTGATCAGCCGACGCCCTCCCCCGCTTTCGGGTTCGGTCCGACCATCAAGATGGCCCTGCGGCGTTAGCGAGAATTCGTACCCGATCGGGGGTTCGGCTCCTCGGGTCCCGGCAGGAACGCAGATCCGGGTACACGGTGCGGATTCCGGGTGTCAGTCCGCGACAGGGCGGGCGATGGGGAGCCAATGGGCGACTTCGGCGGCTCGACTGCCGGAGGCGGTCACTGTGCCGTTCGCCACCGCGGTCTCGAAGTCGAGGAAGCCGGTGGCGAGTAGAAGCCAGGTGCGTGGGTCGGTTTCGACGACATTCGGTGGTGTGCCCCGGGTGTGCCGTGGGCCCTCGATGCACTGCACTGCCACGAAAGGTGGGACGCGGACCTCGACGGAATGGCCGGGTGCGGAGGCGGCGAGGGTACGGACGGTGGTGCGGACCGCGGCCGCGAGTTCGGACCTGGCGGGTGCCGATGTCGAGTCGTCGCGCAGCCAGGTGCTGACTGCTTCGACCGCCGCTCGCATTTCCGCTGGATCCACCGTTCCTCGTCCTGCCACGGTGCCGAGATTACTGCTGGGCTCCGACAATGCTGATGGAGCGGTCGGTTGGATCCGGTCCCGCATCTGGGGCGCATTCTGTCGGCAGCCGCACTGCCGTGGCGTGCGGAAGATGTGCCGATCAGCTGTTGCGCGCCGGGGCCGAGTCGAGCGGGCAGCTGCATCGAGCACAAGCCGACATGCGAGTCAGCTGCACCGAGCACGAACCGAAGCGGAAGTCAGCTGCTTCGAGCTCGAGCCGAGGCGGGAGTCACTTGCACCGAACACGAACCGACGCGGAAGTCAGCTGCTTCGGGCACGAACCGACGCAGCGGTCAGTCGCACCGAACACAAGCCGACGCGGCGGTCAGCCACACCGAACACAAGCCGATGCGGCAGTCAGTTGCTTCGGCCACGAACCGAGGCGAACCGGGCGGCGATTCGCGGCGCAAGCGCACCTCCGGCGTTCATGGCGAAGTGCAGCAGAGCGGGGGCTGTGGCACTGTCGGTGCGGCGGCGCAGCAGGTCGAATAGGAGGCCACCGGCTGCGGTCGCGGCAATCGATGCCGGAACGCTGTCACCCGCAGCGCGTGCGGGATAGATGTGCCAGAGGCCGAACGTAGCTGCTCCGATCAACACACCGCCTCCGGGTCCGAACTCGTTGTCCAGCAACGGGTTCAGTGTGGCACGGAAGATGAGTTCCTCGCTGTAGACGGTGCCGATCGGGATATGTACCGCGACCCACTCACCTAGCGGGACGTCCGGAGCCCGGTCGGCGAACCCACCGAGACGATCACGCAGCGCCGGAATGGCAACGGCCGCACCATAACCGGCGGCGACCACGCTCGCCGAGGCGAGTCCGTAACCGAGCCCTCGCACGGACAACCAGTTCGGCCGGCCGCGAAATACCAGTGCGTAGCCAGTCGCGAATCCGGCATTGGCTGCGGTGCGGCCGCGCAGATCCAGCCTCGAGCGCGGCAATAGCCAATTGCTCCATGCCAATGGAATACCAACGGCGACAGCAGTTTTCGCAACGCGTCCGATAAACGTCATTTGATCTCGCGCTCGTAGTCCTCGGCGGCCTCGATCTGGGCCCGGATCTTGTCGGACTGTTCCACGGTCCAATCCGGCGGTGCCGCCACGGCGATCCAGCCGTCCAATACCAGACTGCCGTACCGGTGCCCGTGCCCGTCGGTGACGCCCTGCGCATTGGACAGGTCACACGAGACCTGCCAGAACGTGACGAACGGCCACCAGCGCATCTGCGATGACACATCGGAGCCGCGCGGTTCGGAGAGCCAATCCGGTTGGGAGAAAATCAGATCCGAGGACCACCAGACGATCGGGTCGGAGGCGTGCTGCAGATAGGCGATGCGCGGAGCCCGCCATTCGGTGGTCGGACGCGCGAGATCGGCACTGTCGGAGGCGAATCGGACCACCAGGCCGTCGGCGTACAGCGGTTCGACCTCGCGCGATCCGGGATCACGTCGCGAAACGAACTGCTCCCACAATCGATTCGAATTCGGTGGCCCGACCCACAGCGCACCGTCGACCTTGGAGCGCAGATCGGCGAGTCCGTCGAAGGCCGCCTCCGAGCCCTGCGAGCCCAGACTCTCGCCGTACACGAGCAGCTTCGGCCGCGCCCCCTCGGGCCGCGCCGACCAATGCTGGTAGACCGCGTCGAACAGCTGCTTACCCGCATCCGATGCCTTGCCGCGGTCCGCGAGGAAGGACAGCACACTGGGCAGATACGAATACTGCGAGGCCACGATGGCGGAATCGCCGCCGTACATGTACTCGATGGCGCCGGCCGCCATGGAATTCACCCATCCGGTCCCGGTCGTGGTGACCACCACCAGCACCTTCCGGTCGAAGGCGCCGGTGCGCTCCAGTTCGGAGACCGCCAGCTCAGCCCGCGCCTCGCCGCTCTGCGCAGACTCCAGACCCACATAGGCGCGGATCGGCTCGCGCGCGGGCTTCCCGGTGACCGAGGTGATCCGGGCCGCGGAGGGACCGTGCGAGACGAACCAGCGGCCCTCGAATCCGAGCGAATCCCACTTCGCCAGCGAGGCCGGACTGCCCGAGCGCTCCGGCTGCAGCGGCTGCACCGCATTCGGCGAGGTGTGATCGTTCTGCACGCTGAACGCCGAGTTGGCCACCGCGAAGAAGGCGCGTGAGGCGACGCCGTTGAACACCGTGACGGTCAGCACCACCAGAACCAGGAATCCGGCCGATGGCGCCAGCTCGCGCGGCACTCGCACCCAGCGGTTGAGCTGGCGGGCCAGGAATCGAATGATCTCGCGCAACGTCCGATATACCGCGACCACCCCGGTCCCCACCGCGATACTGAGCAATCCCGTGCGCAGATACGCGGGGGTGGTGGTGCCCTCCATGCCCATCAGCGCGGTGATCTCGCGCTGCCAGCGGGCCGACTGCACCAGCATGAAGGCCGCGGTGACGGCGGCGGTGAGCAGGATCGCGGACTTCACCGCATAGCGCACCCAGGTCGGCGGCGAAATCCGGTCGCGCAGCAGCTTGGCCAGCCGCGGCCGGACCCAGAGCCGGAACAGCCACTCCAACAGGCAGCCGAGGCCGTAGCCGAGCGCGGCATTGATGCCGCTGATCAGGCCCTGGAACAGCCAGTCGCGCGGCACCAGCGACGGCGTCACCGAAAGTGCGAAGAAGATCGTCGCGAAGACCAGCCCGACATAGTTCAGATCGATGATGTCCTCGGCACGCCGCACGACCATGACGCCGCGCGCACGCAGCTTCGTCAGGGTGGTCGAGGTTTCGAGCATCGGTCAGCGCGACGGCGCGATGCCCGGATCGTGGCGGTTCGGATCGGGCACGGGCGTCGACAGGTCCGTAGCGATCATCACCCGAACAGTATGCGGGTGCACTCGGGTCGACGGGTGTGTCGCCCACAGCGCCACGCGGTATTGCCGACACAGATCACACGGCCGCTCCACCGACTCAGCCGACTCGATTCGCGAATCATCCAGCGGCACTGTCACTTACCGCGACGTCCGGCAATCACCCAACGCGCTCGAGTAGTTGTACGCGGTTGCGCAGCGCGCCGAATCAGCAGACTTCATGCCATGACCAATCCCAACGCCCGGCCGAAGACCTCTTCGGCCTTCCTCGCGCAAGCCGCGATCGCGTTCGGCGTCAGCTTCTTCGGGACCGGCGTCGGCATCTTCTACCTGCCTCTCGATATCGCACAGCGCGGCTTCCTCGGCATGTCCGTGCTGTTTCTGGTGTCGAGCGCCTTCACCCTGGCGAAGGTCGTTCGCGACCAACAGGAATCGGCGAGCATCAGCCGCCGCTTGGACGAGGCGCGGATGGAAAAGCTGATGGCGGAGCACGACCCGTTCAAATCCGTCGCCTGACGGCGCGCACCTGGGCGAGTCCGGCAACGAGGGGTTCGGGCCCGCCCAGGTGGGTGCTTATTTCAGCTGGTGCTCACGGGCCGAGGAGATGGCCAGATAGTTCCGGATCCGATCCGCCAGATCGGCCGACCAGTCCGGCGGCTGCGCGATCGCGGCCCACGCATCCAATACCAGGTTGCCGTAGTTGTGCCCGTGTCCGTCGCTGACGCTCTGCGCTCGGGGCAGATCCGCGGCGACCTGCCAGAACGTGACGATCGGATACCACGCCATCCGCGACGACACATCGGGACCGCGCGGTTCGCGCAGCCAATCCGGTTCGCTGAACAGCAGATCCGCCGACCACCAGACCACGGGATCGGAGGCGTGCTGCAGATAGGCGATGCGCGGCGGCAGCCAATTGTCCCCAGGCTTCCACAGGTCGGCGCGGCTGTCGGAGAAACGCACCACCAGTCCGTCGGCATAGGTCGGCAGGGTCTCCGGTGTGCCCGGATCACGGCGGGCGGTGAATTCACTCCACAGCCGGTTGGAATTCGGCGGTCCGACCCACAGCACGCCGTCGGTCTTCGAACGGATGTCGGCCAGGCCGGTGAAAGCACCTTCGGAGCCCTGGGATCCCAGGCTCTCGCCGTAGACGAGCAGCTTGGGCCGCGCTTCCTTCGGCCGGGCCGACCAGTGCTCATAAACCTTGTCGAAGACCAGCTTTCCCATCTGGGTGGCCTTGTCCTTATCGGATAGGAACGACAGCACACTCGGCAGATAGGAGTACTGGGTCGCGGCAATCGCGGTGTCACCGTCGTACATCAGCTCGATGGATTCGGCGCTGGACGAATCGACCCAGCCGGTGCCCGTCGTCGTCACGACGACCAGCACCTTGCGCTCGAATGCCTTAGTGCGCTCCAACTCCGCCGCGACCAATTCGGCCTGTGCTTCCGGCCCGTCGGCCGATTCCAATCCGGCGTAGACCCGAATAGGTTCGCGCGCCGGCTTTCCGGTGACCTGGCTGATATCGGCGGCAGTCGGCACGAAGGAGACGAACCAGCGGCCCTCGGAACCGAGCGTGTCCCAGGCCGCCAGCGAATTCGGACTGCCGGAGCGTTCCGGCAACTGTGGCTGTACGGCATTCGGTGAGGTGTGGCTATTGCGCACGCTGAACGCCGAATTCGCCACGTCGAAGAAAACTTTGGTGAGCACGCCATTGAACAGCAGCACTGCCGCGACGACCACGATGAGCACACCGGTCGGCACGGCCAATTGGCGCGGAAAGTGGGCGCGCTTGATCAGCTCGAATGCGATCGAACGGACAAGCCGCCGCAATGTCCGGAAAACCGCGATGACGATCGCGCCGACCAGCGCGCTCATTGCGCCGGTGCGCAGGAAGCCGGAAGTCGTCGTGGGTTCCATGCCCATGAGCGCGGTGATTTCGCGCTGCCAGCGGGCCGATTCGACCAGCAGGAAAACGGCGACGCCGAGACAGGTGAGCACAATCGTGGTCTTGACCGCACCTGACAGCCACTTCGGCCGCTTCGCCCACGCCCGCGTGACCGTAGGCGGCAACTGAGCGACCTTGCGGCGCAACGGTTTCCGCAACCACTTGCGGTAAACCCAGTCGAACAGACAGCCGACGCCGTAGCCGATGGCCGCATTGATCCCACTGACCAGCCCCTCGAACAGCCAATCCCGTGGCAGCAGTGAGGGTGTCAGCGACCAGCCGAAGAACACCGTGGCCACGATGAGGCCGACGTAATTCGGATGGAAGAAACGCTCGACGGCGCCGACAAGCGTGCCGACGCCCCCGCGTAGGACTGCCGAGACTTCACCAGCCTCCGGCGCGCTCAAACGGCACTGGCCCCGAACAGCTTCGGCAGCGTGCCCTCGTGCGCCTCGCGCAGGTCGGCCAGAGTAATCGAGAACTGGCCCTGCACCTCGACGGAATCCGAACCCTGATCGACCACACCGATGCGCACCCACGGCAATTCGCGCGCGGTGCACATCTTGGTGAAGCGGGTCTCCTCCGAGCGCGGCACCGCGACGAGCACCCGGCCCGCCGATTCGGAGAACAGCTGCACGAACGGATCCGAACCCTCGGGAAGCAGGATGCGGCAACCGGTTTCGCCGGCCAGCGCGGCCTCGACCACGGTCTGGATCAGACCGCCCTCGGAAAGGTCGTGCGCCGCACTGATCATGCCGTCGCGCGAACCCGATGTCAGCACCTCCGCGAGCAGCTGCTCGCGGGCGAAGTCGACCTTGGGCGGCACACCGCCGAGATGATCGTGGGTTACCTGCGACCAGATCGAGCCGCCGAATTCGTCGGCGGTCTCGCCGAGCAGGATCAGCGTCTCGCCCGGCTCCAGCCCGAGTCCGGTCGGGATGCGCCGGTGCACATCGTCGATGACGCCGAGCACGCCGACCACCGGGGTCGGCAGGATGGCGTCCTGACCGGTCTGGTTGTAGAAGCTGACATTGCCGCCGGTGACCGGAATGCCGAGGGCCACACAGCCGTCCGCGAGACCGCGCACCGCCTGCTGGAACTGCCACATGACGCCCGGATCCTCCGGAGAGCCGAAGTTGAGGCAGTTGGTGACGGCCTTCGGCGTCGCGCCGGTGGTGGCCACATTGCGGTAGGCCTCGGCCAGCGCGAGCTGCGCGCCGGTGTAGGGGTCGAGCTTGGTGTAGCGGCCGGACGCGTCGGTGGCGAGCGCAATGCCGCGGCCGGTCTCCTCGTCGATCCGGATGACACCCGCGTCGGCATTTTCGGCGAGCACGGTATTGCCGCGGACGTAGCGGTCGTACTGCTCGGTGATCCACCGGCGGCTGCACAGCTGCGGGCTGGCGACCATCTGCAATACGGTGGCGCGCAATTCGTCCGGAGTCTTCGGCCGGGGCAGCGTGTCCGGAGTGTCGGCGATGAGCGCGTCCTGGAAATCCGGTCGCTGCACCGGGCGCTCGTACACCGGGCCCTGATGTGCGACGGTGCGCGGCGGCACATCGACAACGGTCTCGCCGTGCCAGCTGATCACCAGCCGGTCGCCCTCGGTGACCTCACCGATGACCGTGGCCAGCACATCCCACTTGTGGCAGACGGCCATGAACGCGTCCACATTCTCCGGCATGACCACCGCGCACATGCGCTCCTGCGATTCGCTGGAGAGCACCTCGGCCGGGGTCATCCCCTTGGCGCGCAGCGGCACTTTGGTCAGGTCGATATGCATGCCGCCGTCGCCTGCGGCCGCGAGTTCGGAAGTGGCACAGGACAATCCGGCGCCACCGAGGTCCTGGATGCCGACCACCAGCTTGGCCGCGTACAGCTCGAGACAGCACTCGATGAGCACCTTCTCGGCGAACGGGTCGCCGACCTGGACGCTCGGCAGCTTCTTGCGGCCGGTACCGGATTCGTCACCGGAGAAGGTGTCCGAGGCCAGCACCGAAACACCGCCGATGCCGTCGAGGCCGGTGCGCGCGCCGAACAGAATGATCTTGTTGCCCGCGCCGGAGGCGAAGGCCAGATGCAGATCCTCGACCCGCATGACACCCGCGCACAGCGCGTTGACCAGTGGATTTCCTTGGTAGGAGGCATCGAAAACGGTCTCGCCGCCGACATTCGGCAGGCCGAGCGAGTTGCCGTAGCCGCCGACACCGCGCACCACACCGTCGACCACGCGCCGGGTGTCGGCCGCGTCCGCCGCACCGAAGCGCAGCTGATCCATTACCGCGATGGGCCGCGCGCCCATGGCCATGATGTCGCGCACGATGCCGCCGACACCGGTGGCCGCACCCTGATACGGCTCCACATAGGAGGGGTGGTTGTGGCTCTCCACCTTGAAAGTGACCGCCCAGCCCTCGCCGATATCGACGACGCCCGCGTTCTCACCGATGCCGGCGAGCATCGCGGACTTCATCTCGTCGGTGGTGGTCTCGCCGAAGTAGCGCAGATGCACCTTCGAGGACTTGTAGGAGCAGTGCTCGCTCCACATCACCGAATACATCGCCAGTTCGGCGTCGGTCGGCCGACGGCCGAGGATTTCCTTGATCCGCGCGTACTCGTCGTCCTTGAGACCGAGCTCCTTGTACGGCTGCGGGGCGTCGGGAGTTGCTGCGGCTGCGCTGACGGTGTCGACCTGCGGAGTCACGGAGTACCAGGGTCCTTTCGGGCCGGAGCGCGAAGCTGGGGATTCGCCATGAAGTTTAGCCGTGGCCCTCGATGGGCGACCGGTCGCATCGACCGGTCTTCCGGATCGCCGGTTTTCGGGCGTGGATGCCTCGGGTCGGCACACATCGCGGGAGCTCGCAACCGCTACTCTTTGGCGGTGAACGATCGATCGGGGGTTGCGGATCCGGCCGAGCAGCCCGTCACCACGCAGGACATCCGGCTCGAAGCCGACTCGGACATCTCGCCGCGATTCTCATTGTCGAACCCGCAGGTGCGCTGGCTGCTGATCGCCGTGGCGATGTTCGCCGTGTCGGCCATCGTCTCGCTGGTGGTGCACTGGTGGAACGGATATATCGATCTCCAGGTCTATCGCAACGGTGCGCGTGTGTGGCTCGACGACGGCGAGTTGTACGGACCGATGCCTCCGGTCGAGGGAATCGGACTGCCGTTCACCTATCCCCCGCTGGCCGCCCTGTTCTTCGCACCGCTCGCGCTGATGCCGCTGCCGCTGGCCGAGGTGCTGGTGACCGCCACCTCGGTGCTCAGCCTCGGCATCACGCTCTGGCTGGTGCTCGCGCGGCTGCGCCCGACCCTCGAGCGGCGGACCGTGCTGGCGCTGGTCATCGGTATGGTCGCGGTGGCGCAGACGTCCGAACCGATCCGGGCCACCTTCGGCTTCGGCCAGATCAATCTGGTCCTGATGGCCGCGGTCGCCATGGATTGTCTTGTCCGCAAACCGTTCTGGCCGCGCGGCATGCTCATCGGCATCGCGGTCTCGGTGAAATTGATTCCGGCCGGATATCTGCTGTACTTCCTGCTACGCCGGGATTGGAAGGCGGCGGGCACGCTGATCGTCTCCGCGATCGTCGCGGTCGGACTCGGATTTCTGCTGTTCCCGAGCGATTCGGCCGAATACTGGTTCCACACCCTGGCCGATACCGGCCGCATCGGCCCGCCGTATTTCGCGGGCAATCAGTCGATCAAGGGCATGGCCTTCCGCCTCGGCGTCTCCGATTCCCTGGCCACCCTGATCTGGATCACACTGTCGCTCATCGCGATTGCCCTCGCGGCGGTATGGATGCGCCGACTGCTCGAAGCGGGCCAGCAGGTTGCCGCACTGATGGTCAACGCTGCCGCGGTGTTGCTGGTGTCGCCGGTTTCCTGGTCACACCACTGGGTTTGGATCGCCCCGGCCATCCTGGTCGCCGCCGACGCCATCGCCCGCGGCACCCGCAACCGCTGGTTCATCGGCACCGTCGCCGCCTGCACCGTCCTGTTCATGATCGGCCCCCAATGGCTCCTGCCGCATTCGAAGGACCTGGAACTCGGCTGGGCCTGGTGGCAGCAGATCATCGGCAGCAGTTACGTTCTCGCCACCTTGGCGATATTCGTGGTCGCCGTCATCACCAACCACCCGACCAAAACCCCCGAGACATCCAGCGCCGCAGTTTGATCGGCGGTCGCCCGCTCCGCCTGCACGGACGGGCCTGCTGCCGAAGTCGCGGTTGGCGCCGGACCTGCCACGGCCTACTTCGATGCTCAGGACCCACTCGAGAGTGTCGCAGCACAACTCGCCGATCTGCGAGCCATACCGGCTCGGCGAGTTCGGTGAGCGCCCATGAGGAATACGGGCTGCGGAGTTCCGCAGCACCTACCGGTCGAGCAGTGTAGGTGTGAGGAAGGCGGCCAAGGCGGCGGCGTAGGCCGAAACATCTGCCGCGCCCATGATTTCGCGGGCCGAATGCATTGCCAGTTGCGCGGCGCCGACATCGACGGTGGGCATGCCGGTGCGAGCGGCGGTCATCGGGCCGATGGTGGAGCCGCAGGGCAGATCGGCTCGGTGCACGTAGCGCTGTAGCGGGACCTCGGCCTGGGCGCAGGCCAGGGCGAAGGCACCCGCACCTGCCGCATCCGTTGCGTAGCGCAGATTCTGGTTGACCTTGAGCACCGGACCGCCGTTGACCTCGATGCGGTGTGCGGGCTCATGCCGGTCCGGGTAGTTGGGATGCGTCGCATGCGCCATATCGCCGGAGGCGCAGACGGATCCGGCCAGCGCGGCCAGGTATTCGGCGCGGCCACCGCCGCGTGCGAGCACGATGCGCTCGAGCACCGTCGGCAGCAGATCGGACTGCGCGCCGCGATCGGACTGACTGCCGACCTCCTCGTGATCGAACATCGCCAAAACCGGAATGGCCGCACCGGGTTCCGCGATCGCCGCGAGGAAGGCGTGCAATCCGGCGTAGCACGTGCCCTGGTTGTCCAGGCGCGGCGCGCTCACCAGATCGCGGTCGCGACCCACCAACCGGCTCGGTGCCAGATCGTGGGTCATCAGCTCCCAGCCGAGCACCGCGTGCGGATCGACCTCGGCATATTCGGCGACGAATTCGAGGAACGATCGCGGCTGCGCACCCAGACCCCAGATCGCATTGACGTGCCGCTGCGGGTCCAGGGTGACCCCCCGGCGGTCCTCCGACAGGTGGATGGCCAGCTGCGGCACCCGCAGAATCGGATCATCGATGCGAACCAGCTGGTCGCGCACCGCATTTCCGTCGCGCACGCTGAGTCGCCCGGAAATGCCGAGTTCCCGGTCCAGCCACGAATTCAGCCAGGCACCGCCGTAGGGCTCCAACCCGACCAGCTGCCATCCCACCGCTGCCAGATCCGGATACTGCTTCACCCGCAGATTCGGACTGTCGGTATGCGCACCGACCACCCGGAACGGCGTCACACCGGCGGAATCGGCTGTCGCCCACGCGACCAGCGAACCGCCGCGCACGACGTAATGGCGGCTCGGCCCATCCGATGGCCACGGCGCCGACTCCGCGAGCGGGGTGAAGCCGTGGGCGTCCAGTTCCCGCGCGACCGTCCGGCATACGTGGAACGGCGACGGTGAATCGTCGATGAAGGCGCACAACCCGGCGGCCGTGGCAGCGGTAGAGGAAACGGGCATGCCTGCGATCCTAGGCAGACCCCCAGCAGACCTCAGGACCCGATCGGCTCGATCCCGACCAAATCCCGCACCTGCGACAACGAGTTCCGCGCCCTTCAGCGCGCAATCGAGCCACACCTCCGGGCAGTCGCTATCCCCTCCGATGACCAGCGGGAGCCGAATTCGTCACCACACCGATGTCGGATATCGGGTCATCTCGCAGCTCGCCAAAATGCTTCAATTTTGAACATAACCGAATGAATGGTAATTCACGCTCACACCTTCGAAACCGAACGTTCGGGACGTTTATCGGAATAATTCATCCGATGATTAAGGTTACCCTTGCCGAAATGGGCTACCCGGCGGAAACGAGTTCGAGCAAACGCATAAGCTCGGCATAACGCCGCACACCAATGCGCGAACGCAACTCCTGCTCCGCGCGCTCCTCCTCGGCGCTTACCGCGTCGACCAGATCCGAACCGAGCCTGCTCAGGCCGATCAGGATGCGGCGGCGGTCGTCCTCGGCGGCCACCCGGAAGATCAGGCCGCGTTCGGCGAGGGCATCGGCATGCCTGGTCGCTGATGACGGCGGTAGCTGTGACCTGGCCGCGAGCTCACTCATGGTGATCCCGAACTCGGTGGACAGATTCGACAGCATCGACCATTGATCGGCTGTTAGTTGCCTGGCGCACAGGGCGGCGTCGAGGTGATCCAGCCAACGCCGTTCCGCGGCACGCAGCGCACCATGCAGCGTGGAATATCCACTTACAATGGTCGTCATTATTTCCTGCCTGCCATGAATTTCGCTCGAACGAGAAGAAGAGTACCGAATGTCAGCGTTCGGCGAGAGCCCAGACGGCACGATCGAGATACTGAACATAGTTCCGATGCAGGGACCGGGCGGTATCGTCGCGGCATCCTGCGATGCCGCGATTTCCCTTGCGGTCAACGAAATCAATGCCGGCGCCGGATTCCTCGGCCGTGAAATTCGTACCACGAATATCGATGGTGGCCGGAATCCGCGCGAGGTCGCCGAGGAGGTTTCGGCGCTGCTCGCCACCGGAATGGTGCACGCGATCACCGGCTGGCACACCTCGGCGGTGCGACTAGCGGTAGCGCGCGCCAATGCCAGTCGAGTGCCCTACCTTTTCGCCACCGGACACGAGGGCCTCACCAATGAGCTACCCGGAGTGCTGATGCTCGGGGAACATCCGGCAGGCCAGACCCTGCCCGCCGTGCACTGGCTGGAACGCGAACACGGTGTGCGCCGCTGGGCGATCATCGGCAACGACTACATCTGGCCGCGCGAATCGGCCAAAGCGGTACGGCGCAGCCTGACCGATCCGAGCGCCATCGTGCTGGAGCGATTCGTCCCGCTCGGCGCACCGGACTTCGGGGAATTCCTCAACAATCCCGCATTGGACCAGGCCGACGCCGTCATCATCCTGATGGTCGGCGCGGATGTCTCCCGCTTCAATCGGCAGTTCGCCGCGACCGGACGCGCCGACACACTGCTGCGCATCAGCCCGGCCGCCGACGAGAATGTGTTGCTGACCGGCGGCCCCGAGGCCAACCACAACTTCTACGTGGCATCGAGCTTCTTCGTCGACCCACGCAGCGACGACGGCCGCGACCGGCTGACTCGCTACCGCCGACTACACGGCACCTTCGCACCCGCACTGACCAGCTTCAGCAATATGAGCTACGAGGCGATCCACACCCTGCGCGCGATCGGCGAGACGGTCGGCGCACTGGACGTACCCGACGTGCACGCGGCCCTCGATCAGGGTGTGCAACTCGAAACCCCTGGCGGTTCCCGAAGATTCATCGGAAACCAGGCCCAACAGCACGGCTATATCGCGCTGGCCGACGGCGTCGATTTCGACATCCTCGCCCGGATCACTTGAGTTGGGTGACTTACCGCGAGACACAAGGGGCCGCGAACACGCCGCGCCGCAGGCGCGGCCAACTACACAGCGACCAGAGTGTCGAGTACCGAGAGGAACAGCCCGAGGCCGTCGTCGCTCGGACCGGTCAGTGGCTCGGTGGCGTGTTCCGGATGCGGCATCAGGCCGACGATCCGGCCATCGGCCGAGGCGATGCCCGCGATATCGCGCTGGGAGCCGTTCGGATTGTCGCCGGCATAGCGGAAGACCACCCGACCCTCGCCCTCGAGTTCGTCGAGTACCCGCTCGGAGGCCTGGTAGCGACCCTCGGCGTTCTTGACCGGGATGAGGATCTGGGCACCGGGCTCGAAGCGCGAGGTCCATGCGGTATTCGCGGTTTCGACGCGCAGCCATTCGTCACGGCAGACGAAGTGCAGACCCTCGTTGCGGGTCAGCGCACCGGGCAGCAGACCGGCCTCGCACAGCACCTGGAAACCGTTGCAGATGCCGAGAATCGGCAGACCCCGACCCGCGGCCTTGACGACCTCACCCATTACCGGGGCGAACCGGGCGATGGCACCGGCGCGCAGGTAGTCACCGTAGGAGAAGCCGCCGGGCACGACCACCGCGTCGACCTGCTTCAGATCGGCATCGGCATGCCAGAGGCTGACCGCCTCGGCACCAGCAAGCTTGACCGCCCGCGCCGCGTCGACATCATCGAGCGTCCCGGGAAAGGTAATGACCCCGATTCGCGCGGTCATGACTGCGCCTCGCTGGCGCTCGGCTCCGTCATGCCCGCGAAGGCGGCTGTGTTTTCGATTCGCTCGCTACGCTCGCTCATGCTGAAACCCGCACGACCTTCCAGTCCTCGATCACGGTGTTGGCGAGCAGCGCCTCGGCGATCTGTTCGAGCTCCGCGTCGCTGACACTGTCGTCGACATCGAGTTCGAATCGCTTGCCCTGCCGTACATCCGACACTCCGGCGAATCCCAGGCGCGGGAGCGCGCCGGCGATGGCCTGACCCTGCGGATCCAGGATCTCGGCCTTCGGCATCACCTCGACCACGACTCGTGCCACGCGTTGCTCCTCAGGTGGTGTTGGGGTTACCTGAGCAGCGTAGTTGTCCAGGTTGTCCGAGCTGCGGTCGGGGTCGAGTCAAATAGCATGGCCCCATGCGCATAGCCCACTTCGGCCACTCCTGCATCCTCGTCGAATTGCACGGCAAGAAGGTGCTGTTCGATCCGGGCACCTTCTCACACGGATTCGAGGGCATTACCGGCCTGGACGCCATCGCCGTCACCCACCAGCATCCCGACCATATCGATCCGAGCCGGATCGAGGTGCTACTCGACCACAACCCGAATGCGCGCCTGTTCAGCGACCCCCAGACCGCACAGCAGCGCGGTGAACCGTGGGAGCCGGTGCACGCGGGCAATGTGATCACCCTCGGCGACCTCCAGATCACCGGAGGCGGCGGCAGGCATGCGGTGATCCACCCCGAGATCCCGGTGATCGACAACACCGTCTTCCAACTCGGCACCCCGGACGATCCCGCCCAACTCGTGCACCCCGGCGACTCGCTCTGGGTGCCACCGGTACCGGTCGGCGTCCTCGCCATCCCGGCATCCGCACCGTGGATGCGCATCAGCGAGGCCGTCGACTACCTGCGCGCGGTCGCCCCCCGCACCGCCTTCCCCATCCACTTCGGCATCATCCAACCCGAAGCCCAGGGCATCTACTTCGGTCGCCTGGCCGAAATGGGCCCCGCCGCCACAGAATTCACCGTCATCTCCCCCGAGACCCAGCGCGACCTCTGACTCTCGGAATGTTGATCACCATGTATCCCCGGTGGCAAACGGGATACATGGTGATCAGGTGTCCAGCACCCTCTCAGCGGACCTGTTCGGCGTAGGTGCTGAGGAAGAGTGCCTCCGCGAGGGCCATATGTTCGATTTCGGAGGGGTCGACGCTTTCGTTGGGGGCGTGGATGAGGCATTTGGGTTCTTCGACGCCAAGCAGCATGATCTCGGCGTGCGGGTAGGTATCTGCGAAGACGTTGCACAGCGGGATCGAGCCACCCTGGCCCTGTGTGGTGGTCGCGCGGCCGTATGAGGCGGTGAGTGCGGCTTCCATGGCGGTGCGCGCGGGGCCGCCGCTGGCCGATCGGAACGGTGCGCCGGTCGCCTCGGTTTCCACGGTGATCTTTGCGCGCCACGGCGTATGCGCCCGCAGGTGCGCGGTCAGCAGTTCCAGCGCCTGGTCGGGATCGGTGCCCGGCGGAATGCGCAGGTTGAGCCGGGCTCGCGCGGCAGGCTGGATGGCCATCGCCGAGCCGACCACCTTCGGTGCGTCGATGCCGACCACCGTCAAAGCCGGTCGCGCCCAGAGCATATCGGCGACGGTGCCGTCACCGACGAGTTCGACGCCGCCGAGTACGCCTGCGTCCGCGCGGAATTGGTCCTCCGAGTACTGCACGCCGGTCCAGCGCTGATCATTGGGCAGTCCGGCCACCGTAGTGTTGCCGTGTTCGTCGCGCAGGGAGGCGAGCAGGTAGACGAGCGCGGCGAGCGCATCGGGTGCGGGACCGCCGAACATGCCGGAATGCATTGGCCCTGCGAGGGTTTCGATGGTGACGACAACGTTCACACTGCCGCGCAGGGTCTCGGTCAAGGTCGGCACACCGATCGCGACATTGCCGCAGTCGCCGATCAGAATCGCATCCGCGCGCAACAGCTCCGGATTGGCCTCGACGAATTGTTCGAGTCCGCCGGTGCCCTGCTCCTCGGAACCCTCCGCGACCAGCGTCACGCCGAGTGGCAACTCCGCGCCGAGGGCCCGCAGCGCGGTCAGGTGCATCACGATATTGCCCTTGCAGTCCGCGCTGCCGCGCCCGTACCAGCGGCCGTCCTTCTCGGTCAGCTCCCAGACCGGGGTGCGCCAGGCATCGTCGTCGAGCGGCGGCTGCACGTCGTAGTGGGAGTAGAGCAATACTGTCGGCGCGCCGTTCGGCGCGGGACGCGAGGCGATGACGGCCTTACTGCCATCGGGAGTTTCGTGCAGACCGACCTTCGTCAGACCCGCACCGGCGAACGCGTCGGCCACCCACTGCGCGGTCCGGTCGCACTCCTCCAGCGGGAACTGTCGCGGATCGGCCACCGACTTGAACGAAACCAGTTGGGTGAGATCGGTTTTCGCCTGCGGCATCAGCGCGGCCACCCGCTGGCGCAGCGCCGCGATGTGGGAGTCGTCGATCATCTGCGAAACCTCATTTCAGATCCGATCCAGCACACGGAAGCGGCCGCATGCCGCACGCCCACTCTGGCAGAACCGCTCGGTGCATACGAAGAAATCAGCCGACCGATCGGTCTGTGTCGTCCGGATCGGAACACCGAAAATCCGGTCGCCGCTGTGACATGCTGAAGCGTCGACGCTGGTTGCCACTGTTTCGCAAACATCACGCGATCCATATTCGGAGGCGGTTCGATGACAGAAGGACTGGAGCCCGACGACCTATTCGCCCTGCCGGGCCTGCGCCGTTCGGCGCCGAAGGCCGGATTTCCGATGAACGAGTTGATCCCGCAGGTCGCCTACGAGATCGTGCACGACGAGCTGATGCTCGACGGCGTCTCCCGGATGAATCTGGCGACCTTCTGCACCACCTGGGTGGACGACCAGGCGCGCAGGCTGATGAACGAATGCCTTGACAAGAACATCGTCGACAAGGACGAATACCCGCAGACCGCCGAATTGGAGCGGCGGTGTGTGCGGATGGTCGCCGATCTGTGGCATGCGCCGGATCCGGGAGGCACGCACGGCACCTCCACCACCGGCTCGAGTGAGGCCGCGATGCTCGGCGGTCTGGCCGCCAAATTCCGCTGGCGCAAGGGTGGCGGCACCGGAACCCCGAATTTCGTCTGCGGCCCGGTGCAGGTGTGCTGGGAAAAGTTCGCGCGCTATTTCGATGTGGAAATACGGCAGATTCCGCTGCGCGGGGACCGGCTGACCATGCGTCCCGACGACGTATCCGCCTACTGCGACGACAACACCATGATGGTGGTGCCGACCTTCGGGCAGACCTACACCGGCCTGTTCGAGGATGTCGCCGAGATAAGCAAGGCGCTGGACCGGCTGCAGGAGGTCAGCAGCCTGGATATCCCCATCCATGTCGACGCCGCCAGCGGCGGATTCCTCGCGCCGTTCACCGCACCGGATCTGATCTGGGATTTCCGGCTACCGCGGGTCAAATCGATCAATGCCTCCGGCCACAAGACCGGGCTCGCGCCACTCGGCTCGGGCTGGGCGATCTGGCGCGAGGCCGCCGATCTGCCCGAGGAGCTGATCTTCAATGTGGACTACCTGGGCGGCAGCATGGCCACCTTCAATCTCAACTTCTCCCGCCCCGGCGGGCAGGTGATCACCTCGTACTACGAATTCATCCGGCTCGGCCACACCGGATACGCCCGCCTGCAGTCCCAGCTCTACCACGTCGCCCAGCATCTGGCCGATGGCCTGCTGAAATTGGGTCCGTTCGAGATGATCCACGACGGCAATCCGCATCGGGGCATCGCGGCGGTGTCGTGGCGGCTGACGGAGGATGTCGGATTCAATCTCTACGAACTATCGGATCGGCTGCGGACGAGGGGGTGGCTGATCGCCGCGTATCCGTTGCCCGCCGACCGCGAGAACGAGACGATCATGCGCGCACTGGTCCGGCACGGATTCAGCATCGATATGGCCGACCTACTGCTCGCCGATATCGCGCGCGGTATGGCGCAACTGGATAAGCATCCACACACCAAACCGCTCACCCGAGAGGAAGCGGGCGGATTCACGCATAACGCGACCGCGGCCGTGCCGAGCAGAAAAGCGAAACCCGTCCGGCGCAGCACCGAATAACGCTGGTGGAGAGTCGATTACGCCGCGCGCCGCCGCCCGGTCACGCCATTACGGGCGGCGGCGCCTCGTGCGGGCGGTGCCGACCACACCCCTGCACGGCTTCCGGCGGACCCGATCAGGCCGCCTTGACGGCGGCGAACGGCTCCCAGCGGTACACGTCGCTGGCCGCGCCGTGGAACAAAGCGAGATCGACCGCGTCGAGCATCGCCTGCCGCGGACCGGAACGGCCGAGCTGAGCGGCGGAAACGGCCAGCCGCAGCACACCGCCGCGACGCGCGGTCCTGGCCGCACCGAGCACCAGCGCACGACACCACCAGGGCTCGGTGCGGAAACCCTCGCCCATGCCGTAGACGCGTGCCTTCTGGGCGATATTGCGCTCGAGATCGAGAATCGAGGTCAGCCCGAGCGCGAGCCGGAAACCGGCCTCGGGCAGCGCCTCGATGGCGCCCGCCGAGGCATCCCAGCGCGGCGGCGCGAACAGCCGGGTGCGCAGTTCCACCTGCTCGAGCACCCGATCCGCCGCGGTCAGCCGCAGGCGCGCCTCGTGCCGGGGCAGTGTGGCGAATTCGGCTCGGCGGCGCTTGGTCGCCGCCTGGTCGTAGCCGTGCAGCACGATCGCATCGCCCCGGGCCCGCCGACCGCGCAGCCACGACTGCGTCGCCGGATCTTCCACCAGCCGGTAGCTACCCTTCAACCGGGGCGCGACCAGCAGCGAAAGCCGCACATCGCGGCGATCCATTTCGGCCGCGAATTCGATAGCCGCGTCCCGCGTGGTGTCCCGGATCCCGGAAATCGACACGATCAGCTCAGCGTTCATGGCCTTACGGTGCCAGCCGCAGATGTACTCGGCGTGCAGGGCGGATGACCCGCCGACGAACACTGCGCCACACCCGCGGCACCTCTCCCCTAGGATGTCCGGCGTGAAGACAGCCCTGCTCAGCGCTCTGTCAGTTCCACTCCTCCTCATC
>NZ_BAGN01000027.1 GCF_000308835.1 Nocardia vinacea NBRC 16497 | reverse complement strand
CCGAGGCTGCCGAACGGGCGAAATGGACTGGTGCGCGCAATATTCCGGTGCTACCGGATCTACCGCTGCCGGAGGACACCGCGAATCTACGGCTCGGTCCGGATCTGAGTTCATCGATGCTGGCGCTGCTGCCGATGGTCGGCGTGTGGCGCGGTGAGGGCGAGGGCAACGATCCCGCTCGCGGCGACTACCGCTTCGGCCAGCAGATAGTCGTTTCCCATGACGGCGGCGATTACCTGGCCTGGGACTCGCGTTCCTGGGTCATCGAATCCGACGGCTCCTACGGTGGACCCGATTTGCGCGAGAGCGGCTTCTGGCGGGTCGGCATCGACGGCGACGACGAGGTCATCGAACTGCTGCTGACCCACAGCACCGGCATCGTCGAACTCTTCTATGGCACCGCGCTGACCCAGTCCTCTTGGGAATTGGCCACCGATGTCGTCATCCGCAGCCAATCCGGCATCGTCGTCGGCGGAGCCAAACGGTTGTACGGCATCGTCGAAGGCGGTGACCTGGCCTACGTCGAGGAGCGCGTCGTGGCCGACGGTCCCCTCGAACCCCGCCTTTCG
>NZ_BAGN01000028.1 GCF_000308835.1 Nocardia vinacea NBRC 16497 | reverse complement strand
CACTGGGCTGGCTCGCCGTGGCGGAATCGTTATCATTGGCGGAATCGGTCATGCGGGTCGAAAGCGGCCGAAACGGCAGCGGAGACGAAAAGCGAGGTTCGTTGGTGGGTGACGATCGGCACGGGCAGTCGCCACGGCCCGGAGGTCGCGCCCCGTGGGAGCGCTATCCCACGGCGGATTACACCGAACGGGACGGTGCACGGTCGTCGCGGAGGGCCCGACATACCGATCCCGATTCCGGCTCGACACCGCTGACGGTTCAGGACCTGGTCCAGAAGGTCGACAACGAGCGCAGCGGGCGCAGACGTCGGTCCACGACACCGGATGCACCGCCCACGCACGCGAACCGGGCTGCACCGAAGCCGCCGGAGTCCGCCGCACGCCAAGCCGATACCCCGCCGCGCAAATCGAGCGCTCCCTCCGCGCGTCAAGCGGACGCACCGCCTCGCACATCGGCCATGCCGGCCGGACGCAAAGCCGATGCTCCCCGCACCTCGGCCACCCCGGCCGGACGTAAAGCCGACGCACCGCCTCGCACATCAGCCATGCCGGCCGGACGCAAAGCCGACGCACCGCGCACGTCGAGCACCCCGGCTGCACGCAATGCCGACGCACCGCGCACCTCGAGCACCCCAGCCGGACGCAAGGCCGACACACCCCGCACGACGGCCACTCCAGCCGCCAAGGCCGAATCCGGCCGCCGTTCCGCGGCCTCCCCGGTCGTCGACGACATCGCGGGCACCCCGACGACCGCGCGCACCGGGAAACGCCGCGCATCGACGGTTTCCGGAAAAGAGCCGCCCGAGGTCGTCACCGACGTGATCCCCCCGGTCGAGGAGACCCCGCGACCGAAGAAGCGCACCATCGGCTGGCCGACCACCGATCCGGACGCCCCGAAGACCGCGGCCGCATCCACCCGTGTCGGCCTGTCCCGGCTCGCCGCGAGCCGACAGCGCCGCAATAAGCGGCTGCAGGTCGCGGGACGGGCCACCCTGACAATTTGTGCGGTGGTCGCGCTGCTGGTCACCGGCGGCGGCTGGAGCTATCTACGTTCGACCGCCAATGGCTTCACCCAGGTCTCCGCACTCGACGACAATCCGGAAGACGTGGTCGACTCCGGCGCACAGCTCGGCGACGAGAACTACCTGCTCGTCGGCACCGACACCCGCGCGGGCGTCAACGGCCAGGTGGGTGCCGGCACGCTGGACGATGCCGAGGGCTCCCGCGCCGACACCGTCATGCTGGTCAACATCCCCAAGAACCGCTCGCGCGTCGTGGTGGTCTCGTTCCCCCGCGACCTCGACGTCACCCGGCCGCAGTGCAATGGCTGGGACAACGACAAGGCGGAATACACCAACGAGGTCTTCCCCTCGGCCATGGGCGACAAGCTCAATGCCGTGTACGCGCTCGCCGGACCGAAGTGTCTGGTCAATGTGATCCGCAAGATGACGGGTCTGAGTATCGGACACTTCATCGGTATCGACTTCGCCGGATTCGAGGCGATGGTCGATCAGGTCGGCGGCGTCGATGTCTGCACACCCAAGCCGATCGTCGACGGCATCCTCGGCACCGTGTTGGAAAATTCGGGCCACCAGCACATCAACGGCGAGACCGCGCTCAACTATGTGCGCGCCAGGCACGTCTACGGCGAGGAACGCAGCGACTACGACCGGATCAACCGGCAGCAGCGCTTCCTGGCCTCGCTGCTGCGTGGCGCACTGTCGAGCCGGGTGCTCTTCGATCCAGGCAAGCTGAACGGCTTCATCTCCGCATTCACCAGCCACACCTTCGTCGACAAGGTGCAACCGACCGACCTGCTGACGCTGGGCCGTTCGCTGCAGAAGGTCGACGCGGGCGCGGTCACCTTCCTGACCATCCCGACCGCGGGCACCACCTCCTATGGCAACGAGATTCCGCGCGATTCGGATATCAAGGCGATCTTCCGCGCCATCATCGATGACCAACCGCTGCCCGGCGAGAAGAAGTCGACCCCGGCCCCCGGTTCGATCCCGTCATCCCAGCCGACGCCGCCGAAGCTGACCGCGGTCGATCCGAGCTCGGTATCGCTGTTGGTCTCCAATGGGTCGGAGACGGCGGGCGCGGCCAATAAGGCGGCCACCAAGCTGGGCAATCAGGGCTTCCAGATCTACAACACCGGCAATTACTCCGGCGGGAATTCCGAGGTCGCCACCAAGGTGCGCTTCGGGGCCGGCCACGAGGCCGAGGCGGCCACGGTGGCCAGTTCCATTCCCGGGGCGACGATGGAGCAGTCGAACAGTCTCGGTGGCATCGTCGAGGTCGTGATCGGTGCCGATAACCCGACCATTCGCACACCTACGCCGGTCGGCGATCCGATCTCGAACGTTTCGGTCACCATGGCGAGTGCGGAACCGGTCGCACTGCCCTCGGACCTGGAGCACGTCAACGCCGCCGACGAAACCTGCAAGTAGGACAGCCGCTAGCTGGGGCAACACCGTCGCTAACGTTCGGCACCACCCATTAACCCTGTGTTGGTGACTAGGTCAGCACCTGGCACTAGTGTCTCTTTTCATGCGTGTCATCTACAACGAGCAAATGGCCGACCTTGCCCACCTCCTGGGTGAGATGGCCGGTCTGGCGGGTTCGGCTATGGAACGAGCCACCCAGTCACTGCTCCAGGCCGATCTCACCCTGGCTGAATCGGTGATCAGCGAGGGCGACCGGATCGCCGAAATGATCACCGATGCCGAGGAGAAGTCGTTTGCCCTGCTTGCGCTGCAGGCGCCGGTGGCGGGTGATCTGCGGCAGGTAGTGAGCGCGATCCAGATCGTCCAGGACGTCAACCGGATGGGCGCGCTGGCGCTGCACGTCGCCAAGGTGACCCGGCGGCGCCATCCCAACCACGCCCTGCCCGAGGCGGTGAACGGCTACTTCGCGGAAATGGGCCGCATCGCGGTGAATATGGGCGAGGGCGCCAAGGAGGTGCTCGAGTCCCGTGATCCGGAGCGCGCCGCGCAGCTCAACGATGACGACGAGGCGATGGACGATCTGCACCGTCACCTGTTCACGCTGCTGATGGATCGCGACTGGAAGTACGGCGTCGCCGCGGCCGTCGATGTGACGCTGCTCGGCCGCTACTACGAGCGCTTCGCCGACCACGCCGTGGAGATCGGGCGCCGGGTGATCTTCCTGGTCACCGGTGAGCTGCCGCCGGATCCCGACGCCGAGGTGTAACGAGTTACCCTGCCGGACAACGGAACACGACACGCACCGTCGCGCCGGGGCTCGGTCACGCGCCCCTGCGGTTACGAATAGCGATGTCCGACATAGCAAAAGGCCCGCACCGTAGTGCGGGCCTTTTGGTTTGCCGGTTATCCGAAGCGGCCGGAGATGTAATCCTCCGTCGCCTTCTGCCCCGGGTTGGAGAAGATCTTCTCGGTATCGTCGATCTCGATCAACTTGCCCGGCTTGCCCTGTGCCTCCAGGTTGAAGAAGCCGGTCTGGTCACTCACGCGCGCGGCCTGCTGCATATTGTGCGTGACGATGACGATGGTGAATTCCTTCTTCAGCTCGGTGATCAGGTCCTCGATCGCCAGGGTGGAGATCGGGTCCAGCGCCGAACACGGCTCGTCCATCAGCAGCACATCGGGCGATACCGCGATGGCGCGCGCGATGCACAGACGCTGCTGCTGACCGCCGGAGAGGCCGCCGCCCGGCTTGTCCAGCCGGTCCTTGACCTCGTTCCACAGGTTGGCGCCGCGCAACGAACGCTCGGCGACCTCGTCGAGCTCCTTCTTGTTGCGCACACCCTGCAGCTTCAGTCCGGCCACCACATTGTCGCGAATCGACATGGTGGGGAACGGATTCGGGCGCTGGAACACCATGCCGATGGTGCGGCGCACGCCGACCGGGTCGACGGTGGAGCCGTAGATGTCCTCGCCGTCCAGCAGCACCGCGCCCTCGACGCGGGCATTCGGGGTCACCTCGTGCATCCGGTTGAGCGAACGCAGCACGGTGGACTTACCACAACCCGACGGGCCGATGAAGGCGGTCACGCTGCGCGGCAGTACCGACAGCTTGACATCGGCAACCGCATGGAATTTGCCGTAGTAGATATTCAGGTCTTTGACGTCGATCCGCTTGGCCATTTTTCCGTTCGCTTCTATCGGTTCCGCGTGAGCAGCTTGTTGACGACCGCGGCCGCCGCGTACAACAGGGCGATCAACAGGATCAGCGTCAACGCCGCGCCCCACACCCGGGCCCGGCCGGCCGGTTCCGGGTTCGCCAACTCTTGGTAGATCAGCAGCGGCAACGACGCCATATTGCCGTCGAACAGGTTGGTATTGATCGACTTGCTGTAGCCCACCAGCACCAGCACCGGCGCCGTCTCACCCATGACGCGGGCGAGCGAGAGCAGGATGCCGCTGATCATGCCGGGCGCCGCGGTCGGCACCACGATCCGAACGATGGTCTTCCACTTGGGAATTCCGAGCGCGTAGGACGCCTCGCGCAGCTCGTCGGGAACCAGCTTCAGCATTTCCTCGGTGCTGCGAATCACCACCGGGAGCATGAGCAGTACGAGCGCCAGCGATACCGCCAGGGAACTCTGTGGGAAGCCCATGGTCGCGATCCACAGCGCGAAGATGAACAGCGCCGCGACGATCGACGGGACACCCGCGAGGATGTCGACCATGAAGGTGGTCACCTTGGCCAGCACGCCACGCCCGTATTCGACCAGGTACACCGCGGCCATAATGCCCAGCGGCACCGCGAGGACAGCGGCGACGAGAGTCTGCACGATGGTGCCGTAGATCGCGTGGTACACACCGCCACCGGACTGGTCCGGCAGGATGCCCTTCTGCGATTTCTGCCACCAGTCCGGCGAGACGACGGACTCGAGGCCCTTCGACACCACCATGAACAGCACCCAGATCAGTGGCACGAGTGCGATGGCGAAGCAGAGCCATACCACCGCGGTCGCGATATTGTTCTTGATCCGGCGGGCCGCGCTCACATGCCGGAAGGTGGGCGCCTTGACCGGCTTGTCGAGAGTCGTCGTGGTGGTCATTACCCGTTCACCCTTCCACCGGACACGAGCCGCGCCAGCGCGTTGACGATGAAGGTCAGCGCGAACAGCACGAAGCCGGCCGCGATGTAGGCGCCGGTCGGCAGTGGCTGACTGAATTCCGATGCGGCGGCGGCGATTTTGGAGGCGAAGGTGTAGCCGCCGTCGAACAGCGACCAGTGACCGGCCTGTGCCGACGTGCGCAGGATCACCAGTACCGCGATCGTCTCACCGAGCGCGCGACCGAGGCCGAGCATGGAACCGGCGATCACACCGCTGCGGCCGTAGGGCAGCACCGTCATCCGGACCATCTCCCATTTGGTCGCGCCGAGCGCCTGCGCGGCCTCGATATGCGAGACGGGTGTCAGGTTGAAGACCTCGCGGGAAACCGAGGTGATGATCGGCAGGATCATCACCGCCAGCACCACACCCGCGGTGAAGATGGTGCCGCCACCGGAGATCGACACATTGCCGTCGGAGAACAGGAAGAACCAGCCGAGCTTGTCGTTCAGGAATGTCTCGACGGGTTCGATCCGCGGCGCCAGCACCAGGAAACCCCACAGACCGAACACGATCGACGGCACCGCCGCCAGCAGATCGACGAGCATCGCGAACGGACGCGCCATCGGCTTCGGCGAATAGTGGGTCAGGAACAGCGCGATGCCCACACCGATGGGCACCGCGATCACCAGCGCGAGTATCGAGCTCAACACCGTGACCATGAGCAGGTCCCGGATGCCGAACCGCAGGTGATCGGCATTGGTGGTGTTGAACTCGCTACTGGTGAAGAAGTTCGCCTCGTTCGCCATGATCGAGGGCCACGCACGGATCAATAGAAATAGCGCGATCAGTGCGATGGCCGCCACGACCGTCGCACCGGCCGCGGTGGCAAGCGACCGGAAGATGACCTCGGCCCTCTGGCTGTGGCCGGGGCGGGCCTTCGGTGAGGCCGGTTCGGTGCTCGGTTCACTCGACATAGGGGCAGTATCTCCAGCCGCCCGCGGACCAGTCGAGTCCGACTGGTCCGCGGCGGTCACCTCAGGGTGCACGGTCATGGCGTGGCAGCTATCAGGAAATGGCGTTGATCGCGGTGGTCAGCTTGGTCTTGAACTTGTCCGGGATCGCGACGTAGCCCGCGGTGTCCAGACCCTTCTGGCCGTTGTTGACGGCCGAGGTCAGGAATGCCTTGACCGCCTTGGACGTATCGGCGTCGGCGTACTTCGAGCAGACGATCTCGTAGGTCGGCAGGATGATCGGGTACGCGCCGGCCGCGGTCGGCTTGTAGAACGACGAGGTGTCGAGCACCAGGTCGTTGCCCTCGCCCTTGATCTTCACGCTGTCGACGGCCTTGGCCGCGGACTCCGGGGTCAGCTTGACCGGATCCTTGGAGGCCGAGGTGACGACCTGCGCGATGGACAGGTTCTGCGCCTTGGCGAAGGACCACTCGTTGTAGGTGATCGAGTTCTTGGTGCTCTTGATGGCGGCCGAGGTGCCCTCGTTGCCCTTGGCACCCTCACCGATACCGCCGTTGAAGGTCTTGCCCGCGCCCTTGCCCCACGCGCCGTCCGAAGCGGCGTCCAGGTAGAGCTGGAAGTTGTCGGTGGTGCCCGACTCATCGCTGCGGAAGATCACCGAGATCTTGTCCGAGGGCAGCTTGGCGGTCGGGTTCAGCGCCTTGATCTCCGGGGCGTCCCAGGTGGCGACGGTGCCGTTGAACACCTTGGCGGCGGTCGGGCCGTCGAGCACCAGATCGCTCACACCGTCGAGGTTGTAGGTGATGGCGATCGGGCCGAAGACGGTCGGCAAGTTCCACGCCGGGGCGCCGCAGCGCTCCTGCGCCTTGGCGGGCTCGCCCTTCTTGTCACTCAGGGGCGAGTCGGAACCGGCGAAATCGGTCTGGCCGCCGAGGAATTCGTTCACGCCTGCACCGGAGCCGCTGGAAGTGTAGTTCAGCGTGGAGCCGCTGCAGTTGGCCTCGTAGGCGGCGACGAAGCGGTCCATGGCGTTCTTCTGAGCCGAGGAACCGCTGGCCTTGAGGGCCTTCTTACCGCCACAGGCAACGTCGACCTTGGCGGCGGAATCGCCACTGGCCGAGGTGTTGTCGTCACTGCCACAGGCTGCCAGCGGCATGGCGACGGCGGCCAGCACACCGATCAGGGCGCTGCTGCGCTTGAAGTTCACTTATTCCTCCGGGGAATCGCGTTCGACACGCCCGGTCCCTCACCGGCCCGGGCGGGTTTCGTGGTGCCGTTCGCGGGGAACTTGCGCACCAGGCGGCAACGGTGCCGCCCTTATGTAACGTAAGGTCGCTCGGTTGACAGTTGGACGGAGCTGAGTGAACGGCGGGTGAACACCCCGGCGCGATTGCGTCCCTTATGTGTGACATTTGCCCCAGTGTTACTCGAGTAACCCCGGCGGGCCGCTTGTTATTCAGTCAGCGGCCGAATACGCGACATCGATATGCGCCGTGGCGAAGCCGAGTCGCGTGTAGGTGCGCACGGCCGCGGTGTTGTCGGCCTCGGTATAGAGCAGAACCTCGGGCAGACCGCGTTCGCGCAGGTAGCGCAGGCCCGCGAGGGTTACCAGGCGACCCAGTCCCCGGCCCTGCGCGGCCGGGTCGATGCCGACCACATAGACCTCGCCGACCGGCGGGTTCTCCTCGTAATGCACCTTGGTCCAGTGGAATCCGAGGATGCGGTCCGGATCGGCCGGATCCACCGCGATGAACAGCCCCTTCGGGTCGAACCAGGACTCTTCGCGGCGCACGGCGATATCCCGCTCGGTCCAGCCGCCCTGTTCCGGATGCCAGGCGAAGGCGGCGTTATTGACACGCAACAGTTCGGCATCGTCGGCGGACCCTTCGTAGGTCCGCAACGCGATACCCACCGGCACCACCAACTCCGGTAGCTCCGGCGTTGCCAGCGACCGCCGCATCTGCCATAACTCGCGCGCGGTGCGCAGTCCGAGCCGAGTCGCGAGCGCCTCGGCGGCGGGCCGATTTCCGTGTGCCCAGACCCGAGCACCCGATCCGCCCTTCACCAGCGCGGCCGAGACCAATTCCGCACCGATACCGTGGCCGCGAGCGGCGGGATCGACTGCGACCTCCGCCATTGCGGGGTGTTCGCCATGTGCGGGAACGAGATTCGCGTACCCGGCAACGACACCGTCCCGCAGCGCAACCAGATGTTCGGCCTCGGAATCGGCCGCGACGAGCGAGAGAACGCCCTGTTCGGAGACCGGCGCCACACCGTCTTCGACACTCGCCCGCTCCAGCACCCCCCGCACCGCCCGCGCCACCTCCGCACCGAGCCCCGCGCTCCACCGCAACGTCGCCATCTCACCCATAACCATCTCCCTCGTCGACCCCATCACCGCGACGAACGCGCGAATCCCGCGCACCATTCCATTCGATCAAGATCAGGTGGCACTGGTGGCGGTGCCTTCTCGACGAATGCCGCCATGGATTCCACTTGATCTTGGTCGGCTATGGGACGGAACCGTTGACGGTGACGGGCGGGGAGTCGTCGGTGCCTTCGGCGGATTCTTCGTCGGGGAAGGTGACGTGGTCGCCCTTGGTGCTGTTGCGTGCGGGGCGGACGGCTTTGTAGCCGACGTTGCGGACGGTGCCGATCAAGGATTCGTATTCGCTGCCGAGCTTGGCGCGCAGGCGTCGCACGTGCACGTCGACCGTGCGGGTGCCACCGAAGAAGTCGTAACCCCAGACCTCCTGCAGCAGCTGGGCCCGGGTGAAGACCCGGCCCGCGTGCTGCGCGAGGTATTTGAGGAGTTCGAATTCCTTATAGGTGAGATCCAGCGGGCGACCGCGCAGCCGGGCGGTATAGGTGCCCTCATCGATCACCAGTTCGCCGAGGGTGATCTTGCCGGTGTTCTCCGGGCTCGCGACACCGCCGTTGCGGCCGACCAGCAGGCGTAGCCGGGCGTCCAGCTCGGCCGGACCGGTACCGGGCAGCAGAATGTCGTCCAGGCCCCAGTCGGCATTGACGGCGACGAGTCCGCCCTCGGTCAGCACCGCGACCACCGGCACCGACGACCCGGTGCTGCCGAGCAGTCGGCACAGGCCACGGGCCGCGGCCAGGTCGATACGCGCGTCGACAAGTGCGACATCCGCGGTCCCCGCCTCGAGCAGGGACGCCACCTCGGTCGGCGCCGGGCGCACATTGTGCGCCAGCAGCGACAGGGCGGGCAGTACCGACTCCGGGTTGGGGTCGGAGGTCAGCAGGAGCAGCTCCACAAGCCCTCCTCCCATCTAGTAGCTCCGGACAACAGCCACACCGCCGGGGCCACGTCGCTAATCAGGTAATTCGGATGCAAGATTAGCGCGTGAACACCGATGACCTCGCCATCCGGGGTTAGTGTGACACCTCGGCAGAGACGTGCGATACCCGAAACACACCTCCAAGTAGTGTTGCCCGCATGCGCAAGCTGATCATCGGGCTGCTGTGCCTCGCGGTACTGGCGGTTGTCATCGATTTCGGCGCCGCCGCCTACTCCGAGTACCGCGTGTCGCGTGCCCTCCGTGTCGGCGCCGACCTCACCGCGGATCCCGACGTGGTCATCTATGGGTTCCCCTTTCTCACCCAGGCGCTCGACGGCCGATACCAGACCGTCGATATCCGCGCGCGCGTCATGCGACCCGATATCCCCGGCGAAATCTCGATCGGCGCGACGCTGACCGGAGCCCACCTTTCCCTCGGCGACCTCACCGACGGGAACGTACGCGCGGTTCCGGTGGATCGGGTCGAGGGGCAGATGCGGCTCGAGCCGACCGAACTCGGCAGACTGTTCAAAATCCCGGACCTGCAAGTACATTCGGCGCCGGGGAACAAATCCGACGGAACCGGCGGATCGGGCGGGTCCGGTATGACCACCGGCGGGCAACTTCTGCTCACCGGCACCATGCCGGGCAAGACGCCGAGCAAGCCTGGTGCACCGCTCGGCGGTGACAATGTGAGTGTGACGGCAGACCTCGTGGTCGACGGTGATCAGGTGAAGATCGTCGCGACCAGCATCTACCGTGGTACGGGTGATGCCACGACGACCGCGGTCGTCACCGATACCGAGCGCCCCAAGGTGCTCGAGCAGTTCACCCGGACAATCGATACGAACGAACTGCCGTTCGGGCTGCGGCCGACGAAGGTCTCCGCACAGGGCGGCCAGATCGTCATCGAGGCCAAGGCCGAGAACGTGACCATCGACCTGGACAGATTGCGGCGACCATGATTGAAATCACAATTCTGCTGGTGGTGGTGCTTGCCGCGGTTGCGGTCGGAGTGGTGCTGCAGCGCCGCAACGGCAAGCTGCGCGCGAGCGACACCGAGGCACAGGACGAATCGGCGCGCACCGATCTGCTGGCATCGGTCGGCGCCGACAACTCGGGCCCGGCGGTGCTGCACTTCTCCGCAGACTGGTGCGGACCGTGCGCCGCGGTGCGCCGGGTGGTCGCCGGGGTGACCGAGGAATTGTCCGGTTCGCCGCGCCCACCGCTGGATATCGAGATCGATATCGATGCCGAGCCCGCGCTGGCCAAGGAACTGAACGTGCTCTCGCTGCCGACCACCTTCGTCTTCGATATCGAAGGGCGGGAACGATTCCGGATCTCCGGGGTCCCCAAATCCGCGGACCTGCGTACCGCACTCGAACCGCTGACCGTGAGATAACTCTTCCGGCGGATCGCCCCTGACGGTGGAAAAACAGCGCGTGACAAGGGTTGATAGCAACTGTGACGAACCCCGGGTCCAATTCTCCGGCGGAACCAGGTAAACTCCTCTGCGTGCAAGCCAACCACGAGCTGATGCTCACCCGACGCCGCACAGTTGATCTGTGTCGCCTCGGTGGTTGTTGCTGCCTGTGTGGCTGAGCGGTCGGCTCCGTCAGAATTCCTGATGCCGACCTGCGTCCGTCGTGCGAGTGATCTTTTGATCCCCCGGCGAACTGGCATTTTTCCCGCCAACAGCGAAATTCAGCGCAGGAGTACGCACAATGTCCACAAATTCCCGAAACACAGCCGTTGAGAACGGAATTCCCGCCGTCGTCGATGTGCGCGGGCCACGCTTCGCCGCATGGGTCACCACCGGTGTCCTCGTTCTGGTCCTGCTCGCAGCGGCCGTTTCGACGCCGGTCGCCGCGGTGCTCATCGCCGCGCAGGCAGTAGTCTTCGCGATCGGCGCGGCCTACGGTCCGCGACGGCATCCGTACGGCCGGATCTTCGCCGCGTTCGTCGCGCCGCGCGTGGGTCCGACCCTCGAAACCGAACCCGTGGCCCCGCTGCGGTTCGCCCAATTACTCGGCCTGGTCTTCAGTGCCGTCAGCCTGCTGGGTTTCCTGGTCGGCTCCACCGTCGTCGGCGCGGTGTTCGCCGGCTTCGCCCTGTTCGCGGCGTTCTTGAATGCGGCGTTCGGGATCTGCCTGGGTTGCCAGATCTATCCGCTGGTCGCCCGACTCCGCCGGAACCCGTCCCCGGCGAACTGACACTGCAAGTCACCACCCCGAAAGGAACAACATGGCTCGCTCCGATGTCCTGGTCTCCGTTGACTGGGCCGAAGAGAACCTCAACGCCCCCGGCGTCGTCTTCGTCGAGGTCGATGAGGACACCTCCGCCTACGACGGCGGCCACATCGAGGGTGCCGTTCGGCTCGACTGGAAGAAGGACCTGCAGGATCAGGTTCGTCGCGACTTCGTGAACCAGGAGCAGTTCTCCGATCTGCTCTCGGCGCGCGGCATCGGGAACGACGACGAGGTCGTGCTCTACGGCGGCAACAACAACTGGTTCGCCGCATACGCCTACTGGTACTTCAAGCTGTACGGCCACAACAACGTCAAGCTGCTCGACGGCGGCCGCAAGAAGTGGGAGCTCGACGGTCGTCCGCTGTCCCGCGACGCCGTGAACCGTCCGGCCACCCAGTACAAGGCCGCCGCCCCCGACCTGACCATCCGCGCGTTCCGCGATGAGGTCATCGCCGCCATCGGCGCCAAGAACCTGGTCGACGTGCGCTCCCCTGACGAGTTCTCCGGCAAGATCCTGGCTCCGGCGCACCTGCCGCAGGAGCAGAGCCAGCGTCCCGGCCACATCCCGGGCGCCATCAACGTGCCGTGGAGCAAGGCCGCGAACGAGGACGGCACCTTCAAGTCCGATGCCGAGCTGACCGAGATCTACGGCGAGGCCGGGCTGGACGGATCCAAGGACACCATCGCCTACTGCCGCATCGGTGAGCGCTCCTCGCACACCTGGTTCGTGCTGCAGGAGCTGCTGGGCCACCAGAATGTCAAGAACTACGACGGCAGCTGGACCGAATACGGCTCGCTCGTCGGTGCACCGATCGAGTTGGGAGAGTAATCACATGTGCGCAGCACCTACCCAGGGACAGGCCATTCCGGCCGGAGTCGATGTCGAGAAGGAAACGGTCCTCACCGGCCGTGTTCTGAGCACCGACGGTCAGCCGGTGGGCGGCGCGTTCGTGCGCCTGCTCGACGGCAACGGTGACTTCACCGCCGAGGTCGTGGCCTCGGGCACCGGTGATTTCCGCTTCTTCGCGGCGCCGGGCGCGTGGACCGTGCGGGCGTTGTCCTCCTCGGGCAACGGCTCGGCCGAGGTTCGTCCGGAGGGCGCGGGCATCCACGCCGTGGATGTGGCAGTCGCCAAGTAAGTAATTGCGCCGACGGCCCCGTCGTTTCCCGGTAGCTGGGAAGCAACGGGGCCGTTGTGCTGGGCGGGACGCAACTCGTTAGACTCCAGTTGTGGTCCTCTTCTTCGAGATTCTGCTGGTGGCCGTGGCCGTTCTGATCGGCTGGTTCGGCCTGTACGTCTTCTACCGGTTGTTCACCGAATCATGAGTGAACTCGCGAGCGAAGGTTCCAACCCGGCCGAGCGAGCGAGTGAACAACTGAACGGCAACGGCCCCGCCGAGTCGGCGCCGCGCCGCAGTGGCGACGAAGCCGTGG
>NZ_BAGN01000029.1 GCF_000308835.1 Nocardia vinacea NBRC 16497 | reverse complement strand
CGATATCGGTGACCACATCGACCTGCTTGTTGTGATCCTTATTGCTGTTGCCGTGGCTGGCGTCCACCACGATCCGCTGCGGTAGCGATGCCTTCTCCAACCGGATGCAGGCCTCGCGGACAGAGGCAGCATCGTAGTTCGGACCGGTGCTGCCGCCGCGCAGGATCACATGGCAGTCCGGATTGCCGGTGGTGCGGATCAGCGCCGAGCGGCCGTCCAGATCGGTGCCGGGGAAGACGTGGCTGGCCGCGGCGGCCCGCACACCGTCGACGGCCACCTGCACATCGCCGTCGGTGCCGTTCTTGATGCCGACCGGCATGGACAGCGCGCTGCTGAGCTGCCGGTGCACCTGGCTGGCCGCGGTGCGCGCGCCGATGGCGCCGTAGGCGACCAGGTCCGCGATGTACTGCGGGGTGATCGGGTCGAGGAATTCACAGGCCACCGGTAGGCCCAGGGCGGTGATATCGACCAACAGCTTGCGGCCGATGCCCAGTCCGGTGTTCACGTCGAAGGAACCGTCCAGGTGCGGATCGTTGATCAGCCCCTTCCACCCCAGGGTGGTGCGCGGCTTCTCGAAGTACACCCGCATCACGACGTGCAGCCGATCATCGAGTTCAGCCGCCTTGGCGGCTAGGCGGCGGGCGTAGTCCAGCGCGGCGGCCGGATCGTGGACCGAACACGGTCCGACGATCACCATCAGGCGATCGTCGGCACCGTTGAGCACATCGACGGTGGCTTTGCGACCGGCTCGGACCACGTCGGCCAGCGCATCGGTGATTCGGTGCACCTGGCGCACCTCTGCCGGTGAGCGCAACGGGCTCACACTCAGGGTGCGTTGGTCGTCCAGATCGGAATGCCGCGCGTCGATTTCGGCTGCGGTAGTCATCGTTTGTGGGTTCCTTTACTTCAAGGCCGACCCACGGACGTGAAACCCGTCGAGCCGGTCCATCATCCGGCTCGAGGTGGAGGTGAGGTCAGCGCAAATGGTTGCCGCAGACCGACCCACCCAGGGCCGGCTTGCTAAACCAGAAATAGACGCGCTGCACGACGGTGACTGTACCAGGGACTATCCCGAGGTAACCGCAAGGCCAACTTTCGTGCCGAAGCTCACCCCAACTGACCGGGGACGTAACCACCGGCCGGGGTGCGGACGATCACATTCATCCGGTTCCACGCGTTGATCGTCGCGATGGCCGCGATGAGGGCCGCGGTCTGATCGTCGTCGTAGTGCTTGCGCACCTGCTCCCAGGTCTCGTCGCTGACGCCACGGCCGTCACCGATGCGGGTGGCCTCTTCGGTGAGGGCGAGGGCGGCGCGCTCGGCCTCGGTGAAGACGGTGGCCTCGTGCCAGGCGGCGACGAGGTTGAGTCGCACGGAGGTCTCGCCCGCGTGCGCGGCGTCCTTGGTGTGCATATCGACGCACATGCCGCAACCGTTGATCTGGCTGGCGCGGATCTTGACCAGCTCGTAGGTGGCGGCGGGCAGGGAGGACCCGTCGACGACCTTGCCCGCGGTGACGAGCCGCTTGACGTAGCTACCGGCGACGGGGTTGGCGTAGAGGTTGAAGCGCTGTTCCATGATCTGTGCCTTCCATTCGGTTGGGTTCACAGAGAGGACGACGCGGCCCAATCCAGTGTGACATCCACGGATGTGACCTGCATCACGAGACCACGGCCTAGGCCTGAGCTACTTCGAACGACGGCACCCCCGATCGAGCAGCGGCCCAACCGAGTGGCTTGTGCCGCAACGGATTCGGCTATTTGCCGAAGGTGTAGGTGACGCCGGTCAGCTTCTCCGACAGCTCCCACAGGCCGCGCGCGACCTGCTCGTCCTTGGAAGCCGCGGTGGAACCGGACAGCCCCGGATAGCCGCGCATGCCGGCCAATCCGTCCGGGCCATAGAACGCGCCCGGCTCGACCTGCTCGGTAGCCGCGTAGATCTCCGGCAGCGCACCCATTTCGGCGCTCTGGGCCAGCAGCCGGTTGCCCAGCGCCATGACCGTGTCCAGGATGGATTCGGTATGCGACTGCAGTTCCGTTGCGGCATAACCGGGATGCGCGGCCACCGAAATCTTCGACGAACCCGCCGCGGTCAGCCTGCGCTGCAACTCGTAGGCGAACATCAGGTTGGCCAACTTCGCCTGGCCGTAGGCGGACCAGCGCTGGTACTTGCGGCGCTCCCAGTTCAGGTCGTCCAGATCGATCTTGCCGGCCCGGTGCGCGCCGCTGGAGACCGTGACCACCCGGTCCGAGATCTTTTCCAGCAGTAGCCCGGTCAGCGCGAAGTGACCGAGATGGTTTGTACCGACCTGCATTTCGAAGCCGTCGGTGGTCCGCCGCTCCGGCACCGCCATCACACCCGCGTTATTGATCAGTACGTCGACTCGGTCCACCGCATCGGCGAACGCACGCACCGAGGCCAGATCCGCGAGATCGAGTTCGCGCACCTCGGCCCGCGCACCGATCTCCCCGGCCACTTTCTCGCCCTTGGCCACATTTCGACAGGCCAGGACCACCTGCGCGCCCGCCCCGGCCAGCGCACGCGCCGTCACCGCCCCCAGCCCGCTGTTCGCGCCGGTGACGATGATCGTGCGGCCACTCTGATCGGGAATGTTCGAGGTATCCCAACGGCTCATGTCCGGAAGTCTAGTGCGCGCCGCGACCGTTCTCAGGCAATGCGCGCAGGTCACGCCTGGGCCAGGATCTCCTCGTCGGTCATCGCCACCACCTCCAGGTACAACTTGGCGACGGCGTCCAGGCGATCGGGCGTGCCGCGACCGGTCTCCCGTTCGACCAGCCGCCCGGCCAACCCGGCCACCGTCCGGCCGACGAGCAGATCGGCGACCAGCGCGTGGTCGACCTTCAGCCATTCGCGGATCCTGGCGACGGCCGTGGTGGCCAGCACCGAGTCACCGCCCGCGCCGAAGAAATCGTCGTGCACGCCGATGCGATCGGTACCGAGCACTTCGGCGACGATGGTGGCCAGCGCGGCCTCCAGCGGTGTGCGCGGACGCGCGTCCACCGCTTCGGCCGCGTCGGGTTCCAGCAGCGCCACCACCGCGCGACGATCAAGCTTGCCGTTATCGGTCAACGGCATCTGCTCGAGGATCTCGATGCGAGTGGGAATCATGTAGCCGGGCAATAGGTCTCGCACCGCACCAATAATCTCCTCGACGGAGCCGACCTCGCCCGAGACGGCCGCGACCAGCTTCGGCGCGCCCTTGCCGACCACGGCGGCCACCGCGTGCCGAACCCCCGGCGCGGTACGCAGTCCGCTTTCCACCTCGCCCAATTCCACCCGATAGCCGCGGATCTGGACCTGATGGTCGGCGCGACCGAGGAATTCGATGGTGCCATCGGGCCAGTAGCGCGCCATATCACCGGTGCGGTACCAGCGGAGATCGTCGTGGACGACGAACTGTTCCGCGGTACGCTCCGGATCATTGCGATAGCCGGCCGCGACATTCGCACCGCCCACCCAGAATTCGCCGGGCACCCAGTCCGGGCAGTCGCGGCCCGCCGAATTCACCACGCGGCAGCGCACATTGCGCAGTGGCACGCCGAACGGGACGGTGGCCCAATGTTCGGGCGGGTCGGCGACCTCGCAAATGGTGTTGTGGATGGAGGTTTCGGTGGCGCCGCCCAACCCGGAGAACCGGCAGCCCGGCACCTGCCTGGCCAGCCGCCGAGCCAGATCCGCGCCGACCCAGTCGCCGCCGAGGGTGACCGCTCGCAGCGAATCGCCGAGGTGGTCGCCGCCGATCTCCAGGATCATGTCGAGCATGCTCGGCACACAGTTGAGGATCGAAACCCGGTGGTGGGTCAGCAGTTCCACCCAACTGGTCGCCTCCTCGCGCTGCGCGGCCGACAGCGCGACCACCGAGCCGCCGACTGCGAACATGCCGAACATGTCGTAGACGGAGGCGTCGAACTCCAGCGCGGACAATCCGAGCACCCGGTCGGCCGGGGCGACCTCGAACCACTCGTTCACCGCGTCGATGGTGTTCATCGCACCGCGGTGCGGCACCTCGACCCCCTTCGGCACACCGGTGGAGCCGGAGGTGAACAACACATAGGCGACCGATTCCGGATCCGGAATCACCGGCTCGGCCAACGGATTCGGATGGGCACGCGCCGCCGACAGCGGCAGACACGTGATATCCGGCCGACCCATGTCGACGCCGTCGACGGTGAGCGCGGCGACCACGTCACCGGTGCGCAGGATCTGCGCGCGCCGTCCGACCGGCTGATCGAAACCGATGGGCACATAGGCCGCACCCGCCGCGAGCACACCGAGTACGGCGAGGATCTGATCCGGCCCCTTCGGCAGCTGCACCGCGACGGTTTCACCGGGCCGCACCCCGATTTCGCGCAGCGCGGCCGCCACCGAAAGCGCTTGTGCGGCAAGCTCGGCATAGCTCCAGCCGCCATCCACGCCGTCGCGGCGCCACAGCACCGCCGTTGCGTCCGGCGTGCTGCGGGCATGGTCGAAGAAGCCCTGGTGCAGCGCCCGTCCGGAGACCGGACCGTCGGTCGCGTTCACCGCGGCACGCACGGCGGCCTGGGCGACCGGTAGGTGCACCGCGGCCTCCGCGACCCAGCCCGCCTCGCTCGCGCCCAGCCTGCCGATGGCCTCGGTGTAGCTGGTGAACATGGCGTCGATCATGCCCGCGGGGAACGCGGATTCGCGCACGTCCCAGTTGAGCAGCAACCCGCCGCGCACCTCGGTGACCTGCGCGTCCAACAGCACCTGCGGTCCCTGCGAGATGATCCAGACCGGCGCGCCGAAGGTCTCGGTGACCGAGGTGGCGAACAGCTCGCCCAGGTTGAGCGCGCTGGTATAGACGATCGGCGCGAGCACTGGCTCGCCGCGGTGCCTGCCGAGATCGCGCAGCACCTCCAACCCGGAATACGCCGTGTGCGCACCGCTTTCGTGCATCGCACGCTGCAGTGCCTTCGCCCGCTCGGTGACCGTCACGTTCTCGGTGACATCCACCTCCAACATGATCGAGGAGGTGAAATCGCCGATCACCCGGTCGATGTGTGGATGCACCGGTTCCCGGTGGAACAGCGGCACATTCAGCAGGAAGCGGCTCTGCGCCGACCAGCCGCCGACGGTCTCGGCGAATACCGCGGCCAACGCCATTGCCGGGGTGATGCCGCGGGCATGCGCGGCGGCGAGCAGCCGCTCCTTGGCTTCCGGCGCCAACCAGTGGTTGTAACGGACGGTCCGATGCGGTTCGGCGCGTTCGCTGACCGGAATGGTCGGCAACTCCGGTGCGCCGGGCAGCTCCGGCAGCCGATCGCGCCACCACCGCTTATCGCGTTCCCTGGCAACGGCATCCACCGTGCGCTCGGTGCGATAGCGGCGGTAGCTGTAGCCCTGCGGCGGCACCGTGCGGCCGTGGTAGAGCTCGGCGAGGTCGGCGACGAGCACGCGGTAGCTCATCGCGTCGCCCGCGATCATGTCGACATCGAGATGCAGCCGGGTACGACCGTCGGCGAGCAGGCTCAGCGTCACATCGAGCACCTGGCCCTCCTCGATGGCCAGCCGCTGATGAGTCTTGCTGTCGCGCAACCGCTCCAGCTCGGCCTCGGCCGCCGCGGGAGTGTGCGCCCGCAGATCGACGACCGCGAATACCGGCCGACCCGGGTTGAGAATGGTCTGCTGGGTGCCGTCGGGGAGGAACCTGGTGCGCAGCATCGGATGCACGGCAACGAGATCCGTCACCGCCTGCGCCAAACGCTCGGGCTCGACCTCGGCACCGTCGAATTCGACATACAGGTGCGCGGCGACGCCACCGAGATCCTGTTCCTCCGAGCGACCGATCCAGTAGGCGTGCTGCATCGACCCCAATGGGAACGGCGCGAATTCGTCTCCGGGATCAACGTTTTCGACAGACCGGGGATCGACCTCCGGAACTGCCGCGGCGGATTCGTCGACGCCGAGCAACCGTGCCCACTCCGCGACCGATGGCGCCGCCGCCAACTGCGCGAAGTTGATCTCCAACCCGCGTTTGCGCCAGCCGCCCGCCAACTTCATGGTGCGAATGGAGTCCAGTCCGAGCTGGATCAGATCATCGCCGTCGGCGATCGTCTCGACCGGTACGTCGAGCTGCTTCGCAATGGCCGCGCGAATTTCCTCCCGGCCGATCGTCGTTCCCGCCCCGTCCCCCGGTCGCTGTGCTGGCTCCATCTGGCGCTGTCACTCCTTGGTCGCCGCCGCATCCGGCGGATCGAGACTGCTCGTCGGTAGCCTATCGCATTGAGATAGGGTTGCCTAACCTATGTTATGAGACCCTAATCGTGCAGCAGACCTTCCAGTGAGGCAGACCGTGACTTCGACATCCACCTCGCCCACCCATCGCGACGGCTACGTCCCCTTCCCGACCGCCGACGCAGCGACCTATCGCGCGGCCGGTTACTGGACCGGCCGCCCACTCGGCGACCTGCTGCGCGCCACCGCGACCCGACACCCGCACCGCACGGCCCTGCTCGATGCCGACAGCGCGCACACCTACGCATGGGCGGATGCCGAGGCAGACCGAATGGCGCACGGTTTACTCGCACTCGGCATCGCGCCGGGCGATCGGGTGGTCGTACAACTGCCGAATGTGCCGGAGTTCCTGACGGTCCTGTTCGGATTGCTGCGCGCCGGAATCATTCCGGTGCTGACCCTGCCCGCGCATCGCCGCGCCGAAATCGAGCATCTGGCCGGACTTTCCGAAGCGGTCGCCTACATCGTGGCCGACCGGCTCGGCGACTTCGACTACCGCGAACTGGCCGAAACCGTCCGTTCGACCGTGCCCACTCTGCGTCACGTTCTGGTACTCGGCGAACCCGGAACGTTCACCGCTCTCAATTCGATTCCCCGCGACGGTGGTTCACTGCCCGACATCGATCCGAGCGATATCGCGCTGATGCTGGTCTCCGGCGGCACCACCGGTCTGCCGAAGCTCATCGCGCGCACCCACGCCGACTACGTCTACAACGCCACCGCAAGCGCTGAGGTCTGCGGACTGACCGAGGACGACGTCTACCTCGCGACACTGCCCGCCGCACACAACTTCCCCCTCGCCTGCCCCGGCATCCTCGGCACCGTATCGGCTGGCGCGGCCGTCACCTTCATCACCGATCCGAGCCCGGAGAGTGCCTTCGCCGCCATCGAACGCCATCGCGTCACCGTCACCGCGGTCGTGCCGCCACTGGCCCAACTCTGGTGTGCGGCAACCGAATGGGAGGACGCCGATCTCGGCTCCCTGCGCCTGCTCCAGGTCGGCGGTGCGCGGCTGGCCGAAGTGAATGCCCGCGAGGTTGCGCCCGCACTGGGCGTCCAACTGCAACAGGTCTTCGGTATGGCCGAGGGCCTGCTCAACTACACCCGCCTCGACGACACCGCCGATATCGTCTGCACCACCCAGGGCCGTCCGCTCTCGCCTGCCGACGAAGTGCGGGTCGTGGATGCCGACGGCAACGATGTCGCCCCCGGCGAAGAGGGTGAACTACTCACCAAGGGCCCCTACACAATCCGCGGCTACTACCGCGCCCCCGAACACAACGCGCGCGCCTTCACCCCCGACGGCTACTACCGCTCCGGCGATCTCGTGCGCCGACTGCCGAGCGGCCATCTGATCGTCTCCGGCCGCATCAAGGACGTCATCAACCGCGGCGGCGAGAACATCTCCTGTGACGAACTCGAGGAACATCTGCTCGCCCACCCGTCGGTCCGGCATGCGGCCGCCGTCGGCCTGCCCGATGCCGCATTGGGTGAAAAGGTCTGCGCCGTGCTGGTTGTCGACAGCGAAATGCCGACCCTGGCGCAGCTCAAATCCTTCCTCACCGACCGCGGCCTGGCGACCTACAAACTCCCGGACCTGCTCCGCCAGGCCGACAAACTCCCGATCACCGCCGTCGGCAAGATCGATAAGAAGGCTCTGCGCGCCGACCACGGATGAGTCGAAACGATCGGGGGTGGCGCGAGTCCGAAGACGCCACCCCCGACCTGTACCCGGATAACCGGGTTGCCCCAGCAGATGATTCGGAGCACGGCCCCACCTTGATGGGTGTGTGCCGCCGAATTTCTAGGCCTTGACTACGTATGGCGCGACGCTACCCAACTTTTCGCAGGTCTCCTCGAATTCCCGCTCCGGGCGCGACTGCCCGACAATGCCCGCGCCCGCCCGCAGCCACGCCCCCTCGGTGGTCTGGTAGACCGCCCGCAGCACCAGCGTCGCCTCCATCGCACCGCTCGGCGAAATCGTCACCACGGCACCGGAGTACAGACCACGCGGCGCACCGTCGAGACGGAACACCGAATCGACGCCCTCCCGCTTCGGAATACCGGAAGCGGTGACCGACGGGAACAAAACCTCCAGCGCGTCCCAGCTGGAACGGTCCGCGGCCAGCCGCCCGCGCACCGTGGAAGCCAGATGCTGCACGCTGCCGCGTTCCCGAACCGCCATGAAATCGGAGACCGCGGGCGTGCCGGGATCGGCCACCGCGGTGATCTCGGCAAAGGAGGTCTGCACCGAAATCGCGTGCTCCACGATCTCTTTGGGATCGGTGATCAGGTCGGCCCGAGCCGCCATATCGATGGCTTCGCCCAGCCCGAAGGCGCGCGTCCCGGCGAGCGGCTCGGTGGTGACCACCCGATCCTCGTCGACGGAGGCGACCAACTCCGGACTGAATCCGGCCGCCTCGAGTCCACCGAGGCGAAGCAGGAACGACCGCGCCGGAGTGTTGTTGGCGCGGCCGAGCCGGTAACTGGCCGGGACGTCCACCGCGAACGGTAGATCGACCTTCCTGGACAGAATGACCTTCTGATAACGGCCGGAACGGATTTCCGCGACCGCCTCGCCGACCCGATCGCGATATCCGGTCGGATCGAGACGCACATCGACCGGATGCGCGTGCGGCAGCTCCGTCTCCTGCGAGGCGGCGATGAGATCGTGAATGTCATTGGCCTCGGCCGGTGTCGCGCCGGAAATCCGGACGCCGAACTCACCGACCCGCACCTCGATGCGCGGAATCATCAGATGGGCCAGTGCGGTTCGCGGATCCAGATGTCGCGTCGCGTCCAATGCCCATGCGCAGAATTCGAATCCGATCCAGCCGTAGGCCCGACGCCCGCCGAGCGGCAGCGTGGCGAGCGCGTTGTCGATGACCCGCCCCGGGCTGCCCTCCCAGGCACTGGTGGTGCCGCGCCCGTCCCAGGACACGCGCAATTCGTTCGCGTCGAGTTCGACGCCGCCGAGCGGATCCGCAGCGAATACCCATTCGCCGGGCCGTTCGTACATCACGTATTCGCCGAAGCGCTCGGCCGCCGCCAGCCGGGACATCGCTGCCGCCGGATCGGTCACATACTCAACGCGCAAGCGCTCCGTGGTCGACAACGATCCTCCAAGGTTATGCTGACCTAACTTAGAAAAGTAAGGTTAGCATTACCTGTCTAGATCGCTACTGTGCTGCAGACCACAGAAAACGGCTACTCCGCAGGCACCGCGAGTGCCGACCGCTCGACGCTCAACAGACTCTCCGTGCTGTGCTCCGCGTGGTACGCGGCCCCGCCGCCGCGCACTCCGAACAATCGCTTGCTGTAGACCAGCCAGACCACCGCGGCGATATTGATCAACAGCGCGCCGATGCGCAGCACGGTGATCTTCTCGGTCAACTCATAGATCTCCAACGGCAGGAAGATGCTGGTCGCGACCACCGCGAAGTACTCACCCCAGCGCTTCACCAACCAGAGCCCGACCGCCTCGATCGCCTGCAGCGTCGCATAGGCGAGGATGCCGACGGCCACCCACAGCAGGGTCGTATTCGTCAGCGAGAACGCGTCATCGATCAAATGCACGATCTTGGACCGGTCGATATCCCAGCCGATCTGATCGGCCAGCGGCCGCAGCAGCGGCAGTTCCTCGTCGAAGGCCGCCCGCATATCCTCGCGCGAGGACCGGAATTTGAAGACAGCGAGCGCGGCGACCACCAAGAGCAAACCGCGCGCCAACCGCTCGATCGCCAACGCCCGCATCAGCCAGCGGTCCCGCAGCAGTCGCCCGCGCGGCACCTCCGGAGCATGGTCGGCGGGCCCGGAGCCCACCGGTTCGCCGGGTACGAAAGTGCCGCAGCGCAGACACCGCCACGCGACACCGGCCGCCGTCTGAACATGCAGCCGCTCCGCCAGATCCTGCTCGTCCGGCGCATAGGTGTAGTGGCCGTGCCAACCGCACGCGCGTAACGCCCAATCCATGCGCGCAGCCTAGTTCGCCGTCGCGATCGGCCGCGATCACAAACGCCGTGTCGATATCCGAAGCCCAACTCGCCCGCCGGAGTTCCTGCGCGGAATCCGCTGGCGGGCTTCAATAGGAGTCATGATCGATCACCGCGGGGATTCGCCCGCTCCAGCTCGAGCGGCAGCCCCCGATTCGGTGGTGACACTGATCGATGCGAGCTCCGGCGTGGAACGCGAACTCGTCGGCGCCTGGCTGGCCGACGGCGGCCTGAAGCACGAACTCGGCGTCGACGCACCCATCACCCAGTTGGATCTGGATGCGGATGCGATCGGGGATCGACTGGTCGGACGCCGCGACGATCCGCTTGTGGTGCCGATCCGGGTGGTGTGGCTGCCGCCGGAGCGCGACGGGGTCCGCCGCATCACCTTCGCCGACCTGGCCTTGCTGACCAATCCACGCAAGCCGAACCGACTCGCGCAACGCCGGTTGGTCGGCAAGTCACCGGACCGCCACGTGGTGCTCACCGGGCAGCCGGCTCTGCTCAGCGAATTGCGCGCCAATAATCCGGAGGCCGCGGCGCTGCTCATGAAGGGCTCCGCCGAGCCGTTCGCCCGCGCCATCGTGCGTGCCGCGGTGGTCGCTCTGGAACGCGCCGAACGTTCCATCATCGGCGACCGATACAAGGTGCCGCGGCTGGTGGCCGAGGAGATCCTCGACTCCCCCGACTTCGTGCGCAGGCTCGAACTCATCGCCGATCAGCTCGGTGCGAGTCCGCACGAGGTGTACCGGCGGGCCGAGAAGGCGCTGAACGAACTCGTTGCTGCCCAGAGCAGACTGGTCTCGGATCTGTTCACCCAGGCGATGCGCCCGATCCACGCCTCGACCTGGAAGGTCGACTCCGACGACTCCGGCCTGGACGGGTTGCGCGCGTTGAACCGGAACCATCCGCTGGTCTTCCTGCCCTCGCACCGGTCCTATGTCGATGCGTTCGTACTCGGTGATGTGCTGGCCCGCAATGACTTTCCACCGAATCATGTGATCGGCGGCGCGAATCTGAGCTTCTGGCCGATGGGTCCGATCGCCCGGCGCACCGGCACGGTCTTCATCCGGCGCAGCTTCGGTGACGACGAGGTCTACAAGGCGGTGGTCGAGGAGTACTTCGCCTACCTGCTGGCCAAGCGATTCAATATGGAGTGGTACTTCGAGGGCGGTCGCACCCGCACCGGCAAGCTGCGCCCGCCACGCTACGGATTGCTGAATTACCTTGCCGCCGCGGTCCGTTCGAATCGGATCGACGATGTGCTGCTCGTCCCGGTATCGATCACCTACGAGCGACTGAACGAACTCGGCGCCATCGCCACCGAGCAAGTGGGCGGGAAGAAGAAGCCGGAGGGACTGGCCTGGATGGCGCGTTATATACGCAGCCAACAGCATTCGGCCGGACACGTCTATGTGCGATTCGGTGAACCGCTGTCGGCACGCGATCGCCTTGCCGCATATGGGGATCCGCTCACTCCGGCACCGACGATCATTCCGCTGCACCGCACCGAACCGGCGGGAACCGAACCGAGCAATGTCACCGAGTCGGCGGAGGTCGCCGAGCTGGAGCGAAAGGCCGTGCAGCGGTTGGCCTTCGAGGTCGCCGTCGGTATCAATAATGTCACCCCGATCACCGTCAACGCGCTGGTCACCCTGGCACTGCTCGGTGTGCACGAGCGTGCGCTCACCCTCGGCGAGGTCCGTGCCGTGCTGGCCCCGGTGCTGCGGTACATCGAGAAGCGCGAGTTGCCGCGCGGCGAACTGGCGGCGTTGCGCGATGAGCAGAGTCTCGCGGTGGTACTCGAGCAGTTGTCGCTGGCCAAGGTCGTGACGGTGTACCGCGGTGGGCTGGAGCCGGTCTACTCGATCGAATCGGGTGCGCATCTGGAGGCCGCGTTCTATCGCAATAGCGCGGTGCATTGGTTCATCAACCGCGCCATTCTCGAGTTGTCGATCCTGGCCGCCTTGGAGATGCAGGCGCCGGATCAGCTGCGGGCAGGCTGGGACGAGGCCTTCCGACTGCGTGATCTGCTGAAGTTCGAATTCTTCTTCCCGGAGCGGGCCGAGTTCTCGGCGCAGATGACCGCGGAAATGCTGCTGGTGGACCCGGATTGGCACCAACACACCGCGGCGGACACCCTCGGCGAGGAGGTTCTGCACAAACTCACCGCATCCGGATTCATGATGGCGCACCGCGCGCTGCGCGCATTCGTCGACGCGCAGCTGGTGGTGGCCGAGCGGCTGGCGGCGCACGACAGCGCCGAAGAGATCGATCGCAAGGAGTTCATCGACGAATGTGTCGCGGTTGGTAAGCAGATGCTGCTGCAGCAGCGACTGCACAGTCCGGAATCTGTCTCCACCGAATTGTTCACCAGCGCACTCAAACTCGCGGACAACCACGGTTTATTGACCCGGGTGAGTCATGACTCGGCCAAGCCGAGGGCCGAATTGACCCGGCGCAGAATCGAATTCGCCGAGCAGCTGCGCGTTATCGCGGCCCGGATCTCGCAGGCCGCCGCACTGGATCCGTCCAACATGCCCGTACGGGGGGCCTGATGGTCGAACAGAGCGCCGCGGTCCCAACGGATCTCGCGGCGGCCATCGCCGCGATCCGGTCCGGGCCGCAGGGGCCGGAAGTCGCCGCGGTCTTCGACTTCGCCACCGTTGTGGATGGTTTCGGGCCGCGGTCACGATGGCCATTCCGGCGCGATAAGAGTCGAACCATCGCGGACACCCTGCTCGGCAGCATCCGCAACGGACTCACCGATGGCGAATACAGCCGGTTCCTCCAGCAGGCCATGCGGACACTCGCCGAGCAGCCCGAAGCCGAGCTGGACGAGTTGGGCACGCTGCTGTTCCGGAAAAAGATCTACGGCCACCTGTATCCCGAAGCGTGGCAGCTGATCCGGACGCACGAGGCCGCCGGACACACCGTGGTGCTCGCCACCGCGTTGACCCGCTTCCAAGTCGAACCCGCTGCGGCCGAACTCGGTATCGAGCACGTGCTGTACACCCGGATGGCGACCACCGATGGCGTGCTCACCGGTTACGCCGACGGGAAAACCCTGTGGCGCAATGGCAAGGCCGATGCGGTTCGCGAATTCGCCGCAGCACACGGGCTGGATATCAGCCGCAGCTACGCCTACGCGGACAGCATCGCCGATCTGCCGCTGCTTTCGGTGGTCGGGCATCCGGTAGCGGTGAATCCCGAGCGAAAGCTCGGTACCGCTGCCGCCGAACAGAATTGGCCGGTACTGACGTTCCATCCGCGCCAACCACCGCGCCCGACCGACTATCTGCGCACCGTCGCCGGATTCGCCGGGCTACTGGCCGGGGCGATGTTCGGCGTGCTGAGCAAGTCCTACACGCGTCAACGCCGGAAGATGGCCGATGCGCTGATGGCCTACGGAACCGGTGCGACGCTCGGCGCGACCGGTATCCGGCTGCGGATCAGCGGTGCGGAAAATGCCCGTGCCCCGAGACCCGCCGTGTTCCTGTTCAACCATCAGAGCCAGTTCGACGTGATCATCGTGCCCAAGGTGCTCAAAGGCGGGGTCACCGGAATCGGCAAGAAGGAGCTGACAAAGAATCCGATCTTCGGTCCGCTGATGCGGTTCGTCGGGGTCACCTTCATCGATCGTGCCAACACCGCGCAGGCCAAGGCGGCGCTGGCGCCGGTGGTGCAGACACTGCGCGGCGGGCTGTCGATCGCGGTCTCACCCGAAGGCACCCGGTCGTACACGCCGCGAATCGGCCCGTTCAAGAAGGGCGCCTTCCACATCGCGATCCAGGCCGGGGTGCCGGTGATCCCGGTGGTAATCCGCAATGCGGGTGAAATCAACTGGCGCAACTCGATGGTCGCGCGCAAGGGCACCGTCGACGTGGCCATCCTCGACCCGATCGACGTCGGCAGTTGGGACGCGAACGATATGGACGACAACGTCGAAGCCGTTCGTCAGCTGTACACCGACACTCTGTTGAACTGGCCGTCGCCGGACCGCTGACGCCGCCGGGCGCCTCCACCGTGCACCCCCGATGCTCCGTACTACCGGATGCCCGGTTGGTGCCCGGCTAGATGGCGGACGGGCTGCCCGCTGGTGCCGGGTCGTCGCCGGGTGTGTCAGACCGAGCGACCGAACAGCAGCTTCCACGGCATCAGCGCGGATTCCAGCTGGACCTTGAGGCTCATCTTGGAGGCGCCGAGGGTGCGCTCCTCGAACCGGATCGGCACCTCGGCGATCGTGATGCCCTTCTTGACGGTGCGGTAGTTCATCTCGACCTGGAACGAGTACCCGTTGCTGCGGATCGAGGCCACGTCGATGGCGCGCAGCGTATCGGCCTCCCATGCCTTGAATCCGGCGGTCGCGTCCTTGACGCCCAGACGCAGGATCAGGTTCACGTAGAAGTTGGCCCAGGCGGACAGCGCCTTGCGGTACCACTTCCACTCCTCGGCGGTGGACCCGCCGGGCACGTAGCGGGACCCGAGCACGACACCGGCATCGGTGGTGTCCAGCTTCTCCAGCATGGCCGGAATAACCTCAGCAGGATGCGACAGGTCGGCGTCCATCTGGATCACCACATCGGCGCCCTCGTCCAGTGCCCGGGTGATACCTGCCACGTAGGCGCGGCCCAATCCGTCCTTTTCGGTGCGATGCAGCACGCCGACGACATTCGGCAGCTCGGCCGCCAGCTTGTCGGCGATCTCACCGGTCCCGTCCGGCGAATTGTCATCCACCACGAGCACATGCAGATCAGGCACCGGCAGCGCCGTCAGCCGCTCCACCGCAACCGGCAGATTCTCCCGCTCGTTGTAGGTCGGCACAACAACGGTAACCCTCAAGGGTCGCCCTCCCTGCTCACCTGTTCCAGCCCGCAGACCCACGACTGGACCCGGAGCACTCGTCTGATTGCCAAGAACCGTACTTGATCGAACTGAAGACCACCTGAGCGCCCGCACGCTCCCGCCGCCACCCGAATACCCGCGACATGCCGACTACCTCGCAAATCGCGTCACCCACCCCGCCGACCGCCCCCGGATCCACATCGAAATCAGTTGCCGCACACCACCCCTGGCGCGGCCTCACTTCTCCCCATCGCGCCAATTCCGATCCCGAGCATCCTCACGGGCATTGCGCGCATGCACGATCTCCAACGCCCGCTCAGCAGTAGCCCGATCCGGATACGGCCCCATCCGATCCCGAAACCAACACTGCTTCCCACTCTCGGCCCGCTGATGCTTCAAGCAGTAATACCACTTCTCCGCCATCCCCCCAGCATCCCACCACCATGATCACCAAGCCCCCGATTTCCCGCCCCGATACCTCAGATCCGCCCCCTTCTTCGGATCCGCACTCCTTGCGGGCACACGGGACGGCCACGCGCGAGAAAAACCACACCCAGTCACCACACGGAAAACATCACACGCGAGCAACGCCCCCTGGGCAGAACCCCACTCGAAACGAGGCCACACCAGAGACGCGACCACGTCAACGGGACACACTTCGGCCGACGAAACCTGCGCAGCTCCACACCCGGGACAAGGTCATGCTGAGAAAAGGTCGCGCCCACGGGACACTTACCGACCTACGACGCCTGAGCAGCGCCACACCGGAGACGACGTCACACCAAGAAACGACCACTCCCACCGGACACACACCGACCTACGACACCTGGGGCAGCTCCACAGCCGAAACAAGGTCATGCTGAGAAAAGGTCGCCCCATGGGACGCCTTCTCTGCGAGAAGCCGAACTCGAGGAGCGCAACACCAGAAGACGGCCACACCTGAGCAACAGCACGCCGGACGGACTGGGGGTTCGGGGGGCGAGAGCCCCGCCGAGCGGGTGTGGGGTTGCACCCCACAAAGACAAAAGACGAGGAGCCCCTGTCCGCGCTTTTTGCGGACAGGGGCTCCTCGCGATGAGTGGCCAGGGCCGGGATCGAACCGGCGACCTTCCGCTTTTCAGGCGGACGCTCGTACCAACTGAGCTACCTGGCCGCAGGCACCCGTGGTGAATGCCATACGCGAAACGCCGGATTGCTCCGGCGCTTACTTTGCGACCCTGACGGGACTCGAACCCGCGACCTCCGCCGTGACAGGGCGGCGCGCTAACCAACTGCGCCACAGGGCCTTGCGTTGCTTCCAACGATCCGAAGATCGTACCCCCTACGGGATTCGAACCCGCGCTACCGCCTTGAAAGGGCGGCGTCCTAGGCCGCTAGACGAAGGGGGCTCGCCCCGGATTTCTCCGGACCGGCTTCAACGGCTGTCCGTTGGGAGCTGGGATAGCTTATGACAGATCGGCCGCGTTTCCCAAATCGGCTGTTCAGGCTCCCAAACCGAGCTCTTCGAGTCGAGCCTGGGCGCGCCAGCCGTCGTTGCGGAACTTCTCCGCCCACTCCGGGGTGGCCATCGCCTCGACCACGACCTCGAGCGCCTCCTGGAACCGGGCGCGCAGATCGACCCCGTTGCCGAGGATGTCGATCAGATAGCGCTGGCCGGCCAGGGCGGCAGAGATGGTGCGGGTGAAGCGGTCCGGGTCGGCGTCGGCGCGCAGCTGGCCCTGATCGATGGCGCGAACCGCGAGTGCCCTGGTGGCGCGGCCGAGTATTCGACCGCCGCCGGTCTGCACATCGCGATAGAAGTCCGGTTCGATGATCAACCGGAATTCGGCCTGCACGATGATGTCGTGCTCGAGTCGCAATGCCACCTCGTCGACCATCCCGTGCAGGACGTCGAGTGGACCGAGATCCGTTCTGGCAAGCCAACGCTCGGCCGATGTGCGGTATCGGTCGACCGCGGTCTCGAGTACCGCGCGTGCGAGATCTTCCTTGGAATCGAAATGAAAGTACATGGCGCCCTTGGTGGCGCGTGAACCTTCCAATATGCGGTTGAGCGATGCAGCGGCATAGCCGCTCTTCCCGAACTCAACGGCGGCGGACCTGATTATCGCCGCGCGTGTCCGGCGGGCCCGCTCTTGCTGCCGTGCCATGCTCGAAACGCCTCCGAAGCCTACTCGTCGCCAATAGGTGGCCCCAAAAGAACGGACCCTTGGCGCGAAGTTATGAGTTTTATCAATACTTCAAACCGGGATTTCGCCCCGTTTCAAACTTTCGGTACGAAAACTTGCGAAAATCCTGAAACACACCAGCTGGTATAGTTTTCTTGCCCAGGTGCGCCGCAGGGGGTGCGCACCTGGGCATAACTTCGTCTCGGATCTGCCTCCCCCGGCGTCGACTCGTAGGAAGTCGCGATCGGTCGAACCGGCCGCGACACGTTCGGGCACACCAACGATAAGCCGAATTCCGGATCGCCGGGTAAGTCGGCGATTCTTCCGTAATTCACCAAGTCGTCACCGTACCCGGAAACACCATCCGACACGCGGCAAACCGAAGACTCCAGCGGCCCAAACATCCGGATATCTGTTACAGCAAACTTCACGCAATCGGGCAAAGTGCTGTCTCGGATTTCCGAATTCGACAGCGTCGCAGCACTGTTCACCCGAGTCGACCAGCGGCCCGGTCGCAGCGGCGCCGACCGCGCGACACCGGCCAGCCGCCTCGCTGCGTCCCCCCGCGCACTGGCCCTACACCCCCTGCAAATCCAAAGATATTGGTACGCAACATGATTGGATGGTAGCCCGGCTCGGCAGGAATGAACAAAGCTGGGTACCAAATGTTTACCGGCAGCATCGTTACCCGCACGCATCGTGTTACCCGGTGTGCCAGCACGACTCGACACCGGCACCCGACAACCCCCGAGCGAACCGATCCACGCCCCCAGCCGATGCGCCCCGCCCCCGGTTACCCGATCCGCGCCCGGCCCACTACACTGTCCATCCGCGCCCCTATAGCTCAGTTGGTAGAGCTACGGACTTTTAATCCGCAGGTCGTAGGTTCGAGCCCTACTGGGGGCACCTTCTCAGGCGTCCGGTTTCCATACCGGACGCCTGAGTCATATTCCAGACCGCACGCAGTCGCGAAGCGCATCGGCTGCGGCCATGAAACATCACATTTCGCGGCGGGCTTTCCATACCGTGGACCGCACCCGGGATCCCTCGGCAACAGGTCGAGCCGTCGACTTGCTCGATGATCGGCTTTCTCAGGTTCCCATTGGACAGATCGCCGACAAGTCGACAGGCCACCGATACGAAGGCGGCATTGCCGACATTGCTCGGTTGATTGCCGCACAGAGCGACCGAGCCCGATGGCGCGGCTTATCGGGCGCGCTGGATTGCCGCTCGGCGCGACGAAGGCCACCAGCGGCAATGATCCGGTCGCCGATTCCGCCTCCGATCGTGATGGCTGTCCGGCCGAGCAACTGGGCAGTGGCACTTACCACAGACGCAGGTCCGGCGACGGCATCGGACACATACTCGGCGGTCTGCTCGGCAGCAGCGGCAAGAACATCGGCATCCGCGGCGCGATCGGAGAAGCGTTGGCCGGGAACGCAGATGGCGCGCTCGCGCGGACTTTCGTCGGCGAACACGGAACGATCACGGCGGCGGTACCAGCGGCTTTGTGCGTTACCGCACGCTGGGCTAACGACTCTCGACCCATAGCGATAAACCCCTTGCTGCGGGCCGAGCCCCTACACTCGGTGTGGTTGTCGAACGCCGACGTCGGCGTATGAGCTCTATCACGAGGTCTCATTTGTCAGCCAGATGCGTTTCGCATCACACCTACGGTGCCGTAAGGTATGGCCGCATCGGCACACGGTCTACCCGGGGGACTGACCAGCAAGAGCGCACACACATGAAGGGCTTGTATATGGCAAGGGATCTGACTCAACTCGAGCTGCTCACGGAGTTGGAGCCGGTTGCCGAAGAAAACGTCAACCGGCACCTCTCCCTGGCAAAGGAATGGCATCCGCACGACTATGTCCCGTGGGATGAGGGCCGCAACTTCGCGGCACTCGGCGGGGTGGACTGGGACCCGGAGCAGTCCCGACTGAACGAGGTCGCGAAGGCGGCCATGATCACGAACCTGCTCACCGAAGACAATCTGCCCTCCTACCACCGCGAGATCGCCGAGAACTTCTCGCAGGACGGCGCCTGGGGCACCTGGGTGGGTCGCTGGACCGCCGAGGAGAACCGCCACGGCATCGTCATGCGCGACTACCTCGTGGTGACCCGTGGCGTCGATCCCGTGGCGCTCGAAGAGGCGCGCATGATCCACATGACCAACGGATTCGCTTCGCCGACCGAGGCCGATGCAGGCTTCCTGCACTCGGTCGCGTACGTGACCTTCCAGGAGCTGGCCACCCGGGTCAGCCACCGCAATACCGGCCGGGTCTGCGACGACCCGATCGCCGATCGGATGCTGCAGCGCGTCGCCGCCGACGAGAACCTGCACATGATCTTCTACCGCAACATGTGCGGCGCGGCCCTGGATCTGTCCCCGGACCAGGCGCTCGAGGCGATCACGCTGATCCTGGAGAACTTCCAGATGCCCGGCGCCGGTATGCCCAACTTCCGCCGCAACGGCGTACTGATGGCCAAGCACGGCATCTACGATCTGCGCCAGCACCTCGAAGATGTGGTGCAGCCCGTGCTGAAGAAGTGGGACATCTTCGAACGCACCGATTTCACCGCACGCGGCGAGGCCGTGCGCGAACGGCTCGGCCTGTTCTTGGAGAAGCTGAGTCAGGACGTCGTCAAGTTCGAAGAGCAACGCGACCGCATGCTCGCCCGCGAGGCGAAGAAGCGCGAGCTCGCCGGGGTCGCCGCCGGCTGATCTCGACTCGCAAACGTAAACGCGCCGCCGCTGGATTTCTCCGGCGGCGGCGCGTTTATTTTTGGCAACGCCGATCCAAGTGGCCAACTTATAGCTTCAACCGCCGAAACTCCTTGCGGCGCTACTTCACCGGCAGTGTGCCGTCGACACCGCCCACATCGGTGATCTTCCAACCGAGTTCTTATCCAGCGTGACGTTGTAGATCATCGTTGTCTGCGCGCCTTCGGGACTCTGCGCATTCGTCGAACTCACATTTCCGAACACATCGACTTTGTAGATACCGCCTTGCTCCGACATCACCTTTGCGGTAATCGGCGCGGCGGTGGAGGTCCACTTCAACGGAACCAGAATCTGTTCGAGCTCGGGCGCGGTCGCATCGAACTTATTCCCCAGCTGCGGAACGGTATTCGCCTTCAGCTCGGCCACCCACGACGGGATGTCCCGGTAATTGACGGTAGCCGCGCCGACCGCGTATTCGGTGGCCACCTGCTCGACCTTCTTATCCGCGGCCGCCCGGTCGTTTCGATCGGCAAGATCACCGCGGGCCGAGACGAGAAACCCGCCCAGCACGGCGACCGCGATTACCAATACGCCGATTACCGCGCCGAGGACAACGGTGGAGATGCGAATCGCTACGGTTCCCGACTGCCGTCCGGACTGGTCGCCCGTATTGGACGCCTTCGCCTCGGCAGTGCCACCCAGCTCCGAGCCGGAGTCCTCGCCGCCCGATGCGGTGCCCTCGATCCGTTCCGTCATTCGCCCTCTCCCGGCGAGTCCGGTGGTCACGGGCGTTACCCGAAGACCGGAGCGCCCTCGGCGCTGGGGCACCAACCCGGGACGGAACATCCCGGGCCCGATCCCGAATCCGCCGACGATCCGGCCGCGAACCTCGACACTGGTGGTAATGCCGCCGACAGCGCGCCGCGCCGACCGGCCATAGCTCATAGGACCGCAGGAGGCCGAGGATATGTCCAGCACATCGAAGGGCGCCGGGGCGCTCACCGGCAAGGTTGTCGCGATCACCGGAGGAGCGCGCGGCATCGGGCGCGCGAGCGCCGAGGCATTTCTCGCGGCGGGCGCCGCGGTCGCGATCGGCGATATCGACGTCGAACTGGTGGCCAAGACGGCGGCGGAGTTGGGTGCGGACCCGGATGCCAAAATCGTCGGCCTGCCGCTGAACGTCACGGATAAGGCCTCCTTCGCCGCCTTTCTCGACAGTGTGGACAGCGAACTCGGCCCGCTGGATGTGCTGGTCAACAATGCGGGCATCATGCCAACCGGCCTGTTTGTCGACGAGGACGAGGCGATGACCGATCGAATCATCGGTATCAACCTCAACGGGGTGATCCACGGTTCGCGGCTCGCCGTCAAACGGTTCAAGGACCGCGGCAGCGGACACCTGATCAATATCGCGTCTTTGGCCGGCACACAGGGCTTTCCAGGTCTGGCCACCTACTGTGCGACCAAGCACGCGGTGATCGGTTTCACCTCGGCGCTGCATCTGGAGATGAAGGAGCACGGCGTGCACGTCGGCGCGGTGCTGCCGGGCATCGTGCGCACCGAACTGTCCGCCGGCGCCAATATGCCGAACTGGATTACGCCGCTGACCACGGTGGACCCGGAGGATGTCGCGCAGGCGATCGTGAAATCGGTACAGCAGGACAAACCACTGGTGACCGTGCCACGCCGACTCGCGGCCATCATCAAATCCGCACAGCTGCTGCCCTACCGCGCACAGCTGGGTGTCGCCAAATTCACTGGCGCGACAACGGCTTACGCCCAGCCCGACCCGGCCGTACGCGAGATCTACCATCGCAGACTCCGCGGCCAATAGCCCACTCCTGGCAGGAACTCCGCGGGCGGCAACTCGGACCTGGCCGCGCCGATGAGGTAACGAGCGCCGCCGGTGAAGTTACCGACGAGCGCACCGCAGTTGTCAGGAACTCTTTCCCGGAGGTGTTACCTCGCCATGCCGCTGCGCCGGATCGGAAGTGACCTGTTCGGATTCGGTGTGACGATCGGGCGATTCGCCATTCCGACCCGAGTCAGGGGCGAACACCTTGCGCTCGCCGGGAAGGGCCTGCTCCGGTGTGGTCCGCGCGGCGGAGAGCTCGGTCTTCTCCGACCAGGGAGTCTGAGCGGTTTCGTGCTTCCCGGCCTGGCGGGTGGGGCGGCGCCGGGCACGGCGGCGAGCCAGATCCGCCGGCGACCGCGGTTGACCGCCCGGCTGTCCCGAATGCCCCCAGGGCGTCGACAATATCGATTTCCTTTGCGTGGGCTGGGGTGCCTCAGGTCCCGCACCCTGTCGCAGATCGCCGACCACGGGATCTGCTCCGGGGAAAGAAGCGGGGCCCAGCGGGCTCGACGCGGCTGAAGAATGCGGGTGCCGAACCGAATTGTCTTGCCGCACAGCGTTATCCGGAGCTGCGGGTGATCCATTCGACTGAGTATGCATCGCCTGAGCCGTGTCCGGATTGAATATCGGTTCGGCCCGAACCGGAGGCGAACCGCCATCGGCCGCAGGCGAATACCACGCGGCTGGACTGTCGCGCGCGGAATGCTGCGGCTCGGTTCGACCGCCGCTTTCGTCGGTGTCTGGATTCACGCGCGAAACGGCGGTCAACCGCTCGGGCACGCCAGGCTCGGTCGCGCTGTCCCCGAGGGGACCGGGCGCGGCCGAACGGTACGCGTGGCGGTCGACCGCACTTCCGCCGTTCGTGCCCGTAGGCCCCACGTTCGTGGATCGGGGCGAGGCGAACTCACGGGGCGAGGCGGGCACCGTCGGCGGGCGCACATCGGGCCCACCCCCGGGACCCGTTGTGCCACTCGGTGATACGGGCGCGCTGCCCTGATCAGCAGCCATTGGTTCGCCGATCCCGTCCGCAGTTGTGAAGTCCAGTCCGGCAACGTTTTCCACGAACCTCGCCGCGTGCTCACCGATATCGTCGGCGTACTCGTCGAGCAGGTCGGTGTAGCGCAACACCTCGTTCGGATCGATGTGCAATGGCTGCACCGACGAATTCGGCGGCGGCACGCCGAGTACCTCCCGCGCGGCGTCGTAGACGACTCCGTTGATCTTGCGCTCGATGGTGTCCGCGAGCGGCTCCATCGCCCTGCTGATCACCTCGACGGCAATGTAGGAGATCAGCATCTGCTCCATGGTGCCCAGCAGTCTGCTCGCGGCCGCCCGGAACGCCGTGGTGAGAGCCGCCGACCACCCCGCAGTCGCCACCATCGACGCCATCAAAGCCGTATAACTTGCGGCCATCGCGGCAAGCTCGGCAAGCACCACCGCTTTGACCACGGTAATCACTTCCGCCGTGACCTCCAGGGCTTTCGCCACCGTTCGGCACGCCTGATCGAGAGCCTCCGTGTGGCCGACGCTCATTCGCGCCCACGCCGCAACCAGTTGATCGTAGGAATAACCCGAATAGACCGAGCCCAACTCCCGAACCGCCGCGGTGGCCGACTCGTGGGTGCGAGCCGCGTTCGTGGCGAAGGCGCGTACCTGCTCGGCGAGCTCGCGAATCTGATCCTCATCGATGTCCGGATACGGAACACCGAGGAAGTTCAGGAACATCGCCGCCTCGTGCGGTATCTCGAATGCCACCACCCATAGTCCTCGAATCAATCCCGTTCCACCACCACACGTTATCGCTGAACCACCAGCGCCGTGCGATCGAGGACGACCCAGTAGTTGCCGACGTGATCGAAGCCCGAACGACCCGTGTCATATGCTTGGTAGCCCCTGGCGGCAGCGTAACGCCCGGGATCGGACAGCACTTCCAGCTTTCCTTGCAATTCTTCGCTTCGCCCGATCATTTCCTGCGATGGATTTTCTGTTATGCGGATAATTCCCCGAAGCCGCCCCGCCTCATCACTGAGCTGTCTGAGCGTCGCTTGATGTTCTTCGCGCAACTCTCCGAATTCAATGGTTCGCGAATCTGGACGCAAAGCCATTCGGATAACCCTATCCCCGTTATTGCCAGCGTAATCCAATGCGTCAGACCTGACCGTCGACACATAGGTCCCATTGCCGGTTTCGAGAACATGTGACGCACTACCGGGAAAGTAATCCCCGGACTTGAATTGTTCCACATGGCTGGAGTCGCTCAGTCCCCGGAAGAGCTCACGGCCGCCTGCATCGACGACTGCGTCGACGCCTTCCCGCTCCACCACGCTCGGCAAACCGTCGAAGCCCTGACTATGGCAGATCGCTCCCAACGCCGAATCACCGTCGGACGAACCGGCCTCTCGCTCGGCCGGAGTGAGGTAGGGATCGTCACGCCTTGTGTCCAGCAGGGTGTGGATCGAACGGTAGTCGAGGTCGTCGACGAGATCACGGCCGCGCGCCACATACTCAGGTGCAGATATTCCTGCATTCGCGGTCGGTGCACCCTCCATATCGTTCGAGAAATCCTGCGATCTTAAAGACCGATCGCCCTCGTGGTCACCTGTTTCAAAGGCTCGGGCAGTTTCGCCCGCAGAGTCACTGACATTTCTGATATTTTCGGAGTCGCTCTCGGAGCTTTTTCCGAACAGACGGGACAAACTTTCTCGGACACTCCGCATCGTGCCGCTCAATTTGCCGCTGATCATCATGATCTGAGCAACTCCAATCACAAGAATATCGGTCCAGCTGAATCACCACAGGCGTGGGACGGCTTCGGGTTCGGACCGACGCCGGTCGGTATGGCGATTGTCGAGAGTAGTACTCGGCTTCGTATTCGGCCGATTTCGCGTAGTCCAGCTGGGAATAGAGGGGGCGTTGTTGCGCCAGCCGACGCATTCCCGCTTTCGCCCCGAACACTGTTCCCGGTTGCCCCGGCCTCGACCATGTCAGGAATCAGCATCAGAGCCGCACTCGACATATTCGACACCCGAGGCTTCACGCGATCGCCGCACCCGAGTAGTGCGGAAATATTTCCCATGACCGGTTCAGTCGCGATCGCGGCAACCGGAGGAGACCAGGCCGAACGACCCGGCGTGCGCTGACGCACATCGGACAACGGCGGCATCGGCGCCGGTTCGTCCAGATGAGAGACTGGTGGGCGTGACGATTACTGCCGAGGCCAAGAGCACGCTGCGGATCGGACCGTATCCGGTCGATCCGGCGGTGGTGCTCGCACCGATGGCGGGCATCACCAACCTGGCGTTTCGAAAGTTGTGCCGCGAATTCGGCAGCCCTACGTCGATCTATGTGTGCGAGATGATCACCGCGCGGGCGGTGGTCGAGCGCAATGAGAAGACGCTGCACATGATGTCCTTCGACGAGGACGAGCATCCGCGCTCGATGCAGCTCTACGGTGTGGATCCGGCCACTCTCGGCGAGGCCGTGCGAATCATTGTCGGTGAGGGCTGGGCCGATCACATCGATCTCAATCTCGGCTGCCCGGTGCCCAAGGTCACTCGACTGGGTGGCGGCGCGGCGCTGCCGTATAAGCGCGCGCTGTTCAGCAAGATCGTCGAGGCGATGGTTTCCGGCGCCGAACCGGCCGGTGTTCCGGTGACGGTGAAGTTCCGCATCGGCATCGACGACGACCACCTCACCTACTTGGACGCGGGCCGCATCGCCGAGGCCGAGGGCGCCAAGGCCGTCGCACTGCACGCCCGTACCGCCGCACAGCGGTATTCGGGGCAGGCCGACTGGACGAAGATCGCGCGGCTCAAGGAGGCCGTCACGACGATTCCCGTGCTCGGCAACGGCGATATCTTCGCCGCCGCCGACGCGGTGCGCATGATGGACGAAACCGGTTGCGACGGAGTCGTTGTCGGCCGCGGCTGCCTCGGCCGCCCGTGGCTGTTCGCCGAATTGCAGGCGGCACTGCGCGGCGAAGCATTGCCCGAGGCGCCGAATCTCGGCCGCGTCGGCGAGGTGCTGTACCGGCATGGGGCCCTGCTCGCCGAACACCTCGGCGAGGACAAGGCCATGCGCGATCTGCGCAAGCATATGGCCTGGTATCTGATGGGCTTCCCGGTCGGCGCGGACCTGCGCCGCTCCTTCGCCACTGTGTCGAGTCTCACCCAATTACAGGACCTCATCGGCGAACTCGACCCGACCGCGCCATTCCCCCGCGATGCCGAGGGTCCGCGCGGCCGTCAGGGTTCGCCGGGCAAGGTCGCGCTGCCGCACGGCTGGCTCGACGATCCCGACGATCCGGCCGTCCCCGCGGGCGCGGATCTGATGCACAGCGGCGGCTGATCGTTTCGAGCGACCGGCAGGCGACTTGTACGTGCAATCGCACTGTTACCCGATCGTCAGAAACCCTC
>NZ_BAGN01000030.1 GCF_000308835.1 Nocardia vinacea NBRC 16497 | reverse complement strand
CGATGCCCGCACCCCCACTGACAGAGTCGGCGGCCGTGTCATCAGCACCCGCGGTTTCACTGTCAGCGTGGGCAACATCGCCATCGACGTCCACACGCGCACCGCCGACATCGGCGCCCTCGTCATCAACGCCCGTGGTCTCACTGTCAGCGTGGGCAACGCCGCCATCGACATCCGCACTCGCACCGCCAACATCGGCGCTGCCCTCGTCATCAACGCCCGTGGTCTCACTGTCAGCGTGGGCAACGCCGCCACCGACGTCCACACGCGCACCGCCAACATCGGCCACCTCGCCAGCAGCACCCGCTGTACCGGCATCGACGACGCCGCCATCAGCGTCCGCACTCACGGCGTGCGCGTCGGCCTCCTCGCCTCGAACGGAGGGAGCTTCGTCACCTGGAACTTCAGCTTCGCCTACGAACGCTGCCGCCGCACCGGCCGAGCCTGCATCCGATTCCGGCTGCGCCTCAGTAGCTTCGATGCCCGGTTCAGTCACGACGGCCTCAGTTTCGGCCGCCGTATCGGCGACCGACTCAGCCACGCGGTCGACGTCCGATGCCAGGGCAGCACCCGAAGCTTCGGACACCGCCTCGTCGACGCTCGACTCGCCCGCAGCGACGGCACCTTCTGCACCGATTGCCGACGCCCCGTGAATCGCCGCACCGGCGGCATCACTCGCAGCGGCCACCCCAGTAGCGACACCAAGATCCGATTCCGGCTGCGACACAGCAGCTTCGGCACCTGGCTCGACCACAATTGCTCCGGCCGCACCGACACCCGACTCCGGCTGCGACGCACCTAACGCGGCGATCGACTCAACTGCGGCGGTGTCACCTTCTGCGTCACTCGCCACTGGCTCGGAAACTACCTCGCCGCTCCCGGCGGTTGCACCGGACGCCGGCTCGGCACTCGACTCCCGCTGCGACACAGCAGCTTCAGCGCTCGGATGTACCGAAGCGGGGACGCTTGCCGAGCCCGCGGTCGCCGTGGCCTCATGGCCTGCCACGCTCTCGGCAGTCGCACCGTTCGACTCGGTCTCGCAACTGGTGGATGCGTCCGTCGTCGATCCGATCGGGCCTTCCGCCGCATCCGCGCCGGGCGCCGCGCCGATCGACTCGCGATCCGAATCGGACGCGCCAGCAGGCTCAACCAAAGCGCGCGACTCAGCGACCACGTCAGCAGCGGGGCTAGATGTGGCTGTGGTGCTGGAGATGTCGACCACCCCCTGGGCGACGACATTGGGCTCACCCGAGGTGCTCGACTCTGCCGCAGCCTCGCCCGGCAGGTGCGCAGCGTCCGACTCGACCGCACTGGTCGACTGGCTGCCGAAACCCGAGGCGGCGACGCCGTGCTCCGGGGAGGTCGGCTCAGCAATCGCGGCAGTCCGAGTTGCGGCAGCCGCATCACCTGCCTCGGTGCCCACACCCGGTGCCGCAGCATCCTCGGCGACCGTCGAATCCGGCTCAGCCAACGAGGCAGCCGTCACATCTGCGGCAGCATCACTGGGCTCGCTGACCGCGCTCGGCGCGGAAACATCGGCCGTATTCGGCTCAGCAGTACCAGCTTCCAACGGGCTGGCAGACCCCAGGCTGGTCGACTCGGCCACAACACCCGCTGCGGCAACGCCCGGCACCACAGCAGACGACTCAGCCAACGAAACGGTCGGGCTTGCGCCGATCCCAGGCTCGCTGCCTGCGCCAGATGCGGAAACATCCTGCGCGACTGCCACAACATCATCCGACGCGGCGACAGCACCCGACTCGACGACGCTCGACTCGGCCACAACGCCCGTTTCGGCAGTGGTCGGCTCAACCACCGAAGCCGTCGGGCCAGCACTGACCCCAGCATCGGGCTCACCGCCTGCGCCAGATGCGGAAACATCCTGCGCGACTGCCGCGTTCGGCCCAGCCGCAACATCATCCGACGCGGCAACAGCACCCGACTCGACGACGCTCGACTCGGCCACAACGCCCGTTTCGGCAGTGGTCGGCTCAACCACCGAAGCCGTCGGGCCAGCACTGACCCCAGCATCGGGCTCACCGCCTGCGCCAGCCGTGGAGGCATCGTGCGTGGCGGCCGTATTCGGCTCGACCACAACATCATCCGACGGGAGAGCAGTCGACTCCACCGCGCTGGGCGACTCAGCCGTCGCATCGCCCGATGCCGCGTCGCTCGGCGCGGCGGCAGTATCGGATGCGGCACGATCGCTCGGCTCGACCGTGGTCGGTTCGGCGGCAGTCGCAGCATCGCTCGTTCCCGGGGCGCTCTCGGCACCGGCCGCCGCGTCCGGTGCGGCGGGCTTGCGCAACGCCTCAACCGGGATCACATCGAAAGCCGCGTCGTCATACGCCTCGTACAGCGGCGATCCCCCACCGGTCGGGACTTCTACGTCCGAGTGCGCGCCGCAGCCGTATTCGGCATGGACTACGTGCCCGTCGGCACCCATGGCGTTGCCGCAGACGCCGAAGGCGGAGCGGAGGGCGCCGGCGAGAGGAAGGTAGAACCCGCAGCGGCCGCAGGTGGAGGGGGCGGCCTTGGCCATATCGGTTTCGGGGCCGAATTCGGAGTACCAGCGTTCGGCGGCTTCTTCGCGGCCCTCGCGGCTGAGCACCTTGGTGCGGCCCAGGCCGATTTCCAGCGCAACCTCGTCGACGGCCGGATCGCCGCTCGCGACGTAGCCGGGCACCAGCCGGGGATCATCAGTGCGCGGGGCGAGCAGGTCGCCGGGCGCCAGATCACCGGGACGGATGCGCTGCTCCCACGGGACGAAATCGGGTGCGACCAGCGCGTCCGGACCGGGCAGCAGCGCCGATTCGCTCACCGTCGCGTATTGCGCGCCGGGCGGGGCCGCCACCACGACCGCCCACTGCCAGCCGCGGTAGCCGGGCAGGGTGGCCTCGAACCGGTGGGTCGCCGCGGACTCGTCCTCGGCGGTGACACCGATATGCGCGCCGACGCCGGTCGGCTCCAGCTCCAGGAGCGCACGGCGGGCCACGTCGACGGCATCGGCAAGGATCGGCCGCACGCCGGACTGCGAAACAGATACTGCGCTCACGGCCTACATTTTGCCGTATGGAGCGCAATCGGCGTTCGTTGGCCGTCGTTGTCCTGGTCAGCCTGCTCGGAATCACCGGGTGTGGCGGCTCCGACGACGATCCGCCGCGACTGCATATCGAGGTGGTCGGCACCCGTCCGCACGATCCACGGGCGTTTACCGAGGGTCTGGAGGTCGACGGCTCCGTGCTCTACGAAGCCACCGGCATGCCGGGCGCGTCGGGCCTGCGCGCCACCGATCTGACGACCGGCGCGGAACTGACCAGAGTCGAACTGCCGGCGCCCTACTTCGGCGAGGGCGTCACCAAAGCCGGTGACACCCTCTGGCAGCTCACCTGGAAGGACCGGGTGGCGATCGCCCGCGATCCGGCGACACTGACCGAACGCGCCAGGGCGTCCTACGACGGCGAGGGCTGGGGTCTGTGCACCCGCGCGGGCAAATTGGTGATGAGCAACGGCACCGACACCCTCACCTTCCGCGATCCGGTCACCTTCGCCGCGACCGGCACGGTCACCCTCACCACCCGAAACCGTGCTCACCTCAACGAACTCGATTGCGCCGCCGACGGTTCCGTCTACGCCAATTCCTATCCCACCGACGAGATCCTGCACATCGACCCCGAAACCGGCCGTGTCCTCGCGGTCATCGACGCGAGCGGACTGCTGCCCGCGACCGTGCGCGCGCGGACCGATGTGCTCAACGGCATCGCCCAACTGCCCGGCACGGACCGCTTCCTGATCACCGGCAAGTACTGGCCGACCATCTTCGAGGTCCGATTCGTACCGGAGTGAGCGAGCGAACGATGAACACAGCCGAGCGCTCGCTCGTGTCGGAGCCGAGCGCCAGCGAGGTGGAGGCATGAGCGAGCGTAGCGAGCGAACCATCAACACAGCCGAGCGCTCGCTCGTGCCGGAGCCGAGCGCCAGCGAGGTGGAGGCATGAGCGAGCGCAGCGAGCGAACCATCAACACAGCCGAGCGCTCGCTCGTGCCGGAGCCGAGCGCCAGCGAGGTGGAGGCATGAGCGAGCCAGGTCACCTTTCCGGACGGCTTGGAGCGGCAATTGAACCCAAGTCGCCGATGTACGACAGAATTGAGGTTGTGACTACTCCTCGCGATCCCTCCGGTTCCGACCGCGGTCCGTGGGATGGCGAGGAGTCCCCACCGATCCAGCGTCACCCCGGTTACGACCGCTACCCGCCACCCCACACCCCGCCCCGGCGGTCGTCACTACCGCCCCTGCCACCCGAACCACCGCAACGCCGCGAAGCACCGCCGACCAAGCCGCTGCCCGGCGGATCCGCGAAACCGGCAGACCCGCCGCCGGAGCCCGAAATCCCGGCCGAGCCCCAGCGCGTTCCCCGCAAGCTGACCGTCACCCGGGTCGCCGCCATGCGCGGCCGTGAACTCACCTCCCGCGGCGTCGCAACCTTCCAGCGCGCCGCCAAGGCCGACGGCGCCGACAAATCCGGCCTCACCGCCCTGACCTACGCCACCATGGCGAATTTCGCCTTGGACGCCGCGATCGCGGTGGCCTTGGCCAACACACTGTTCTTCGCCAGCGCGACCGCGGAGAGCAAGACCAAAGTCGCGCTGTACCTATTGATTACCATCGCCCCGTTCGCGGTGATCGCCCCGCTCATCGGACCGATGCTGGACCGACTACAACGCGGCCGCCGCCTCGCACTCGCTACCTCCTTCGCCCTGCGCGTAGTGGTCGCGGTGGTGCTGATCATCGCCTTCGACAGCTGGGCGCTGTATCCGCTCGCCCTGTGCATGATGATCGGCAGCAAATCGTTCTCGGTGCTCAAGAGCGCGGTGACGCCACGCGTGCTGCCACCCGAAATCGACTTGGTGCGCACCAACTCTCGGCTCACCGTATTCGGTCTGGTCGGCGGCACCATCGGCGCGGGCGCGGTCGCCGCACTCGCCGCCGCGATCGCCGGCTCCAATGGCGCACTGGTGCTGGCCGCCGCGATCGCGATCGCGGGAACGTTCCTGAGCCTGCGCATCCCACGTTGGGTCGAGGTCACCGAGGGCGAAGTCCCGGCGACCCTCAGTTATCACGCGAAAACCGAAGTGTTCAGTCCGGCAACCGAAGCCGCGGTTCCGCCGCGCAAGCGCAGGCAGCCGCTCGGCCGCGCGGTCGTGACCGGACTGTGGGGCAATAGCGCCATTCGCGTCTTGACCGGCTTCCTGACGTTCTACGTGGCCTTCGTCGCCAAGGCAACCGAACACGGCGGCTGGCAGCAGGCCGCCATGCTCGGCGTGGTCGGCGTGGCCGCGGCGATCGGCAATTTCGTCGGCAATGCGACCGGCGCCCGGATCGAACTCGGCAAGCCGTCACTGATCGTGCTGGGCTGCACCGCGGCCTGCTGCGCGGTCGCCCTGCTCGCGGTCTTCCTCGACAATCTGCTCGGCGCCGCATTGGCCACCCTGGTCGCGGCGGGTGCGAGCGCGCTGGCGAAGGTATCGCTGGACGCGTCCATCCAGGACGATCTGCCGCCGGAATCGATCGCGTCCGGCTTCGGCCGGTCCGAGACCGTACTGCAGCTCAGCTGGGTTCTCGGCGGCGCGGCGGGCGTGCTGATGCCGACCACCTACTGGCAGGGTTTCGCGTTCATCTCCGCGATCCTGCTGTTCGGGCTGCTGCAGACCTTCATAAGCGACCGCGGCCACTCCCTGCTGCCCGGCCTCGGCGGCCATCGCCCCGAACATGCCGAGCAGGAGGTCGCGACAACCCGACACACCGACGCCGACCGAGCCGCACAACGCGGCAGGGAGCGCGGTAGCGACACTAAGCACATGCAACGAGGCACAGGAGACCCGATCTGTGAGTGAGCACAGCGAACGAACCAAAGACACAGCAGCTTTGCTCGCGACGGAGCCGAGCGCCGGCGAGGCTCAGTCGTGAGCAAACCGAGTACCCGCACTGTCGTCGGGCTATGTGTGGCGGCCCTACTGGTGTTCACCGTCGCCTTCGTCGGCGTGTTGACGGTGTTCGTCCGCAACGCGGACCACCCCGACCCGACCGTCACCGCATACGCCCACGGCAAGACCGTCACGGTGTCCCCATTCCTGTACTGCACAGTGAAAATGGAGGACTGCAAGTACGGCGAGACCGTCACCCTGGACGTTCCCGCCGGATACCCGCTGCAGCTGTCGCTGCCGAAGAAGATCGCCGACGCGCCCTGGCTGGCGCAGCTGGTCTACGTCATGCCTACCGGCGAGAAGGTGGACCGGGTGGTGAGCCGCAACGACTATCCCGAGGGCGCACTCGCCGTCACCATCGATTCGAAGCCGGAGCCCGAATTGCGGCTCGTCGGTGTCGAATTGCAGCTGCCGATCCTCGCGCGCGACGAAACCGGCCGCGAGTTCTACGTGCCGCACGCGGCCTGGTCGATCAGCACCTCGCCGTAGCGACTGCTTGCAGGTCGCTCGAAAAGGTCGGCAGCGACTGCTTGCAGGTCGCTCGAAAAGGTCGGCAGCGACTGTCGGCCTGAAAACGATTCGCGCGCTGCCCGGTAAGCCGGGCAGCGCGCGTAATTCGTTATCCGCGAACGTCAGTGATCGAGTTCGCGCGCGACCGCCCGCACCACTTCCGAAATGCGCTGCGCGGTCTTGCGATCCGGATACCTGCCCTTGCGCAGATCCGGCTGCACCTTGGCCTCGAGCAGGGTGATCATGTCCTCGACCATCCCGTGCAGCTCGTCCGGCGTGTGCTTGCGCGCGACCGGCTCCTTGTGCGCACTGCGATCACGCTCCTGGCCATGACGGACCGAGGGCGGCGATTCGAGCACCTTCAGACTCAGCGCCTGCGGCCCACGGCGACCGGCGGCCATGCCGAATTCGACACGCTGACCGGGCTTGAGCCCATCGACGCCGGCAGGCAGCGCGGACGAACGGACATAGACATCCTCACCCTCGTCCTGGGAAAGGAAGCCGAAGCCCTTTTCGACGTCGTACCACTTCACCCTGCCGGTCGGCACTGCACTCACCCGTTCATCATCGAAACTCGGGCCCCACTGGCCCGAGCACATCCGTCTGCCCAGGTGCTCGTCCGGCATACCGCCTCGGACAGCTCCTGTCAGTTTGCGAAAAGAACGCGCCCCACAGCTGTGCAGGACGCGATGGACACCGAGTCTACCCCGGTGCGAATAACACAAGCACATCAGTTTTACGGTCGAGCAGTGACGAACCCATCCGCGCCACCGCCTCCGAGCCGCTCACCACGCCGCGCAGGCGACCGGTTGCTGTACGTGGCACTCGGCCTGTTCGCGATCGGCTTGCTTGCGATCGTCGCCATATTTCTGACACCGATCCTCAGCGATTCCGACCCGGGCCTGTGGCTGTATCTGCTGGCGATGTTGGCGCCGCTCGGCTTCCTCTGCGCGATCGTCTTCGCACTGTGGTCCGGCCGACGATCGCGCTAAACCGGTTACCCCTGCTAATCGTTACCGAACCGCCAGTGTGATCCTCGTCACATTACAGCGCGATAACGGAGCGGCGGCGGCCCCTGACCGGCCCGTCTGCACCATCTCTCAGCTGCGCGGAAGCCTCTCGGCCGCAACCGATACCAGTCCGAGACCCGATCGGACCCGCCGGTTACCAAATAGTGATTTTTCGCCGCGATCGTCGTACCGTCTTACCCAGCCGGGACAACCGGCAACCACCGGCCCGCCGCATCAAACCTCACCCCGCGGGTACCGGACCCCAACGGAAGCAGGGGTGGGGGCGGGACGGACGACCTCTCAGTCCGGACCACTTGCAGATGCGTACGAGAGGCAGACGAACCCGTAATGAGTGGACGCCATCGCAAGCCAACCTCCACCGGGCGCACCGTAGCCAAGGTCGCCGTCACCGGCGCGATCATCGGCACCGCAGGTGTGGCTCTCGCTGGAAACGCCAGCGCGGCACCCGATCAGGACTGGGATCGGCTCGCCCAGTGCGAGGCCGGCGGTAACTGGGGCATCAACACCGGCAACGGTTTCCAGGGTGGACTGCAGTTCTCGCCCAGCACCTGGAATGCCCACGGCGGCGGCGAATACGCCGCGACGGCCAACCAGGCCACCCGCGAACAGCAGATCGCGGTCGCCGAGAAGGTCCTCGCCAGCCAGGGCTGGGGCGCTTGGCCCTCCTGCTCGTCCTCACTCGGCCTGAGCAGCGGATCCACCCCGCGCACCGCCCCCTCCTCCACCGAGACCCCGCGCTGGAACCCGGCCCCGGCTGCTCCGGAGCAGGCCGCCGCGGACCCCAGCCAGGAGATCTTCAGCGCGATCGACCGCGCCGTCGCTGTCGTACAGGGCCAGGGTGTGCAGATCCCGCAGGAAGCCCTCGATTTCTTCAATGCCGCCAAGGGCACTCAGCTCGACCCGGCAGTCGTGAGCTTCTACGAGGCGAACAAGAGCATGCTGCCCTCCTGAGTCGTCACAACGCAGACCGTACGAAGAAGGTCCCCGCATCATTGATGCGGGGACCTTCTTCGTATCCGCGGGTTTTCCGTCCGGGTACCGAGCGATGTGCCGCTCAGCGGTTGATCACCGTATTCGGGTGCATGTAAGGCAGCTGATCGGCCGGAACCGGAAACTCGGTGTCCTCACCGAACGGCGAGAGCCCACCGGAACGAGTCGACGACAGTTCGGTGACCGCATGGCCACCGTCCTCCACGGAGGGCCAGCCATGGTCGACATAGGGTTTCTTCGATTTGTTCACCACGCCCACATGCTAACGCGCTGCGTACCCGCGCTCCTGCCGCTCCCCCGCCTCCCCGGGCCTTTTGCCGGTCGGAGGTGCAAAAGATTCACGTCGCGGGCCGGCGGTCAGTTGTCCGGTCCGATCTCGGGCGTTCCCGACGAGTTGGCCATATGCCAGCGAAATCAGTCGTCACGTCACGAATTCGATGTGCTGAGGCAGACCAGCAGATGAATATCATGCACCGTAGGCTGGAGCCGATGACTGCGACCGAATCCCTGGCCGGGTGGCTCGCGGCCCGCAGCGATGCGCAGCTGGTGGCCCTGCTCGAACTCCGGCCCGATCTGGCCGTGCCACTGCCCTCGTCCATGGCGGTGCTCGCGGCCCGTGCCGAGCAGCGCGCGTCGGTCCTGCGTGCCACCGATGACCTGGACACACTCGAGTTCGCGATCGTGGAAACCCTTGCGGTGCATCGGGCGACGGGTTCGGGCGGAACGCCGATGAGTCGCAAGGCGTTGCGCGTGCAGTTGAAAGATCGGGTGCGGGTCGCGGCGATCGATGCCGCGCTGGTCCGCCTATCCGATCGCGCGCTGGTCTGGAGCGACGGTGACGACCTACATCTGATCCCGGCTACCGCCGAGGCGCTGCCGTGGCCGATCGGCAGCACCACCGAAATTCCGGACGCCCTGACCGAGCCCGAGGTGATCGCGGCCCTCGCGGCCGTCTCCCCCGCCGAACGCGCGCTGCTGGACAAGCTGGCCACCACGGGCCCGCGCGGACGCACCAGGGACGCGGCTCCGGGCACACCGGCCGACCGCCCGATCCAGCAACTGCTCGGCCGCCGATTACTGCACTGGATCGACGAGGAGACGGTCGAACTCCCGGTCACCGTCGGTCAGGTGCTGCGCCGGGAGCCGGTGACCCATCCGCACGCGCTGAAACCGCCGGAGCCGACACCGACCAAGCACAGTCCCACCGAAGTGAATGCGGTCGCCGCGGGTGAAGTGGGCGAACTACTGCGGCACTGCGCCGACATTCTGGAGGCGCTCGGCCAGGCACCCGCGCCCGCATTGCGCGCGGGTGGGCTCGGAGTGCGGGAATTGCGCCGCATCGCCAAACAGACCGGTATCGACGAACCGCGCACCGGACTGCTCGTCGAACTGCTCGCCGCGGCAAAACTCGTCGAGAAGGGGATGCCGGACCCGCCACCGGAATTCGACTCCACCGACGACTTCTGGGCGCCCACACCGGCCGCCGACGGCTGGCGCGACGCACCGCCCGCGCGCCGCTGGGTGGCGCTGGCACAGGCCTGGCTGGACCTGGACCGCATGCCGTGGATGATCGGCATGCGCGACGCCAATGACAAACCGCTGGCGGCATTGTCGATCGAACTGCGCACCCCGCACGCGCCCCACGACCGTCGTACGATGCTGAATCTGCTCGCCGAATATCCGACCGGCACCGCACTGGCCCCCACCGATATCGGCCGACTGCTGGCCTGGCGGCAACCGCGGTGGCGCAGGCACTTTCGCGCCGAGGCGGTCGAGCACACGCTGGAGGAGGCCGCGACGCTCGGTTTCATCGGACGCGGTGCGCTCGCCTCACCGGCGCGGGCCTTGCTGCACGGCTCGCCGACCAGCGCGTCCGATGCCGAGGCCGAGATGGAATCGGCGCTGCCCGAGCCCATCGATCATGTGCTGGTCCAGGCGGATCTGACCGTCATCGCGCCCGGTCCGCTGACGCCGGAGCTACAGAGCCGGGTGGCACTCGTGGCCGATATCGAATCCGCGGGTGCAGCAACAGTTTACCGGATCAGCGACACATCGGTGCGACGTGCGCTGGATGCCGGGATGACCGCGGCCGAACTGCATACGCTGTTCACCACGCATTCCCGCACACCGATCCCGCAGTCGCTGTCCTATCTGATCGATGACGTCGCGCGCAGACACGGCCAACTACGGGCCGGTATGGCGCAGTCGTTCGTCCGCAGTGACGATCCGGCACTGCTCGCGCAGGTGCTGAGTTCACCGGTGGCGAGCGAACTCGCGCTGCGGGCCATCGCACCCACCGTCGCCATCGCCCAGGCCCCGCTGGGCGAATTGCTCGAACGGTTGCGCGCGGCCGGATTCGCCCCGGCCGGTGAGGATTCCGCTGGCACCATTGTCGATCTGCGCCCGCGCGGCGCCCGGATCGCGGTGCGCCCGCATGCCAGGCAGCCATATCGCCCGACGCCGCCGAGCACCGAACAGCTGACACTGCTCGTCGCGGAGCTGCGCGCGGGTGAGCGGGCCGCCAGCGCCCGCAACGGCCAGGCGGTGCGCCCCGACGGCACCAGAACCAGTACCGCCGCAACCCTGGCGCTGCTGCAATTGGCGGCGCGGGTGCGGCGGTCGGTCAATATCGGTTATGTCGACGCCCAGGGCGTCGCGTCACAGCGCGTCGTCGAACCATTGAAGGTCGGCAACGGCCAGCTCGACGCACTGGACCCGGTAACCGGCGCGATCCGGCATTTCACCTTGCACCGGATCGCGTCGGTCGCACTACTCGAGTAATCAGCCCTTGGCTGCGCCGAGGCAGAAGGTGACCTTCGGGTCCGGGACGGTCACGAAGCTGGTCGCGTCGGCGCCACACTGCAATTCGTCGGCCTGACCGTCGATGCGCTGCACCACCTTGAAGGTGGCTTCGGAAGAGGAGCAGTCCACGTACTTGTACGGGTTGGTGCCGACATCGGCGTAGCAGCTGCCCTGCTTGAAGTTCGGCGCGAGGCACATGTAGGCCTGGCCGCCACTGACCAGGTCCTCGGTGTAGGTGGTGTATTCGGCCGCGCATTCGATCTTTTTGTCCGCGGTCTGGAATACCTTGTAAACCGCCTTCGGCGACGAGCAGTCGACCGGCTCGGACTTGGTGGCCGATGACGAACTGTCGGTGACATTGATGCAATCACCGACCTTCGCCTTGGCGGTGTCGGACTTGCTTGCATTGTCGAGCGCCGAACAACCGGTCACCACGGCCACCAATGCGCCCACCGCCAGGAGGGCGAGCACAATGCGTGCCAGCAGCCTCATTCCTGGGAACTTCAACGTGAAACCCTCTCTCACCGAACGTGTTCACGACAGATGTGAACGCGGTGAGGATACCGTCACGGTCGCCCGAACCGCATCAGCAGTTCGGACGACCGACCAAATCCGAGGCGCGAATCAGTACTGGCCCATCAGTCCGGTCAGGCCTACCAACGCGAGGTTGACGAATTTCGGGATCAGGTTGACGAGGACCATGAGACCTAAACTGTTCACTATCAATGCCTTTCGCATTACGAACACGTGGACGTTTGTCCAGCATGTGCACTCTGTCGCTTCCTGAGTCCCGGTCGTTACGCTTGGAAAGTATGAGGCTCGAAGAGGTCGCCGTCGACTTGTACGGACTCGACCCTGGTGAGTTCATCGCCGCCAGGGCGGCACGCGTCGCCGAGGCCAAGGACGCGGGCGATAAGGAACTCGCGACCGCCGTCGGCAAGCTGCGAAAGCCGACGGTGGTCGCCTGGACGGTGAACCTGCTGGCCCGTGCGGCGCCCGATGATGTCGATGCGCTGCTGCAACTCGGGACCGCGCTGCGTACGGCGCAACGAGAATTGTCCGGCGACCAGTTGCGCGCGCTGACCACGCAGCGGCAGCAAGTCGTCAATGCCCTCGCCAAGCGGGCGGGCGCACTGGCCGCAGATCGCGGGCATCCGGTCACCGAGGGGGTGCTGCGTGAGATCGGACAGACGCTTACGGCGGCGCTGGCCGATGACGCGGTCGCCGAGCAGGTGCGCAGCGGGACACTGGTGACATCGGCGAGCTATGAGGGTTTCGGACCGGGCGGTGCCGCACTCACCTCGGTAAGCGGCACGGGCACAAAGAAATCCGCCGAACCCGTCGCGGAAGACGATGCGGGCCGGGAACTCGATGACGCAGTCGAAGCCCTCGAATCTGCCCGTGCGGCAATGGATTCAGCACAGGCGGAGGCCGAAGAGACGGCAAACCGATTGGCCGAGAGCGAATCCCGCATCGAGGCACTGCGCGAAGAGCTTGCGCACGCCGAACAGCAGAAGCAATTCGCCCGCACCGCCGATCGCGGTGCACAGGACCAACTACGCGCGGCCCGGAAACAACTCGATCGGGCAGAGCGCTGGGTGGAAAAGGCCCGCGAACGCGTCGACTGAACGTCAGCCGCGCAATGCGCCGGGGAAGAGATACTCGTCCGGGGGCATTGTGGTGCGGTTCAACCAGGCCTCGAAGAAGCCGGTCAGATCGGTCGGGGATTTCGACTGCATGAAAGCGCGGAACTCCGGCATCGAGGCGTTGCCATGGGCATGGGCGGCATTGAATTCCCGGACGGCCGTGAAGAACACGTCGTCGCCCAGTTGTTTGCGCAAGGCGTGCAGGAACAGCGGGCCGCGGTAGTAAACGGAGGTGAATTCATTTCCGACGCCCGGGTTTTCCAGCGGAATATCCCAGAATTTCGGATCGGTACGATGTTTCCGAATGGTCTCGCGGTAGGCCGCGTCGACATCCTTGCCCTCCATCCGCTCCGGCCACAGATAGTCGGCGGTGTAGCTGGCGAAGCATTCGTTCAGGCAGATATCGGACCATTGCCGCACCGAAACCGAATCGCCCCACCATTGGTGCGCTATTTCGTGCACCACGGTCGGCAGGTCGGTCCACGGTGCGTAGATCGGACGCGTCTGGGTCTCCAGCGAGAACTCCAGATCCGCGTCGACGTAGATGCCACCCGCGGCGTCGAACGGATAGGGACCGTAGAGCGCCTCTTCGAAGTCGATGATTTCGGGCAGGCGCTGCTCGGTTTCCCTATTGCGCTCCGCATTCGGGGCGAAGGCGCTGATCAGCGGGGTTCCGTTGGCGCGGCGCTGTTCGAGGTAGCTGTAATGATCGATCGCGACCGTGGTCAGGTAGCCGAGTACCGGTTGATGCGACTCCCAGGTGACGTCGCGCTTCGCACCGGCGACCGTGTTCTCGGTGCGCACACCGTTGGAAACCACCTCCCATTCCGCGGGAACCGACGCGTGCAGGGTGAAGGTGGCCTTGTCCAGCGGGGTGTCGTTGAGCGGATACCAGGTGGTGGCCGAATGCGGTTCGCCCGAGACGAAGGCGCCGCCGCTGGGTGCATAGGTCCAGCCCGCGCCCTCGGTGTTCCTGGCATGCCCGGCGTAGTCGACGGTCACGGTGAAGGGCAGGCCGGGCAGCAGCGGCAACAGCGGGGTCACGGTCAGTTCATGCTCGCCGTTGCGGTCGAAGGCGGCGGGCAGGTTGTTCACCGAGACCATGCGAACGTCCGGGCCGTTGAAGTCCAGATTGAACATCCGCAAGGGCTGGGTGGCGGTGGCGTCGATCGTGGTGGTGCCGGTGAGCTGACGGCTCGGCGGGTCGTAGTCGATGGTGACCTCGTAGTGGCCGACGTCGTAGCCGCCATTGCCGTCCAGCGGGTAGTACGGATCGTCCAGACCAGGCGCGCCGACGAGCGGATCGGCGTTCGCCGGAACCGGGGCGGCGAGAAGTGCGCCGACCACGGCCGCACACAGCCAGCCGGACCACCTCATACGACCACCACCCCTTTCACGGCCCCACCTGACCTCGGTGGATGGTAGTCGCTTCAGTCGGCGCTACCGCTGAGTGCCACCGACGCGCCGAGGCCGAAGATCATCGCACCGCCCGCACCGCCGACCGCCTCCAGTCGTTGCGGTGAACGCGCGAACCAAGTTCGGGCCGATGCGGCGAGCAGGCCCCAAGCGCTATCGGAGACCAATGCGATCGCCAGGAAGATGGAGCCCAGGATCAGAAATTGCAACTGCAGCGAACCCGCCGAGGGTTCGGCGAAATGCGGCAGTACCGCCGAGAAGAAGACGATCGCCTTGGGATTGGTCAGCCCGACGAAGACGCTCTGCCGAAAAACCTTGGCATCGGCGGGGTCGAGCTGCGCGTTCAGCGCAGCCCGCAACGCCTTGCGCTCGCGGATCGCCTGGATTCCGAGGTACATCAGATAGAGCGCACCGGCGAACTTGACCACGGTGAGTGCGAGCGCCGAGGCCGCGAGCAGCGTGCCCAGGCCCACCGAGACCAGCAGTAGCGCGATGAAGACACCCGCGGAATGACCGAATACCGAGACCAGGGCAGCACGGCGACCGAGTGCGAGAGCCCGGCCGATGGTGAAGAGCACACCCGGTCCGGGGATGACGATGATGACAATCGATGCGGCGATGAAAGCCAGCAGGTTGGACGCCGGAACCATTTACCGAGTCTATTCGGCGGCGCAAGGGAATTCGGCTGATCAGGACCCCAGGTCGCCGGGGAGCTGGTGCGGGTCGAGCAGCAACCGTTTGGCAGAGGTGCGTCGCACCTTGTCGGCGAGTTCCAGATTATCGGCGAGCAACCGCCATTCGACCTCGCTGATGGCCGCGCGCGCCCGATCGATGACAGTGCCGTCGCGGGTGCCCCAGGCGATCGGCATGGCGCTGACCGACTGCCAGCGCTCGCCGACCTGACGCGGCGCCCGATCGGTGCGCACCGCGACCGACGGCACCCGCTCACCCGCGCGCTTCTCATGCCCCGGCAGATCCCTGACCTTCCTGATAACCAGCGCATAGCGCGGGTCGGGAGTCTCCGGTCTCGAGACATCGACCAGTGCGAGCAGCACCACCCCGCTCGGATGCGTTTCGGAGACGACCGCGGCAACCAGTTCACCGTCGGCATACAGCTTGTCGATGCTGGAGCGGTGCGGTGTCCAAAACGCCACCCACAGCGCGACGACCGCGCCGAGTGCGAATGCGATCGCCAGCAGATAGGCCCACGGATGGTTGAGCCAGATCAGATACGCGGTGCCGGTCGCGGCGATGACGGCGGCCGCGATCGCCATGACGCGCAGTCGACGCAAGTCGGCGAAGACTTCGTTGACCGCATGGGCGTGCTGCCGGTCCACCGCGAATTCGAAGCGTCGCACGTCTCAATTCCTAGCACATGTATCGGAGATAAATCCTCCGCTTATCCGATGGCCGGCCCCAGCAAGTCATCGGCATCCGTAATGCGATACGCGTAACCCTGTTCGGCGAGGAAACGCTGCCGGTGCGCGGCATATTCGGCGTCCAGGGTGTCACGTGCGACGACCGAATAGAAGTGGGCTTGGCCACCATCGTGTTTCGGTCGCAACAGTCGACCGAGCCGTTGCGCTTCTTCCTGACGCGAACCGAATGTTCCCGAAACCTGTACCGCGACAGAGGCTTCGGGCAAGTCGATGGAAAAGTTCGCGACCTTGCTCACCACCAGCACCGGAATCTCACCGCGCCGGAAGGCATCGAAAAGTTCTTCGCGCTCCTTGGTTTTCGTCGAACCTTGAATTACCGGCGCATTGAGATCGACACCGAGTTCGTCGAGTTGATCCAGATACGCGCCGATCACCAAGGTCTGCGCATCCTTGTGCTGAGCCAGAATCGATTCCACCACAGGAATTTTCGTGCGCGCGGTCGAACAGAGCTTGTAGCGCTCCTCGGGCTCGGCGGTGGCGTAGGCCATCCGCTCGGCATCGGTGAGGGTCACCCGAACCTCGATGCAGTCGGCGGGCGCGATCCAGCCCTGGGCCTCGATGTCCTTCCACGGCGCGTCGTAGCGCTTGGGTCCGATCAGCGAGAACACATCGCCCTCGCGGCCGTCCTCGCGCACCAGAGTCGCGGTGAGGCCGAGCCTGCGCCGCGATTGCAGATCGGCGGTCATTCGGAAGACCGGTGCGGGCAGTAGGTGCACCTCGTCGTAGATGACCAGGCCCCAATCGCGGCTGTCGAAGAGTTCGAGGTGCTTGTATTCGCCCTTGGTGCGGCGGGTGATGACCTGATACGTGGCGATGGTGACCGGACGGATCTCCTTGCGCTCGCCGGAGTATTCGCCGATTTCGTCCTCGGTCAACGAGGTTCGGGCCAGCAGCTCACGCCGCCACTGCCGTCCGGCCACTGTATTGGTGACCAGGATCAGCGTCGTGGCCTGCGCCTTGGCCATCGCGGCCGCGCCGACCATCGTCTTGCCCGCACCACACGGCAGCACCACGACACCCGAACCACCGGCCCAGAACGAATCGGCCGCCATCTCCTGGTAGTCGCGCAGGTGCCACTGGCCGCCGGTGAAATCCAGCTCGATCGGATGCGCCTCCCCGTCGACGTAGCCCGCCAGATCCTCGGCCGGCCAGCCGATCTTCAGCAGCATCTGCTTGATCCGGCCGCGCTCGGACGGATGCACGACCACGGTGTCCTCATCGACGCGGGCACCGAGCATCGGGGCGATCTTCTTGTGCCGCAGCACTTCCTCGAGCACCGCGCGATCCAGACTGACCAGCGTCAACCCGTGCGCCGGATTCTTCACCAGCTGCAACCGGCCGTACCTGGCCATGGTGTCGACGATGTCGACCAGCAGCGGCTGCGGCACCGCATACCGCGAGTAGCTGACCAGGGCATCCACCACCTGCTCGGCGTCATGCCCCGCGGCCCGCGCATTCCACAGCGCCAGGGGCGTCACCCGATAGGTGTGCACATGCTCGGGCGCCCGCTCCAATTCCGCGAACGGCGCAATGGCCTGCCGCGCCACCCCGGCCAACTCGTGGTCGACCTCCAAGAGCAGCGTCTTGTCACTCTGAACGATCAGTGGACCGTCGGTCACAGCCGCGCCTCGCTGGCGCTCGGCTCCGCTGCGACCGGAGGTGCTGTGCTGACGGTTCCCTCGCTACGCTCGGTCACGATCTCTCCTCGTATACGGCGTCCGGCATTATCGGATCGCTCGTGCGACTCCGGCCCATTCTCCCCGACGCCACCGACAACTCGTCAGATACGGCGCAGCTAGCGTCGGCTTCGCACATACAGCGTGCGAGCGGCCGGTTTTGTTCCAGGACGAATGCACCGACCGCCCATTCTTGTCCGGATCCCCCGGCTTCCACTGGATCGAGACACGAATGGGCGATGACGCCAGTCCACCACCACCCAACTGGCCCGCGACGATAGCAGCGCTGTGCGTGAGTATCGAGAGCATGATCGAGACTGCAGCGATTCTGGGAGTGGCGGCGGCCGCGTTGGGGATGGTGCTCACACCGGGACCGAACATGATGTATCTGGTATCGCGCAGTGTTTCGCAGGGACGGCGAGCCGGATTGGTGTCGCTCGGGGGTGTAGCGGCCGGATTCGGGGTCTACCTGGCGGCGGCCACAGCGGGGATTACCGCGGTGTTCGCAGTCGTGCCCGGCCTGTATCTGGCGGTGAAGTCGGCGGGCGCGGGATACCTGTTGTGGCTGGCCTGGCAGGCGGTGCGGCCCGGCGGGACCTCGGTCTTCGCACCCGCCGAGCTCCCCCCGGATCCGACGCGGCGATTGTTCACCATGGGTTTGGTCACCAATCTGCTGAATCCGAAGATCGCGATCATGTACATGGCCTTGATTCCGCAGTTCGTGGCGCCCGAGCACGGCCGGGTGTGGTTGCAGAGTCTGTGCCTCGGGTCGGTGCAGATCGCGGTGGCATTGACGGTGAACGGGCTGATCGTGCTCGGCGCGGGCGGGATCGCCGCCTTCCTGACCGGTCGGCCGCTGTGGTTGCGGGTCCAGCGCTATTTCATGGGCACGATGCTCGGCGGGATCGCGGTACTGGTCGCGACCGATCGTGCGCGGCCGATGCCTGCCTGAGCCCCGGTGCCGCTGGATATGTGATCGTGGGCGCATGGCGCATTTCGATTCCGCGGTGAATACCGCGCAGCATGTCGGGGAGCTGTCCGGCGTCTTCGCCTTCGCGACCTCGGGCGCGCTGCTCGCGGTGCGGCGCGGATTCGACGTATTCGGGATCGTGGTGCTGGCCTGCAGCACGGCTTTGGGTGGCGGTGTCATTCGAGATCTGGTGATCGGCCGGACACCACCCTCGTCGTTCGTCGATCTCAGTTACCTGTGGACCGCGCTGCTCGCGGCCGCGGTCATCTTCTTCTGGCATCCGTCGCCGCGCGTGACCGGCGGTCCGCTCGGCGTGGCCGATGCCTTCGGGCTGGGGCTCTTCTGCGTGACCGGCACGGTGATCGCCTACAACCACGGTCTCGGCGCGCCCTCGGCCACACTGCTCGGATTGGTCACCGCGATCGGCGGCGGAGTCATCCGCGATCTGCTCGGCGGGCAGACGCCGAGTGTGCTGATACCCGAGCAGATCTATGCGGTACCAGCACTTTTCGGTGCCACGGCGACCGCGACGCTACTGCATTTCGATGCCTACAACCCGATCACCGGCGCCTGCGCCGCGCTCGGCGCGATCGCATTTCGCCTGCTCGCGATGCGATACGACTGGCACGCACCACAGGCGCGACGTCGGCCACAGGACCGGGCCTAGCCCACTCGAACACCCGCGCGAAGTCGGCGTACGCCCTCGTCGAGGGTTTCGTCGCGTTTGCAGAATGTGAAGCGCACCAGGTGATTCCACGCCTCGACGTGGTCGGCGAAGGCGATGAGCGGCACGGCCGCGACACCCAGCCGAGCCGGTAGTTCCCGGCAAAAGGCCAAGCCGTCGGTTGCGCCGAGCGGTGTGATATCCGCGCAGATGAAATAGCCGCCCGCACTCTCCTTCACCTCGAAGCCGGTGTCCTTCAGCGCGGCGGCAAGGCGGAGTCGCTTGTCCGACAGGGTGTCTCGCAGTGCGGCGACCCAATCGAGTTCATTGTTCAGCGCGTGCGCGACGGCCGGTTGGAACGGCCCACCTGCCACGAAGGTCAGGAACTGTTTGGCCGCGAGCACACCGTCGATGAGTTCGGCCGGACCGAGCGCCCAGCCGGTCTTCCAACCGGTGACGCTGAAAGTCTTTGCCGCGCTGGACACCACGATGGTTCGCTCGGCCATACCGGGCAGGGTGGCGAGGCTGATGTGCTGGTTGCCGTCGTAGACGAGGTGTTCGTAGACCTCGTCGGTAAGCACCAATAGGTCGTGCTCGCAGGCGATTTCGGCGATCGCGGTCAGATCGGCGCGGCCGAGTACGGTGCCGGTCGGGTTGTGCGGTGAATTGACGATCAGCATCCTCGTCGCGGGCGTGATGGCGGCGCGCAGACTGTCCAGGTCGAGGACGAAGCGGTCACCGTCGGCGACGAGGTGAGCCGTGCGCCGCCGCGCTCCGGCAAGGGCGACCGCGGCCGCATAGGAGTCGTAGTAGGGCTCGATGAGCACGACCTCTTGCCCGGGCTCGACCAGACCGAGCACGGCGGCGCTGATCGCCTCCGTCGCACCGACGGTGACCAGCACCTGTTTGTCCGGGTCGTACTGGGTGCCGTAGCGGCGGGCCCGGTCGGCGGCGATGGCGCGCCGCAGGATCGGCATACCGCGGCCGGGCGGGTACTGGTTCAGCCCATCGGCGATGGCCTGGCGCGCGACCTCGAGCATGCCCGCGGGCCCGTCGGTATCCGGAAAGCCCTGCCCCAGGTTGATCGCCTCGTGCCGGACGGCTAATTCGGTCATCTCCGCGAAGATCGTGGAGGCAAAGGGGCGCAGGCGGGCGACGGTCGCGGGTTGCGAGGGCATATCCGGAGAGTAGCTCAGCGATCGCCATTGTTGCCAACAGATAGCGAAAGGCTATATTTCACTTTTGAATTGGCGCCTCTACCTGCATGGTTGTGCGTTGTCCCAACGACGGCTAGCCTCGCCGTGTTCTACCTCACAAACCGCCGACCTGCGGCGGTAGCTCGAAAGGGGCGCTTATGGCCTCGTATCTGGACCTGGTACTGCAGCCGGCCGCGTCGGAGGTCGCCGGAACGGTACTGGGTTTCCTGCGAAATATCGCACACGACCTGATCGCCGGCTTCGGCTCGTCCACCGGCGATTGGTTCAACGGATCCTCTACCGGCAATAGCGGCACCGGATCGTCCACCGGGGACTGGTTCCTCGGATCGTCCACGCCGTAATCCGATGGCGGTGTCAGGCCTGGCGATGAGGGCCCGGCCTGGCACCGTCTCACCCCAAGCGGACGTGGGACAGTTTTTCCGGATTCGCGAGATCGTAGGTACCCCAGACCAATCCGTCGCGAACCGCGAATCCGATCACACGGGGCGGACCCTCGAGCCGCCCGTAACCCGGGCCGACCCGATACACGACCAAACCCAATTGACCATTGACCGTGGCGAATTCGAATTCCAGTGTCGGCTCCGAGGAGCCGTCCATACCGTACTTGCGCATCAGCCCGAGGAGGAAACGGGCGACCTTGTCCACACCGGCGATGACATTGATCGCGGTGGACGTAGTGCCGTTCGCATCGCCGATAATTACCGAATCCGGGTGCAGCGCAGCGGTTATCGCGGCTATATCACCTGCGGACAGCGCGGCGACGAAATTGCGCACCGCGGCCGCGTGCTCGACATCCGGGACGGGCGGCGGGGCCTGCGCGACGGACTTCCTGGCCCGCACGGCCAGCTGGCGCGCCGCCTCCACCGAAATGCCGAGAATTTCCGCGATCTCGTCGAACGGCACCGAAAGCCCGTCGTGCAGAACGAACGCCACGCGCTGCGGCGGCGTCAGACTCTCCAGCACCACCATGGCGGCGAGGCTGCATTCCTGTTTGCGGACCACCGCCTCGAGCGGATCCGGCATGGTCGATGGCGTATGACCGGTCACGACCGGCTCCGGAAGCCACTGCCCGACATAGGTTTCCCGGCGCACCGCGGCACTACGCAGGCGGTCCAGGCAGATTCGGCTGACCACGGTGGTCAGCCACCCCCGCAGATCCTCGATCTCGGATTGATGCGCACCGGCCAGCCGTAGCCAACTCTCCTGCACCGCGTCCTCGGCGTCGCCCACACTGCCCGTCAGCCGGTAGGCGACCGAGAGCAGATGCGCCCGATGCGATTCGAACAAGTCGGCGAGAAGAGCGGCAACCATCGGGCTGATTCTACGTTCCGCGCTGATGGGCCCGACGAGCCGGTCATGACACCATGCTCATATGGAGGATCATCCGCTATCCGACACAACCATCTGGTTGTCGCGGCCGACCGAGGCTGATATCGACGATATCGTCGCATGCTGCCAGGAGCCAAGCATTGCCGAGTGGGTAACGATTCCGGTTCCGTATCACCGGAAGAATGCCGAATCCTTCCTCGACGATATGGTCGCGCCCGGCTGGGCCACCCGCAGTCCGATCTGGGCGCTGCGGACGCGCGCCGACGGTCCGGTCGTCGGCATGATCGATCTCAACGCGCGCGACGAATCGGCATCGGAAATCGGCTTCTGGCTGGTCTCCGCGGAACGCGGACGCGGGCTGATGTCGCGTGCGGTCGCCCTGGTGTGCGAATTCGGTTTTCAGCCAACAGGATTGGGGCTGAGCCGGATCAACTGGCGCGCCTTCGTCGGCAATCACGCCTCGGCCGCCGTGGTTCGCCGCAACGGTTTTCACTATGAGGGCATGGCGCGACTCGGCAGTATGCAGCGCGGCAGCCGCCGCGATACCTGGCTGGCCGGACGGCTGGCGACGGACTCGCCGGGCCCGGTCTCGGATTGGCCGCCCGATGTATTTAGCATCGCGTAGCGATTCGATGAGGGGTGGCGGTCGGGCGACGGGTGGGCGCGAACCGTCGACCGGGGCGGGGCAATAGTCGTAGATTGCGAATATGGCGGCTGATACCCGATTCGAGTGGATCGCCGAAACCATGCACCTGCGGCCCGACGACCGGATCCTGGAGATCGGTCCCGGCTTCGGCGACTCGATCGCGTACCTGGCCGCTCGGCTGGACGGCGGTCGGATCGTCGGCGTGGACCGTTCCCCGACGGCCATCGCCCGCGCGAAGAAACGCCATGCCGCGCTGATCAAATGCGGCAAGGTGCACCTGCTGCACGCCGGACTGGAACAGCTCGACCGGGCCCGGGTACTCGCCGAAATCGGACCGGCACGCGGCTTCGACAAGGTTGTCGCCGTCAACGTGAATCTGTTCTGGACCAAACGGCCGACCGCCGAGCTGGCCCTGATCCGGCAGGTCCTCGCGCCTGACGGCACGCTGTACTTGTTCTACGGATACGGACAACCGGACGGACCCAGCGGCACCGGTCCGAAACCCGCCCCCGGACATCTCATCGATTATCTGGCCACCGCGGGCTTCGACGGCGCCATCGTCTGCTCCGGCGATATCCTCGGCGTCGTCGCGAAACCGCGGCGAAATCCGTAGCCGCGCCCCGGCTTTCACCGGGGCGACAGGCTCGGAGTATCAGTGATCGCGGCGCTGCTGCACCGCGTCGGCGAGGCGATCGAGCTGGGCGGCGGTGGTCTCCCAATCGATGCAGGCATCGGTGATGGACTGCCCGTAGGTCAGCGCGTCGGCATGCCCGAGGGTCAGATCCTGGCGGCCCGCGACCAGGAAGCTCTCCAGCATCACGCCGACCACGCCCTGCTCGCCCGCGACCAACCGGCCCG
>NZ_BAGN01000031.1 GCF_000308835.1 Nocardia vinacea NBRC 16497 | reverse complement strand
GCCCACGACTCCGGTCCGCGTGCCCACGACTCGGGTCCGCACGACCGCGATTTGGGGGCGCGACGGTGTCACCACTGCCGTCTGGCGGGCCTTGTCGACCATGCAGATACGAATCGCCGGCGCCGAAATCCGCACTGATCTGCTCGACGTGGGGATCTTCGTGCTCGTGCCGGTGCGGACTTTCGTCGGGCAGATCGGTGACTGTGCTGGTGATCTCGTCGTCGCCGATTTGGATGCTCTGTAGGGCGGGCAGTTCCAGGAGGAGGTCGACGGCTTCAGCGCGCATTGCGGCGAGTAGGGATTGGGGGTCGATGTCCAGGCGCAGGCGCAGGACGATCTCGGTGTCCGCGTCTGGTGGCGGGGTGGCGTCGGTCGGCCAGGCCAGGCGGAGGACGGGTGGGGTGAAGGTTTCGCCCGGGTCCGGGACGGAGATCGCGTTGTCGCGCAGGGCTTTCCAGGTGAGATCGTGGGAGAACCGGAGGGAGCCGGTGGTCGATCGGACCTCGATCTCATCGCTTACCGTGCGTACGGCGGTGAAGCCGACGCCGAAGCGGCCGACGCTCGCGGCCGGATCCGCCTTGCCGGAAGCGCGCAGTGCGGTCAGCGCGTGCACGCCCGAAAGATCCAGCGGTGCACCGGTATTCGAGATGTGCACGGCGCCGTCGAGGAGACGCACCGCCACACGGCCCGCGACACCGGCCTTGGCCGCCGCATCCGCGGCGTTCTGCGCCAATTCGGTCAGCAGCCGATCCCGGTACCCCGCCCGCACCAGATCCGCCTCGGTCGCGGCATCCTCCCGCAACCGAGTAGGCGAATCACGCCAAGCCGCAAGAACCCCCGCCCGCAGCCCCGACGTCCCGAACGGATCCGCCGCCGATACCGCGCTCACCCCTGCAGCGATGACCCGAACTCCGGCCGAGTCGCAGCCCCGGGCCCACTCCCACCCGCACTGTCAGCAGCCTCACCATCGGCACCCGCGACCCCGCCGTCATCGTCCGCGTGCCCGCCGTCATCGTCCGCCACAGCACCGTCAGCACCGGCCACCTCGCCACGAACAGCCGAGGCCCCGCCATCAGCTCCGATCTCCCCGCCATCAGCGTCCGCAGTCGCACTGTCGGCTGCCCCGCGATCAGCACCGGCGGTCTCACTGTCAGCGTGGGCAACATCGCCATCGACGTCCACACGCGCACCGCCGACATCGACGCCCTCGTCATCAACGCCCGTGGTCTCACTGCGAGCGTGAGCAGCGCCGCCATCGATGCCCGCACCCCCACTGACAGAGTCGGCGGCCGTGTCATCAGCACCCGCGGTTTCACTGTCAGCGTGGGC
>NZ_BAGN01000032.1 GCF_000308835.1 Nocardia vinacea NBRC 16497 | reverse complement strand
TCGCGATCGACAACAGCACCAAGGACCAGACCTACAACACCCCCGCACTCGGCACCCTGCTGCTGTTCGCCGACCAGATCGAGTGGATCAACGGCAACGGCGGGCTGGACTGGGCGGTCAAGCGGACGCTCGATTCGTCGTCGCGGCTGTACTCCTGGGCCGAGTCGAGCTCCTTCGCCACCCCGTACGTCACGGATCCGGCGCACCGCTCACAGGTCGTCGGCACCATCGACTTCGCCGACTCGGTCGATGCGGCCGCCGTCGCCAAGGTGCTGCGCGCCAACGGAATCGTGGACACCGAGCCCTACCGCAAGCTCGGCCGCAACCAGCTGCGCGTCGGCATGTTCCCCGCCATCGACCCCGAGGATGTTTCGCAGCTGACGCGTAGCATCGACTGGGTTGTCGAAAAGCTGGGGTAAATCGAGCTCGGTCATTGCGACACGCCCACTTTCGACACGCCGCATCTTGTAGGGCTGCGAGTTGAATAGAGCAGATTAGCGGGGCGCGGAGAGTCTTTCGCAGATTTCCGCCCCGCGTGTCTTGCCTCGAGATCATCAGTAGTGCACTACTGTTTCGGAAAGTGGGCGGTGTCGCGAGCCGACGCGATAAGGAGGTAACGGTGCGTGAACTTCGAGTGATCGGGGTGACGCCCGACTCCACGCACATCGTGTGCATCGACACCGAGACCGGCAACAAGTACCGGCTGCCCGCCGACGACAAGCTTCGAGCCGCAGCACGCGGAGACCTTGCCCGATTCGGCCAGATTGAGATCGAGATGGAAGCAACTATGCGTCCCCGCGATATTCAAGCTCGTATCCGTGCCGGGGCATCCGTTGAACAGGTCACCGAAGAATCCGGTATGCCGCTGAGTCGCGTTGAGCGGTTCGCCTATCCGGTGCTGCTGGAGCGGGCCCGCGCCGCCGAACTCGCGCAGAAGGCACATCCGGTGCGCGCTGACGGTCCGGCCGTGGAAACCCTCATCGATATCGTCACCGCCGCGTTCACCGAGCGCGGGCACACACTCGAGAATGCCGAGTGGGATGCCTGGAAGGACGAAAAGGGCTTCTGGGTCGCGCAATTGCAGTGGCAGAACGGCCGTTCCGAGATCGCCGCGCATTGGCGCTACCAGCCCGACGCGCACGGCGGCTCGGTTTCCCCGCTCGACGATCCGGCCTCGGATCTGATCGATCCCGACTTCGGCCGTGCCCTACGTGGGCTCGCCACCATCCTGCCGCCGCAGGCGGAGATCGAGGCGCCCGCGGCGCCCGAACCGCCGGTAGAGACCCTGCCGGTGGAAACTCGTCCGGTCGAGACGCGTCCGGCGCGCGAGCCCGCGGCGGCACCGGCGCGTCCGGCGGCCCGGACCCAGCCGACGCTGGACGAGTACTACGAGCAGCGTTCCGTCGCGGCAGGCGGTAGCAGTACGCCGGTCAGCGCGGGTGGTGCGGCGGCCGCGATTCCGGCCGCCGCGAACACGAATGCCATTCCGGCCGCGAGCGGTTCCGCTTCGGTCACCGCCGGGACGAATACGGCTCCGGCCGCCGGTGGCGCTCCGGCTGGTGCGGGCACCGCCCCGGCCGCGCCCCCTGCTGCCCCGGCCAAGGCCACCAAGCCTGCCGCCAAGCCCGCTGCTTCCGAGGAAGCGGCGAAGAAGGCGCCTGCGAAGGCAGCTCGGAGCAAGCGAGGGAAAGCGCCGATGCCGTCCTGGGAGGATGTGTTGCTCGGGGTGCGGAGCTCGGGACACTGAGTTCCGTTCCTGCGTAGGGGTTTCCGGGCGAATGCTCCGGAGGCGCTGGAGCTTCGGCGCATGGTCGGCCTTTCGGGAGCCGGGGTTCCAAGGGCATGGTCGGCCCATCGGGAGCAGTGGGTTCCGAGAGCATCGTCGGCCCATCGGGAGCAGTGGGTTCCAAGAGCACCGTCCGCCTTTCGGAAGCGGAGGGTTCTCCGACGCTAGCCGCCCCGTCCGGGAGCAGTCAGATTCGGAAACCTGCGCCTCCGGGGCACTAAGCCTTCGAAAACACCCCAACTTCAGCCGACCACACAGGGCGCATGGACGCACTAGGCGCGCATCCACCCCCGATCAAGATCAGGTGGCACTGATGGCGGGGGCTTCTCGGGCGATGCCGCCATCAGTGCCACCTGATCTTGATTCCGGGCGTTTGTTTGGTGCGAGTTTCTGAGGGCTGCTGGCGTGTTCGAATGCGGAAGGGGGGACGTTGGCGTGGGAGTGCGGGTAGATTTTTCGGTGTGTCGTCGACTTGATGAGTCGACGTGGGCGGTTCACGGTAGCGGGAGTTGCTAGAGGACGCCGTGGGTTGCTCGAAGTTTGCGGAGCTGTTTGGTGCAACCATCGGGAGGTGCCGGAAATGCTGTCCAAGGCTTCGTCTCTCTGGTACGTCGACGCACAGGATCCGTTGGCGGTACTCCGCGCGAACCACGATCCGGACCCCGAAGCCGCGCTCGCGCTGGCGAAACAGCTGCACACGGACCGTGATGTCATGCCGATCATGGTCGGCACACTGGGCGGTTGCGCCGGACCGGCTGCCGAGGAGGTGTACATCGGCTGCTATCCCGGGGTCACGGTGGTGTGCTCGGCACAGGCCGCGCGGGCGCATCCGACGGCGCTGGCGGAGTTGCTGGTTCGCCCGCTCGCCTCGGAGCACACCTATCTGATCTCGTTCGACGCGCATCACGGCTGGGGCGCGTTCGCCCATTGGGAGCGTGGCGAATTCCGGCGCTCGTTCAGCTCGACGCGGGTGAACATCCTGGAGGACGAGGGCCTCCCGCTGGTGTGGGAGCGTTCGTATTGGGCCGGTGATCATCCGGTGCGGTGGCAGGCCGGGGAACTGCCCGACCCGCAAACCCTCCCCTTCGACCCACCCGATTTCGCCGACGCCGCCAATAACGAATGGCTCGGCTTCCACTACCGCTCCCCCGCCCCCGAAGGCGCCCTGGTACCAGGCGATATCGCGGTCTGCGGATTCACCCTTTACCCAAAGGGCCAGGCCCCCGACCCCGCCGACCTGATCCCACTGGAGGAGCACAACGGCGACACGAAACCGAGACGAGGTCTGCTCAACTGGCTGCGCGGCAAGGATCGCGTCTCGTGAACGAGCGTCAGTAGCCCAGCGCCGGCGAGGCGGAGTCGTGAGCGAGCGTCAGCGAGTCAACCATCGACACAGCACGCGATCACGCACGACGGACCCGAGGGCTAGCGTGGCGGAGTCGAGAACGAGCGCCAGCAAGTCAACCATCGACACAGCACGCGATCACGCACGACAGAGCCGAGGGCTAGCGTGGCGGAGTCGAGAACGAGCGCCAGCAAGTCAACCATCGACACAGCACGCGATCACGCACGACAGAGCCGAGGGCTAGCGTGGCGGAGTCGAGAACGAGCGCCAGCAAGTCAACCATCGACACAGCACGCGATCACGCACGACGGACCCGAGGGCTAGCGTGGCGGAGTCGAGAACGAGCGCCAGCAAGTCAACCATCGACACAGCACGCGATCACGCACGACAGAGCCGAGCGCTAGCGTGGCGGAGCCGTGAGCGGGTCCGACGAGGTCTGCTAACTCGACAGGCCGCCGATGATCAGGACCAGCCAGCCGAGCAACACACCGGCGGCGCCGCCACCGATGACCCAGCGGGTCACCGGCGCAAGGCGCCAACGCCAGGCCGTGGGTGCGGCGCCGCCGACCGCGACGAGGTTGACCAGGATCGCGAGCAGCGGATGGACGTCCGCCAGGGCCGAGCCGAATGCGTACACCGCGACGGCCGTCAGCAGTGCGACCATGGTCGCGACGGTGAGTCCGGCAGCCCACGGGGTCGGGTCCTGGTACGGCTGGTAGGGCCGATACGCCCCATTCGGGAAATAGCTCACGACGTCCTCACCCGTTCATAGAACGCCATGGCGGCCGCGGTCGCCACATTGAGCGAATCGGTACCGGGTGACATCGGGATGCGGGCTCGAATGTCGGTGGCCCGCATGGCTTCCTCGGTCAATCCGGGTCCCTCCGCGCCGAGCAGCAGCGCCACCCGCTCCCCCGTCATCGCCGTCGCCAAATTCACCGCGGCCGGGTTCGGGGTGAGCGCGATGATCTGGAATCCCTTGCTCCGCAACACATCCAGCCCCTCCGGCCACTTCGGCAGTTGCGCGAACGGCACCCGCAGTACATGCCCCATCGACACCCGCACCGCACGCCGATACAGCGGATCGGCGCACCGACCGCCGAACAGAATCGCCTCGACGCCCAGTCCAGCCGCATTCCGGAACATCGAGCCGAGATTCTCGTGATCGTTCACGCCCTCCAACACCGCGACCGTGCGGGCCCGCTCGATGACGTCGTCCACGGTCAACTCCGCGGGCCTGCGCGCCACCGCGAGCACCCCGCGATTGAGATGGAACCCGACCACCTCCGCCATCACCTCGGCACTCGCCCGGTAATACGGCACATCGATCCGCGCCAGATCCTCCGCGAGTTCCACCCGCCGCTTCTCCACCCCGAGCAGCGCACTCGGCCGAAACCGCGAATCCAACATCCGCTGCACGACCACCACCCCCTCCGCGATCACCAACCCCTTGCGCCCCGGCAGATCCGGCCGCCGATCCGCCGACTTCAGATCGCGAAAGTCATCGACCCGCGGATCAGCCGGATCGTCGATATCGATCACATCAGCCACGACATCATCCTGCCGCGCCAACCCCGCCCGACCACAATCGGATCCATCATGGGCAGACACCCGTCGCCGAGATCTCCGAGACCAGAATGACCTGCGGTATCGACATCTCCGGCTGCGGGCGCGTCGTCAGCAACATAAAATGGAAGCGAGTACGGCGTCGGCTGGACAGTGCGGCCAAAGCCTCCAGCAGTTGGTAGCCGGGACTTTCGAGGACCTGGCCGAAGTCACCGATCGAACGGTGCGTCGATCCGAGCACCACGCACCTGAATCGTCCTTCGCGCAGCTAGATCGGCTGATTTGCGAGTCCGGTCCGGACCGTGATGACCGCGCCGCGGCTCATCGATCGCCCGCCCGAGCGAAACGAACTCCGCAACCACCAGCACGGGATGCGTCGGGCGATCCTCGGCGAGCGCGGCTCGTCGAATCGCACCCGACGACGCAGCCGACCTTTTGACGAATGCGTGATAGTCACGGTCGGTCTGGACCAGCGAATCGGCTCCGATCACGAAGCCCGATCAGACGGGCCGCGGTCCACCACTTTGTTCGGGTGCAGGCTTTGGGCGGCTCTCGATCGGCAACGCCTGTAGGCGTCCAACTCGGCAAGAACACAGGTCAACGTCGTCGATCGGCTGTACGGACCGGATATCTGCGGTCCGGTCCGTGCGAGCGTCGGTCCGTGCGAGGTGGCGGTAATTCGGGTGCGGGCGGGTCGGGTGACGTGCGATCGTCGAGGGATGACGCTGATACCCGGCATCACCATTCGGTCGGCCACCGACGATGATGTGGCCGCCATTGAGTTGCTCGGCGACACCTCGTTCGGGATGCGCGGCGAACCGGAGTATGCGGAATTGCGGGCGCAGGTCTTTCCGACCGAGGAGGCGATCGTCGCGATCGATGACGGGCGTGTCGTCGGACATGCCAGGTCCACTCGGATGACGCTGACGGTGCCCGGGGAGCGCACGGTCGAGGCCTGCGGAATCGCCGGGGTCGGAGTCGCTCCGACGCATCGACGGCGCGGGATTCTGCGGGCCATCTACACCGAACAGCATCAGCGCACCGAGGCGGCCGGGCTTCCGCTGACCATCTTCACCGCGAGTCAGGGCGCCATCTACGGCCGGTTCGGGTACGGGCCGACGATTCGGCAGAATGCGGTCTCGATCGACCGGCGGTTCGTCGAATTCCTGCCGTCCGCTCCCGATCCGGGCGGCGTGGTGCTCAGCACCGTGGCCGATGCGGGCGAACCACTGCGCGCGATCTACGACCGGTGGCGGCGCCTGGTGCCTGGTGCGCAGGCACGTCCCGAGGCCCGCTGGCAGATGGACCTCTCCGATTCACCCGCGTTCCGCGACGGCGGCACCGAACTCTTCGCATTCCTGCACCCGGACGGCTATGTGCTGTATCGCTACCACCGTCGGGAACAAGGCAAGTCCGCGGTGGTCGAGGAGATGCGCGCGGTGACGCCGGAAGCGCAAATCGCGTTGTGGCGGGCGCTATTCGGGTTGGAGCTGTGCAGTCACGTCGAGGCGGCGATCACCGACAACGATCCGCTCCCGTATCTGCTCACCGATCTCCGACTGGTGCGCACGAAGGCGCGCTTCGACGACATGTGGTTGCGGCTCATGGATGTCCCCGCGGCGTTGACCGCTCGCTCATACCTGCACGACCTCGATGTCGTTCTCGCAGTCCAGGATCCGTTCCGCAACGCAGGCGGCACCTTCGCACTCACGGTGCGCGACGGCATCGCCGAATGCACACCCACCACCCGCCCACCCGACTTCGAACTCGGCATCGACGTCCTGGCCTCCATGTACCTCGGCGCCTACCCGGCCCGGGTCTTCGCAGCCGCCAACCGCCTGCAGGCCAAGGACGCCGCGCAGCTACGCACCCTCGACGAGGCATTCGGCGCGGAACGAGACGCAGTACTCGGCTGGTTTTTCTGAGCTGGGCTTTCTGTGTTGGACCAGCCCGGTCCCGCCGAATCGGGGCAGCTGTGCAGCTGGGTTGTCTCCGCCGCACGACTGGTTCTCGGGTCGAGCTGAATGTGTGCGCCGGGCTCGGATCGACCAGCCGCAGTTTCGGGGCTTTCTGCGCGCTGGGCTGCCTATAGGCCTGCGTGGGCCGAACTGAGCAGTTCTGAGCGGCTGAATCCGTGATGACCACCGTTCTGCGCCGAGGCGGCTGGCCGGAGCGCTGGTTTCGCTGATCGGGGATATCCCTGAGCCGACTTCGTACTCCGGAGTGATGTCCGGAGGCGAGGTGGGCTGGCATGCTGGATTCATGAAGCCGATTCAGCTGGTGCTCAATATCCTGTGGCTCGTATTCGTGGGGTTCTGGATGGCGCTCGGCTACATTGTCGCGGGCATCATCTGCTGCGTTCTGATCATCACGATCCCGTGGGGTATCGCTTCGTTCCGGATCGCGACCTATGTGCTCTGGCCGTTCGGACGCACCACGGTCGAAAAACCTTCCGCGGGTGTCGGATCGATGATCGGCAACATCATCTGGTTCATCGTCGCCGGTTGGTGGCTGGCGCTCGGCCACCTGCTCACCAGCATCCCCCTGTTCATCTCGATCATCGGCATCCCCTTCGGCTGGGCGAACCTCAAACTCATCCCGATCTCCCTGTTCCCCCTCGGCCGCGAAATTGTGGACAGCGACCAACCATTCGGCGCCCAATACGCCCGCGGTGGTTACGTACCTCGCTAGCAGCGACCCGGGATGGGTTCGGCTACTCCGAGTCGTCGACGAGTTGCTTCATGATGCCGACGGCGCGCGTCAGCACGACCAGTTGTTCGTCGGTGAGGGTTGAGAGCTGTTCGGTCATCCAGGCCTCGCGGGCGCTGGTTTCGTCGGCGATAAGTGCGCGACCCGCGTCCGAGAGCGACACGATGATCTGGCGGCCATCGGTCGGATGCGGCTTGCGCTCCACCAATTCCAGATCGGAGAGCGAGGCGATCACGCGCGTCATCGAAGGCGGCTGCACGCGCTCCTTGCCGGCCAACGCGCCCGGCGTCATCGCCCCTTCTCGATGCAGGGTGGCGAGTGCGGAGAGCTGCGTCAGCGAAATCTGCGCGTCGGCGCGCCGCCCCCGCAGATGTCGCGTCAAGCGCACAACCGCGAGCGACAGCTCACCGGCGAGAGCTCGAACATCCGATGGCGTTGTCACAGAGCAGAACGATACGGGACATGCTGGCCGGTGACCGCCTCTTCCCGCAGCTACGCTGTGATCGTGATCGAGCGTAGCGAGAGAACCAAAGACACCGCGCCCCGGGTCGCGGCGGAGCCGAGTGCCAGCGAGGCGCAGCTGTGACCCAGCATGTCCCGCAGATCCCGCCGCGCTTCACCGATCCACGGCCGGTCCTCGCGGTCGGCAGCGCGCTCTGGCTGATCGCCACCGTCGTCGTGTGGATCAGCGACCGCTGGGAATCCGCCCGCCCGGTGTGTCTGATGGGTATGGCCGTCGGCCTGCTCGGCTACACGATCTTCGCGATCCAGCGCCGGGGCGCCCGCCGCGGCGACAAAGGCGCGCAAACCGGACTTTGACGGCCTCAGCTCACTTCGAACTCGTTGGTGATACCGGTGAAGGGGTGCAGAGTGCCGTCGGGACTCAGGCTGTCGGCGAAGTGTTGCATGCGGTAGGTGCCCGGGATGGCGTCCGTCGGGATGTCCCAGGTGAAGCGGGCTACGGATTCGGCCGATCCACGCTTGCTCCAGTAGAAGCGGACGGCCCATTCGCCCTCGTTGGCGACGCGGACCCAGTCGCCGGATGCGTTGCGGCGCTGCACTTCCAGGAAGGTGCCGTTGCGACGGGGGTTGTGTTTCGGGTGGGCGGAGACGAATTCGGCGGCGGCCTGGGTACCGGGCGCGTACGAAGCGGCGGGCTGGGTCAGGACATCGCCGAATCCACGACCCGACGGTGTGGTGTCCGGGCCGGGTGCGGGTTGGAAGTTCGGCTGCAGGTTGGATATGTCGCGCGGCGCCGGTCCGCGCGGGACCTGCTGACGGGCGGCGAAAGCCGTTGCCAGACGGGTGAACTCCTGCTGGTAGGCGGGCAATGTGTAACGGCCGAAGAGGGTTGAGCCGCCCTCGTACTGCTGGGAGTCGTATTCCTCCGGAGTGGTGACGTATTCGTGGTACGCGTTCGCGTAGCCCTGCATCAGCACCTGCGCCAGCGGAACGCCGAGCGCGGCGGCAACAGCTCGACGGATGCGCAGTCCGGCGACGATGGTGAATTCTCCACCACCGCAGGCCAAGTAGAGCTCACCGATCCGAACAATCTGGATCGGCACCACATTCGGCACCCACGGCACCGGCGGCAACAGCCCGAGCGGCGCGATGATCGCTTTGGGAGCCTGCGCATCCGCAAGCCAGGACGGTGCAGGCCGGCGCGGATCGCCGAGCGCATCGATGAACGGATTGCGCACACCCTCGGGGATCGGAATGCCGGGCAGGCCGGGACCATCCTCGACGCTGCCCGCGATGAGCGAGACGCCCGCGGCGGCGGGCGCGGTGTGGCGCGGTTGGCCGTCAGGTGTGAATCGGCCGTCGACGGCGGTATCGGCCAGGTCGATATAACAGAGCATCGAATCGACCGGACCGCTGATGGACTGTGCGCCCGACAATGCGGTTTTCGACGCGCGGTACTGACGCTCGCCGATGATGCGGGTGTTCTCGAACTCGTTCTCGGTCGGTCCCGAACCGGGTTGCAGATTGAGATTCGGGGACATATCCCCCGCGTTGGTCTGCGCGAACGCGGCGACGAAATCGGCCGGGCCCTCGAGATAGCGAACGCCGTGCTCGGTGTGTTCATAGGAGAACGAGGCGTAACCCTTGTTATCCGCGCTGATCAGTCGGTTCTGGTTGGTCATCGACGTGTTGTGCGTGGCGAACCAGGTGATTGCGCCGACTTGTTTGCCGCCCTTGACGAATGACAGTGCGGTGACTGCCGGGTCGATGGCATTCGGGAAGTGCTGTTTATCCGCATCCGGATTGCGTTCGAAGGCAACTCGCGATCGGTTGACACTCGCGTCGTGCAGTTCGGCGCGCCCCAGCGAAAGCGTGCCCGGTCCGAGATCGGCGTGCGCGGCGGCGATCGCCTCCACAATGCCGTTCACCTCGGCGTCGTATACCTGCTGTTGAAAACCCAGAATCGACAGGTTGTACGCGTAATCGTTGCTGGATCCGCCACAGGTCGCATGCGAATGCGTCGAGGTGAGCGCGACGTTCTGTTCGGTGTACAGGTCGCCGAAGCGGCGGGCGAGTTCGAGCATGACGCCGCGATGCACGGACTGGAAAATCATGCCGTTCTCCGCGACTGCGAACACGATTCGGCGCGCACCACTGTCGATGATGAATGCGCGAGCACGCGGGCGCAGATGGATGCCCGCCGTCTGCTGCTCGAACTGTGAATAGCCCATCATTCCGCATTCGGCGGCCGGACCGGTGATATCGGAAAGACCGAGTCCGATGAGGTAGTCACCCGATTCGGGAGCCGCGGCGGCCGGTGCGCCGAGCGCCGAAGTCAGACCTGGCACCGCGGCCGCTGTCGCGAGCGCGGCGGAACCCGCTGCGGTTCTGGCCAGCACCGTTCTGCGTGACACCGGCATACGCGTCTCCCTTCGATCCCGTGCTGAAGCGAACCACACAACTGGACAATCGTCCAGTCGAGATTTTCGGCCCTGCGAATTGACTGTGGCGGAGTTGCGGACTTAACTCCCTTGGGTGTCCTCCCGATTGAGCGTCGAAGAACGACGGGCCCACCTTATCGAGGCAGCCATCGGCCTTGCCGAGAAAAAGGGCGTCGCGGGCGTGACCACGCGCGATGTCGCTCAGGCAGCTGGCGTTTCGCTCGGTGTGGTGCATTACTGTTTCGAAAACAAGGACGCGCTGATGACCGAGCTGGTCAAGGCGTTGTCGATGGAATTACGCGATTCCGTCGATGCCAACGAAACAGTTTGGCAAGACGTCGGAAGTGGAAAAGAAGCGCTTCAAAAATTGGTGCGCGCGGGACTCGAACTGATGTGGCTCAACATTGAAGCCACACCGGAACGACAACTGCTCACATACGAAACCACGACATATGCGCTACGCGAAGGGGAATCGACTCCCGCGAAACTCGCGATCGCGCGCGAACAGTACGCATTCAACGACACCACGGTCGCCGACATCCTCGACCATGCGCGCGATGCCACCGGTTGCCGATGGTCCGTGCCGGTGCCGACGCTGAGCCGCTTCACCTTGAATGTGATCGACGGCGTCGTCCTGCGCTGGCTGGTCGACAACGACAGCGAAAGCGTCCGCACCCAACTGGACCTCCTCAGCGAGATGCTCGCCAACTACGCGGCGTAGCCGGCGATCAAGATCAGGTGGCATTGATGGCGGGGAGTTCTCGCGTTTTGCCGCAATGGTTTCCACGTGATCATTCGTCCAGCCGTGAGGTGGGGGGCGAGGGTGGGTGGTGGGGGGTTTGGATGTGGGTGGTTGTGTTGTTGCGCCACCAAGGGACGGAGATGGTGGCTTCCAGGGCGCCGTGTAGGCGGATTTGGAGGTTGTCGTGGAGAACCAGGTCGCCCTGCTGGTCGGGGAGGGTGAAGAGTTGGCGGAGAACGACTCCCAGTGGTTCGGCGGACCATGTGGTGTGGCGGCCCTGGCTCGTCACTTCAGCGGTGATCACATCGGAGACCATGGGGAGATCGAGCAAGGTCGCGAGGGCGGATGCCGTGGCGGTATCGCCTGCTACCAGGTGATCAGCGGGAACGGCGAGGCCGAACCACGGCTGGTCGAGCACCCACGCGTCGTCGGGGTCGACGACTGCCGAAGACAAGGCGCGCACACGGTCTGGGAGTTCGAGTTCGGTCAGGTCTAGGTGAGCCACGGCGGCGGCAAGGCGGGCGTGGGTTCGGGAAACCACCTCGGGTGTAGGGGTTTTCGACGGATCGGCGAGGGCGGCCAGTAGTGCGGCGGCCAGTTCCTGGGTGATGGCGTTCGGATTCGCCAGCACTGCGCGTAAGGCTTCGGAATCCAGGTCTGGGTACTCGAATTCGGGAAGTAGGCCGGCGAATTCGGTATCGGCGGGGTGGCGGAACAGGCCGAGGGGTGTGCCGTCGACGCGCGCGTGTCTGCGCAACCACCAGGCCGTATAGCCGTCGGGATCGGTGAGCAGTTCGCGGGTCCGCGGACTGGATGCCAACTGCCGCAAGGCCGCCGACCAGGCTGACTCGTCGACGAGGTCGAGGTCGCGCACGGCGGCCAGTTCCGGCGGATCCTCGGACAGGCCCGACCACCAGCGCTCCTCGTCGTCCAGGTGGTGGTCGGGGCCGGTGGGATCGGTTTCGACGACAATGCTGAAATCCCAGCCGACGCCCACCGCACGCAGCGCCTCGGCGCCGTAGCGGTCCACCAGATCCGTTGCGACGGTGCCGAACGGCGAATCCGGCACGAGCAATGTGCTCAGCGGTGCGTCGGGGAGCAGCAATTCGTCGGCAGGGAGCAATTCTCCGGTCGTGTCGGGTAATTCGAGCAGGCCGAGCCAAGACGGGAGTGCCGACGGATCGGCATGTGCGGCGAGCCGCAGCACAGCGTCGGTGGTATCGGGATCGCCCGGCTGGTCCTCCAGTTCCGCGCGTAATCCGGGATCGCTCAGCAGATCCTCGGCGGTGGCCGAACGCGCGCCGAGTCGCGCGAGGAGTGGATGTATTGCCTCGGGGTGCACCAGACGCGCCCAGTGCACCGGTATGGCGACATCGAGTTGATCATCCAAAACCACTGTGCGCGGGCCGGTTACCAGCCGGCCGTCCGCCAGCGGTACCGCGAGCGCGCCGAGTTCCTCGGCCGCCAGGGGATCGACAACGTACGACTCCAACGCCGCATACAGCGAGTGCCACCACTTCGGCGGCCGCTCGAGCCCGCCTGAAAGTTCGGCCAGCCGAGCAAGTCCCAGTCTGTGCACATCCAGCACACCCAGGGCCTCGCTCTGTGCGCGCCCGGATAACTCGGGCACCACCAGCGGTCCGACGATGTCATCGAGCAGGTCGGCCAATTCCCGACTCAGGCCGGTGAATACGCTCGCTCGGGTAGGCACTGCGTCATGGGTTGCCTGGGGCACGGATGAACGCGCGTCACCGGGCAGGCCCGCAGTCCAATCGTCGGTTTCCGACGCACCGGCATTCGCGAGCGAACCATCATGATCGGCATCGCTTCCGACTACTATGCGCCCCGAAAAGACCTGGTCCGCAGCTGAATCAGCCGAGCTGATACCGGCTGGTCCCGAATATGCGGTCGTTTCACCAGAGGTTTTCGGACGAGCGGTTACAACCGGTAGCCAAGGATGGGTCTGCAGTTCGCGGATCAGCGCCTCGCGCAGGATGCCGTCGATCTCGCTGCGGGCGAAGCCCGGCGTGGGAACCACGACGAGCCGGTCGCGCGGTGGAAGTGCACGCGCGAAATCGGCATAGCCCTCGGCGAATTCGGCAAGACGGGCACCGGGGAGGACGCGTCGGCGGTCCGGCTGCATGGGAATGTCGGCGATCAGCAGAGCCGGTAGCGATAGTTCCTCGTCGGATCGTGTGGGTGCGCGCAGCACATCATGTGCGGCGGGCACCGGCCTGCCATCCCGCAGCGGCAGCAACCAGCGCGCCCGCGCCGTTCGGTACTCCCACCAAACCCGTCGCTCCGATCCGGGACCGTCGATGCGCAGTTCCCTGAGCCCTAGCCCTGCGGATCGGCCGGTGCTCAGATCTGCATCGGTGCCGCCGAATTCGACGTCGCGGGTGTCCTGGGGCTCGATCCGCGCGTGCCCACGACTCGGGTCCGCCTGCCTCACGTACGTC
>NZ_BAGN01000033.1 GCF_000308835.1 Nocardia vinacea NBRC 16497 | reverse complement strand
GCGGCGAACTTCGAGCTGAACTCACCGTTGGTCAGGTGCAGCGAGCGCTCGCGGATCAGACCGAAGGCGGCGGCGTCCCAGAACGCCGTGGTGCCACCGTTGCCCAGCACCACCTCGTAGCCGTCGGGCAGCGCGAAGAGCTCGCGCAGGCCGCTGCGCACGCGTGCGACCACATCCTTGACCGGCTTCTGCCGGTGACTGGTTCCGAACACCGAGGCGCCGACGGATACCAGAGACTGCAACTGCTCCGGGCGCACCTTGGAGGGGCCACAGCCGAACCGTCCGTCGGCGGGCTTGAGATCGTCGGGAATAGTCGGGAACTCAGCGGTCATGGCCAACAGGGTAGACGGTGGTAATGCTGTGACTCTGACCACACTCCAGCTAACGTTATCGCCCATGAACCTTGCGTCGGTTAGCTCGGGGTGGCGAGAGCGCAGCAGGGGGCCGCGGAATTTCGGATTGAGCACGGGCGCGTTATCGGATGCGCAACGGCGCGAGTTGCTCATTCACGGCGCGATCGGCTCGGCGACCATCCTCGGTGTGCGGCCGCGGCGCAGTGAACCTGGACACGTTTTCTGGGTTCGAGTGCAGGTAGAAGGCGCGCTGCCATACGAAACCCGGGTGCGGCAGCGGATGTGTGAGGACGACCTGGAGTGGATGCAGCCCGGTGATGTGGTCGGCTGCCGGGTCGATCCGGGCGATCGCGACCGCCTGGTGCTCTATGTGCCCGATATCGCCGAGACCGGCCGGGCGAGCATTTCGAAGATCCTCAGCGACGGCCGCCGCGCCGATGCCACCGTGCTCGCCGCCGCACCGGTCGCCGCCGACTACGCCGGTCGCGACGACCCGGTGCTGCGCCTGGACCTCGAACTACGTGCCTGGGACGAGGCGAAACCCTGGCGCGTGCGCCTGATCCAACCGGTACCGCTGGCCGCGATCGGCCTCGTCGATCTTGGCCAACACCTGGAGGTCGCCTTCTTCACCGTCGACCGCGGCGAATCCGTCGCGGTCGACTGGCTTGCCTCCCTCGATGAGGATTAGTGCGGCGGCTCGGTATTCGAGCCGCCGTTTCGCTAACTCTTGGCTTTCACCCGCGCCAGCGCATGTCCGGTCAGTGCGATGAGCGCGGTCTTGGCGGATTCCCGGTCCCTGGCATCGATCATCATCACCGGAACATCGGCGGATAGCGAGAGGGCATCGCGGATGGCCTCCTCGGGAAACTTGGGAGCGCCTTCGAATTCGTTGACCGCGACCAGGAACGGTAGTCCGAGTTCTTCGAAGTAGTCGACCGCGGCGAAACTTTCGTCCACCCGGCGGGTATCGACCAGCAGGATCGCGCCGATCGCGCCGAGGCTGAGGTCGTCCCACATGAACCAGAATCGGTGCTGCCCGGGCGTACCGAACAAGTACAGCACCAGATCGTCGGACAGGGTGATCCGGCCGAAATCCATGGCGACCGTGGTGGTCGTCTTATCCGGGACCGCCGAGGTGTCGTCGATTTCGGAACTCAGGTCGGTCATCAGCGCTTCGGTTTTCAGCGGAACGATATCCGAAACCGCGCCGACCAGCGTAGTTTTGCCGACCCCCATCTCGCCGGCTATCACGATTTTCGCCGAGACCGCGCGGGACGCTGTCTCGGGTGGTGCTTGTTCAGGTGCGGTCATCGAACATCCTCGGCTGCAAGGGGTTTCAACTTACCAGTGGCTCTTCCGTCACGTACCCCCCGCTGATACCGGTTCAATCCTGTGCGGATCGTTTCCGGGTCGCGGCGCGTGCTCGCCGCAGATTCCGTTGCCGCCGACCCCGATTCGGCCCCACCCGGCACCAACTGATTCCCTGGATCTCGTTTCGGTAGCCCGGACGTTGTCCTTTCCGTGATTGTCGGATCCGCTGCCCGCTCTGCCGCAGACCAGCCTTCATCCGCCGCCGAATGCCAATTCGTCAAAACCGGTAGCTCCCCCGTAGTCGGATCAGCCAACCACGCCGACATCATGCCGGCGAAAATCGGCGTTGCCGCTTCCCCCTCGACGGGCTGCGTCGATCCGTTCGAAGCGGATTCGACGGTCTCCGTCGAATCCCCCTCTTCGGATTGGAAGAACGAGGTCGTCTTCACCACCCGCTCCTGCGGCCCGGTCGGGGGACCCGAATCGGCCACGCTAGCGGACTGCGGTGGCGTGCCGGTCGCCGCGGTGGTGCTCGACGGCTTCGCAGCAGGCCCGCCCGCTTTGCGACGACCCTTGCGGTTGACTCCCGGAACCCGTTTCGGCAGACCATAACTGGTGATCACCGGCGGTGCCGCGGGCGCATCGGCCGCAGGTTCCGCGGGCTTGGGCGCGGCCGACGGCGGCGCACCGATCCGACGTGCCGCGGGTTCGGCCTTGGCAACAGGTGTGACCACTTTGGCCGCGGGTTTGGCAACACCCGCGCCCGCCTCGGCCGTCGCCTTGGTACCGAGCGTGTCCCGGTGCACCGGAATGACCGGCTTCAGCGCCGCCGGATCCTCCGCATCCTGCGACGGCACCTCGATCAGCGCAGGCGGAATGTGCAGGCTCGCGGTGATTCCCGGACTGAGCGCACGATCGTGCGTCCGGCGCAGTCGAACCGTGATGCCGTGCCGCTCGGCGAGTTTGCCGACCACGAACATGCCCATCTGCCGGGTCGTCGCGACGGTGACCACGGTCGGCGTCGCCAACCGCTCGTTGATCTCGTTCAGTTCGTTCGTCGTGATGCCGATGCCTTCATCGATGACTTCGATGAGCAGGCCGCCCTCGGAGGTCCGGCTGTAGGCGAAGGTGACATCGCTGTCGGGCGGTGAGGCCCGCAGCGCGTTCTCCAGCATCTCCGCGATCAAATGCACCACATCGGTCGCCGCGATGCCCGCGACCCAACCGTCCGGTGTGGCACCGGATTTGACCCGCTGATAGTCCTCGACCTCGGAGACCGCGGCGCGCAGAATATCGCGCACCTCGACCGGTCCGGACCGATCGTGGCGCGATCGTGTTCCGGCCAGTACCAGCAGATTCGCGCTGTTGCGCCGCATGCGCGCGGCCAGGTGGTCGAGTCGGAAAAGCTGGCCGAGCCGCTCGGGATCCTTCTCCTCGAATTCGAGCGCCTCGATCATGCTGAGCTGGCGATCCACCAGCGTCTGGCTGCGCCGCGCCATGGTCTCGAACATGTCGTTGACCTGATCGCGCAGCAGTTGCTGCTGTGCGGCGAGTTTGAGTGCCTGGGTGTGCAAACCGTCGACGGTGCGGGCGATTTCGCCGATCTCCTCACCGGTGTGCACCGGCACCGGTTTCACCTCGATGTCCTCGAGTTGGGCGCCGCGCATGATCCGTTCGACCTCGCTCGGGAGGTCCTTCTCGGCGAGTTCGCTGGCACCCGCCCGCAGCCTGCGTAGCGGCTGTAGCAGCGAGTGCGCGACCCACAGCGCGAGTGCGAGCGCCGCGATCACGGTCCCGAGCACCACCAGGGAGGCCTGCACGGCCGCGGATCGGGCCTCGGCGACCTTATCGTCGACATCGTGGATGACGCCCTGCACGATCTGGCGCGTCAATCCGGTGAAGACATCGCGGGATTCGATGGCCAGCCGCCGCAACTCCACAAGGTCGACGACGTGCGTGCGCATCGCGACCTCGATCATGTCCTTGAGCACGGCGTTATTTGGCTGCACCACCCGATCGAGGTCGGGCTTGGCCGTGGGCATTACCCGTTCGATGGCATCGCCCATGGCCAGGATGCGTCCCTGCACGATATGGAAATTCTCAGCCTGAGACGGCTGTTGGATCGCCGTCATGGCCGCCATCAGCCAGTTGAAGCCCTCGACCTTACCGGCCAGCACATCGGAGAGCTGTGCCTTCGCGGCCACGACCGAGGCGATGCCGATCGGGGTGAGCAATTTGTCCACGGTGCCGATGGCATCGGCGACGATCGCGTTGTTGAGCTCGACGGCCTTCACCGGATCGCCACCGCCCTTACCGCCGGAGCGGATGACTTCGCTGGTCGCGGTCATCTGCTTCAGCGCCCTGGCGACCGTCGCATCGATGCCTTTGCGTTTCGCGCGCACCGTGGCTTCGGTAATAGCCGTTGACAATTCGACCAGGTCCTGGTCGGTGGTGGTGCCGTAGACCTGCCCGCCGGCGACGGTCGAGGCCGCCGATTCGAGTGCGGTGATCGCCGGAATATCGGAGATGCGATCGGCCGCACTGTCGTATTCGGAGTAATCACGGAAGAAGACCGTCAGGCGCAGCCCGCCGAGCAGAATGGCCGCGGCCAGCGGAAGTGCAACGGCCGCGCCGACTTTCCAGCGGACTCGCCATTGCTCGAGATTCCGCCATCGAGTGTGCGCGAAGATTCCCTGCGCCACCCTACATACCGCCTTCCGCTCGGATCGGGCCGATCCGGTCACCTCGCGCTGGCGAAATGCCCGGTGCACGGCCGCAATCCGTCTCACCTTTGTTTTTTCGAGCGACCGGCAGGCGGTCGGCTGACATCGGGACACCGGTCAGCATCGGTACCATACTGGCTTGCCCCCGAGGGTTGCGCGTTATTGGCGCGATCCCGGGGGCGTGCACGCCATACCGTAATAATTGCACCCCGCGGCTCACCGGCACGATGGCGTGCCGAGCCCGACTACGGGCGGCAACGGTGCTCAGAGATGGACAAAGGTGAACCCCGCTGATCGCAGCGCGGGCAGCGCCGCCGTCATGCCTGCGGCCGTTCCGGAATTCGGCCGGTGCATATGCGCCAGCGAGATCGCACCGGGTGCGGCGGCTTTCATCGCATTCTGGACCTGCGCCGTGCTCGCGGTGGCGCCGTAGTCGGCATTGATGCTGAAACCGACCGGCCGCTCACCCAATTCGTTGACGATCGCGACCGCGACATCGTCATAGTGCGCGGTACCCGCACGGAAGAACCGCGGCGGTTTGCCGAGCAGGGCGGTGAGCCGTTCGTGATTGGCCCAGACCTCGTCGGCGGCCTCCTGTGGCGAGCCGGTGCCCGGGATCTCGTAGGCGGCCCGGCCGGTCACCGAGAGCGGCTTGTGTGCCACACCATGATTGGCCAGCTCGAACAGCGGATTGGCGGCCAATTGCGCGGCGCGACCGGGATTCGCGTCGATCCAACGTTTATTGAGGAAGAGCGTGGCCGGAATCTGCTGGGAGATGAGCAGATTCAGCAATGCCTCATCGATATCGTTATTGCCGGGCCCGCCGCACGCGTCGAAGGTGACCGCCATCTGTTTGCCGGTCGCCGCGAAAGTGCTTGTGATGCCGTCCATCTTCATGCCCCACAGCGTCGGCTGCGCACCAGCGTGCCGGGCGGCCACCGCCGCGGGGGAGTTGGCCGCGGGCACCTGCTGCATCGGGGATCTCGGAATGGCCTGCACGTCAACGGCGTTCGCGGCGGTGGTCGTTCTCGATTGCGCGGTAGTGGTTTTGCCCTTGTCGGCACTGCAACCGGCGACGAAAGCCGCAGTCGCGGCACCGAATCCGATCAGCCGCCGCCGCGACACATTCCTATCCATCCAGCATTCCCCGTTAACTCTTTCTCCCACAAGCATCCCCCCGGATGCTACGCGAGCCGGACACCGTGGTGGGCAACCGAACCCACCGCGACATCCGGCTCGCGGAAGCACTATTGAATTGTCGGTTGAATCACACGTGCGCGATGGCGGACCAGCCTGCGACGTCCTGCGGCTGGCGCGGGCCGGGGCCGGTGTAGATGGCGGCCGGGCGGACCAGCTTGCCCAACTGCTTCTGCTCCAGGATGTGGGCACACCAACCGGCGGTGCGGCCACAGGTGAACATCGCGGGCATCATGTGCGCGGGGACCTCGGCGAAGTCCAGGATGACCGCCGCCCAGAATTCCACGTTGGTCTCGATGGCGCGGTCCGGACGACGCTCGCGCAGTTCGGCGAGCGCGGCCTGCTCCAGCGCGGCGGCCACCTCGAAACGCGGGGCGTTCAGGCGCTGCGCGGTGGCGCGCAGTACGCGGGCACGCGGATCCTCGGCCCGGTACACCCGGTGGCCGAAGCCCATCAGCTTTTCCTTGCGGTCCAGAATGCCCTTGACCAAAGCGCGTGCGTCACCGGACTTTTCGACGGACTCGATCATCGGCAGCACGCGCGCGGGCGCGCCGCCGTGCAGCGGACCCGACATCGCGCCGATCGCACCGGACAGCGCCGCGGCGACGTCGGCGCCGGTCGAGGCGATGACTCGCGCCGTGAAGGTGGAGGCGTTCATGCCGTGCTCGGCCGCGGAAACCCAGTAGGCGTCGATGGCCTCGGTGTGCCGCGGATCCGGGTCGCCCTTCCAGCGGGTCATGAACCGTTCGGTCACCGTGGTGCACTCGTCGATCTTCTTCTGCGGCACCGCGGGCTGGTAGATGCCGCGCGCGGACTGCGCGACATAGGACAGCGCCATCACCGAGGCGCGCGCCAGATTCTCCCGCGCGGTCTCGTCGTCGATATCCAGCAGCGGCTGGTATCCCCAGATCGGGGCGAGCATGGCCAGTCCGGCCTGCACGTCGACGCGCACGTCACCGGTGTGCACCGGCAGCGGGAACGGCTCCGCGGGCGGTAGGCCGCGACCGAATTCACCATCCACCAGTAGTGCCCATACGTCGCCGAAGGTCACCCGTGAGCCGACCAGGTCCTGGATATCGACGCCGCGGTAGCGCAGCGCGCCGCCGTCCTTATCGGGTTCGGCGATATCGGTGGTGAATGCCACCACGCCTTCCAAGCCGCTGACGAAATCAGGGGGTACGGCGGTCTGCCCACTGGGCACCGCATGGCTGGTAGTCATTCTGTGACTCTCCTTGCACTTCGGTTCGTTCCTTGGCGACTGCTTGCGGGTCGCTGGAAAAGGCCTGTTCTCGTCGAGGAGGGTGTGGCTCGCCGAACACATGCCGATCAACAAAACCTTAGCTCCCTGCTACCGCGGAGTAACGTCTGGCCCATGCGTGACCTGGACAATTCATCTCTCGGTCAGGAAATGGCCGCAAATGATCGGGTTCTTTTCCCGGCGACCGATTTGGCCGCCATGCGAGTCGACTACGGCGGCATGCCATTCGGCAGCGGTGAGGACACCGATCTGGACGAAACCTGGCTGGCAGGCGGCTGGGAGCCGCTGCTCCGGCACTGGGTCGAACAGGCCACCGCGGTCGGCATTCCCGAGCCGAATGCCATGGTGGTCGCCACCGTCGCACTTACCGATATCGGGCCGCGTCCGGTCGCACGGACGGTGCTGTGTAAAGGCCTCTCGCCGGAAGGTGTGACTTTTTACACGAATTACGACTCGGCCAAGGGCAACCAACTGGCCGGCGTTCCATTCGCAGCCGCGACTTTCGTCTGGCCCGCGCTGGGTCGACAGGTTCACGTGCGTGGGCCGGTCGAGCTGGTCTCCGCCGAGACGACCGCGGTCTACTGGCGCTCCCGGCCACGTGATTCGCAGCTGGGCGCCTGGGCCTCGCGCCAGTCCCGGCCGATCGCCTCGCGCGCTGAACTCGATCGCACCCTGGCCGAGACCACCGCACGCTTCGCCGACGTCGACGAGATCCCGGTGCCGCCGCACTGGGGCGGCTATCTGATTCGCCCCGACGAGGTGGAGTTCTGGCAGGGCCGCCGGGGTCGGCTGCACAACCGGATCCGGGTGCGTATCAGCGGCGACACCATGACAGTCGACCGACTACAACCCTAGAAAGCCCACCCGTCGCCCGACCACCTCCCCTCATCGAATCGCCCCGCGATAGTGATCGTCGATGCCCCAACATTGTTGGGCTACTGACCGGCTCATTACGCTGCGGTCGGTGAAACTGCTCGCTGACACCACCCCGCTGCGCTATCCCGATTTCCGACGGTTGTGGACCAGCAACATCGTCACTGTCATCGGTTCGCAGTTGGCCGTGGTGGCCGTCCCGCAGCAGATATTCGAGATCACCGGCAGCTCCGGCTATGTCGGCCTGGCCGGTCTGTTCGGCCTGGTCCCACTGATCGTGTTCGGTCTGTGGGGCGGTGCGCTGGCCGATGTGATGGACCGGCGCAAACTCATGCTCATCACCAACTGCGGTACCGGTGTGACCGCAGTCGCCTTCTGGGCGCAGGCCGCGGTCGGACTCGACAACGTCTGGATCGTGCTCGGACTTTTCGCCGTGCAGCAGGCGCTCTTCGCGGTGAATCAGCCGACCCGCAGCGCCGCCATCCCGCGGTTGCTGCCCACTGAACATCTGGCGGCGGCCAGTGCGCTCAGCATGACCGTGCAGCAGACCGGTGCCATTGCCGGGCCGGTGCTCGCGGGTGTACTGATTCCCGTCGTCGGCCTGTCCACCCTGTATCTGATCGACGCGATCGCGCTGCTCGCCACCATCTGGGCGGTGTGGCGGCTGCCCGCCATCCCACCGACCGGAACCGCGCGCAAGGCCGGATTCCGCACCGTCCTGGACGGTTTCGCCTATCTGGCGACGCAGCGCATCCTGCTCGCCTCGTTCGTAGTCGACGTGATCGCCATGGTGTTCGGTATGCCGCGCGCGCTCTACCCGCAGATCGCGCACGAGACCTTCGGTGATCCGGCCGGCGGCGGCGTCGCGCTCGGCCTGCTGTTCGCTTCCATCTCGGTCGGCGCGGTGCTCGGCGGAGTGTTCTCCGGCTGGATCTCGCACGTGCGACGCCAGGGTCTCGCGGTGGTGGTCTGCATCGCGCTCTGGGGGGTGGCCATGGTCGGCTTCGGCGTCGCCGTCGGCTGGACCGGTCACGGCCTCGGCCTCGGGCCGGGGCTGTGGATCGCTTTGGCCTGCTCGGCCTTCGGCGGCGCGGTCGATATGGTTTCCGCCGCGCTGCGCATCGCCATGCTGCAGGCGGTCACCACCGACGAGATGCGCGGCCGCCTGCAAGGAGTGTTCATCGTGATCGTCGCGGGTGGCCCGCGCATCGGTGATGTTGCCCACGGTTTTGCTGCGGCGAGCCTGGGTACCGCGGTTGCCGCGGCGGGTGGCGGCGTGCTGGTCGTTATCGGGGTGTCGCTGGCTGCGCTCGTGTTCCCGGCCTTCATGCGCTATCGCGTCGCCAGGTCGCGCTCGGTGCCGGTGTCGGACAGCGCAACAAACCTCACCTGACGGGAAGTTGTTTGTGAGGTCGGCCGGTGGGCACCCTCGTTCTCGGGCCGTGCGAGCAGCGACTAGCGTCTAGGTAAGTGCACCGCCGTGCCGACCGCACCCCGATGCCGACGGTCCTAGCCTGAGAGGGATCCTTCCGTGCCCGAAAAAGACCACATCAACGACGCCAAGCCGATTCTGAGCTACCCCGGCGGCGAATATGCGATGACGATCGCCGAAGCCAAAGAAGGCAATGACGGCGTCGACCTCGGCAAAATGCTGGCCAGCACCGGGTATGTGACCTACGACCCCGGATTCATGAACACCGCGCCGACCAAGTCGGCGATCACCTACATCGACGGCGAAGCGGGCATCCTGCGCTACCGCGGCTACCCGATCGACCAGCTCGCGGAATCCTCGACCTTCATCGAGGTCAGCTACCTGCTGATCTACGGTGAGCTGCCGACCCAGGCGCAGCTGGACGAGTTCACCGACCGGATCCGCCGCCACACCCTGCTGCACGAGGACCTCAAGCGGTTCTTCGACGGCTTCCCGCGCAACGCGCACCCGATGCCGGTGCTGTCCTCCGCGGTGAACGCGCTTTCGGCGTACTACCAGGACTCGCTGGACCCGAAGGATCCCGAACAGGTCGAACTGTCGACCATCCGACTACTGGCCAAGCTGCCCACCATCGCGGCCTACTCGTACAAGAAGTCGGTCGGCCAGCCCTTCCTCTACCCGGACAACTCGCTGAGCCTGGTGGAGAACTTCCTGCGGATGACCTTCGGCTTCCCGGCCGAACCCTACGAGGTCGATCCGGAGATCGCCGCCGCACTGGACATGCTGCTGATCCTGCACGCCGACCACGAGCAGAACTGCTCCACTTCGACTGTGCGCCTGGTCGGCTCGTCCGACGCCAACCTGTTCACCTCTGTCTCCGGTGGCATCAACGCGCTGTGGGGCCCGCTGCACGGCGGCGCCAACCAGGCCGTGCTGGAGATGCTGGACGGCATCAAGGCCGAGGGCGGCAACGTCAAGGACTTCATCCGCAAGGTCAAGAACAAGGAAGACGGCGTGAAGCTCATGGGCTTCGGGCACCGCGTCTACCGCAACTACGACCCGCGCGCCTCGATCGCCAAGAAGCATGCCGACGCGATCCTGTCCAAGCTCGGCGGCGACGACGAATTGTTCGATATCGCAAAGTCTCTCGAAGAGGCCGCGCTCACCGACGAGTACTTCATCTCGCGCCAGCTGTACCCGAACGTCGACTTCTACACCGGTGTCATCTACAAGGCGATGGGCTTCCCGACCCGCATGTTCACCGTGCTGTTCGCGATGGGCCGGCTGCCGGGCTGGATCGCGCACTGGCGGGAAATGCACAGCGAGCCTTTGAAGATCGGCCGTCCGCGCCAGATCTACACCGGTTACGGTCACCGCGACTACCACGACATCGTCGGCCGTTAATTTCTGTCCGCAACATCATCACCTATCAGAGGGGATAGCCGAATGACCAAGCCGGAGATCGAATTCCAGGCGGGCCCAGCGCCCACCGAGCTGGTTATCAAGGACATCGTCGAGGGCGAGGGCGCCGAGGCCGTGCCCGGCGGCACCGTCGAGGTGCACTATGTCGGCGTGGAATTCGAATCCGGCGAGGAGTTCGACTCCTCCTGGAACCGTGGCGAAGCCATCAGCTTCCCGCTGCGCGGTCTGATCCAGGGCTGGCAAGACGGCATCCCCGGCATGAAGGTCGGCGGTCGCCGCCAACTCACCATCCCGCCGCATCTCGCCTACGGCCCGGCCGGCTCCGGCCACAAGCTCTCCGGCAAGACCCTGGTCTTCGTGATCGACCTGCTCAACGCCAACTGAGCTGAAAACCCAACTGCGGCCCGTGCTCTCGTAGAGCACGGGCCGCAGTCGTCTCACGAGGGCTCGGCGGCTGGGTCGGCGTCAGGGGTCTCCTCCACTTGACGGATGATTCGCTTCAGCTGGGAGATCTCGTCGTAGAGGGCTCTTTTCCCGGCTACGGTCAGGTGGATCCACGTACGGCCGCGTTTGCCCTCATAGCCTTTCTCGATCTCCACCAGCCCGGCCTTTTCCAATACGGCCAGGTGCTGGGAGAGGTTGCCTGTGGTCAGATCCAGCGTGGTCCGCAGAAAGCCGAACTCCACTCGCCGGGCCTCGTGGGCGACGGTGAGGATGCCCAGTCGGACGCGCTGGTGAACGACGTCGTCGAGTCCGTTCGCCGGATGGGTCATAGCCCACGCCGTTCGGCTAGGGCGAAGCCGATGCCACCGAGGAGCAGCACACCGCCGGCGACAACCAGGCCCGGCAGGAAGCTCCACGTCGGGTCGAGGTTCGCGCCGACGTTCAATCCCAGTCTCCGCCTTCCCATTCCGCACGCCAGGAGCGCGACGACCAGATAGCCGATGGCGAAAGCCAGTAGTGGCCAATTGCGTTCCACCCGGGCCAGCACGAACAATGCCAGGCCGATGGAGATCAGCGGGACCATGCCGACAGCGACCGGACCGGTCGGAAAGTAGCCGTCCAGGTCGAGTTGCTGTGTCCACGCCGAGGCGATGCCGAACACCAGCCCAGCCGCGATCCCCGAGCCTACGTAGGGCTTATCAGTTGCGGACCACCTCGATCGGGTCGGTGAGCGCAAGTGCGAGCGCGGACTGCTGGG
>NZ_BAGN01000034.1 GCF_000308835.1 Nocardia vinacea NBRC 16497 | reverse complement strand
CACGCTGTGGCAAACCGCCCGCGCTCTCACGCTGCGGTAGACCACCGGTGGGTTCGCGCTGCGGTAGACCACCGGTAGGTTCGCGCTGCGGCAGGCCACTAGCGCTCTCACGCTGTGGCAGACCACCCGTGCTCTCACGCTGCGGCAGACCACCCGTGCTCTCACGCTGCGGCAGACCGCTCGCAGGCGACTGACGCTGCGGCAGACCGGTAGCACCCGGCTCCCGCTGCGGCAGCCCTCCGGCGGCCGAATCCCGCTGTGGCAGGCCACCGGCAGCCGAATCCCGTTGCGGCAGTCCGGTCGAACCAGGCTCACGCTGTGGCAATCCACCCGACGGATCACGCTGCGGCAGGCTCGACCCGGTATCGCGCGGCGGCACACCACCGGCACCCGGTTCGCGCTGCGGCAGACCGTTCAGCCCCGACGCACGCTGCGGCAGACCGCCCGCGCCCTCGCGCGGCGGCGCACCGTTGCTGCCCGGCTGACGCTGCGGCAGACCACCACTCGGCTGACCGCCCTCCGGCACACCATTCGTGCCGGGCTGACGCTGCGGCAGTCCACCGGAATTCAGATTCCGCGGCGGCAGACCACCGCCGGAAACCGTCGGCTCGGCGCCCGGCCGACTCGGCGGCGGACCGCCGGGAGTGACATTGCGTCTCGGCAGATTCGCCGCGGCGAGCTTGCCGCGCTGCGGACCGCTCGGTGGCTGTCCGGCCGATGGGCGCAGGGTCGGATTCGGTTGCGCCGGTTCCTGACGCAACCCCGAGGCACCCGAGGACATGGTCGAGCCGGGCGAACGCTGCGGCAGCCCGCCCGCCGACGGAATCGGTCCACTGCCCGCGACCGGTGCCGGACTGCTCGTCGGAATCGGCCCGCTCACACCGGGATCGACGGTGACCATGACATTGCCACCGGGCGTCCTGGTGATCGCACGCATCTGCATCGACGCCGCGGCCGACGGCCGTTGCGGAGCCGCGGCGACCTGCGGTGCCGCCTGCGGCATCGCGGTGGTCTGGCCCTGTCCGAGCACGATCAGATTGGCGGGAACCTGCACGGTGACCGTGACGCCGGGATCCCGTGCGGTATCGAAGGTCGGGCGCAGGCGCACGGTGAGTCCGTGGCGCTCGGCCAACCGGCCGACCACGAAAAGACCCATGTGTCGCGCGGTATCCGGACCCGGCTCGGCGGTCTGCTCGAGCCGCCGGTTGATGTCGGCCATTTCACTGGGCGGCATACCGATGCCGCGGTCCGCGACCTCGATGAGCATGCCCTGGTCGTGTCCGTGCGCGAAGGTGAACTTCACGTCGGTCTCTGGCGGCGACGCGCGTAGCGCGTTGTCCAATAGCTCGGCGAACAGGTGCGCCATATCCGAGGCGGCGGGCTCGACCAGCGAACCACGCGGTGTCGCACCGAGCTTCACGCGTTCGTAGTCCTCGACCTCGGAGATCGCCGCACGCAGCACGTCCGCGATCTCGACCGGCGCGGACTTGCTGCGCCGCTGCCGGGTACCGGCGAGGATCAGCAGGTTGTCACCGTTACGGCGCATACGAGCCGCGAGGTGGTCCAGCCGGAACAGGTTTTCCAGCAGGCGCGGATCCTTCTCGTCGTACTCCATCGCCTCGATCAAACTGAGCTGATGGTCGACGAGCGACTTGGAGCGCCGGGCCAGGGTTTCGAACATGTCGTTGACCTGGGCACGCATCTGCGCCTGGTCACTGGCCAGACGCAGCGCCTGGCCGTGGATATCGTCGACGGCGCGGGCCAGCTGACCGATTTCCTCGTGGCTGCGGATCGGCATCGGCTCCAGCGGCACATCCTCGGGGGACGCGCCGTTACGCAACTGGGCGACCTCGTGTGGCAGATCGCTCTCGGCCACGCGCAGCGCGGCCAGGCGCAGCCGGTGCAGCGGCACGATCATCGAGCGCGCGACGAACACCGCGAGCAAAAGCGCGGCGAGAATGGTCGCGATGACGACCGCGGTGTAGGTCCACGCGCCGGTATTGGCCGCGGACACCAGCGAACTCATCGCCGTGTCGATGTCCTTGGTGGACTTCGTGACCACACGCTCGTAGACATCGAGGCTGCCGGTGAGCGAGTTCTTCAGATCACCGACCGGGATCTTGCCTGCCTGCGCCTCCGGGCTGGTCAGCAGTGAGATCCGGTTATCGATACCGGCCCGCAGATCGGCGATCGCGGTATCACCATCGGAAAAGCGGTGGGCGAGCACGTTGAGCATCGCCCGCTCGGTATTGGCCGCGGTGATCGCGCTCTGCACGCCCGCCGCCGAACCGCGCAGCACCTCGGGGAATGCGGCGACCTCAGCGACCAGCGCGTAACGGGTGTTCAACGAGTCGACCAGCCGCAGCTTCGCCTGTTCGATGGCCTGATCACTGACCTGGCCGACCGTGGACTCCACGATGTGGACACTGTCGTTGCGGACCCTGTCGATCGTCCCGATGACTTCGGCCGGGGTCTGCGTCGAGACGTTCTTGCCCTGGGCGCGCACCGCCTTGGCCTGGGTGATCATGTCTTCCAGCGACGCGCGCGCGCCGGCAACACCGTCGACCTTGCCGACCGATTGCTCGGCATCGGCGATGACCTTGTCGAGGTCGGCGAGGTTCTTGTCCGACACGATCGAAACGTTCGGCATGATCGAAATCATCTGCGAACCGGCGGTCGTCGCCGTCTGCGCACTCAGCGCGGTGACGGCAGGAATCGCCTCGATGTTCTTTGCGGCGGCGTCCAGTCGGTTCGCCTCGGCGAACTCGGTGGTAATCCTGGACACGCCGAGCCCAACCGCGACTGCCAGCGGAACGGCCAGGACCGCCGTAACCTTCCAGCGCAGGTCCCAGTTGCCGAGCGCCCAGCGTTTGCTGCCGGACCTTGCGGCGTCACGCATCTCCCACTCACTTTCCAAACTGGCCCCAACCACGTGCCATCAGCGAACCTAGACAATCGCATGCTGGCTCGACAGGCAGAGCTGGCCGAGGAACTGCGGCTGGCCGAGAAATTGCGTCTACGACGGCCCAAATAAGTGACATCAGATTCTAACGGATCAATAACAGCTTGGGTGACGTTGAGTATGGTTACCGGCCTTGACCTGCCGATAATTGGCAAAACCAGAGGTCGCGGCACCCACCCGGGCGTCGCGTGAAGTCTGCCACAATCGTGCTGATCTATCGAGGCGGGCATCGAGGCGAGGCTAGGGAGTCACGATTTGGGTACAGCATCGCGTAGCGATTCCGTGGGGGGCGGTGGTCGGGCGACGGGTGGGCCGGAGAATCAAGCGTACCGGCCGGTCTATCAGACCAGCTTGGTCGATCCCGCCGAGTTCTGGGCCGAGGCGGCCGAGGCGATCGATTGGGTGACCCCGCCGACCCACATCGTCGACACCACGGCCCGATCGATGGCCAGATGGTTTCCGGACGCTCGCCTCAATACCTCCTTCAACGCCCTCGACCGGCATGTGCACGGCGGTGACACTCCGGACGAAGCGAGCCGGGCCGATCAGCCCGCCCTAATATACGACTCCGCTATGACCGGCACCAGAGGCGTTTTCACCTACGCCGAACTACTTGCCGAGGTTGCCGAGTTCGCCGGTGCGATGGCACGTTTGGGTGTCGCCGCGGGTGACCGCGTGGTCATCTACCTGCCGATGATCCCCGAGGCGGTGATCGCCATGCTGGCCTGCGCCCGCATCGGCGCGGTGCATTCGGTGGTCTTCGGCGGCTTCGCCGCACCGGAGCTGGCAGCCCGCATCGATGACGCCGAACCTGTGTTGATCATCACTGCATCGGGCGGACTGGAGCCGGGCCGAACGATCGATTACCCGCCGATCGTGTTGCGGGCCCTCGACCTCGCCGAGACGAGCGCGCCGCGTCACGTGATCGTCAAGCAGCGACCGCAATTTCCGACCATCCACTTCTCCGCGCCGCAGCCCGCCACCGATTCACTGCCGAGTTCCACACAGACCGTCGCGGCGCAGTGGCTCGATTGGGAAGACGCGGTGCGCGATGCGCAACCCGCCGATCCGGTTCCGGTCGCGGCGACCGATCCGCTCTATATCCTCTACACCTCCGGCACCACCGGGAAGCCCAAGGGCGTGGTCCGCGACAACGGCGGACATGCGGTCGCCCTGTCGTGGTCCATGCGCAATATCTACGACGTCGGGCCGGGCCAGGTGATGTGGGCCGCCTCGGATGTCGGCTGGGTCGTCGGACATTCGTACATCGTCTACGCGCCGCTGCTCGTCGGCGCGACAACGCTGCTCTACGAAGGCAAACCGGTCGGGACACCGGATGCGGGCGCGTTCTGGCGGGTGGTCGCCGAGCACAACGTGCGGGTGCTGTTCACCGCGCCGACCGCGCTGCGCGCCATCCGCAAGGCCGATCCGGATGCCGCACTCGCCCACCACCACGACCTGTCCTCGCTGCGCGCATTGTTCTGCGCCGGTGAGCGTCTGGATCCGGCGACCTACGAGTGGGCCAACGAAACGCTGCTCGCCGATCGGCCGGACTGCCCGGTGGTCGACCACTGGTGGCAGACCGAGACCGGCTGGCCGATCTGCGCGAATCTGCTCGGCCTGCAGCAACTTCCGATCAAGGCGGGTTCGGCGTCGGTGCCGGTGCCCGGCTTCCGGCTGCGGGTGCTCGATGCCGAGGGCAATCCGGTCGCACCGGGCACCGAGGGCAATATCGTTATCGGCCTACCACTACCGCCGGGGACACTAACCGGACTATGGCGCGACGAAGACCGCTTCCAACGCTCCTATATGTCGGCGTTTCCCGGCCACTACCTGACCGGCGACTCCGGATACTTCGATGACGACGGGTACCTCTACGTGCTCGGCCGCAGCGACGATGTGATCAATATGGCCGGACACCGGCTGTCGGCGGGCAGCATCGAGGCCGCCATCGCCGGACACGAGGCCGTCGCCGAATGCGCGGTGATCGGCCTGCCCGACGAACTCAAGGGCCAGCGGCCGATCGCCTACGTGGTGCTCAAGTCCGGCGTCGAAATCGATCCGGACCGCCTGCGCGACGAACTGATCGCCCGGGTGCGCGAGCAGATCGGCGCGATCGCCACCCTGCACGACGCCGTCGTCGTCACCGCGCTGCCCAAAACCCGATCGGGCAAGATCCTGCGCAAGACGATCCGTCAGATCACCGCGGGCGATACTTACGAGGTGCCATCCACCATCGAAGATGCTTCGGTACTCGCCGCACTGGAGGTCCAGATCCGGGCCAGCCGCCCGCAGGAGCCGGGCCCGGAAGTCGTTGCACCCAACGGCGATCCGATTGTGCCGTCATAGCTTTGCGATTGCATTTCGTTTCACCCCTTAGAGAATCCTCAGGGATAGTTCACACATGCGCCAGTGCGGGGCAATAGCGTCTAGGGCGCTGGATCCACAGCACCTCGAAGCAGCAGACCCTCGAAAACTGGAGGCACACACCATGAAGCTCTTCCACAGTCGCCCGGCCGTCGCCGCTCTCGCCGCCGGCGGCATGGCCAGTGTGGCCGTGTTGCTCTCCCCGGCCATCGCGGCCGCGGATCCGATGACGCTGGCCGGGCCGCTGCTGACCTCCGACTGCTCTTTCGCCCAGGTCGACGCGGCGCTGCACGCCAAGGCCCCGCAGCTGGCGGCCATGCTCGACGCGAACCCGACCCAGAAGGCCGAGCTGCAGCGCAAGTTCGATCAGCCGGTCGAACAGCGTCGCGCGGAACTCCAGGCCGCCATCAACGAGAACCCGAGCGCCGCGCAGGACGCCGAGAACGACCCGCGTGCGTCCGGGCTGGCCGAGACCATCCGCACCGTGGCCGAAACCTGCCACAGCTACTGAGCGCTCCCCCGCCTCCCCGGAGGCGCCAGACCTGGGTGCCACGAACGCAACATCGGCGACCGGCGGATAAGCGGTAGATGGGTCAGCCCGTCCCCGACGAGTAACCCATGTACTTCCGAAATCAGTCGGTTGCCTAACCGATTCCGTTTCCGAGTGGCGGCACAATGGATGACGTGACTTCCAACCCGACCGTCCTTGTCGTCGACGATGACGAGGACGTGCTCGCGTCGGTCGAGCGCGGCCTGCGCCTGTCCGGCTTCCAGGTGCGGGTCGCCCGCGACGGCGCCGAGGCGCTGCGCAGCGTGACCGAGCAGGTGCCCGACGCGGTGGTGCTCGATATGAATATGCCGCTGCTCGACGGTGCGGGCGTGGTGACGGCACTTCGGGCCTTGGGCAATGAGGTCCCGATCTGTGTGCTCAGCGCCCGCGCCTCCGTCGACGACCGGATCTCCGGATTGGAGTCCGGCGCCGACGACTATCTGACCAAGCCGTTCGTCCTCGCCGAATTGGTGGCGCGGATCAAGGCGCTGCTGCGCCGCCGCTCGGACGTTCCGGCCCCCGCCACGCCGGGCGCGATCACGGTCGGCTCGCTGGAGGTCGATGTCGCTGGATACCGCGCATTGCTGAACGGCCGCGAAATCGAGCTCACCAAGCGCGAATTCGAGCTGCTGTCCACCCTGGCCCGCAATGCGGGCGTGGTGCTGAGCCGCGAGCGGCTACTGGAATTGGTGTGGGGCTACGACTTCGCGGCCGACACCAATGTGGTCGATGTCTTCGTCGGATACCTGCGGCGCAAGCTGGAGGTCGAGGGCACGCCACGGCTGCTGCACACGGTCCGCGGCGTCGGATTCGTGCTGCGAGCACCCAAGTGAGTTGGCGATGACGCCGCAGCTCCCGGCTTCCCGGAAACGGCGGCGGCGCACGTTCTCCCTTCGCACCCGGGTTGCCGGTGCGGCCGCGGTCGGCGCGATCATCATCGTCACGATCATCGGCGTGATCTCCTCACGAGCCATCGAGCGCAACAACCTGGCCCAGACCGACCAGCAGTTGGCCATCGCGTCGCGATTGGTGCTCATCGATTCGGTCTTGGCCGTCGGTGTGCTCGGACTGGTCGGTCCGACCTACGACATGGCAGTGACGGTCCGCGACAACAACACGGTCGTGGCGAGCACACCGATCCGCCTGCCCGAACAGCCGATCGGATCGCACACCGTCGCCGTGAACGGCACCCCGTTCCGTGTGCTGACAACCACCGAGAACCAGCCGGCGGGACGCGTTGTCTCCCTTGGGATTCCAGCGACCGAGGCGGCGCGCACAACCGCCGAACAACAACGCTGGGTGCTCGCCGGGGCCGGACTGGCGATCGCCACCGCCGCCGCACTGGGCTGGCTGCTCGCGGGCAGCGCCGTCCGCCCGATCGTCGATCTCACCCGACAGGTCGGCACGCGCAGCGGCTACCGCGATCCAGACAATCCACAGCCGCCGGTCGACGGCTCCGGAGTCAGGGAGGCAGAAAAACTCGCCGAGGCGGTGAACACCCTGCTGCAACGGGTGGATCAGGCACAGACCGAAACCGCCGCCGCACTGGAGACCGCGCGCGATTTCGCCGCCGTCTCCGCCCACGAACTGCGCACCCCGCTCACCGCCATGCGCACCGACCTCGAGGTGCTGCGCACCCTCGACCTGGACGAGGCCCAACGCACCGAAATCCTTACCGACCTGCAACGCAGCCAGGGCCGCGTCGAAACCACCTTGGCCGCACTGGAACGCCTCGCCTCGGGCGACCTCACCCACGAACGCGACCACGTCGACACCGACGTCGGCGACCTGTGCGACCAAGCCGCCCACGACGCCATGCGACACTTCCCCGGCGTAACCGTCCGCATCGATACCGACGCCGAACTGATCACCCGCGGCCTCCCCGCCGGACTGCGGCTCGCGGTCGACAACGCTTTGACCAACTCCGTCAAACACGGCCGCGCCACCGAGGCCGTGGTCTCCGCGCACCGAATCCCCAACGGACACATACTGATAACCGTCGACGACAACGGCCGCGGCATACCCGCCGAAGAACGCACCGCCGTCTTCGAACGCTTCTTCCGCGGCAGCCAAGCCAGCAGGGGCGGCTCGGGACTAGGCCTCGCCCTGGTCGCCCAACAGGCCCAATTACACGGTGGCCGAGCCTATTTCGACGACAGTCCGCTCGGTGGTGTGCGCCTGGTACTCGACCTTCCCGAGCGCCGGACTACCGCCTGAAAGACCGCCCGGCCGACACGGTGGCCGGTTCCTCGTACAGGTACGGGCCGATATTGCGCATCGCGCGGGCCACATAGTCATCCTTCTCGCCGACCGGAGCGACGTAGTGCAGAGCACTTTCGGCCGCTTCGATACTTTCCAGGCGGGCGATCATCCAGGCCGCGAGGTAGTGCGATGCGAGGCAGCCGCCTGCGGTGGCGAGATTGCCCTTGGCGAAGAACGGCTGCTCGAGCACATCGACCCCGGCCGCCTGGACCCACGGTTTGGTCGTCAGATCGGTGCAGGCGGGAACACCGTCGAGCAGTCCGAGCTTGGCCAAAACCAATGTCCCGGAGCATTGTCCGGCCAGCAGTTGTCGCGACGGGTCGAGTCGCAACCGCGCCATCAGCTCCCGGTCGGCGACGACTTCGCGGGTCTGCGCACCGCTACCGATAATGACCGCGTCCGCACTACCGGCTTCTTCCAGCGTCGCCATCGACTCGATGATCACACCGTTCATCGAACGGACTCGTGCCGTAGGACTGGCGATCGATACCCGCCAGTCGGTCTTCCGGACCCGGTTGAGAACGCCGAGCGCGATGAGGGAATCGAGTTCGTTGTAGCCCTCGAAGGTGAGGATGGCGATGTGCATAACAGTTGCCTTTCCCGGTCGTTACCAGGCACCGTATGGCCGCGATCCAATACAATCAAGAAATTGTCATGCATACAATCTGGGCATGGCCGTCTCTAGATACAAAGGCGTCGTGGACGCGCTGGCGTCCGACATCCGAGCGGGGCGGTTGCCCTCGGGTACTCGGCTGCCGACCCATCGCCAACTCGCGGCCAGCGAAGGGCTGGCATTGGTGACCGCGTCGCGGGTCTATGCCGAGCTCGAAGCCATGGGTCTGGTGAGTGGGGAACCCGGCCGGGGCACCTTTGTTCGCGAGATCGCGCTGCCGCCCAGCCACGGCATCGACCTGCAGGCGGCCGCGGCGGACGTGGTGGATCTCAACTTCAACTACCCGGCACTACCTGGTCAGGCCGACTTGCTGCGGCAGGCATTGCGTCAACTGGCTTCCCGGGGTGACCTGGAGGCCCTGTTGCGCTACCAGCCGCACGGCGGACGACCTGATGAGCGGGCCACAGTCGCCCGCCATCTGCGGCGTAATGGTTTGCCGGTCGGCGCGGATCAGGTGCTGATCGTCAGTGGCGCTCAGCACGGATTGGCCACCACCGCCATGGCGACGCTGCGGCCGGGAGACGTCGTGGCGGCCGATGCCCTGACCTATCCCGGCTTCAAGGCGCTCGCCCGTGCGCTGCACCTGGAACTGGCACCGCTTCCCGCAGCGGGTGACGGACCGGATCTCGACGCCCTCGAACAGCTCTGCGCGACGCGGCGGGTCCGTGCCGTGTACACGATGCCGACACTGCACAACCCGTTGGGCTGGGTCACCCAGGAGCACCACCGTGCGCAGTTGGTCGAAATCGCGCGCCGATACGAACTGCTCATCATCGAGGACGCCGCGTACGCCTTCCTGGCCGAGCAGCCGCCACACCCGCTGTCGGCGCTCGCACCGGAACGGACCGTCTATGTCTCCGGGCTCTCCAAGAACGTGGCGACCGGGCTGCGATTCGGATTCGTCAGTGCTCCAACCACATTGGTGCCCACCATCGAGCGCGCGATCCGCACCACCACCTGGAATACCCCCGCGGTGATGACAGCGATCGCGTGCCAGTGGCTCGACGACGGCACCGTCACCAGGCTGGAAGCGCAAAAGCGCGATGATGCGAGGCGCAGGCAGTCGATCGCCCGTGAGGTTCTGGCGGGGCTGCCTCAGGTCAGCCATCCGTCGTCGTATTTCCTCTGGCTCCCCCTGCCCGAGGAGGTGCGGGCCGACCAGATAGCGGCCGCGCTCATGCGCGAACAGGTACTGGTGTCCACGGCGGAACCGTTCGCCACGTCCGCGCATGTGCCACACGCCCTCCGGTTGGCTCTCGGCTCGACAAATCCGGACACCCTGCGCGAAGCGCTGCACAAGGTGAAACGGGTCGTCGACGCATACACCTACCGCTGATGAAACGCGAAAACCGGTCCGGGAGTGCGGATGACGGCTGCTGCCACCGTCACGCATTCCCGGACCGGTTCGCGGTATCTGTGTCCTACTTCGGCGGTGCGGTGACCTTGACCGGCTTACCCCATGCCGACAGCGTCACCTTGATGGTGCCCGGATCCCGTTTCACGACAGCCTGAACCAGGTTCGGGCCGTTGCCGGGGGAGGCGGCGGAAGACGGCAGGGCCGATGCCGAACCCGACGGCGGCGCGACATCCGCGATCCACAGGGTGATCGGGAACGTGCCGGCCGGGTCACCCGACTTGGGCACGATGGGGTCGATGACCGTGGAGTCGATGGTTCCGCTCACCTTCACGGTGTCGGTGCCGTCGACCTTCTCTCGGCCCTCCACCTTCGGGTTCTTCACCTGCGCGATGAGGTTGGCCAGACCCTTGTCCTTGTCGAGGATGACGCCCGGGTCGTAGATCTGTTCCGCCGGACCGATTTTGGCGTAGGCGGAAGAGCTGCCGGTCTGCGCGTACATTTCCTTGTCGACGACCAGGAACTTGGCCTGGATGAAGTCGGCCTCGGGCTTGGTACGGACCTTGGCCTCGCCGATCGCCTGACCGGCGCCCTGCGGCTGGTTGGTCACATCGGCCGAGACGCTCTCGACCGGAAGGTTGGTGAGGTTGTCCACCTTCAGATTCAGGTGCACGGCCTGCAGGGTCTGGGTGGTCCTGGCGGACTCCTGCACGATCTGCGCGGCATCGGGCAACTGACCCGAGGGCGGCGCGGACGAGGTGGTCTTGGAATCGGAGCTGGAGTCGCAGCCTGTCACCAGTGCAGCGAACATCGACGCCGCGACCACGGCGGGCACGAGACCCGGTCGGCGAAGACGGATTCGGTGCGAGGTGCGTGCTCGCGCTGTCAGATCACTCAATGTTCTGCCCCCAGAAGAGTGCGAGGTCGGGTACGACCCGGGTGGTTTGACGAGGACAGCTGGTGCTGCCGCCCGGTGTAGTGCAGCATTTCGCCCGCCAGATTAGCCTGTCGCGCAGACTAACTCGACCCCGTTCGCAAGGCGAAGTCCGAGGCGAGCCGCGCATGCTGCGGGTGCCGACGTTACCCTTGGTTCGGTCTTCTCGCAGAGATCGGGGGGAATCCGACGCGAAAGTTACCGGGTTAAGGGATTGTTTAGTGAGATGTAAGGCGCTGCAAGCACGATGCTGTCACGAAGGCTCAGGCAGTGTGTGTGACTTTGGGGGGACATCCGGTTCGCCGGATGAAGCGCCCCCGCGCCTGTCCGCGATACACGCCATAACCCCGGGGCCGACAACGGCCACCGAACCGCGGATCAGACACGGAGGAATGCGATGACGAACAGCCAACCGGAAGCGGAGGAGCGGGACTTCCGTAGACCGCCCGGCCCGCCTCCTGGTGGTGGCCCGCAACTCTCGAATGTGTGGGTTTACAACGGAAAAGCCTACGATCTGAGCGACTGGATCTCCAAACATCCCGGCGGCGAGTTCTTCATCGGGCGAACGAAAAATCGCGATATCACCTCCATCATCGGGTCCTACCATCGCGATCCCGAGCGAATCGGACGAATGCTGGAGAGATATGCGTTGGGGCGCAACGCATTACCCGAGGACATCCATCCGAAGGCCAACGCACCCGACTTCCTGTTCAAAGAGGGTTTCGACAGTTGGCAGGACACTCCGAAGTACCGATTCGACAATAAAGACGATCTGCTGCACAAGGTCAAGGCGCGGTTGAAAGAGCCCGAGCTGGCCGCGCGATTGCGGCGCATGGACACGATCTTCAACATCGTGGTCGCGGTGCTGGCCGTCGCGTACTTCGCGGTGCAGGGTCTGCGCCTGTTCGAGCGCAGCTGGATGCCGCTGCCCGTCTTCGTCATCCTGATGGTGCTGCTGCGCAGCTCGCTGGCCGGATTCGGCCACTACGCGATCCATCGCGCGCAGAAGGGCCTCAACAAGATCTATACGAATACCTTTGATTTCAATTACGTCGCACTGGCTTTCGTCACCGCGGACGGACACGCGCTGCTGCACCACCCGCATACCCAGAGTGAAGTCGATATCAAGAAGAACGTCTTCACCATGATGATGCGGGTGCCGCGGTTGTATCGGGTGCCGATTCACACCCTCCACAAATTCGGGCACACGGTGACCGGCATGACCATTCGACTCCTCGATGTCTGCCGCCTCACCCGCAAAGTCGGCATAAAAGACATGTACGGAACCTGGGGCGGTGCGCTGCCACACTTCATCGGTTCGTTCGGGGTGCGCGCGCTATTGCTCGGCGAGTTGGTGGTATTCACGCTGGCGGGCGACTTCTGGGCCTGGGCACTGCAATTCGTGGTGACGCTGTGGATCAGTACCTTCCTGGTCGTCGCGAGCCATGATTTCGAGGTGGAGGCCGAGGAACTCCCGGCCGCCGATACCGAGGACTGGGCCGTCAATCAGGTGGAGCAGGCCTACGACCTGAAGGTGATCGGAAATCGTTATATCGACTGCTTTCTCGCGGCCGGTTTGAGTTCGCACCGCGTACATCACGTACTGCCGTTCCAGCGCAGCGGTTTCGCCAATATCGCCACCGAGGACGTATTGCGCGAGGAGTCGGCGAAATTCGGCATCGAGTGGCTGCCCGCGAAGAATTTCTTCACCGATCGTTTCCCGAAGCTCTGCCGCACCTACCTCTTGTCGCCCTCGCGCGAAGCCGAGGAACGGAATTGGGGCTTCATCCGCGAGCATTGCTCGCCCGGGGCGCTGAAAACCTGTGCGGTCTACACGGTGCAGGGATTCACCGGAATCGGCACGGTCTGAGCCGATTCCGGAGGTCGACCGATCGAACCGCTGGTCAACTGCGGCGCCGATCACCATTTTTCACAAGAACGGGGAGAATTCGTGTCAATCACTATCGATGAGGGAACGTCGGCGGCTCGTCAGGGGGACGAGCACGGCCACGGCCTCGTGCAGCACGGGCTGCCGCCCGCGCCGCCGACCACGGTCGGGGTGATCGAGAGCATCGCGACCGGTGCGCCGAGTCAGCTCGTCGACCAGGCCGGCGCCGCCGATCGGGTGGCCGAGCTGTTCACCGATCCGCAACAGCGGGAGCGGATTTCGCGGATTTACCAGAAGACGAAGATCGACAGCCGTCGGCTCGTCGTCGATCCGCTCGATCCCGAATTCCTGCAATTCGGCCGGGAGCGCGGCACGATCCGGGACCGGATGAATTTGTTCTACCGCCACGCGGTGCCGCTGGCCGTCGACGTCGCTGGTCGTGCCCTTGCCGGTATCGAGGACGCGGCGGTGGAGATCGGCTTGCTGGTCTTCGTGACCAGCACCGGTTTCATCGCGCCGGGCGTGGATGTCGCGGTGGTGAAGCAGCTCGGGCTTTCGCCGTCGGTCGGGCGGGTCGTGGTGAACTTCATGGGCTGCGCGGCCGCGATGAACGGCATTCGGACTGCCGTGGATTATGTTCGGGCGCATCCGGATAAGAAGGCGATGGTCGTCTGCATCGAGCTGAGCTCGGTGAACGCCGTATTCGATGACAATATCAACGATGTGATCATCCACAGCCTGTTCGGGGACGGCTGTGGAGCGGTGGTCATCGGCGCCGGTCAGGTCCAGCAGCCGCTGGCGCCGGGCAAGGTGGTGATCCGCGACAGCTTCAGCCGGCTCTTCGACGGTGCCGAGGACGGCATCGTGCTCGGTGTCAATCAGAACGGCATCACCTGCGAGCTGTCGGAGAATCTGCCCCAGTACATCTATACCGGGGTCGACCCCGTGGTCACCGAGGTCCTGGGCCGCAATGGATTACAGAAATCCGATGTCGCTCTGTGGGCGATCCACCCGGGTGGGCCGAAGATCATCGAGGAGTCCGTGCATTCGCTCGGTATCGCGCCGGAGCGGGCGGCGCTGAGCTGGGATGTGCTGGCAAGGTTCGGCAATATGCTGAGCGTGTCGCTGATTTTCGTGCTGGAACAGATGATTCAGCAGGAAGCGGCGGAGCCGATCTCGACCGGAGTGGCGTTCTCCTTCGCGCCGGGAGTCACCCTCGAAGGCATGATCTTCGACATCATTCGCCGGTAATAGCACCGGTCTCAGCCAAAATCGCCCGTTCAGGGAGCGCAGCAACATGCAACTCATCCGATTCCTCATCTCGATCTCCTGGATGCGGATCGCGGCCGTCATTGCCGCGGGCCTCATCTGCGGTGCGGCCAATACCTATCTGGTGACCCTCATCAGGGGTGTGGTGTCGCCGGAACCGCATCCGCACGTCAACATCCAGAGCTTCGTCCTAACCGGCCTGGTCATCCTGGTCAGTGGTGTGGTGTCGCAGGTGCTACTGATTCGCCTTGCCCAAGAGGCCATCTACCGACTGCGCGCGGATCTGAGTTCCGGGATCGTCTCGGCGCCGCTCGAGCATCTGGAACGGCTCGGCATGCACCGTCTGATGGCCACGCTGACCGAAGATGTGCGCTCGCTGTCACAGGCGGTGACCGCCATTCCGAGCATCTGCATCGATGTGGCCACCATCATCGGCTGCTTCGTCTTCCTGTTCGTAGTGTCGGGTCCGCTGTTCGCGGTGACCGTGGCGGGCACAGTGCTCGGGATCGCCTGTGTCGAGCTGATTCTCGAGCGGGTGCGCAATATCTATCGCGAGGCGCGGGAGAACGAGGACGCGCTGTTGCGGTCGTACCAGGCCGTGACGCTCGGCATCAAAGAGTTGAAGCTGCATCGGGGCCGGCGCCGCGATTTCATGCAGCGGCATCTGCTCGGTTCGGCCGCGACGCTGCGTGCACAGAATGTCGATGCCGGATCCAAATTCTCGGTGGCACAGGGATTCGGGCAGGCGCTGCAGCTCGGCACCATGGCGCTGATCCTGTTCGTGCTGGTCGCGCCGCTGGATCTGTCACGCGATGTGATGGTCGGGTATGTCCTGGTGACGACGTTCCTGGCGATGCCGATGCAGAACTTCATGCACCGCATCCCGGATCTGCTGCGCGGTGATGTGGCGCTGGCGAAGATCCGCGCGATGAATCTGTCCATGGAGACCATGCACGACGAGGAACGGTTGCCGTTCACGGACCGTCCCGCCGTCGACGCGGCGCGGCTGGAGCTGACGAATGTCACCTACAGCTACCGGATGGAGCCGCCACCGCCGTTCCCGCCGGGTCCCGGCGGACCGCCGCCTGGTCCGAGGGGTGGCGCGCATCCGCCCGGTCGTGGTCCACGTCCCGGCGGGCCGCGACCGGATGTCAACGGTCATCGGGTCGTCGACCACAGCGGACACGACAACCGGCCGATGCCGCTCGGCCCGCCACCCGAGCAGAGCAACGACGAATCCGGATTCCGGCTCGGCCCGCTCGATCTGGTCTTCGAACCCGGGCAGATCACCTTCATCGTCGGCGGCAACGGCAGCGGCAAATCCACGCTGGCCAAGCTGATCACGGGACTGTATGTGCCGCAGACCGGCGCGCTGTCGCTCAATGGCGAGCCGATCGACCACGAGAATATCGAGTGGTTCCGGCAGAACTCCTCGGCGATCTTCACCGACTTCCACCTGTTCGAGGAGTACCTGGGCTTCGATCGGCCCGGACTCGACGGTGAGGTGCGCCGCTATCTCGAGGAGTTGCAGATCGCGCACAAGGTGACGGTGCGCGACGGGCGGCTGTCGACCATCGATCTGTCGCAGGGGCAACGCAAACGGCTCGCGCTGTTGACCGCGCTGCTCGAGGACCGGCAGATCTATGTCTTCGACGAGTGGGCAGCCGACCAGGAACCCAGGTTCCGCGACGTCTTCTATCAGAAAATCCTCACCGAGCTCAAACAGCGCGGGAAGACCGTCATCGTGATCACCCACGACGATCGCTACTTCCACCACGCGGACCAGCTGGTCAAGCTCGATTTCGGCCGGGTGGTCGAGGCGACGCGGAGCGCGGAGCCCACCGGCGCCGACGTCTCCTAATCATCTGCGGCCCTTACGGAATTCTCAGAGTTCGGCCAATTCGGAGTTCTAGGGTCGGCAGACGTGGCTGGAAATCGCGCCCGCTGGGCCCTGCTCGCCGTTGCCGTTGTCATCGCCGGGGCCCTCGGTGGCGCCGTCACCGCTTGCTCGAGGTCATCCAGTTCACCCGGCGGTATCGCATTGGTGAACGCCGACACCGGGCCGACGGGTGCGCGCATCGCGCAGGGACTGCAGCAGGACGGCGGTGGATACGAATGGACCGTCGGCAAGCCGGGTGAACTCGACGCGGATGACTACGCGGCCGTGATCACCCTGCCCGCCGATCTCACCGAATCCATGGGCACGCTGGCGAGCGCGCAGCCGAAACGGGCCAAGGTGACCGTGGATACGCATAATGGCGCGGACGCGAATGTGGTGAACGGCGCGGTGAATACGGTGACGCACCGGATCGGCGCATCCGGTGTCGATGCCGCCCTGGCCGCGGTCGCGCAGGCACGCACCCAGATGACCTCGGTGCAGTTGACCACCCAGCTGCTCAATGCCGGGGTGAATGCCGCGGCCGCAGGTGCCGATCAATTCAGCTCAGGCGCGGATCAGCTGCTCGGCTTCCTGACCTACGCCAAAGCGGGCTCGGCCCAACTGACTTCGGCTATCGCGCTGCTGAACTCGACCGTCTCCGGTGCTGCCACACAAGCGAACCAACTCGCCTCGGCATTGGATTCGACCGGCATCACGATCGGACAGGTGCAGCAGACCGCGAATACGGTGAGCGGCGGCCTGGATCAGATCCTGCCGCTGATGCGTGCGCTGCCCTTCGCGGGAGATCCCCAAGTTGCCGATATCATCGCGAAACTCGAAGGGCTACGAAATGTTTCAGGCCAGGCCGGATCCCAGCTGACCGATCTCGGCGATCTGGTCGGCAGCGCCGTCGATCCGAGCACTGACCTCGGCACGCTCCTGCGCACAGTTGTGGACCGATTGACCGGCGCCAGTGCGCAATTGGCCGAGGGCGCGAAACTCGCCGAG
>NZ_BAGN01000035.1 GCF_000308835.1 Nocardia vinacea NBRC 16497 | reverse complement strand
GGGCACACCGCCGCGCACGTTCCAGCCCGGCGCGCACGGAATATTCCATGCGCGGGAGGCCAAATCACGCACGGCAATCACCGCCGATGTGTCGCGGCTGTCGCGAGAAGGGATCTACGCGGGGCGGCAGCACCAGAGCGGAGTGCAGAGGAGAAGTTGCCCACGGGCTCACCGCTGCACACGCACGGAATGACCAGGGAACTCCATGCGCGGCAAGATAATTGATGCGCGGTGAATACGCTCGAGCGACACTACTCAGGCCAGCTCGGTGACCGCCCGAGAATGGCGACGATCTCGTCGAGCACGGATTCGCCGGACCAGGTGATGACCGGCCCGAAGGCGGAGCCAGGGGCCAGCCGGGCCGGGCCGCCGGGGACGACTTCGGCCACCGATAGTGCGACCGCGAGCAGGTCGTCGTCGAAATGCACTGTGCGGCCGAGGGTTCGGGCGACATCCCAGGAGTGCACGACGTAGTCGATGAAGTGGAAGCTGACCGCCTCGGCTCCGGAGAATTCGAAGGCGCGGGTGAACTCCGGCAGCGGGAAGGTCCGGTCGAGCACGCCGTCCTCGGCGAAGGACGCCAGCACATGTTCGGCGGCGGCACGGTAGTCCGCGACCGGGTCATCGCCAAGCGGACGCAGCCGCCACAGCGACAGATCCCCCTCACCGCGGGAGGCGGCCGCGAAGCCGTAGTGCTGGGTGATCATGTGCGCCAGCAACCCGTGCAGCGTCCAGCCAACACACGGCGTCGGCTTGGTCAGATCGGCGGTGGTCAGCTGGGAAACGACTTCGATGCTGGTGCGCACGGCCTGGGCATTGAGGGCGATCAAGTCGACCTGTGTCCCCAGCGATTTGAGGGTCTGCAACCCGGCGGCGGTGTCGGAATCGGTGGTCATCGCTTTCCTCTCGATACATCCAAATTTATAAGTTCCTGCTTATCGTAAGCTCATGCTTATCATATGCCAAGCGGTATTTTCTACCCATGCCGGAAAAGCGCCCCGACCTCGCCGCGATGATCGCGCCGCTCGGCCGCGCCCTCGCCATGGCAGAACTGCCCATACTCGAGCGACACGGCCTGACCATGTGGGGCTATGTGGTCCTGCTCGGACTCGGCGACGAACCCGTCTACACCCAGGCCGCGCTGGCCAAGAAGATCCGCGCGGACAAGACACGCATCATCGGCACACTCGACGAACTCCAGCAGCGCGGCCTGATCCGGCGCGACCTCGATCCGGCCGACCGGCGCGCACGCCTGGTTTCGCTGACCCCAGCCGGTCGAAACACCCGCGACCAGGCACAACGCGATATCCAGGAGCAGGAGAACCGACTGCTGTCCCAGCTCCCAGCCGCCGATCGCAAGTCCTTCCTGCGGTCACTGCAAACGCTGTGGGCATCGGTCATCGACCAGTCGAGCTGACCCGGTGTGCGCGCGACCACTTCCGACCCGGCGGCCTTCTACCGGTGGTCAGCCTCATGACGACGCGGAACCCGCAGGTCATCTAGCCTGTAGACGTGCCGACACACGATGCCGACACCCTCTGACGCAATGGAGCGATCCCCCAGAGAAAGCGAACGCCGATGATCCTGGTGGCTCAGGTCAGCGATACCCATTTCGATCTCGGCACCCGCAATGTCGAACGCGTCGAGCGGGTCATGGCCTATCTCGCCGATCTGCGACGCAGGCCCGATGCCATTCTGGTGACCGGCGATATCACCGATTCGGGTAAGCCCGAGCAGTATGCCGAGGCGCGCGTCGCACTCGACACCGATATCCCCGTCTACGCCCTGCCCGGTAATCACGACGACCGCGCCGCCTTCCGCACGATCCTGCTCGGCGAATCCGCGTCGACCGCGCCGATCAACCACGCACACCGGATCGGCAATCTGACTGTGGCCCTGCTGGATTCGAGCGTCCCTGGCGAATCCGGCGGCCGACTCGCCGAGGAAACCTACGCCTGGCTGCGCGGCGTACTCGCCGCCGCACCCGCCGACGCGCCCGTACTCCTCGCGCTGCACCATCCGCCCGCACATCTGTTCAGTCCGGTCATCGATGAGATCTCGCTGGCCGAGCCCGAAAAATTGGCCGAGGTGGTGGCCGCCGACAAACGCATTGTCGGTGTGATCACCGGACATGCGCACTCCGCCGCCACGACCACCTTCGCGGGCCGCCCGCTACTGATCTCCCCGAGCACCGCCTCTGTACTCGGCGGGGAGTGGGAACTCGAACTCCCCCATCGGGTGATGGACTACGCGCCGGATCCGGCCATCGCCCTGCACGTCATCGACGAAAATCACCGCATCACAACGCATTTCCGCAGCGTTGCGATGGGCGGACGGATCGGCGTGCAGCCGAATCAGCGGCGCACGGCCCGCTCGCGGCGGTAGGCGGCCGGTGTCGCGCCGGTCCAGCGCTTGAAGGCGTAGATGAAGGTGGAGGATTCGGCGTAGCCGAGCCGGATGGCCACATCGCTCACCGAAAGTGGTGTGGCGGTGAGCATTTCCTCGGCGAGCGCGCGGCGCACCTCGTCCAGCAGCGCGCGGTAGCTGGTACCCGCCGCATCGAGGTGACGGCGCAGGGTGCGAGTGCTCATATTGAGATCACGTGCGACGGAGTCGATTCCACGCGGGGCCGCGAATCCGTCCGCACCGCCGGGCACAAGGAGTTCGCGCACCTCGGCCGCGATACCCGTGCGGGCTCGGCGTCGATCCACCAGATCCCGGCATTGCGCGAGGCACATGGCCCAGGTGTGCTCATTCGCCTGCGGCAATGGCTGTTCCAGCATTGCCGGATCGATGGCGAACAGGTTGTGCGGCCGTCCGAAACGGGGCTGCACCTGGGTGACCGCCATGATCCGATCGACGTATGCCGGCTCGGGAAAACGGAATTCGGCCCTGGTGAGCGGCAGCTGTTTACCGATCAGATCGCTCATGACCTGATGCATGGCGGTCACATCGCGTTCGACCAGGAACTGGCGCACATCGGCCGGAATCGATTCGTCGTGCACCCAGGCGATGAATTCGCCCTTCCCCCATTCCGCGACAGGCAGGCAGAAGGTGAAGCTCAGCTCCAGATAGCGCAGCGCGAACGAGATCGCCTCACCGAGCGTCGGACTGCTGACGCAGGCGAAGCCGAAAATGCCGAAGGTGGTGATCCGATACCTGCGACCGATCTCGACACCGAGCGCGGGTGTATCGGCGAGTTCGCGGACGAGATTGCGGATGACGGCGAGTTCGGTGCGGGCGTCGATCTGCGCATCCGGATCGTGCAGCATGGCCTCGGTCAGCCCGGTTCCGGCGAGCATGCGCGCGACGGGCACGCCTTGCTCACCGGCATAGCCGACCATAAGTGCCACGCTGGCGATGCCGCGCGGAAAGTTCCAGTCGCGGATGCCCGGATCCTGTACCCGCTCCACAGCGGACATTATGGCCGAAAATCTCGATAGCATCCGTAGCGACTGCTTGCAGGTCGCTCGAAAGGATCAGCCCACATACGCGACCAGCAGTCTTAGAGTGGAACTCATCTACAGTGCTGTGAGGAGTGCCACAAATGACAGCTGGCGAACGGCCCTCGGTCATCATCATCGGCGCCGGTTTCGGCGGCGTAGGGATGGCAATCGAATTGCGGCGCAACGGTTTCGACGATATCGCCATCCTGGAGCGCGGCACGGACATCGGCGGGGTCTGGCGGGAGAACACCTACCCCGGCGCAGCTTGTGATGTGCCGTCGCCGCTGTACTCGTTCTCCTACGAGCCCAAGCCGGATTGGCCGCAGCGGTATTCCGGACAGGCCGCGATCCACGACTACCTGCGCGGTATCGCCCAGCGGCACCGCCTGCTGGAGGCGATCCATTTCGGCGCCGAGGTGACCGACGCCGAATTCGACGACAGTTCCGGCCGCTGGACCGTACGGACCAAGGACGGCACGGCCCGAACCGCCGACGTGCTCATCTCCGCGGTCGGCCAACTGTCCCGGCCCGCCCTGCCGAACATTCCCGGCATCGACACCTTCACCGGTCAGGCCTTCCACTCCGCCGAATGGGATCACGGCGTCGAGTTGGCCGGTAAGCGTGTCGCCTGCATCGGCACCGGCGCCAGCGCCATCCAGTACATTCCGGAGATCCAGCCGCGGGTCGAACACCTCACCCTGTTCCAGCGCACAGCAGCCTGGGTGCTGCCCAAATTCGATACCGACTACACCCCGGTCCAGCACAAACTCTTCGCCCGGCTGCCCGGCGCCCTGCTCGTCGAACGCTTCGGCTGGTGGGCCATCGCCGAATTCATCGCGCTCGGCCTTGTCGAGTTCCCGTGGATCGTACGACTGGTCGCGAAAATCGCGTCGAAACATCTGGAAGTACAGGTCCCGGACCCGGAACTGCGCGCCAAACTCACCCCCGACTATCCGATCGGCTGTAAGCGCGGCCTGTTCTCCAACAACTACTACCCGGCTCTGCTCGAACCGAATGTGCAGGTCGAGACCACCGCCATCACCGAAATCGTGCCGAACGGCGTGCGCACCGCCGACGGTACGGTCCACGAGGCGGAGGTGATCATCTACGGCACCGGGTTCAAGGGCACCGAATTCCTCTGGCCCATGAATATTTACGGCCGCGCGGGCCGCAAGCTCTCCGATGCCTGGCAGGGCGGCGCGCACGCCTACTGCGGCATTACCGTGCCCGACTTCCCGAATCTGTTCCTTGTCTACGGACCGAATACCAATCTCGGCGTCGGCTCGATCACCTACATGATCGAATCGCAGGCCCGCTATATCCGCCAGGCCGTCCAACTGCTCGCCGAACGTCCCGGCCACGTGCTCGAGGTGCGTCCCGAGGCGGAGGCGCAATTCAATACCGCGGTTCAGCAGCGCCTCGCGCGCACACCGTGGAATTTCTGCTCCAGCTGGTATCGCACCGCTTCGGGCCGGATCACGAACAACTGGCCGGGGCCGCAGCTCGCCTATCGCCGTCGCGTCCGCAAGCTGAAGGCCGCCGATTACGAGCTGACCCGGGTCGCCTAGCGAGCAGAGCGAGCAAATCAACACAGCCTCTTCGAGGTCATGACGGAGCCGAGCGCCAGCGAGGCGCAGTCATGACCTCACGCTCTCCACAGGAAGACCACACGAACTGTCCACAGGATCCTGGCAGACTTGACCCCGTGAGTGATCTGCCCGCCCGCCCCACCGAGCGCGGACCGCTGCGCCCGATCGAATTGGCGGTAGGGGCGGTACTCGGCGGTGCCACCGTCGGCCTGGTCACCGTCGGTGCGCTGATTCCGTTCGCCGCGGCGCTGCAGCTGGTCGCCGCGGTGCCGCTGGCCATGATCGCGCACCGCTATCGGCTGCGCGCCCTTATCACCGCGACCGGTTCGGCCGTGCTGGTCTGCTTCGTCGCGGCGGGCCTCGTGCCCGCATTCGGCATTCTCAGCTCGGCCACCATCGCGGGCATTATCGGCATCGTCAAACGTCGCCGCGGCGGCTTGCCCGCGGTGCTCGGATTGTCGGTAATCGCCGGTCTCGGCTTCGCGGCCTTCGCCGTCGGATCGCTGTTCGTACTGTCCCGGTCCCGGGATCTACTGTTCAAGACCATCCGCAGCACCGCGGAGGGCCTGGAGCAGACGGCGGCGCGGCAGCCCCAGCTCGAACCCCTCGGACGCGGAGTCGCCGACGCCGCGGACGCCGCGATCCGCTGGTGGTGGGTCCTGATCGGCGGTGGTGTGCTGGCGGGCATCGTCGCGACGGCAGTGATCTCCTGGTTCGTACTCGGCTCGGTACTCGACCGGCTGTCCTGGCTGCCCAGTCGGGATCGGCTCGACGCACAACCCGACGACCGGCCGATCGCACCACTGCCGGTGCGACTGCGCGAGGTCGGCTTCCGCTATCCGGGCGCGCCGGTGGATGCGCTGTCCGGCATCGATCTCACGGTCGATACCGGCGAATTCGTGGCCATTGTCGGCCACAACGGATCGGGCAAATCGACACTGACCCGACTGCTCGCGGGACATCCGCCGTCCACCGGCAGCGTGGACCGTCCGGGCGCCGCAGGCCTCGGCCATCTGGGTGGCACCGCGCTGGTGCTGCAGCGGCCGGAGAGTCAAACGCTCGGTGTGCTCGTCGCCGACGATGTGGTGTGGGGTCTGTCCACCGAACTCGCCGCCGCGGTCGATATTGATGGTCTGCTGCGCGAGGTCGGCCTGGACGGTATGGGCGATCGCGAGACCGCGACGCTTTCGGGCGGCCAGCAGCAGCGGCTGGCGGTGGCCGCGGCATTGGCCCGCCGCCCGGCGCTGCTTATTGCCGACGAGGCCACCTCGATGATCGATCCGGACGGTCGCCGCGATCTCGTCGCACTCCTGGCCGAATTGCCTAAACGCCATCCGATGGCGGTGGTGCTGGTAACCCATCACGAGGCCGATGCCGCCGCCGCCGACCGGGTGGTGCATCTGGCCGGTGGCCGGACCGTGGAGCGGCTGCCCGCCTGGCCGCGACCGGCCGGCGAGATCCGGCGTCGGCCGATGGGCGAAACCATCCTGCAGCTGAGCGAGGTCCGCCACACCTATAACCACGGAACACCTTGGGCCGCACCGGCTTTGCACGGCGTCGACCTGACCGTCCGGCGCGGCGAGGCGCTACTCGTGGTGGGCGGCAATGGATCCGGCAAATCGACACTGGCCTGGATCATGGCCGGATTGATCGAACCCAGTTCCGGTCGTTGCGAATTGGGCGGTAAGCCGATCGCGAAGCAGATCGGCCGGGTGGAATTGGCGTTCCAGCACTCCCGGCTGCAGCTGCAGAAGCAGACGGTGGGCGACGAAATCGCGGACTGGGGCGGACGGGCCACCGGATCCGGTGCGGTCGGACGCGCACTGGACGCGGTCGGTCTGGATCGCGCACTGGCCGCGCGCTCCATCGAAGAACTCAGCGGCGGCCAAGCCAAGCGCGTGGTGCTCGCGGCGATTGTGGCCAGCCACGCGCCGGTCGTCGTGCTCGACGAACCGCTGGCCGGATTGGATCCGCACGGTCGCGCGGAAATCGTCGAACTGCTCGCCCGCCTGCGCGATTCCGGGCTCACCCTGATCGTCATCTCACATGACGTGCACGATATGGCCGCGGTCTGCGACCGGACCGTACACCTCGAGTCCGGACGCATTCTGGAGACCGATCCGATCCGCGATACCGCGAATGTGCCCGCACACCAGCTGGATTCCTGCACGACAATGCCGGAAACGCGCCCAGGCGATCCGGCCTGGCGACTCGGGAACGGAGGTCGGTAATGAGTACGGTGCTGTTCCGCGAAGTGCCGGTTTCCAGTCCGGTGCACAGCCTCTGGGCTGGAACCAAGATCATCGGAGCGTTCCTGATCAGTGTGGTGCTGATGTTCCTGCCGTCCTGGCCGGTACTCGGCTTGATGGTCGTATTCCTGATCGCGATCGGGGTGATGGCCCGACTGCCGCTGAGCACACTGCCGCGCCTGCCGTGGTGGTTCTGGGCCGCGATCGGCATCGGCGCCCTGCTCAATGTGCCGGTGGGCAGCGAATCCGTGCTGCGCTACACCAATGTCACCGTCTTCGGCCTGATCCTGCTGGCCTCCTCGTTCCTGATCGCCTGGACCACCCCGATGGGCGATATCGCCCCCGCACTGGCCAAACTCGGCGGCCCACTGCGCAGATTCCGCGTGCCCGTGGACGAATGGGCCGTGGTCATCGCGCTGACCTTGCGCGGACTGCCGCTGCTGATGGACGAGATCCGGGTGCTGCGGGCGGCGCGCCGACTGCGCCCGAAGGATGGCCTGCTCACTCGCGCCGCCGATAATCCGCTCGTCGATATCCTCACCGCCGCGATGGCGGTATCCAGCCGCCGGGCAACCGAACTGGGCGAGGCCATCTCCGCGCGCGGCGGCACCGGCCAGCTCACCGCCCGCCCGAGCGCCCCCGGACGCAATGACGCGATCGCGCTGACGATTGTCATCGCGGTCTGCCTCGGCGCGGTCGTCCTCGATCTGCTCACCTGATCGGCGATACTGGCGCCTGTGCCGGACCAAGACGACGATGTACCTGCCTGGCAACGCAAGACGGAGGGTGAATCGCGGTGGGCCGCGACGCTCGCCGTACTGATGATCGTGGTGTTGCAGATCGCGCCGAAGGAGCTCCGGCAGCAGCCCGCCTGGCTGGTGCTGCCCGTACTAGAGGTCCTGTTGCTGGGTGTGCTGGTGGTGGCGAATCCGTTCCGGCTCGACCGGGAAGAGCAATGGCTGCGCAACGGCGGCCTCCTGCTGACCGGGTTGTTGAGTCTGGCCACGGCGGTTTCGGCGGGTCGACTGGTCCTCCAACTGATCAATGGAACCCTCAGCGATCCCGTGCAACTGCTCGTCTCGGGCGGTGCGGTCTGGTTGACCAATGTGGTGGTGTTCGGACTCTGGTACTGGGAGTTCGATCGCGGCGGCCCCGCGGCCCGCGCGCATGCGCGAAAGCCGTTGCCGGACTTCCTGTTCGTGCAGATGCAGAGTCCGGACCTGACCGAACCCGACTGGGAGCCACAGTTCCTGGACTATCTGTATCTGGCGTTCACCAATGCGACGGCGTTCAGCCCGACCGACGTGATGCCGATGTCGCGGTGGGCGAAGGCGACGATGATGCTGCAGTCGGCGATCTCACTGGTCCTGGTGATCTTGGTGATCGCCCGCGCGATCAATGTCCTGCAGCAGCCGGGGGCCTGACCGGATAGCGTAGAGCTATAACAAGATTCGTCATGTGAGCAATATCGAATACCCCGAAAAGCAATCCTCTAAACCTTTTGTACGCGGTAATGTGTTCTCGGAGCGCGTTCTCTAGATCACATCGTGGCTCTGCACAGCGTCGGGGGGAGGATTTTTCGCGTGCGGAGCGTTGCTACGGCTTGCAAGAACTGCTGAAGATTGGACCACCGGAATGATTCTCCGCAAGATCACTGCGGCAGCCGTGCCGATCGTCGCCGCTGTCGCGGTCGGCGCGGGCACCTCGTATGCGCAGCCGGATGCCGCGCCCGTACCCGACATCGGGTACGAGACAAAACTGTTGGGCGACAAGATCGTCACCACGCTGACCAACGGGTCGTTCCAGTTGTCCGCGAACACCGTGGATATCAAGGACATCGCGGGTAATACGGTGGTCACGCTACCGCTGTCGTTCCGGCAGGACGGCCTGGAATTCAGCATGCCGCATGAGATCCGCGACGCGGGCCGGGTGCTGGAGTTGACCGCGGTCAAGGACTACACCCAGGCGCGGCAGGCGGCCACGCCGGTCGCGTCGCCCCGGGAGAATCTGCGCGCACAGGATAACTTCCTGTCCCAGTTCGGCATTGCCACCGCCATCGGCGGCTTTCTCGGCACGGTGATCGGCGCCCTGGTCGGGCTCACCGGCATCATCGGCGGGCCGACCGTCATCGCCAGCGTCATCGCGGGCGCGGGTATCGGCGGCATCATCGGCACCCTCGTGGTCGGCGGACCGGCACTGATCATCGCGGGCATCGATCTGCTCAGCACCCTGGGCGCCCCAGCAGGCACCACCAAATGGCAGGACGCGCCGGTCAAGTAGGAACGGCAACCAGCACTCCGAACGCGGCGCGCGGCGAATCCTCGTAGCGCGCCGCATCTTTCGTTTATCAGCCGTGACAGCCGGAAGCTACCGGGACACCCGCGAAGCGATCGGCAAGGAAGCCCATCGCACCGGCCGCCTCACCGATGGCGGTCAAATTGTGTCCGGGCAGCGCCGAATGCACGGAGGTGAGATCAGCGCCCTGTGCGCAGTATCGGCCGACCAGATCGGTGAAGCCCGCGACCGGGATCACATCGTCGGTGGTGCTGTGGTACAGGTACATCGGCATGACCGGCGCACTACCGCCCAACTCCTGGCGGTCGGTCGCGGCCCGAAATACCGGATGGAACAACATATCCGGCACCGCCGCGAAATCGTCCACATGCGCATTGAAGTACTTGAAGACCAGATCCGGAGCACAGGCCGAGCCATCCTCGGCGAGAGCAATGCGACCGCGTTCGTTGAGCAGATCCGGCACACCGGAATTCGGCTCGTTCTTCGCGATCGCGAGCAACGTGAGCATGGCCAGCCCTGCTTGCACGGTGCCATCGACACTATGGGCCATGGCTGTCCAATCGGCGGGCACCCCGCCCGAGGTGAGCCCGGCGAACTGGATATCGGGTGCGTACTCCGGTTGTATCTGCGCCGCCCACAGCGTCGCGAAGGCACCGCCCGAATAGCCCCACGCCCCGATCGGGCTCGCCGGACCGACTCCGTCCGGTGCGAGCGCGCGGGCCGCCCTGATGCCGTCGAGCACCGCACGGCCGGAGTTGACGCCGTCCAGGAATCGGGAGTCCGGCCCCTCGTAATCGCTTGTCACCACCGCCCAGCCGCGGCGCAGCGCCTCGGCGATGAACGGTGTATCGATATAGGTATTCGCGCCGCCGAGATCCCAGCCGCCCCGCAGCGCGTACGACGGCGCGCACCGGGTGGCGAGACTGTCCTCGGCGATCTGGTACGAGAGCAGGGGCCGCTGGCCAGGGCCGAACCACGGCCAGTTCGGCACCAGCACGGTGGCCATACCCGCGATCGGCGAGCCGTTCGTATCGTTGGTCCGGTATTGCACCTGCCAGGCCGAAACCGGAAGCGGTAGACCGTACAACGCGATCGAGCGGGTCCGCAGCACGGCACCGTCGGGCTGTGCAGCCACATCGGCCGGTGCCGCGTAGAACGGGTCCTGATCCGGCGGCGGCACCGCCCTGGCAACGGGCACGAATGCGAACGCCACGACCGCGAGAACGATAAGGATCGATATCGCACCGGATCTCCGGTTCCCGCCGACGAATGGTGCAAACAAAGTTTTCATCGGGGCCTCCAGTGTTCCGACGCGGCGCGACGCACAGTGCACCGGGAACGCGTCGGCGCCGACTTCGCCCGGCCTCGAATGCCACCACCGTACTGCCTGATCAGAGCCCCAGCAACGGGCACGAGCGGGCATCGGCGACGCCGTGTGTGTCCGATTTCCGACATGGTTACAGTTGGGACGAAGCACGCCGCGGCGCGCTTCGAAAGTGGCTATCGCGCAACCGAATCACCGTCGGGCCGTACCCCGAATGTGACCGGCATCGAACAGGAGTGAGCTGACCATGCGGCATGGCAACGGACTGGACATTCCCGAAGGACTCGCCGATGTGTGTGCGCCGCACCGCATGGCGGTGATCGTCTACGACATGCAGGTCGGTGTGCTGTCCCAACTACCGGACGGTCCGGAGATCATCGAGCGGGTGGCGCGGGTGGTCGAAGCGGCACGGCGCGGCGGATATCCGATCATCTTCCTGCGGCATTTCTTCCTGCCGCGGCGCCTGAGTGGCACCTTCGCGCTGCGAATGGCCATGAGCTGGCAGCAGGTCGACAATGTCGACGACGTGAAGTTCATCCTGCAGCGCGATACCCCGGCCTTCGAACTGGTTCCGGAGCTGCGGCCGACGGCGGACGAGGTGGTCTTCGACAAGACCTCGATGTCGGCATTCGAGGGCACGCCATTGGCCGCGGTGCTGCGCGATCTCGGCATCGGCGCATACGCGATCGCGGGTGTCGCGCTGGAGATCGGCATCGCGCCGACGGTCACCCATTCGACCGATCTCGGCTTCGTGCCGGTGATCATCAGCGATGCCGTCGGCGGCCGCGATAAGGAAGCGATGGCACGCGCCTACGACGATTTCGAATTCCAGGGCCACGCGATGGTCACCGACAGCGCGACCATCATTCCGCTGCTCGCCCGCGAACAGAGCTGACCGCGGGAATGGCGGATCGGTACACCCGGTCCGCCACGCCGTAGCGACTGCTTGCAGGTCGCTCGAAAGGGTCGGCGAATCAGCTGTCCTTGCGGACGGCCTTCTTGGCGGCATCCTGCGCGGCGTCGACCTGGCTCGCGAACTTGCCGTCGGTCTGCTTGTCGACGAGATCGCCCACCTTATCGATGGCCGTGTCCACCTTGTCCGCATTCTGCTGGGCCAGGTCCAGCGCCTTGTTCGCCAGGTTCTTGAAATCCACCGCGCACTCCTCTTTTTCGAACCGACACAACCGCAAACAAACGATACCGAGCGAACTCCCCGATGACCTGGCAAACCATCAGCGACCGCCGTCACATCTCGCCGAGCCAGGCCGGATGCCAGAGGCGGCCGGTCTCGGTCCAGTTCATGAAGCGCACGGTGCCGCTGAGTTTCGGGGTCACCCACACCGCGTCCTCGCGTTCCTCGGCGGTGAGGTCGTTGTCGAACGGTGTGGTCTTCCGCTCCAACTTGCCGAGCCTTTTGGCCAGATCCCGCATGACCGGCTCGCTGAACCCCGTGCCGACCCGCCCCACGTAATACAGCCTGCCCTCGTGCGGAATGCCGACCAGCAGCGATTTGAAGTTGCGAGCGTCGCTGCGCCGCCAGCCGCCGATCAGGACCCGCTGGGTGCGCCAGTTGCGCTGCTTGACCCACGAATGTCCACGCTTACCTGGCAGATACACCGAATCCTTGCGCTTTGCGACCACACCTTCCAGGCCCTGTTCCTGGCTGTAGCGCAGCGCTTCGGCACCGGAGCCGTCCAGTCGCGGCGGCACCCGCAGTGACGGCGCGTTGGCGGCGATCGCTTCCAGTACCCGACGCCGATCCGAATACCGCTTGCGGATAAGGGAGGTCCCGTCCAGATACAGCACATCGAAGGCGACGAAGACCGCGCGCGCCGCATCAGCCTGCAGCAGACCGACATTCGCGACGCCGTGATCGTCGAACACCACGGCCTCACCGTCGAGCACCACGTTGTGTCCGGCCAACTCCTCGGCCAGCACCGCCATACCCGGATAGCGTTTGGTCACCACATTGCCCGCTCGACTGCGCAGAGTCAGTGTCCCGGAATCTATTTCGGCGATCAGCCGGAAGCCGTCCCATTTGGTTTCGAAGCACCACTCGACATCATCGAGATCGGCGACCTCACCGTGGATGGCGAGCATCGGTTGCAGCCCACGTGGAAAGGGCACGGGCCCAGCCGGTCTCGGCACGATGAACGCCGCCTCGGGGCCGACCGGACCACTGGATACCCGGTCCGTCTCTGCCTCGGCCGGATTCTGATCGCGCATGAGATGCATCAGCCACTGGGTGCCATTGGTTCGGATCATCGCGTAGCGACCACGCAGTCGCTTGCCGTGAAAGGTGACGATGACCTCGTCCTCGCGCCATTTCTCGGTGTCGTAGGTGCCGGAATCCCAGATCGTCATCTCCCCCGCGCCGTACTGCCCCTTCGGTATCGCGCCGTGGAAGTCCAAGTACTCCAACGGATGATCCTCGGTGTGCACAGCGAGCCGGTTCTGATCCGACGAGGTCGGTGGCCCCTTCGGGACGGCCCATGACACCAGCACGCCGTCGCGTTCGAGCCGCACGTCCCAATGCAGCCGCCGCGCATGGTGTTCCTGCACGACGAACCGATCATTCGCCCCTGGCGTAGGCGTTTCGGACGGCACCGGTTCCGGGGTCGCCGAGGCATCGCGCATCTGTCGATATTTCGTCAGCGCATCGCTGTTCGAACTGGGCGGATCCAATTCGGCGAGCAGATCGCCGTAATCGCGCCATCGGGCGAGCACCTCGTCGAAGCGCAAGTGCCGCAGCTTTTTCCGGCTCTCCAGCTCGGCCCAGGTGCGCGGTGCGGCCGCATTCGGCTCGGTGCGACCGCGCAGCGAATACGGTGCGATGGTGGTCTTGGCGGGATTGTTCTGGCTCCAATCCAGGAAGACCTTTCCGCCGCGCGCCGATTTCGCCATCGTCGCGGTGACCAGATCCGGGTGCAGCTTTTCGAGATTCGTCGCCACCTGCTTGGCCACGGTGGACGCGCCGCCCGGACTCAACTCCCGATCCAGCGGCACATAGATGTGAATTCCCTTGCTACCACTGGTAACCGGGAAGGCATGCAGCCCGATGCCCTCGACCATCTCGCGCACCGCGAGCGCGACCCGCGCGCATTCGGCCAGTCCCGCACCCGGCCCCGGATCCAGATCGAAGACCAACCGGGTGGCGTAGCCGACCTTGTCACCGTCGAAACGCCATTGCGGCACATGGACTTCCAGCGCGGCCTGCTGTCCGATCCAGGCCAGTCCGGCCTCGGAATCGATGACCGGATAGACGACCTTGCGGCCGGAATGTTCGATGGTGTGGCGCTCCAGCCACGACGGTGCGTGCTCGGCGAGATTCTTTTCGAAGAAGGATGATTCGTCGACCCCATTGGGCCAGCGCTTCCGGGTGACCGGTCTTCCGGCGATATGCGGAAGCATCGCGGGCGCGATGGCCGAGTAGTACGCGATGACCTCGCCCTTGGTGGTTCCGGTCGCCGGATACAGCACCTTGTCGAGGTTGCTCAGCTCAACCTCGATGCCCGGCCGGCCCGGGCTGCCACCGAATTTCCGGCGGGTCACCATAAATGAAGTTTAGAGGCGGGGACCGACAGCTGTCGGTCCCCGCCACAGATCAGGCCTGCGGCTGTCCCGGCTCTTCGGGCTCGGGAGCGGGTGGCACAGGCGGCTCCTCCGGCGCGGCCGTCGGCGGCTTCGGTGCGGACTTGTCCGACGGCACCGCCTTCTTGGCGGCCTCCTGCACCTTGCCGATCTTGTCGGAGTATTTGTGGCCGGTCTTCTCGTCGATGAACCCACCGGCCTTGTCGACCGCATCGTGAATTTTGTCGGCGTTCTCGGCTGCCGCGTCCCTACCCTTGCCGACGAGGCCTTTCAGGGTGTCCACGAGACTCATGCCTGCATTCCTTCCTGTCGACGAACCTAGGTATTCACCCAATATCCTCCCACCAGGAATCCCGGCTCGGCAGGTCATTGGGGTCGATGCGCTGGCCGGGCATCGGCACCGCCACCGCGGTACCGGCCGCCCGTGCCGCCGCGACCATCCGGCGTACCGGCTCCGACCACCCGTGGAAGGCCAGGTTGAAGGTCGCCCAGTGGATGGGCACCAGCAGTCCGTGTCCCGGATCGCCGACGCCGAGGTCGGCATGTGCGCGAACCGCCTCCTCCGGGTTCATGTGGATGTCCGGCCATGCCTCGTCGTAGGCGCCGATCGGCAGGAGCGTCAGATCGAACGGTCCGAGCGCGGCGCCTGCCTCCGCGAAAGCCTTGGTATATCCGGTATCACCGCCGAAGTAGACCCGCCGCGTCGGGCCGATGATGGACCAGGACGCCCACAGTGTGGTGTTGCGCACCAGGCCGCGTCCGGAGAAGTGCCGCGCCTCGGTACAGGTGAGCACCAGATCCGTGCCGTCGCGTTCACGGCCCAGCGAGGCGAGGGAAACCGAACCGCCCCAATCCAATTCGACGATGCGATGTTCGGGCACGCCCCAGTGCCGCAGATGGGCGCCGATGCCGATCGGCACCAGGAAGGGCGCGGCCTGTCCGACCACCAGCTGACGGATCGTCGCCTTGTCCAGATGGTCGTAGTGATCGTGCGAGATCAGCACCGCGTCCACCTGCGGCAGTTCCGACAGCGGCGTCGGCACCGGATGCAGCCGGGCCGGACCGACCAGCGCGGACGGCGAAACCCGTTCGCTCCAAACCGGATCGGTGAGAATCCGGTATCCGTCGACCTCGACGAGCGCCGATGCGTGCCCGTACCAGGTGACCGCGAGATCGGCGGCCTCGGTCGGCACGTCGGGTGTCGCCAACGGAACCGCATTGCGCGGACGACCGGCATTACGCCGGGTCAGCGCCGAAATCAGCAGGGACGGAGCGGCTCCCGAGACGAACTGGGTGCTCGGCTCGGTGTTGTGGAACTGCCGATTGCGATAGCTCACCGCGCCGGTGGCGTAGGGCTGAATGGCATTGATGGAAGCGCCGATCGCCGACGGGATGTCCCAGACCGCGCGCACCACCCAGGTGACACCGAGTGCACTGGCGGCAATGCCCACTATCTTCTTCAGATTCATTTATCGCCCCACGAATTTCGCCGCGCGCTTCTCTGCCCTGGCCAACCGCCCCTCCTGGGCGTCCTGACTGGTCCACGCCGCCTCCAGCGCCGCACGCTGCTGCGCGCTCTCCGGATCCCGGGTGCCGTCATCGTTGAGCTCCAACTTCATATGCCGCAGCGACAGCGGAGCCAGCTGGGCGATCGATTTGGCCCAGGCCTGTGCATCGGCCAGCGTGCCGAGTCGGTTGGCGAAGCCGAAGGAGTAGGCATCGGCGGCCGATACCGATTCCGCGCCGAGCAGCATGGTCCGGGCCGGGCCACCGCCGATCATCGATGCCAGCCGCCGCACTGTCCAGCGGTCGACGGTGATGCCGAGCTTGGCGGCCGGAATGGCGATATAGGCGTCGGGATCCATAACCCGCAGATCCGAGGCCAGCGCGATCTGCACGCCGGCGCCGAGCGCACCGCCGTTGATCGCCGCGATCACCGGGACCGGGACGGATTCGATGGTGTGCAGCATGTCGGGCAGGGCCGTCAGGAATTCCTCCGCATAGACCCCGGATAGGTCGGCGCCCGCGCTGAAGAAGGATCCACGACCGGTGAGCACGATCACCCTGGCGTCCTCGGCCGCGGTCAACACTGCTTCGCGGAGCCGAGTGACGAGTTCGAAGTTCAGCGCGTTACGCCGCTCCTCGCGCTGTAGTTCGATAGTGACGACATCGCCATCGCGGCTAACGTCGAGCATGCATCCTCCCCAACTGACCGGTTCGAGTGGTTACATCAACTCTGCCACAGGTGGCGGAACATACCGACCAAGCCGATACGATCTCGGTTTGTGCCGACAGACTTCTCCATCCTGGTGATCGGTGCTGGTCAGGCCGGGCTGTCGGCCGGTTACCACCTGCAGCGCCTCGGATTGCGCCCGGAACGGGACTTCCTCATCGTCGATCACGCGCCGGGACCCGGTGGGGCCTGGCAGTTTCGGTGGCCATCGCTCACCCTGACCACTGTCAATCGCGTACACGACCTCCCGGGCATGTCCTTCGCCGAGACATTGCCCCCCGATTCCGACGCCGTATCGGCGGCCACCGCGGTGCCGCGCTATTACGAGTTGTACGAGAAGAGATTCGATCTGCGGGTGCGCAGACCGGTCTCGGTGACCGTGGTCTGCGACCGCAATACCGACGGAAGCCCTTGTGCCGCAGGGCCAGATCTCGCGGCGGGGCGGGGCACGACGCTGAATGTCGAGACCGATACCGCGGGCACGATCCGGGTGCGCGGCCTGATCAATGGCACCGGCACCTGGGAACATCCCTTCATTCCGCACTATCCGGGTGCAGAGACCTTCACCGGCCGCCAACTGCACACTCACGACTACCGCACCGCCGACGAGTTCGCGGGCAAGCATGTCGTGGTGGTCGGCGGCGGAGTGTCGGCCGTTCAGTTGTTGGACGAGATCTCGCAGGTCACGACCACCACTTGGGTGACTCGACGCGAACCGACATTCCGTGACGCCCCCTTCGCCGAGGAGCACGGCCGCGCGGCCGTCGCCATCGTGGAGGATCGTGTGCGACACGGTCTGCCGCCGGGGTCTGTGGTTTCGGTCACCGGATTGCGGCTCGACGATCGACTGCGCGCCGCACAAGCTCGAGGTGCGCTGCAGCGTCATCCGATGTTCGCGAGCATCGAACCGGATGGGGTGCGCTGGCCCGACGGCTCGTTCCAGCACGCCGACGTGATCCTGTGGGCGACCGGATTCCGCAGTGCCCTGGACCATTTGGCCCCGCTACGCCTGCGTGGTCCGGGCGGCGGCATCACCATGACCGGCCGCCTCGCCACCCAGGTAGCCGTCGACCCGCGCATCCACTTGATCGGCTACGGCCCATCCGCGAGCACCATCGGCGCCAACCGAGCCGGGCGCGCCGCGGCCCAAGAGCTGACGGCCCACCTCGGCCTGCGCTGAAAGTTCTAGAGCAGCCCGGCGGTGAACGTGGTCGGATCGGGGCCGATGCGGGCGCCCTTGTCGAGTGCGTTGATGGCGTTCATCTGGTCACGGGTGAGTTCGAAACCGAAGACGTCGAAGTTGGCGGCGATGCGGGACGGGGTGACCGACTTCGGGATCACGACAATGCCCTGCTGGAGGTGCCAGCGGATAAGTACCTGGGCCGGGGTACCGCCGACCTCGTCGGCGATGGAGACGATGGTGCGATCATCGAGCAGCGTGCCCTGCCCGAGCGGACTCCACGCCTCGGTGGCAATGGCATTGGCGTCGTGGAACGCGCGCAGCTCGCGCTGCGCGAGCCGGGGATGCAGTTCGACCTGGTTGACAGCCGGGATCTCGCCGGTCTCGCCGATGACCCGCTCCAGATCAGCGACTGTGAAGTTCGACACACCGATCGAACGCACCCGGCCCTGCGCCTTCAGTGTCTGCAAGGCCTTGAAGGTCTCGACGAAGCGATCGGCCTGCGGCACCGGCCAGTGGATGAGATAGAGATCGAGGTAGTCCAGGCCGAGCCGAGCCATGCTGGCGTCGAACGCGCGCAGCGTGGAGTCGTAGCCCTGGTCGGAATTCCACAGCTTGGTGGTGAGATAGACCTCGTCGCGCGGCAGCCCGGATTCCCGGACGGCACGGCCGGTGCCCTCCTCGTTGCCGTAGATCGCGGCCGTATCGATGCTGCGATAGCCCGCCTCCAGCGCAGCGGTAACAACCGGCTGGACGTCCTCCGGCGGCACTTGGAACACACCGAAGCCGAGCTGCGGGATCACGTTCCCGTCGTTCAGCACGATCGAGGGAATGGCGCTGGTCTCGCTTCTGAAGGTCACATTCCGACCGTAGAAGTGCCGCGCCGCGTCGTCAACGAGAACCCCTGGTGTGTTGACCACCGGTTTTCCGGACGGGAGCGCGTTTCTACTGGTTACCGGGGATCGTCAGGGCCGACCGAGGCGACGATAGCGGGTATGGCGGGAGGCACGAATCTCGTCGAGCGGACGGGCGCGCAGCTCGGTGAGCTCTTCGGCGATGGCGGCGACCATGCGGCGGGCGAAGTCGACCGGTTCGTCGGCGGCGTCGGGAAATTCCGGGACGATGCGGTCGACGACACCGTCGGCGAGCAGGTCCGTGGCGCGGATGCCCTGTGCGTCGGCCAGCTCGGGGGCATGGTCGGTATCGCGGTAGACGATGGCGCTCGCCCCTTCCGGTGGCAGCGGCGCAAGCCAACCATGGGTAGCGGCCAGGACGCGGTCGGCCGGCAGCAGCGCCAATGCGCCGCCGCCGGTGCCCTGACCGAGCAGGACCGAGACGGTCGGGGTGTCGAGAGTTACCAGATCGGCTATGCAGCGGGCGATTTCGGGGGCGAGCCCACGCTCCTCGGCCTCCTTCGACAGTGCCGCACCGACCGTGTCGATCACCAGCACCAGCGGCAGCCGCAATTCCTGGGCCAGCGCCATACTGCGTCGGGCCTCGCGCAATGCAGCGGGGCCCATGGTGTGTTCACCCTGCTGACCCGCGCGGTCATGGCCGAACACAATGCACGGCTGTCCACGAAAGCGGGCCAGCGCATGCACCATGGTGCGATCGGATTCGCCCTGCCCGGTGCCGCTGAGCGGAACCCGTTGCGTCACATGGCGTAACAGGTCACGGATACCGGGCCGACCTGGGCGGCGCGAGATCCGAACCGATTCCCAAGCCGGAACATCCGCGGCCGCATTCGCGGTCTCACGCACCGGCGCGGCCCAACCAGGTCCCGCCGCAACAGGATCCGGCACACCGCTGAGCACGCTCAACGCACGATGCGCGATCCGACGGAACACCGAAACGGGCAGCACCCCATCGATCACGCCGCTGCGGTACAGATTCTCCGCGACCTGCACACCCTCGGGAAAATCCCTGCCGTACAACGCCTTATAGACGCGCGGACCGAGAAAACCGATGAGTGCGTCGGGTTCGGCGAAGGTGATATGCCCCAGCGAACCCCAGGACGCGAAGACGCCGCCCATCGTTGGATTGCGCAGGTAGACCAGATACGGATACCCGGCCGCCTTGTGCACCGCGACCGCACCCGCGATCTTCACCATCTGCACGAAAGCGATTGTGCCCTCCTGCATTCTGGTACCGCCGGAGGTCGGCGACGCGACCAGGGGCAGGCCGAGTTCGGTGGCGCGCTCGACCGCCGAGACGATGCGCTCGGCCGCGGCCACCCCGATCGAACCCGCCAGAAAGGCGAATTCGCAGGCGATTACGGCCACGCGTCGACCACGCAGCAGACCTTCACCGGTCAGCACCGCTTCATCTGTACCGGCCGCCAGCTCGGCCTTGTGCAGATCCTCGCGGTATCGCGGGGATGCGGCCACCGTCACCGGTGGCCGGTCCCAGCTGATATACGAGTCCGAGTCGAGCAGTTGCCCGAGCAACTCCCGCGCCGAAATCCTCACCGAGCGAGCCTAGGGGATGGCAGCCGGCGGAGCCGGCGGTGTGGGTAAGGCTCAGCCACTCGATTCGGGACCAACGCGACAGTCGCGAAGGCTCAGTAGCCCTGCATGACCTTGCGTAGGGCGTACTCGGTGAGCGAGACGAGCGCCTGCTTGGCGGGTTCGCGCCGACGGGCGTCGATGGACAGGATCGGCACATCCGCAGGCACCGCGAGGGCCTGACGGATGTCCTCGATCGGATACCGCGGTGCGTCGTCGAATTCGTTGAGCGCAACCAGGAACGGTAGATTGCGCGCTTCGAAGTAGTCGACGGCCGCGAAGCTGTCCTCGAGCCTGCGGGTGTCGACCAGCACCACGGCGCCGATGGCGCCGCGGATCAGGTCGTCCCACATGAACCAGAAGCGGTACTGGCCCGGCGTACCGAACAGGTACAGCACCAGATCGTCGGCGAGGCTGATCCGGCCGAAGTCCATCGCCACCGTGGTGGTCGACTTCATCGGAATACCGGTCAGATTGTCGATTCCGGTACTGGCATTGGTCACCAACGCCTCGGTGCGCAGCGGAACAATCTCCGAGACGGCACCCACCAACGTGGTCTTACCGACACCGAAGCCGCCAGCGACCACGATCTTTGCCGAAGTCGGTTTGCTGGTGCGGGTATCGACCTGTGCCGTCGAATCAAATACGCCGGAGTCCACTGAGAACCCTTTCGATCAGCTCGCGACGTTCATCGTCGCTGGAATCGTCTTTCAAAGTCGCCGAAACTCGCACATGCCCGGCCTCGATGAGGTCGGCCACGAGCACGCGGGCCACCCCGATGGGGATACCCAAACGCGCCGCTACTTCAGCAACGGACGGCGATTCTCTGCACAACTCCACGATGGACGTCTCGATGTTGGTCAGTTCGAACTGCCGCTCCAGGGCGACCGGATGCGATGCGACAAGTGCCTCCAACGCCAACTCGACCGCGGGCCTGGTCCGGCCCGCAGTCAAGGAGTATGGGCGAACGAGACTCGGCTCGGCGCTCCCCATGCGGTGATCGTCTATGTCCATCCCACCATCAGGAACCCATCGTGACGCGTGGCGTGGCCTGCACCGTCTGGCCAACACGCTCGACCAACAGGGCCATTTCGTAGCCCACCTGGCCGATATCGCAGGAAGTATTTGTCAGCACCGCGAGATACGAGCCGTCGCCGACTGCCATGAGTAGCAGATAGCCGTGCTCCATCTCGACCACCGACTGCAGCACGGTGCCGCCTTCGAATAGATTCGAGACGCCTACCGAGAGGCTGGCCAGTCCGGCGGTAACGGCCGAGAGCTGTTCGGCACGGTCCACCGGCAGCTGCGCGCTCGCCGCCATGAGTAGGCCGTCAGCCGAGACCAGGACGGCATGAGCTACGCCAGGAACCTCGTTGGCGAAGTTCGAAACCAGCCAATCCAGCTGACGATTCGTACCACCTAGATCGGGGTTCATCGGTCTCCTTTATCTCCGGTTAGGTTCATTGCCTTCATTGCGCGGCCATCCCGGACGCCCTGCTGGTGACGACTCAAGCTGGACCTGATCGTTTCTGGATCGCGACGCGGCGCGCGATCGGCGTTGCCGGTGACACCGCCGGGGACCAGCCTCCCGCCCGGATTGCGTTGAGGCAACCCGGCGGCCGTCTTTGTTTCGGTCTGGGCCTCGCTGGCGCGGCGGGCCGCCTGCCAGCCCTCGTCGCCGGGTGATTCGAAGGAGGCAGCGACTTGGGACCGGTCCTGGTTGGGATCCGATAGCCACGCCGACATCATTTCGGCGAAGATCGGCGTCCCGCCCATCACCGAATCAGAGTCGACCGCGGGCTGCAACCTGGTCTGGAAGAACGACGCCGCCTTCTCCGGATCGGGCTTGAAGCTGTGCCGGCCCGGATCGCGCGGTGCGGTCGTCGCCCCGCTCTCGGACACCGCTGGTGTCTCACCGCTGGCCACGGGCTGTGCCGCACCACGATCCCGTCGCGGCAGACCGACACCCGGCGGAACTTCCTTGCGCGGCAGTACGGTCGCTCCCGGATCGCGCTGGGGCAGACCGGTAGCAGCCGACTCCCGCTGCGGCAGGCTGTCGCGGGAAGGTAGCAGACCGTCGCGCTGGGGCAGGCCGCTCGGCGGCTGCGCACCCGACTGACGCTGCGGCAGGCCGTTCCCGGGCGACTGACGCTGTGGGAGGCCACCGGAAGCGGAATCCCGCTGCGGCAAGCCCGAACCGGCGTCCCGCTGCGGCAGACCATTCGAGGCCGAATCGCGCTGCGGTAGACCGCCCGTGCTTTCCCGCTGCGGCAGACTGCTCAACGGATCACGCAGCGGATCACGCTTCGGCAGACCACCGGCGCT
>NZ_BAGN01000036.1 GCF_000308835.1 Nocardia vinacea NBRC 16497 | reverse complement strand
CATTTGCGCAGGTCAGCCACGCATTTTTCGGAGGTCGACCACCTCTGCACCGCCCTGAGTACGCAGAGAGTACGCAGTAGCGAAGTTGGCCCGCGCCGAATTCAGCCTGTTCGCTACTTCGTCAAGATCGTCATCGAACAGATCGGCGTAGTAGTCCAGTGTCGTACTGGGCTTGTCGTGCCCGAGCATCCGTTGCACGCCGAGCACTGAAGCGCCTTCCGAGACCGCCAAGGATGCGGCCGTGTGCCGCATCTCGTGTGGAGTAAACCCGCGCAGGTCGGCCGTTGCTGCAGCGCTGTTCCACCACGCGCGGCGCATGTTTCGGACACGGAGGACGGCACCGCGGCTCGACGTGAACACCTCAGCGTCGGGGCTCTTGCCCGCCAGGTGCGCGGCCATCGGCTTGACGAGGAATTCCGGGAACGGCACGCTGCGCCGCTGGTGATCCTTCGGGGCCTTGACCACGAGCACGCCGTCGACCTCCGTGATTGTGCGTTCGATCTGGAGTCGCCGCCGCAGCATGTGAATGGCGGAGACCTGCAAGCCTGCGAGTTCGGCAAACCGGAGTCCGCAGTAGGCGAGAACCATGACCATCAGCCAGTTTTCGCCCGCGCTTTCGGCCAGCCGTTCCACTTCGACACCGGAGAGGTAGCGACGTTTGGCAAGACGCTGCTTCGGCCGCTTCACGCTGGAGCATGGGTTGACAGCGATCCGGCGCATATCGACTGCGTAGTCGCAGATCCGCGACAGCACGCCGAGATTCTTCCGGACGGTGCCACCCGCGATGCCGGCATCGACCTGAGCATTCACCCAATCCTGAATGGCGTCAGGGTTTTCGATCAGGTCCGCGAGGCGCACATTTCCCCAGGTGGGCTTGATGTGCTTGTTCACGACGGACTTGTAGCGCGACCGCGTCGACCGCTCCCAGTCCGGATTCGCCCCCAGCCATGCCGCGGCCACGACCCCAACCGTCACGCGGCCTGCCGAGGGTGGAGCGTGCACGCCCGTGACGACAGCTGCGGTCTGCCCGTCGAGCCACGCTTGCGCGTCGGCCTTGCGAGCGAATCGCTTGGTGTGTTCCTTGCCTACGCCGTCGACGTAGCGGGCGCGCCAGCGCTTGCCCTTGCCGTCCAGCTTGGACGGAACGCGCCGCACCGTGCCGTCTGATTGCCGTTCGTCCTTGGTCCAGAGGTCTTCGACTCCAGCGCGGCGGTTCCGTCGTGCGGTCATGGTTACGCGGCCCCTTCGCTCTGGATCTGGGCGGCTTCCTGTTCGGTGATCCACGCTTCGACGACGCTGAGTCGCCAGACGCGACGCCGGCCGAGTTTGAAGCTGCGGCGGCCGATGTCGTTGCCGATGTGCGCCCAGTAGCGCCAGGTTGCGGCGGGGATGCCGGTCAGGGCTTCGCAGTCCTTGGCCTGCAAGTAACGGTCGGTGCTCATGGTCAGGTTCTCAGCTTTCGTGGTCGGTGTGCGCTGCGAGGCGACGGGATCGGGTGGTGAGGGCGACAGGGTGTCGCCTGGTGTCGCTGTGGGTGTCGCCTGTCGCACGGACGGGTGCGACAGCGGGTGGACAGCTGTCAAGCGGGTGGACAACGCCGTCCAGTCGCCGTCTACCGGTGTCAAGCCGCCGACGGCTTTTGGACCGGAGCGGAACATCGGCGTACAAGCCGGGACTCATTGGGATTGCGATCGGACGTTTCCCCTGGTAATTGACCTGAAAGTGGCTCGCCGCGACGCTCTGGACAGGACTGTCAACCGGCATCGCCAGAGTGGACAGCCGCGTCAACACGCTGTCCACTGCCGCGAATTCCGACGCCCTGGACGAGGTTTCGTCAACGCCACCGCCTGCCGGGTGGGCGGGCAGCTGGACGGCGCTGTCCAGCCGGTGTTGACAGCTGTCCACCTGCTGCCGCTCGGTGTCGCCTCTGCTGTCAACCATGGACAGACGACTGGACAAGGCTGTCGCGTGGGTTTTCACGGTCGCTCCCCCTGGCTTGCGTCGGGTTTGCTGTCGGCGCCAGAGTCCGGGGTGTCGGTCCCGCCGACGACCAGCCGCAGGTCGGGTCGTGACTCCGCCCCAGCGATCGGGTTCGCCAGGAGCTTGTCCACATCGGCCAGCCGCATTCGCGGCCCGTCTGACGCGTTCACGCCCTTCGCGGCTTCGCGGATGATGTTCTTCACCCGCTCGCCCTGGCAGTAGTAGATCAGCCCGTCGCATCCGGCGACCTTCGCGGCATGGTGGGCTTGCGCGACCGACGCTCGCGCCACGGCCAGCGATGTCTTCGGGGTCAGCTCGACTTCCACCGCCCACCACTCGCCCTCGGTATTGAGGCACCGGCCATCATGGATGTGCGGTCGCGGAGTCCCCAATTTGGTCGGGCCGATCCCGTGACGCAGTACGCGTTCGGAGATCCAGCGTTCGGAGTCCAGGCCGACCAGTGCCAGCCGGGTCCGCAGCACTGTGGTGACGTGATTGACCATTTTCGGCGTCGGTGCCCAATGTCGAACCGTGAAGCCGAGGTACGCCTCGGCGGTGACGCTGGTCGGGACCACCCAGGGCTGGCCGGGTACTGGTCGGCCGAGTGGCGCGATCATGTGGGCTTCGCGCCATCGCTGGGCCATGCGGTACGCCGACCGCATGCTTACCCCGTGCATTTCAGCGACCAAATCCAACGGCGCGCCGTAGTGCTCGGCCAGGATCGTCAGACTCGCTATATCGCGAGGTCCGAGACGGATCATCGCTCCATCCCTTCACGTTCGGTGCTGCGGTCAAGGGCGTTGGCCAGGGCGCTGCCGGGTTGGTAGTCGGCCAGCGGGGACCGCCCTACGGGGGCGGGCACCCAGCTCATCAACTCCCGCATCCGCGCATTCTGAATGCCATCGAGGTCTTGGCTGGCCGCGAGATGCACCGCGTCGGCGTCGCGGCCGTCGCGGGTTTGTTCCTCTCGTTCCGGGTGGTCGGCGAACCAGGCGGCGGAGGCCGCATCGATCGCGGACTGCGCCGATGATTTCGAGAGGTCGTTCCGGTGTTTCATCCAGTCGGAGCGTCCACCGAGCACTTCCCCGTGGTCAGGGTCCCAAGTGACGTGTGATTCAGTTGAATCAGCAGCCAGGTCCCGGGCCGCTGGCGCGTTCGCGCGTGCGCTATGCGCCGTGAGGTACCGGCTCTGCTCAAAAGTGTTGGGCCACAGCTCTTTTTCAGGAACGCCGACCGCGACGGCTACGGCGTACTGGTGCACCGGGTAGGGAATCCGCCCCTGCGCGATCCACCGCTGGACTGTCTTCGGATCGACTTCGACCTTTTCGGCCAACTGCTGTGGCGTCATCCGGGCGGCGAACACTGCCTGCCGCAAGCGTTCATTCGCCGATGTCTGCTGCCGTTCTACACTGGACATGCTTCACGGACCTTTCGTCCTTGAGGTTGCGAAATTGCTGAAGCGGCGGGAACCGCTTTGGTGCTGAGCTCCCCGGTAGCTGGACACTGCCGGGGAGCTTTTTGTTTGAAGTGCTGTCTACGTTGGCCCGATCGGATCAGCGACGACTTCGTTGAGTGTATATACACAGCTGTACATGCACAAGATCTGTATATACACAGCCCGCCGAACTTCTCTTGTCCCCGAATCCCCCACCCGCCCTATGCGAGCTGCGCAAATACCCGACTGTGCATACACAGTTGTGTATGCACAGAATGATTTTCATTAAGCCAACAGGCCGGAAGGGACCCACATCATGGCGGAACCTGCCTACGTGTCGATCGCAGCGGAGTACGCCCAACAGATTCGAAGTGGGGCGCTTCAGCCCGGCACGCAGTTTCGGAGCCTCAACGAGCTCGTAGCCCGCCATGGCGTATCAAAAATCGTCATCATCCAGGCCATACAGCTGTTGGAACGGCAAGGGTTGGTCCGAACGGTCCCGCGACGGGGAACCTTCGTAACGGATCACCCCAACCTCGTCCGGGTTGCCCCCGAGCGACAGATGGAAGATCCCGAAGACACATTCGGCCACGAGTCCGGAGGAGAGGTCCGAATTGAACGTGAGAGTGAGCACCTCGCCGCCTCCGAAGGGCTTGCGGATGCTTTCGCCATCGCCATAGGCGACGAGGTTCTGCACACTGTCACGCGCGCGACCGAGGACGGCCGGCCCATTTCCATCTCGGACACCTACCAGCCGATCGGTGCACCCGACATCTCAGCTGCGACCGTGCTCGAAGAGATAGTGGCTGACCGGCTTCCATTGGAGGCGCACGCAGTTTGGCTCCGAACGCCTCCGGGCGACCTCGTTAAAACCGTGCGCCAGCGGTATCTCGGTCCTGACGACAGGGTGTTGATGCTCTCAGAGATCTCATATCCCCGAGACCGCTATGACGCCTTCGTATTTCGGATGGAACTGACGCAGCAGTTGAAGCAGTCACCCACCGAATAGCAGACAGAAGAAGGTCAACGCCGAACCCACCCTTGCGCGACATCATCGAGGTTCCACCAAGAGACGTACCGCGTATCTTCAGATTCCAACTTCCAGCGAGACACCAGGCCGTCGAAGAACGCATCGTCACCGGTCTTGCCGCCCTTGGGTTCACCGATGAAGACCAGCCGATCGCCACCGGTTCGTTCGAACTCAGAAAGCGTCGTCGACGCCATGTCGTTGCCCCACCCAGGCGGCCAACAGAGGAACAGAACGTGGTCCGAACGACCGCGGATACGTTCCGCGAACGACCCGAGATCGCCGACAGGGTGCCAAACGTCGCGCTGCCCAGAGGCGCCAGGAAACGAGACGTTCTCGGTTGTGTGTGGCGGCTCGGAGTCGTATGCATCGACACCAAGGCCAGCGCGAGCCAGCTGTGAGGCCCAGTAACCGCGACCAGCGCCGAGCTCAACTACAGGTCTGCCGTCGCAGAAGTCCACCATCCAGCTGATTGTCTCCGGCGACGGAATGGCATAGGCGTAGACCGCCTGCATGATTGTTTGCGCGTACCCGAGCCTCGCACTGCCTTGAGGTCGGCCACCGTCGACCACGCGCCGCCCTTCACACTCGGATATCGAAGGATTCAGTATGTCCCAGTACGGATTCCGGCTTTCAGTTTCACTGCCAGTCATGTAGTGCACGAATCGAAGATCGAACGCAGCATCAGATTGATCGTCGCCAGTGCCAGGCAGCATCGGTGCCGTATCCAGATAGTCGGCTACCTTCGGATACTCGGCCCGCAGACGGTCCGCGTCGCCAAGCAAGGCGGCCAGTTGATCACGTCGTTCGGTCGTCAACACCAGATCAGCCATGTACTCGATTCTTCCCTGCCGCAAGCAGTCTCGGTGATGCGTCGCCGAAATTCTGCGCGCTCTCCGCCCCAGGCAAGCACCGCCTCGTGGTTCGTCAACTCCGGCAGGCAGGCCCACCGGCCTGCCCCTCTCCGCAAAGGAGAGAGGCTGTGGTTTCCATCCCGCCGCTGAGTCGACACATTGTGGAGCGGGCAGGCATGAGGGTGTCAAACACGCTTTTCGTTTGACACCCTCATGCCTGTCTGCTCGGCTCTGCCTCGGCTCAGTGGTGGGATGGAAACCACCCTGGTGACCAACCAACAAACGCAACGACACAAGGGGCCGTACGCCCTCCCCCATCCTGTTGCTAGATCCCCGCCGGAGGCGCTTCTCTTCGCGCACCGCGCGCTGTATCACCTTGTGCATCTGCCCGAGCGCGCCGCCGGATCCGGCGCTACGAAACTCTGCGGCCCGCCATGTTTCGTTACTACGCCACTTCGGTTCTCCGGCTCGCGTATTCCGTCCTCGGCACCACGCATAGCCGCGTGCAGTAGACCGTCGCCGATGCGCACAACGTCACCACCGTCACCGTCTCCCAAGGCAACCCACTCGCGAACTTTCCGAGGCCCACCCAACGCAACCACTTCTCTTCCTCTCAACCACCACCCCAACCCTCCCTCTTTTGATCTTTTGATTTCTGATTGCTCTCCCACCCCCACCCAGTACGACATCTCGTGCACACGAAGTGGGTATGAGATGTCGTACTGGGTGGGGGTGGGAGAGTGAGCAGAAATCCCGCCCTTTACCCAGCTCAGCAGCATGTTGGCGTGGTGGTTTACACCATAAAACAAGCGTCCGTGCTTGTACCGTCGTTTGCCGGGAAATTGACACAGTTTTGCCGGGGTTGTGACACGCTCCGAATCGCCCAACCGACATTCGATCGCCGGTTTTCGGACCCGTGAACACGAGAGGGAGGCCCTTCCTCGGCTACGAGCCTGAGCCCGGCTCGGCGCTTGTTCAAGGGCGCTCCTGCGTCGCGTCGGCTGCGCCGATGGCCTGACGGCCCCCCTTGAGCAATCACCGATCCGTGCTCAAAATGCCTTCGGAGGAAGGGCCGGGGAACAGTCGGTGCAAAGTGCACCCAGAGCGCTCGAATGGCCGACCGGTTGTGGACACAACGGAGCCCTGGCCAGGGCTCCGTTGCTATAACCAGGATAGAAACACGACTGACCCCAGAGGGGTAGACCGCTGACGACGCGACCTACCGCAAGCAAGCTGGCTTTAACTTACGCTCTTGTGTTTCAAGTTTAGGGCTCCAAACTTGAAACGACAGGCATCCTACTCAAGCCACCTTGAGTCCCCGACACGACCACTCAAGCCTGAAGCCTCAAACTTGAAACGGCAGGCATCCCACTCAAGCCACCTTGAGTCCCCGACACAACCACTCAAGTTTGGCCCGCTAATCTTGAAACGTGGACGTTGAGGCACTGAGACAGTCTCCTATCGGTCGGCTGGTCCCGGCCTCAGGTCTGGATCCTCAGACCAAGAAAGAGTGGTCCTACTGGGCTTATCTGCCTGACGACCTTCCCGAGAGTCTGCCGCTGTCGCCTTCTGCCATTAACGCCAGCGCCAAGGCTGGCATAGCAATCGCTCGCCTTGATGAGGCTGTAGCTCAGCTGCCTCGCCCTGAGATCATCGTGAGGCCGATCATTCGACGCGAGGCTCGCAGCACCTCGGCCCTTGAAGGCACGTACGCCTCGTTCGAAGAGGTCCTCAAGGCTGACTTCCTGGAGGTTGGCCAGATGTCAGACGAGCAGCGTGAGATTTTCAACTACGTAGAAGCGACCGAGTACGCAGTCCAAGACATCGCGGAGCGCCAGATCACGCGCAGCTTCCTCGGCGAGTTGCAGCAGATCATCGTCAAGGGCACCAGTGGCGACACAGCTGATGCTGGCGACATCCGACCTCATCAGGTCGCCATCGGTGCAAGATATCGCCCGATTGAGGAAGCAAGGTTTGTGCCGTGCCCACCTGGCGATCAGCTCGCCGCGGGCTTGGCTGCGTGGTTGAAATGGATCGCCGACCATGACCGGCTGCCTCTAGTGGCCAGCATGGCCCTCGCCCACTACCAATTTGAGACGCTACACCCGTTTGGGGATGGCAACGGCCGCGTAGGACGTCTCGTTGCGATCCTTCAGGCGATGCAAACAGGAGAGCTCAGGTGGGCAGCCCTAAACGTCTCCCCCTACTTTGAGAAGCAGCGCAGCGAGTACCAGCAGCAACTGCTCAACGTCACCATGACCGGCGACTTCAACACATGGATCAGCTTCTTCGCCACCGGGGTTGAGATCGAAGCGCGGCAAGGCTTAGAGCAGATTCGCAACCTTCTAAAGCTTCGCGATGAGCTTGTTGCCCGCGTCCGATCGAAACGAAAAGGTTCCGCAGTCGAGGTCGCTGAGTACCTGATTGGCTATCCGGTCATAGACGTAAAGACCGTAGCCCAGCTAACCAACATCTCAAATCAGGCTGCGAATCTCGTGGTTAAAAACCTCGTGGAAGACGACATATTAACCCCGGTCGCAGGCGGGCGTTCGAGAAGGCTATTCGCCTGCACTGAAGTCCTGCGTGCAATCGTACAAACGCACTAAGTCGCTGTCGGAGAACAGGAGCGACTGGGTGTTTGTGTCAGGCGGTGGCGGCAGGTACGCAGAGAGTACGCAGCACCATCGCGCATCACTTGTACTTGCCAACTCCATAAACAGCGAAAGGGCTGGTGAGGCTTGCGCCATCAACAGCCCCAACGCCACCGATCCCGGCAAACTGGATATAA
>NZ_BAGN01000037.1 GCF_000308835.1 Nocardia vinacea NBRC 16497 | reverse complement strand
GACAATCCCACCTGGAACAGCGGATGCCGCGCGGTCGAGCGAACCGGATTCAACACCTCGACGAGTCGTTCGAACGGCACATCGGCATTGGCGAAGGCCCCTAGATCCGTCTCACGCTGCCGGGCGAGCAGTTCGGTGAACGGTGCGGATTCATCGACTCGGGTCCGGAACACCAGGGTATTGACGAACATGCCGATCAGATCGTCCAGCGCCGCCTCACCGCGACCGGCCATGGGTGTACCGACGGCAATGTCATCGGTGCCCGACAACCTGGCCAGCAGTACCGCCAATGCCGCGTGCACGACCATGAACAGCGTCGCGCCCTCGACGCGCGCCAATTCGACCAGCGCGCGGTGGGTTTCGGCATCGATGTGCACCGGAACCTTGCCACCGGCGAAGGACTGCACCGGGGGCCGTGGCCGATCCGTCGGCAGATCCAGCTGATCGGGCAGTTCCGCGAGTTCGTCCCGCCAGTAGGCAATCTGTCCGGCCGCCAAAGACTCCGGATCATCCTCGCGACCCAGCAGCTCGCGCTGCCAGATGCTGTAATCCGCGTATTGCACCGGCAGCGGTGTCCAGCCGGGCGCGGAACCGGCCGCCCGTGCGGCATAGGCGGTCATCAGATCTCGCGTCAACGGCCCCATCGAGGTTCCGTCACCGGCGATATGGTGCACCACCAGCGCCAATACGAATTCGGTAGGCGCGTTATCGACCTCGAACAAGCCGACCCGCAGCGGCACCTCGGCGGTTACCTCGAATGTAGTCGAAAGTAGTTCGCGCACAGTCGATTCGAGCTGCTCGGCGGCAACCGTCCGGACCGTCAACTCGGGCACCGATTGGTCGGCGGGCAGGATGAGCTGCACCGGACCGGCATCGGTGTGGGGATATACCGTCCGCAGGACCTCGTGTCGCGCGACCAGATCCGCGACCGCGGCCTGCAGCGCGGCCACATCCAACGCGCCACTCAAACGCACCGCGATCGGAATGTTGTAGGCCGCCGATCCGGTATCGAACCGGTTCAGGAACCACATCCGCTGCTGCGCCAGCGACAGCGGAATCGCCTCCGGACGCGGACCGGCGACCAACGCCTTGCGGTCACCCGCCCCCGCGTGTTCGGCCACCGCGGCGGCCAGCCCAGCCACGGTAGGCGTCTCGAAAAGCAGACGCACCGGAATCCTGGCATCCAGCGCGGCGCCGAGGCGCGCCATCAACTGGGTGCCGATCAGCGAGTTGCCGCCGAGTTCGAAGAAGTCGTCATCGGCACCGACCGGCACATCGAGCGCGAGAACGCCGGCGAAGAGTTCGGCGACTACCGGCTCGATCGCCCCCGACGGCGCGCGGAAGGTCTTGGTACGCAACTGCGGTGCGGGCAGCGCCCGCCGATCCAACTTGCCGACCGGGGTCAGCGGGATCTCATCGAGCACCATAATGGCGCTCGGCACCATATGGGCGGGCAGTTTGCGCCCGGCCAACTCGGTCAATTCCGCGGTATCGATGGCGACCCCATCGACAGCACGCACATACGACACCAGAATCGTCGCACCGCTGTCCTGTTCGTGACCGATGGTGACCACGAAGTCAACGGCGTCGTGCGCGGCGAGCACCGCATCGATCTCACCGAGTTCGATCCGGAAGCCACGAATCTTCACCTGGAAATCGTTGCGCCCCAGGTATTCCAGCTCCCGCTCGGCCGTCCAGCGCACCAGATCGCCGGTGCGATAGAGCCGCGAACCCGGCTCACCGAACGGATCGGCCACGAACCGAGCGGCGGTCAGTCCCGGTCGTTCGTGATAGCCGCGAGCCACCTGCGCACCGGAAATATAGAGTTCGCCGACGACTCGGCCCGGCACCGGCGCGAGCTCCTCGTCCAGCACATATTCGGTGATCCCGCGGATCGGCCCACCGATGGTCACCGGTTCGCCCGGCACCAGCGGTGCGCTGATATTCGTCATGATCGTGGTCTCGGTCGGCCCGTATCCATTGAAGAATTCCCGGGTGCGGCCATCCGCGATCGGTAATACCCAGCGCTGCACCAACTCCGGTGGGCAGGCCTCACCGCCCGCGACCACGACGCGCAATTCGTCCAGCCCGTCGGCGGGCAGCGAGGCGAGCGCGGCCGGGGTGATGAAGGCGTGGGTCACCCGCTCCCGGCGCAGCAGCGCGGCCAGTTCCGCGCCGCCGTACACCGTCGGTGCGGCGACCACCATGGTCGCGCCCCGGCTCAGTGCGAGCAGCAATTCCAATACCGACGCGTCGAAAGAGGGCGAAGCGAAATGCAGTGTGCGCGAATCGGCGGTCAGCGTATAGCGTTCGCGCTGCTCATCACAGAAATTCGACAACCCGGCCTGGGTGACGACCACACCCTTCGGCGTTCCGGTCGATCCGGAGGTGTAGATGACATAGGCCGGATGCTCGGCGCGCAATTGCCGGATCCGATCCGTGTAGGTGATCGGTTCCGCCGAATATGCCGCGATGTCCGAGGTATCGATGGCGAGCCATTCCGGGCCGTCGGGCAGGTCCACCGCCGCGACGGTGAGGCCGAGTGCCGCACCGGAATCCGACAGCATGTGCGCGATGCGATCGGCGGGATAGTTCGGGTCGACGGGCACGAATCCGGCACCGGCCTTGGCGATCGCCCACACCGCGACAATCGATTCCACCGACCGTGGCATACCGACCGCGACCAAATCCTCCGGCCCGATACCGCGCTCGATCAGCAAGCGCGCCAATCGGTTCGACCGATCATCGAGTTCGGCATAACTCGACTGCGCCAATGTCGCTGTGGCATCCGCGAAGACGATCGCGGGTCCGGCCGGATTGGCCTCGACGGCGGTGGTGAGCAATTGCGGCAGGGTCTTGATCCGCGGGCGTCGAGTCCGGTTGGGCCGCTCGCGATTCGGCCGCGTCATGCGCCGACCCCCTGTCGCGCACCGTGCGCGAATCCCAACACACCTTCGAACAAGCCGAGCATTTCCGGGACTACTTCCTAGCTTTTGTCGTTACATCTCGATCACCCCCCATGCACCGTCATCTACTCAGCTCGACACCACCGGCAGCAGCTCATCCAACGGCACGATCTCGGCCGATTCGGGCACCACGACCTCGGCGGATGTGCCCTGCTCGAGCACTACCGCCCGCAGATCCGCCAGCTGGGCCGTATCGATGGCGGCCAGCGCGGCCCGATCGGCGATCAGATGCGTCACCCACTCCTCGGCGAGCGACGCACCCAGGTCTTCAGCACCCGGCACCACGATCAGCCCCGCCCCGGTGGCACCGGCACTCACCACCTCCAGCAGCGTCGCCGCCGAATCGGAGCGGCCGTGCTGGAAGGTGCGCGATTCGAAGGTCAGGTCGGTGCGGACACGCAGGCGATCGGCCGCGGTGGCCAGCTCGTCGTAGCTCATCCGCACCCCGGTCGCGGCAATGACGAGGGCCGGATCGGACCCGCTGAGCACCGCGGTCCGATTCGCGTGGTTCACCGGTCGCAGTGATTGTGCGGAGATTTCGGCGCTGGTCGCCGCGTCGTCGAGGCGCAGCCATTCGATGCCGTCACCGATCGGACTTGCCTCGGTGGTCAACCCGATCCGCACCGATGGCTCATCCGGTATCGGAGCCTCGTCCGCAGGCAGCAGTACCAGCGCAGCGCCCGTCTTGAGCACCGCCCACGCGGCCACCGCCCAGTCGGGACCGCGCTCCAGCCGGATCGCGACCCCCGTCCCCGGACCGCAACCGCGCCCGATCAGCACCCTGGCCAGCTGAGACGACTTGGCATCGAGTTTGCGATAGGGCATTTCCTCCTCGCCCCACACCAGTGCGGGCGCATCCGGATCATCCTCCACCGCGGCAGTCAGCAGGTGGGTCAGCTCGGTGCCGTCGGTGGCGGTCGTGGCATCGGTCGCGGTGCGAACCGGATCCTGCTCGTCGACAATATCGATGCCGCCGATGCGCACGCCCGGATCGGCGACGACCGCGGTCAGAATGCGCTCCAGCATGCGCCCGAGCCCGCGCACCGTCGATTCCTCGAAAAGTTCTGTGGCGTAGGTGAATACCGTGACCAGCTCATCCGGCGTCCCATCCGCCTGTAGGCGCGGTTCGACGACCACCTGCAGATCGAACTTCGCGACGACATCGCCCGCATCCAACGCCGCGACGGTGAGTCCCGGCAGCTCCAGACTCGGCTGTTCCAGATTCTGGAAGACGAGCATCACCTGGAACAACGGACGTCCGGGCGCGATCACCTCGACCACCCGCTCGAACGGCAGATCCGCATGCGCGAATGCCGCCAGATCCGTCGCACGCGTCTGCTCGACCAATTCGTCGAATGCCATACCGCGCTCGACCGATGTGCGCAGCGTCAGCGTATTGACGAACATGCCGACCAGCTCGTCCAGCGCCCGTTGACCGCGCCCGGCAATCGGCGTGCCGATGGCGATATCCGAACCACCGGATAGCCGGGCGAGCAGGACGGCCAGGGCCGCGTGCACCACCATGAACACCGAGGATCGATGCTCACGCGCGATCCGGACGAGACCCTCGTGCACCTCGGCGGGCATGGTCCACCCGACCGATGCGCCACGCCCCGACGCCGCCACCGGACGTTGACGATCCAGCGGCAACACCGGTGCGCTCGACAGACCGGCGAGCTGCGCACGCCAGTACGCCAATTGTCCTGCGGCCACCGAGTTCTCGTCGTCATCGGTGCCGATGACCTTGCGCTGCCAGAGTGCGAAATCCGCGTATTGAACCGGAAGCGGCGACCAGCCGGGGGCCGCACCGGCCACGCGGGCGAGATAGGCGGTCACCAGATCTCGAGCCAATGGGGCGAGCGAAGCACCGTCGGCCGAAATGTGGTGCACCACAACAACGAGCACATACTCGTCCCCGTCTGCCAATAGTCGAGCCCGCACCGGAACAGCTTCGGTCACATCGAATCCGGCCGACACCAGCTCGACGACCCGACCGAGCACATCGGTGGTGGTCTCGACCTCGAGTCCGTCGGGCAGCACCTCGCCGGCAGGCAGAATCTCCTGATACGCCTGCCCACCGGTATCTGCCGTGGGGAATCGGGTGCGCAGCGCCTCGTGCCGCGCCAGCACGTCCTCGACGGCCAGGCGCAATGCCGCGACATCGAGCTCGCCGGTCAGCCGGATCGCGAACGGCAGATTGTATGCCGGAGATTCCGGATCGATCCGATTGAGCACCCACATCCGTTGCTGGGCAAGGGAAAGCGGCACCTGCTCCGGGCGCTCGGTCCGTGTCAGCGGTACGCGCGCGGCAGCGGCACGGCCCGCACCGGGGATGATTCCGGCGGCGAGTGCGGCGACGGTCGAAGTCTCGAAAAGATCGCGCACGGCGACATTCGTATCAAGCGCATCGTTGATTCGCGCAACGACCCTGGTAGCCAGCAGCGAATTACCGCCGAGTGCGAAGTAGTCGTCATCGAGCCCGACCCGCTCGATGCCCAGCACCTCGGCGAAGACGGCGGCGACGATCTCCTGCGTCGGGGTGATCGGAGCGCGGAACTCGCGTGCGGTGAAGGTCGGCGCGGGCAGTGCCTTGCGATCCAGCTTGCCGCTGGTATTCAGCGGGAAAGCAGCCAGCACCACAATGGCGGCCGGAACCATATAAGCCGGAAGCACTTCGGCCACCGCGGTCCGCAATTCCTGCGGCTCGGCCTGCTGCCCCGGCTGTGGCACCACATATCCGACGAGCTGATCGCCCGACTGCACAACCATTGCCGCGGCTTGGCTGACCGAGGGCTGGGCGAGTAGCGCGGTCTCGATCTCGCCGAGTTCGATGCGCTGACCACGGAATTTCACCTGGAAGTCGCTGCGTCCCAAGTACTCCAGGCGGCGCGGTTCCGCACGCCACACGACGAGATCACCGGTGCGGTACATCCGCGCCCCGGTGGTGAACGGGTCGGCGACGAAGCGATCCGCCGTGAGATCCGGTCGCGTGACGTACCCGCGCGCCAGCTGCGTACCAGCCAAATACAGCTCGCCGACCACCCCCGCGGGCACCGGCCGCAATCGCGAATCCAGCACGTATACCTGCGAATTCCACTGCGGCAGGCCGATCGGCACGGTGGTCTGCTCGATGGCGTCCGCGCGCCATGCGGTAATCGACACCGCCGCTTCGGTCGGCCCGTACAGGTTGTGCACCGCGGCATCCGATACCGCACGCATCGCGGTCACCGTCTCCGGCGGCAATGCCTCGCCGATCACGAAGATATCGCGCAGTGTCGGGCAGGACCCGGGCGTCAGATGTGCAGCGAATACCGTCAACATCGACGGCACGAAGTCGGTGACGGTGACTCGCTGCGCGGCAATCGCTTCCGCCAGGTACGCCGGATCGCGATGACCATCGGGCGTGGCCACTACCAGCTTCGCATTCACGCGCAACGGCATGAAGTACCCCCACAGGGATACGTCGAATGTGGTGGCGGTCTTCTGCAGGTACACATCATCGGGACCGAGCGGATAGTGTGCGAGCATCCACTCGATCTGGTTGTTGATGGCCGCGTGGGTGACCGCAACACCTTTCGGGCGACCGGTGGAACCCGAGGTGAAGATGACGTACGCGGGATTGTCGGGCGAAACCGGCCGCAGCAGTTCGGCCGGCAGCACCGGATCCCCCGAGAATGCCGACAGCTCAACGGTATCCAGATACACAACCGGCGTATCGCCCAATTCAACAGCATCAGCCGTCGTGGTCAGCACACAGACAGGTGCGGCGGTATCGAGGATATGCGCGATCCGCTCCCCCGGATGATCCGGATCCAACGGCACATACGCACCACCGGCCGTCACGATCGCATACATGCCGACCACCAGGTCGAGCGAACGCCGAACCGCCAGTCCCACCAGCGCTTCCGCACCAACGCCCCGCTGGATCAACAGCCGGGCGAGCCGATTGACCCGCTCGTCGAACTCGCGATACGTCAGCGTCGCGTAGCGACTCGTTGGGGGGTGGTGGTCGGGCGACGGGTGGGCCAGTTCGGTCCCTTCGTAGGCCACCGCGACCGCATCCGGATGCGCCGCCACGGCACGGCGATATCCGTCGAGCAGCAGTTCCGGCACCACCGGGTGCGCGGTGTCGTTCCACTCCCACAGCATCCGCTGCCGTTCAGCGGGCGCGAGCAGCTCGAGCTCCCCGACCACGCGGTGTGGATCCACGGCCACCGCGCCCAGCACCCGATTCAGGCGCTGCGCGAAACCGGCCACCGTCGCCTCGTCGAAAAGGTCGGTGGCATAGGTGAACGACGCCGCGAGACCGTTCGCCGCACCATGGTCCTCGCGCGGTACGACGGTCAGCTCGAGATCGAACTTCGCCTGCACGACACCCAGATCGATGCCGGAAATGGTGAGGCCGGGCAGCTCCAGTTCAGGCCGGTCCATGTTCTGGAAGGTCAGCATCACCTGGAACAGCGGATGCCGCGCCATCGAGCGCACCGGATCGAGCAGCTCGACCAGTCGCTCGAACGGCACATCCGCATGTCCGAAGGCCGCCACATCGGCCCGCCGGAAGTTACGCAGCAAATCGTCGAACGATAGTTCGGGGTCGACCTCGCCACGCAGCACCAGCGTATTGACGAACATTCCGATCACATTGTCGAGTGCGGCATCCCCACGACCGGCAACAGGGGTTCCGACGGCGATATCGGTGGTCCCGGCAAGTCGGGACAGCAGCACCGCGAGCGCCGCGTGCACCACCATGAACAGCGTCGAATGATGTTCGCGGGCAATCCGTTCGAGCGCCGTATGCACCTCGGCATCGATCTCGAAGGCGAAGACGGCGCCGCGGCTGGACAGCACCGCCGGTCGCGGCCGATCGGTGGGTAGCGCCATTTGCTCGGGCAGTCCGGCCAATTCGGTGCGCCAGAAGGCGATCTGCTGAGCCAGCAGTGATTCCGCGTCGTCTTCCGCACCGAGCACCGCCCGCTGCCAAATCGCGTAATCGGCGTACTGCACGTCGAGCGGCTGCCACTGCGGGCGCGCACCACCCGATCGAATCGAATAGGCGGTCATCAGATCCCGCGCCAGCGGCCCCATGGAGAAACCGTCGGCCGCGATGTGGTGCACCACGCACACCAGCACCTGCTCTGATTCGCCGAGCCGCACCAGACGTAGTCGAATCGGCGGCGCGACGGCGACATCGAAACCGGCGACGGCCGCCGCGATGACCAGGTCGGGCAACTCGGCCGCACTCGCGGACACGATCTCGAGCTCCGGCACCGCACGGGCATCATCGATCGGCAATACGACCTGAATACCCTCGCCATCGATCTCCGGATACACCGTCCGCAGCACCTCGTGCCGCCCCACCAGATCTCGCGCCGCCGAACGCAGCGCCTCGACGTCGAGCACCCCGGACAACCGCACCGCCAGCGGAATGTTGTTGACGCCGCTGGTCGGGTCGAAGCGGTTCAGGAACCACATGCGCTGCTGTGCGTACGAAAGCGGAATCCGATCCGGACGCGGCTGCGCGCTCAAAGCATGTCCGGACGCCGCGAGTACTGTCACCCGTTGCGCGAGTTCGGCGACTCCGGGGGCCTCGAATACCAACTGCACCGGCACCCGCGTGCCCAGCGCGGTGCCGATCCGCGCGGCGGCCTGCGCGGCCAGCAGCGAGTTGCCGCCGAGTTCGAAGAAGTCGTCATCGACACCGACGTCCACGCCGTCGGCGAGCAATAGCGCCGCGTACACCTCGGCGACGACCTGCTCTTCCCGCGTGGACGGCGCGCGGAACTCCCGCACCTCGAAAACCGGATCGGGCAGCGCGTCGCGATCCAGCTTGCCCACCGGCGTCAGCGGCAGTTCGTCGAGCACCACAATGGCCGTGGGCACCATGTACTTGGGTAGCGATCGCTCCAGTGTCGCGACGAGTTCGGCGGTATCCACGACGGCATCGGTGCGTGGCAGCACGTACGAGACGAGCGCGGTTGTGCCCGAAGGCAAGGTCTTGCCGAGCGTGGCCGCGAAATCCACATCCGGATGCGCGGTGAGCGCGTTGTCGATCTCCCCGAGTTCGATACGCAGACCGCGGATCTTGACCTGGAAATCGGATCGACCCAGGTATTCCAGTACGCCGGTTTCGGTGCGCCGCACCAGATCTCCGGTGCGATACAGCCGCGCACCCGGTGCACCGGCTTCCGCACCGAACGGGCTGGCCACGAACCTTTCCGCGGTCAGTCCGGGCCGTCCGAGGTAGCCCTGCGCCAGCGCGGGTCCGCCCAGATACAACTCGCCGACAACGCCCGAAGGCACGGGCCGCAAGCGCGAATCGAGCACAAAGGCGCCGACCCCGGCGACGGTGCCGCCGAGGGTGACCGGTGCGCCGGGTTCCATCTGCCCGGTCGTGACCATGACCGTGACCTCGGTCGGGCCATAGGCATTGAAGACGGCCCGCCCGTCCCCCGCCCAGCGCTCGACGAGTTCGACACCGAGCCTGTCGCCACCGGCCACCACGGCCCGCAGTTCGTCCAACCCGGCCGGATCGACCGATTCCAGCGCACCCGGGGTGATCAGCAGATGGGTAACCCGTTCCCGGCGCAGCAGATCCGCGAGCTCGACACCACCGAATACCGTCGGCGGCGCGATCACCAGAGTCGCCCCCGCCGAGAACGTGAAAAGCATCTCCATCAGCGAGAAGTCGAAGCTCGGCGAACTCAGGTGCGTCACCCGTGAATCGCCCGTCAGCGCATACCGCTGACCGTTCGCGGCCAACCCGGCCAACCCGGCGTGCGTGACCACGACGCCCTTCGGTCGTCCGGTGGAGCCGGAGGTGTAGATGACATAGGCCGGATGCCGCTCGTCGAGGCGCCGAACCCGATCGGCATAGGAGACGGGCCGCTCCGGCTGCGCGGCGATCTGCGCGGCCACCACTGGATCATCGAGTTCGATCCAATCGACCGATGTGCCCAAATCAACCGATGAGCCCAGCACCGCGCGATGCGCCGCAGTGGTCAGGCCGAGCGCAGCGCCGGAATCCGACACCATATGCGCGATCCGCTCCGCGGGGTAGGCCGGATCCACCGGGACATAGGCCGCGCCCGTCTTCGCGATCGCCCACACCGCGAGAACGGACTCGACCGATCGGGCCAGCGCGGTAGCCACAATGTCACCGGGGCCGATGCCGCGTGTTATGAGTTCCCAGGCCAGCCGCGAGGACGCCTCGTCGAATTCGCGATAGGTCAACTCGCGTTGGTCGGCCGGATCACCGGTCGGGTTGAAGCGAACCGCCACCGCATCGGCGGCGGATTCGACGGCGGCGGTGAGCAGTTGACCGAAGAGTGGGGTGCCGGCTCGGCGCCGACGGTTGGTCCGAACAGATCGACTCGCTCTATCCATTCCCAACCATTCGCCTTTCACATCTAGCACATGGCAGAGTCGAACAACCGCACACGGAATTCCGCCGCCGCATTCGCTCCTACGCAACGCAATCGGGTAATCGTATTGGCGAGAGCTAACTATCCGCGAATACGGAGTGCGTGGTGCTACCTCCGAATCCGTTGCGACACAAGCCCTCAAACATCCCGGGACACTGATCGTTCAGCATTCGTCCTACGTTGTCCACTCGAGCGTTCACTTGCTCGAGCTATAGCCATCCTCGCCTGGTCGCCTGCACGCCCGCCTGGAACCGGGTGCTCGCGCCGAGCCGCTCCAGCAGCCGCGCCGTGCGCCGGACCACGGTTCGACGCGACATACCGAGTCGGCGAGCGATGGTGTCATCGGTCGCACCCAGGCCCATCAGGGTCAGAATCGCCTTATCCCGCTCGTCGAGTTCGTCGGCGGACGGATTCACCGAAATCGGCGCCGCCAGCGACCACAGCACATCGAAAGTCTTCACCAGCAACCGCAATCCGGGCGATCCGGTAATGCGCAGACCCATCGGATCCGGGCGGCGCTCGTCCGCGTGCAGGACCAGGCTCGCCCGCTCGTCATCACTGATGATCAGCTTGAACGGCGGTTCGGGCAAGGTGCGCGCCTGTGCCCCACTGGCATTGGTGGACAGCGCGTGCCGCAACCTTTCCGCATCCTGGTAAATAGTGTCCTGATATAGCGTCTGGTAGCGAATACCGTCACCGATCCGAGAGCGCTTGAGCAGGAACAGCTGTCGCTCGCGTTCCGGATCGCTGAGATAGGGACCGCGTTCGATCACCTTGACCGTGTTGCGGGCCGAGGTCTGGACCTCCTCGAAATCCGCGAGCATCTCCAGGCGTTCGAAAACCGGCACGATCGCGCCATTGGTGCGCGGTGAGCGGCGCACCGATCGGAACGTCTCGCTCAGTCGCGCGGCCGCGGCGTGCATCTGGTTGATCTCGTGCTGCCTGCGCCGCGCCTCGGCCTCGGACAGCGATTCGGGGGCGTGCGCATCCCAGATGGCCTCGCCGTCGGCGGACAGCTGACTGACCGCGGCCTGCAGGTCGGTCAATACCTCGAGCGATGCGGCGGCGGTCTCCTTCGAGACGCCAAGATATTCGGCCACCTCGCCCAGGCTGGATCGCGGATGATGCACCAGCACGGCGTAGGTCCGCCCATGCGGTGATCCAGGCTCGAAGATATCGCCCAGCGCACTCATCGCCTGAGCCTAACGACCGTACGGTCCCCACGGGACCGTTGTGATCGTCGGATTATCAAGCCGGGCAAGAAAATCAGTGCGCCGACGGGCCCCACTGCAGCGGGACACCCTTGGCTGCCAAGTACGGCATCGGGTCGACCTTGTTGCCGCCCTGATCCCAGATCTCCAGGTGCAGATGCGGTCCGGTCGAATTGCCGCGGTTGCCGACGGTGGCGATGACATCGCCCGCGTTCACATGCTGCCCGGCGTGCACGAACATCTCGTTGACATGGCCGTAGACCGCGATGGTTCCGTCGTCCTGCTGGACCCGCACCCACAGGCCGAAACCGGAGGCCGGGCCCGCCTCGATGACGGTGCCGCTGCTCACCGAGTGGATCGGCGCGCCGAGCTGATCGGCGAAGTCGAGGCCATAGTGGAATTCGCCCCAGCGGGAACCGAATCCGGAGCTGATCTCACCGGCGACCGGACGTACCGCGGGTGCCGGGGCGAACTGCTGCTGGGCGCCCTTGAGGACCTGTTCGACCTGGGCCAGCGGGCCCGCGATCTCCGGCGGCAGATTGCTGATGCCGAACGGATTGGCGACCGCGTCCGCGATCGGCGCGGCCACCGGAGTGGCTGCGTCGGCCTGCGCGACTTCGGCGACCGGGGCGGCGGCCTTGACCTCTTCGACAGGTAATTCCGCCGTGCCCTTGAACGTGATGGGCGCGGCGGCTTCCTCGTCCCCGTCGTGCGCACCCGGCAGGAGCGGGGCGGCAATGGCAGGCGCGACCTGGGCTGCGGTGCCGATGAGGGCGCCGGCGGCGACCGCGGCGCCAGCCGCGACCTTCACCCGGTCGGTGGTCGACGGCTCGGCGCGATGCCGCGTCGGCCGACCCACCACGCCGTCGCCGATGAGGCTCATGACGGTTATAGAACTGGGGCCTACCCGATGCTGCGACAAAGCTGGTCCTAGCGCTCGACCTACAGTGGCTCAACGGCTTCGAAAAGTTTGTAACGTTTCGGCATCCGTCGTGACGGGAACTCTACCCCGTCGTGACCATTCCGCAACCTTCTCGGGCAAAATTCCTGTTTAAGGCCTGGTCAGACATGCGGGTCGGCATCACGGAGCCGTGACCGATGCGCCACACTGAACCCGTGATCCTCAACGAGTTGAGCGTTCCGATCGTGCTGGCGCCGATGGCGGGCGGACCGTCCACGCCGGAATTGACCGCGGCGGTCTCCGCGGCGGGCGGCCTCGGCCTGCTGGCCGCCGGATATCTGACCGCGACCGACACCGCGGCGCGACTCGCGGCCACCCGCGAACTGACCACCGCGCCGTTCGGCGTCAACCTCTTCACCCCTGGCCCCGCCGCCGCACCCGAGGATTTCGCCGACTATCTCGCCGAGTTGGGGCGCACCCACGAGGTCGGCGTGCCGAAGTACGACACCGACGAATGGGACGCCAAGCTCGAGCTGCTGATCGATGCGCCCGTCGCGGTGGTCACCTTCACGTTCGGCTGCCCGAGCGCCGCCGAGGTCGCCCGATTGCACGAGGCCGGTTCGGAAGTGTGGGTGACGGTCACTTCGGCCGCCGAAGGTCACATCGCGGTCGAGGCGGGTGCCGATGTGTTGATCGCCCAGGGCGCGGAGGCAGGCGGGCATCGCGCCACCTTCATCGATCGTGTCGCGGATGATGCCACCGATCCACTCACCTTGCTCGCACTGCTGCAGATCCTCGGCGCGACCGTCGACCGGCCGATCGTGGCCACCGGCGGCATCACCACGGGGGCAGGCATCGCGGCAGCACTCGCGGCCGGCGCGGCGGCCGTGCAACTCGGGACCGTCTTCCTGCGCTCGCCGGAGGCGGGCACCAATCCTGTGCATCGCGCCGCGCTTGGCACCGACACCCCGACCATGCTGACCCGCGCCTTCACCGGCCGCCGGGCGCGCGGCCTGCGCAATCGGTTCATGGACGAACATTCCGCGACAGCACCGGCCGCCTATCCGGAAATCCATTACGCCACAGCGCCGTTGCGGACGGCGGCACGAGCGGCGGGCAATCCGGACGATGTGAACATGTGGGCTGGCCAGACCCACCCGCTGGCACCCGAGCTACCGGCTGGTGAACTGGTCCGCACCCTGGCCGCTGATGCGAAAACCGCGCTGACCACAGCACTTTCGGGACGAATCCAGTCTTGTTGACAACAGTTTCCGTTTAGAATCGAGGAGCATCGCAACAGCCATCCAGGTCAGGAGAGCGCTATGTCCCTCGATGTTCCCACCGCCCTACTCGAACGCGCCGAACGCGGCGAGGTCGACGACGCCGACTTCGTCGAGGTCGTGCGGGTCTCCCTCCCGTATGCCTGGGAGGTCGTCAGCCGGGTGGCCGGTGAGCTGCATTCCGGCACAGTCGAATACGCCGATAATGTCGTTGCCCCGCCCGATGAGGTGGCCCGTGGACAACTACTGCGCGCCATGGCCTCCGACGCCATCCGCGGCGGCCTGGAACGCCATTTCAAGGTGAAGCTCGCCTTCCAGAACTGCCACCGCGTCGCGGCCTTCCCGATCGCCGCCGTCGGCGGCGAAACATACACCACCTTCATCGGGACTCGCGCCCAACTGCTGAACCAGAGCCCCGAACTGCGCAACTGCTGATCAGCATCGCAAAACCTCGGCGCGGCACGGATTTTCCGGCCGCGCCGGGGTCGCGCGTAGTGTGAGCAGGCATGAGCGGCAACGATCTTCGCGACGAGATCGATCGGCGGCTGCATCCCTGGCTGCCGCAACTCGGCTCGGATCGCGGTGCGTACACCAACCATGTGCTGCGTGTGCTGGAGCTGTGCGATCTGCTCGACAGTGGCTCGGGCAGCCTGCCCAGCACCCGCGAGGAGTTCCGCACCGCCGCGGCCTTTCACGATCTGGGGATCTGGACCGCGGGCACTTTCGACTACCTGGCACCCTCTGCGGACCTCGCACTGCAATGGCTCGATCAGATCGACCGCGCCGACTTGGCGGACCTGGTCGTCGCAATGATCAACGACCACCACAAGATTCGCCCGGCAGGCGTCGACACCGACCCGATCGAAATCTTCCGCCGAGCCGATGCCATCGACGTCGAATACGGTCTGCTCGGTCGCTTCGGGATACCTCGTTCAACCTACCGCGAACTGGCGAAGCGGTACCCGGACAAGGGCTTCCACCGCCGGTTGGTCCAACTGGCCGCTGAACGAATCCGGACGCACCCCACCTCACCACTGCCGATGCTGAAGTGGTGAGGCGGGGCTTGGCGCGCTAGGACAGCGTGGTGACGGTGAGGTCGCCGTCGGCGTATTGGGCACGCAGGCGCTTCTTGTCGAACTTACCGACGCTGGTCTTGGGGACCTCCGCGATGAAAGTCCACCGTTCCGGCAGTTGCCATTTGGCGAACTTGTCGGCGAGGAAGTCGCGCAGTTCCTCCGGTTTGGCCTCGGTGCCTTCGGCGAGCACGATCGCGACGAGGGGGCGCTCGTCCCACTTCTCGTCCGGCACACCGATGACCGCGGCCTCGGCGACGGCCGGGTGGCCCATGACCGCATTCTCCAGATCGACCGAGGAGATCCATTCGCCGCCGGACTTGATGACATCCTTGGAGCGGTCGACCAGGGTGAGGTAGCCGTCCGGGCTGATCTTGCCGACATCGCCGGTACGCAGCCAGCCATTGTCGAACTTGTCGGGATCGATCACCGCGCCGTCCGGGGCGTAGTACGACCCGGTGATCCAGGGACCACGAACCTCCAACTCGCCCAGCGACTCTCCGTCATTGGGAACCACGCTGCCGTTATCTCCGACCAGGCGGGCCTGCACACTCGCCGGAAAACGGCCCTGGGTGAAGCGGTACTCCCACTCGTCCTCGCCGGTCACCCCGGCGGGCGGATGCGCGACGCTGCCGAGCGGGGACGTCTCGGTCATACCCCAGGCGTGCAGGATGCGTACGCCGTGCTTTTCCTGGAAGGCGCGCATCATCGACGGCGGCACCGCCGAACCGCCGACGACCACCGAACGCAGGTGCGAGATGTCCTGCGGCTTCGCGGCCAATCCGGCGAGTACGCCACCCCAAATGGTCGGGACGGCCGCGGCGAAGGTCGGCTTCTCGGTGGCCATCATTTCCAGCAGCGGACCGGGCTGCAGGAAGCGGTCGGGCATCAGGACATTCGCGCCCGACATCAGCGCCGCATACGGCAGGCCCCAGGCATTGGCATGGAACAGCGGGACGATGGCGAGCACATAGTCGCGGTTGGAGAAGCCCATGCTGGTCGGCTGGCACACCTGCATCGCGTGCAACCAGTTGGAGCGGTGCGAATACACCACGCCCTTGGGATCACCGGTGGTGCCGGAGGTGTAACACATTGCGGCGGCCGATCGTTCGTCGATCACCGGGAAGTCGAACGTATCCGGCTGCGCGGCGAGCAGTTCGGCGTAGGAGTGCACCTGGACGCCCTCGGGCGCCTGTAGCGCGGCGGCATCGCCATTGGCCACGATGACGTGGCGGACGGTCTTCAGATTGGGCAGGTACTGGGCGAACATCGGCACCAGCGTGCCGTCGACGATCACAACCTGGTCCTCGGCGTGATCGGCCACGAAGACGAGTTGCTCCGGAAAGAGCCGGATATTGAGCGCGTGCAGCACCGCGCCCATCGCGGGTACCGCGATGTAGGCGACCATATGCTCGTTGTTGTTCCACATGAAGGTGCCGACCCGATCGCCCTCACCAATTCCCAAGCCGCGCAAGGCATTTGCCAGGCGTGCCGATTCGGCGCCGAGCTCACGGTAGGTCATGGTGCGTACGCCGGTGCCGGTCCAGGTCGAGACGGTGGAATCGCCCATGAACGTCGATGCGTAGCGCAGCAACGTCGCCAGCGACAACGGCTCGTCCTGCATGGTGCTCAACATCGGTACTCCTTTTCTTCGGTGGCTACGGCGGCCTGCCGACCATGAGCCACATCACACCGGGGATGCTACCCAAGAGTAGGGCGCGCAGAAGGCCCGCTCGCCAATCTCATCAGCAGGCGGGTGCCATCAGTTGACCAGGCTGGGCCGCAATATCGCGAGGCGAGTCGAATGGCGGTTCACCCGGCCGAGAACCGCCATATGACTACGCTCGACGATCGGTCAGCCTGCGGAGTGGGCGGGGTAGGCGTGGACGAGGGCGGTGTCGAGTTTGGGCACGGCGTGGGTGAGGGTGTGCTCGGCGCCGTGGGCCAGGCGGTGCGCGTCGGCCAGGGTGATGCTCGGGGCGACATCCAGTTCGACATCCGCGTGCAGACGGTGGCCGATCCAGCGCATTCGAAGACTGCGCACGCCGAGCACACCGGGTTCGGCGACCAGCGCCTGCTCGGCGGTGCTCACCAGGGTGGGCTCGACGCCATCCATCAAGCGGCGGAACACATCTCGCGCGGCCGTGCGCAGTACAGCCAGAATCGCGATGGTAATCAGCAGTCCGACAACGGGATCGGCGAGCGGGAAGCCGAGCGCGACGCCACCAGCACCGATCAACACCGCCAATGAGGTGAATCCGTCCGTTCGCGCGTGCAATCCGTCGGCCACCAACGCCGCCGAACCGATCCGCCGCCCGACCCTGATCCGATACAGCGCGACGGTCTCGTTGCCGACAAACCCGATGAGTCCCGCCGCCGCAACCCAACTCAGATGCTGGATCTGCACCGGATCGATCAGCCTGCGCACCGCCTCGTACCCGGCGATGATCGCGGACAACGTGATCATCGCAACCACGAACAACCCGGCCAGATCCTCGGCCCGCCCGAATCCATAGGTATAGCGCCGCGTCGCCGCCCGCCGACCGAGGGCAAATGCGATCCACAGCGGCACCGCGGTCAGTGCATCGGAGAAGTTGTGAATGGTGTCGGCCGCCAACGCGACAGAACCGGAAGCCAGCACGATCAATACTTGGAGCACAGCGGTCAGCCCGAGCACCGCCAGGCTGATCTTCACCGCGCGGATCCCGATGGCGCTGGACTCCAACGCACCGTCGATGCTGTCGGCGGCGTCGTGACTGTGCGGTACGAAGATCTCGCGCAGCGCACCGCGCAATCCACCCGGATGATCATGGTCATGGTGCGCACCGTGCGAGTACGCATGGTCATGGTCATGGTCCGCGCCGCCCGAGTGCGCGTGTCCGTGGTCGTGGTCCGCGCCGTGCGTGTGTCCGTGGTGGTGACCGTGCGAAGTACTGTGCCAGCGTTCAGGATCGCGCTCGTGACTCATTCCGCCACCGCCTGATCCCGAGCAGGCAATTCGCGTATGGACCCCTCGCCGCGGTGATGCGGAGGTACACCGGGGCTCGCATGTTCGGCGTTGTACACCGCATCCACGACCAACTGGCGGACGTGTTCGTTCTCCAGGCTGTAGAAGATGGTGGTTCCGGCGCGGCGGGTCCGGACCAGACGAGCCATGCGCAGCTTGGCCAGATGTTGCGATACCGAGGGGCTGGGTTTACCGATATAACCGGCCAGATCATTGACCGAGAGCTCCCGGTCGACCAGCGCCCACAGGATCTGTACCCGGGTCGAGTCGGCCAGCATGCGGAAGACCTCGACGATCAGTCCGACCTGGTCCTCCGCAATCGGCAGCCGCAGTGGCTCGCTATCTGCATTCATACGCAGATAATAGGACTATGGTGCGTCAGATGGAACGGCCCTTCGGACCGGCCCGATGGCGACACCCCTGCACGGCCGCCGACAGACCGGTCCGCTCGAGCTCATCGGTTCAGTCGGTGCGACTCTTTCGCGGTCAGTACCGACGGGCGCCCGCGTAGGGCATCGAGGACATCGGCGACATGATCACGCCGGTCCCATAAGTCGAGGCGTGGATGACCTTGCCGTCACCGGCATAGAGGGCCGAGTGGCCGCCGTCGTAGAAGGACACCACGTCACCGGGCTCGAGCTCGTCCCGGGCGACCGGGGTGCCCGCGGACAGCTGCTCATAGCTGGTCCGCGGCACCTTCACTCCGGCCTGCTTATAAGACCACTGCACCAGCCCGGAGCAGTCGAAGGCATCCGGACCCGTCGCGCCCATGCTGTATCCGGTGCCGACCTTGCCGCGTGCCGCGTCGACGGCGATCGCACCGTGCGTGCGTTCCGGCGCCACCGCGGGCGCGGGTGGCGAGATCGGCGGCTTGATGCCGAGAAGACCGCTGAGGTACGCGATTTCGCCGCGGAACATGTCTGCGGGCACCGTAATCCCGGTCCCCGGAATCGTCGCGAGCGCCGGAGGCTCAGGGCCGGGAACCCCGGCCGGCACCGGAGCCGTCGAATGTTCGCCCCACGGAATCACCAAGGGTAGTGCGCGCTCCGCCCCCGGCGCAGACCGTTCCGCGCCAGGTATCGCGAGCGGAGCCGACCGCTCCCACCCGAGAACCCCGACGGGTATCGAGATTCGGACACCCGGAACCGCCAGCGGAATCGAAAGTTCCTTCCCGCGGGCCTCGACTGGCGCGATCTCCGGGACAGCGACCGGATGCTCGACCGCGGGAATCAGCGGGAGTTCCGAACGCTCGATACCCAGAGCCCGCAGGGGCACCGCGAGCGCGGAACCCGGAGCAGTCAGCGGTGCCGAAAGTTCCTTGCCCTGTATAGCGACGGGCGCCGCACCCGAAGGAGCGATGTAATTCTCAACCGCGGGAATCAGCGGAAGCGCCGAACGCTCGACACCCAGAGCCCGCAGCGGCACCGCGAGCGCGGAACCCGGAGCAGTCAGCGGAGCCGAAAGTTCCTTGCCCTGTGTCGCGACGGGCGCATCACACGAAGGAGCAACCTCAATAGTGGAAATCAATGGAAGTGCCGAACGCTCGATATTCAAAAACGCAAGGGGCGCGGAGAACTTCACACCTGGAATAGTCGGTGGAATCGAAAGTTCATTACTCGGAACGCCGAGGGGCACATCGAGTTCCACATCGGGAACCGCGAGTGGTGCCGAAGGTTCCTTCCCCGGAACTTCAGCTGGCGCGATTTCCGAAGGTGCGACGGAATCCGCTACCGCAGGAATCGGAGTGGGCAATGCAGGCCCATCCGTCGGAACTTCGATGCCGGGAATCGAAATCTGGTCCGGGACTTCGAATGTCCCGATACCCGGAATGGTCAGCGGTTGCGCTGACGCCTGACCTCCTGCGAGCAGTGTCGCGGCGATGGCCGCGCCTGCGATGACTCCCGCGCCGACGGCCCATGGGAGCACGCGCCGCAGGAAACGAGAATATCGACCCTCCGTAGTTGATGCCATGATCCGGTCCTCCGATGCTCTTATCGAAGTTCCTGGCCGGCCCGTGCGACGCCGCATTGCATTGGCGTGTAGGACTTCACCAAGACCTCGAATGAATTCGAAAACCATCACGGTGATCTTTAGTCCAGCGGATCCGAGCGCCATATTTCGCGCAATCCGCGCCAATTATGCGACACGACACGCGCATTGACGATAACAAAAGTGTAACTAAATCGAAATGCCCCGCAGCGGAACCGCTTCCGCAACGGGGCATTCCGACACCAAAAATGGCTCAGGCGATGATCTGCTCCTCGATTTGTTCGGCGAGAGTTCGCAGTTTCGCGGCGAATTCGCGCGCCGCCGCCGGATCATTGTTCGAGCCCTTGACAACTCGTCGCGTCAGCGCGGCGAACCGCGATTCCACCGCGGCGAACAGATCGACGGCCCGCTCGTTCGATTGATCCCGCAACTCCCCGCGCAGCCATGCCTGCAGCAATCCGACCACCTCGGCCTTGTCGAACCGCTCGGGCAGCAGCGCGACGGCCTCGCGGAGCTTGCCCGCGGTGACCTTCACATCGTCGACACCGGCGATCGTGGTGTACACGGTGACCGCCGCATCTTCGCCGTGCTGGGCGGCCACCGGCAGCAGTTCGCGAACCTGCCCCTCATTGATTGTGGGGGCGACCGGATGCAATTTGGCGGCGAGCGGCCAGGCTCGAATCAACTTGTGCGCGTATGACCGCTGCATATCCCAGCGCTGCTCCACATAATCGTCGAAGCTCGCGTGCCGATCCCGGTAGAGCCGACCGTCGCGCACGATTTGCAGCGCACGTCCGGCCGACCAGAAGGCGACCCGCAGGCCGTCGATCGAGGATTCACAGGCCGTCAACTGAGCCTGTTCGCGATCGTCGAGCGGCCCGTCCAGCGCGGTTTCGTTCGGCGCGGGCAGCGGCATCGTCAATACATTCGCCTCGACTGCCGGCGCGATCACCTCCAACGACGCCGCGCTCAGCGGACCCGTTCGCCACTCGGCATCCCGCAGCGGCGATACCGGCGGCGTGTGCTCGGCACTATCCGCCAACGGATTCGCGCCGCCGATCGAGCCCTTACCGATGGAACCTTTCCTACGCTGCGGAGGCATCAGGCAGGCACCTCCACCGCGACCCGGTACGGGCTCACCAACTCCTCGCCGACCTGCCGATATTCACCGAGATCCATAATCGGATTCTCGGCGCCCTCGCCGACCTCTCCGTCGGCCGCCTCCCGATACCACTTCCACGCGCTCAAATAGGATTCGAATACGTCATAGCCCGCATCCTCCAGATTTCCGCGCTGCGTGCGGTATTCGGTCGAGACATTCACACCGTTCTTCATCGTCACCGGCACCTTGGTCATCAGTACCCGGACCCGGATCTCGCGGCCGCTATCCGCCGCGGCCTCCTCGGCGGCCTTATAGGTACTCGGCACCCGCTTGACCTCCGATGGGCTGACACTGGTCAACAGAATCAGCTCATCGCTCTGCGGTATGGCGGCCTTGAATATCTCGGCCGACTCGCCACCGGCATCGACGATGATCACATCGAATTTCCCGGCATTATCGGTAATGCAGTCGTCGACATGCCGAGACGGGAAGGCGATCAGTTTGAACGGCACCTCGATGCCGCCCCTGAGCAGCCGCCGATACCAGGAATATCCGGTCTGACTGAGCGGGTCGGCGTCGATGACGAGCACGCGCAATTCGTGGACCTGCGCGAAATATGAGGCCAAGAAAAACGCTGATGTCGTCTTGCCGACGCCGCCTTTGAGATTTCCGAGCGTTATGACCAGCGGTTCGGGTAACTCCAGTGGCGCAACAGAATTCTTCATGGACAGTCCTCCGAGGGTGAGGAGTGCGACCGTGGCGACTACTTGCAGGTCGCTCGAAATGGTCAACTGTGGCGGGGCCAAGTTTCGCACAGCGGAGTTCAATTGCCGCTGATTGCGGACGTGCCATTTACTCGCGCGCGAGCGCAGTGCCCGATTTGGGCGGCCGAGCTGTGTCCAATTGGACACACCCGACCACCCTGTCGTGTCGCGGCGCCATCCGGGTGCACAGGTGACATGCCTGTTGACCCGATGCTCCCGACGCCGAAGCCCGCGACCCGATCGAGCTCACTCGAGATATCGCCGACAAGGTGCTCGAGCCACGCGTGGTCGAATCCGAGACACCCGGAACCTTTCCGGACGGCGCGGGGCGCACGAACCATCGGCGCATATAGCCTTCCGAAGCGAATGCCGGATTCGATGCGGCCGAGTTGCACCGTCGGGGCGCCGCGGTCCACTGAAAGCATGATAGTTGTTGTGGGACAAAGACTTTCGATCGCATTCAGCGCTCTGCGCTCGGGTCGACATTGCGGTGGCCGCGACGGGCCTCGCTCAGCGCGTCCTCGACGATGCCGTCGTCTATGCCAAGGAAACGGGGCTCCGGCCGCCACATCATCGACCACCAAGGCCTCGATTTCGTGCTCGCCGGTATGGCCGCCGCCGTGGATTCGGCGCGCGCGACCTATGCGCGAGGCCGAGGACATGCAGATTTTCGAGGGCACCAACCATGTCCAACGTCTGGTCATCGCCCGGCAGTTCGCTGGACAATAGACACGGCGGGTCACCGCCCGCCGCGAAGCTCAGCCGAGTCTCAGCAAGCCCCCAGTAAACTCGGGGCGACCTGGATCGATGCCGAAAGGGGCGCGAGCGATGCTGTGGATACTGATCGGCGTTGCGATCCTGCTCGCGGCGGCCTACGTCATCTATCAGACGCAACAGAGCAAACAGCGCGCGGCACAGAAGTTCGACGATGCGGCCGCCGACGCCAGGCAGATGATCGAGCGACTCGCGGGTCAGGTCTACAACCTCACCGGCAGCAATGAGGCGGCTAAGCAGGCACTCGCCGACGCTTCGGAGCGGCATATCGCGGCCGGCTCGCAGATCGAGCAAGCCCGCACGCCCGCGCAAGCGCGGCTGGCGAAGCAGACCGCGGTCGAGGGCATGTACTACATCCGCGCGGCGCGCACCGCGATGTTGATGGATCCAGGCCCGGTGATTCCGGCGCTGGACGGCCAGGACATCGCCGGGCGGGTCACCGAGAAGCGCGTCGTCGAATACGAGGGCCGTGACGTCGCTGCTTCGCCGAATCCCTCCACGGAAACGCCGAATTACTATCCGGGCGGGCGCGTCGCGGGGCGGCCGGTGCCCGCGGGCTGGTACTCCGAGCCGTGGTGGCGGCCCGCATTGATCGGCGGCGCTTGGGGTTTGGGTTCGGCGCTGCTGTTCTCGTCATTGTTCTCCGGAATGTCCGGGGTGGGGTATGACGCGCAGGGGTTCGAAAGTGGTTACGGCGAGGGGTATCAGGACGCGCTCGATGCGACGGGCGGGGATCAAGGGAACGACTCGGGTGATCAGGGCGGGTACTCCGACGATCAAGGTGGGTACAACTCGGGCGGCGGCGGGTTCGACGGCGGAAGTTTCGACGGGGGCGGGTTCGACGGGGGCGGGTTCGACGGGGGCGGGTTCGACGGGGGCGGGTTCGACGGGGGCGGGTTCTGACGGCGGGTTCTGACGGCGGGTTCTGACGGCGGGTTCTGACGGCGGGTTCTGACGGCGGGTTCTGACGGCGGGTTCTGACGGCGGGTTCTGACGGCGGGTTCTGACGGCCCGGCTGAGCGCGGGCCGATCCGAGCGGAGTTGCCCACGTGCGCGCAGGCCGATCCGACTGGAGTAACCAGACCCCGAATACAGCCCTTGACCACATGTCATTGTCTGAGACGGTTTACTTTCCGTACGCCTCGTGAACCCAGTCCTGCGCGCCACCTTCAGCCGCCCCGGTCTGCTGCTCCGAGCCCGTGGGCCGACTACATCATCGCCGTCGGTACCGAAAAACCCTGACGGATGGCAGAAGCCGACCTCACGCCGGGGGCCGACGCCCGGCGGAGGTCGGCTCCCCACCAGAGGCGACCGCGGGGTCGACATCTCCGGAGTCGCACACTCGGCGCACTCGCGAGCCGCGCCGAATCGACCGCACCAACAGTCTCAGACAGCAGCCCGACCTCGGTCAACCCTCAAACCGATCCAGACCTCATCACGCCCCCGACCAAATCGATGCGACCCACCCGCCCCCGACCCGGTAGACTCCCGGTCGTCCCAACCGGCGCCCCCGCGCCACCAGTTCAGCCCTCGTAGCTCAGGGGATAGAGC
>NZ_BAGN01000038.1 GCF_000308835.1 Nocardia vinacea NBRC 16497 | reverse complement strand
CGAACGCAACCCCCACCCCTCGTCCCGCCCCCACGCACCCCGTGTATCGGCCACCTGCCGACCTGGACAAATGATCACGTGGAAACCACGGCGGCAAACCGCGAGAAGGCCCCGCCACCACTTCCACCTGATCTTGATCCCACGCTCGAGAATGCAACCACAGCCAGTCGACCACGCTGGAAGCCGCATGCCTGCCCACCTGGCCGCGGAAGGTAAGCCGGGTACGGCACACGACGCGCCCAGCACTGCACCGGAAGAACACGCAACGCCGAGCCTTCCTGGACCGGCAGACCCCGGAAGTCGCTGCAGAACAACAGGACCCACCGCAGTCCAACAAACCCAAACGCAACCCTCGTTCCGGCCACACACCCGAATGAATTGCGCACCGCAGATCACCGCATGCCCACGCGGCAGCGACGAAACTGCCTGCCAGGCACCGTCATCGGAGTAAAACGCACCTCGCCCCCGCTGTGCCGCACAGTGCCGAACAACTGTAGGTGCCGGAAGTCGCTGGCCCCGCGCACCCCTCGTGTCGCCTGCCCACCGCTATGTCGGGTGCACGGCCACCACAACGGTGGCGCACACCCAATAAGCGTGCGCCACCGAAGATCAGTCCGCGCCGCGGCTTTCCCGCCACACCCCGGTCAACACCTTGCCGATTTCCGCGAGCCCAGCGGCGGCCGTCATCCGCCAGTGAGTGGTCGGCACCGCGCGGTTGTCCACCGTGCCGTCGACTACCTCGGCCCAGATCGACGCGCCGATCGAACCGGTGGGGTCGTCGACCGCCGCAGTGAAATAGATGACGTCGCCGTGGAAGCGAACGGGCTGATAGGTGTTGCGCAGGACGACCGAATGTACGGCCGTATCCAGCACCCGGGTGAACCGCTCGGAGCCGAAGGAGGCGAACGGCTCCGGCAGTTCGACCAACCGCTCAGCGAGTTGTGCCAAATCCACATCGGCGGCGAAGCCGAGGTCACCGGCCTGTTCGCCGAGCAGGCCGCCGATCAGCTCGGCCACCGGCACGGGTGAGCCCGCGCCTTGCGCGCGTTCGTCGGGTGGATCGGCCATATAACTGTCCATCACCGCGAGCGTGGCCACTCGCTGTCCGGCCCGCTGCAGTTGCACGGCGATCTCGTGGGCGAAGACACCGCCCATCGACCAGCCGATCAGGTGATACGGCCCCTTCGGCTGGACCGAGCGGATCGCATCGACATAGATCGCGGCCCACTCCTCGATCGTGTCCGGCAGCACCGCCGGTGCGGCGAGTGTCGGCGCTTGGATGCCGTAGATCGGCCGGTCGGAATCGAGATAGGCGGCCAGCCCCGCGAACGACCAAGCGATACCCGAGACCGGGTGAATACAGAACAGCGGTTCGGCGGTACCCGTCGCACGCAGCGGCAGCACCACATCGAACGCCGCCTCGCCCTCGACCTGCCCACCAGCCCGGCGAGCCAGCTCGGCCAGGAAGTCCGACGGTGTCGGCGCGGTGAACACCCGCATCACCGGAATCTTCTCGCCGAGAACCGAACTCAGCCGGGCAGTCAGCTTCGTGGCGATCAATGAATTGCCGCCGCGCTCGAAGAAGTTGTCGTCCATACCGAATCGGTCGAGGTCGAGCACCTCCGCGAAGGCGGCGGCGACGGTTTCCTCGATCGGTGTGGCCGGTGCGCGGTATTGCCGTGCCTCGAATGCTGGTTCGGGTAACGCGCGCCGGTCCAACTTGCCGTTCGGCGTCAATGGCATCACATCGAGCACCACGATGGCGGCCGGAACCATATAGCCGGTGAGGAATTCGGACACCTGGACGCGCAGCTCATCGGGAGCGATTCCGGCACCGGCCGCAGGCACCACATAGCCGACGAGCTGATCACCGAGACGTTCGGTCGAGCGGACCAGCACCACCGCCTGGCTCACACCCGGACAGCGCAGCAGCGCGGATTCGATCTCGCCGAGTTCGATTCGGAAGCCGCGCAACTGAACTTGCTGATCACTGCGCCCGGCGTAGGCAAGTCCGGTCCGACCCCAGCGTCCGAGGTCGCCGGTGCGGTACATGCGAGATCCCGGTGCTCCGAAGGGATTCGCGACGAAACGCACCGCGGCCAGTCCCGGCCTGCCGAGGTATCCCCTGGACAGCTGGGCTCCGGCTATATAGATCTCACCCGGTGTTCCGACCGGCACCGGGTGCAAGCGCTCGTCGAGCACATAGCCCGCCAAGCCGGGCAGCGCACGTCCGATCAGGCTGTCCGGGCTGTCCGCGATCTGCTTGTCCAGCGCCAGGAACGAAACGTGCACCGTGGTTTCGGTAATGCCGTACATATTGACCAGGCGCGGCGCATCCGCGTCATGGCGCTCATACCAGCGCCGCAACTGACGCAGATCCAAAGCCTCGCCACCGAATACGACATGGCGCAGCGCGAATTCGCCGTCGGAATCGGCTGCGGCCCGATCGGCCTCGATGAGCTGGTAGAAGGCTGACGGCGTCTGGTTCAGCACGGTGACCTGTTCGCGAATCAGCAACTTGCGGAACAGTTCCGGTGCCCGCGAGGTCGCGTAGTCGACGACGACCACCGAGCCGCCGGTAGCCAGTGCACACCACAGCTCCCACACCGAGAAGTCGAAGGCGAAGGAGTGGAACAGCGTCCACACATCGGTCTCGTCGAACCCGAACAGCGGCTGGGTATTCGCGCACAGCTCGACCACATTGCGATGTGCGACGCCCACCCCCTTCGGCACACCCGTCGAACCCGAGGTGTAGATGACGTAGGCAAGGTGATCGGGCAACAGCGGTGCGATTCGGTCGGCATCGCTGACGGGGCGATCGTCGAATTCCGTTATCTCTTCCAGCAATATCACCGGCAGCTCGCCGACCGGCACATCGACCCGCTGCTCCGCGGTGGTGAGCACACAGACCGGAACCGCATCCGACAGCACGAAGGCCAGCCGCTGCGCCGGATAGGTGATATCGATCGGTAGATACGCCGCACCAGCGGTGAGCACACCGAGCAGCGCGACCGGTAGCTCTTCGGTCCGCGGAACCGCAACAGCCACCAGCGATTCCGGTCCGGCACCGGCGGCGATGAGCGCCCTGGCCACCCGGTTCGCCCGCCGACGCAGCTCCGCGAAACTCAGTGCGGTATCGCCGAAACGGACCGCCACCGCATCGGGCCTGCGCCGGGCCTGATCGGCGATCAGTTCGGGCAGTGTCGCGGCGGGCACCCACGCACCACGCGAATTCCATTCGCGCAGCACCCTGGTGTGTTCATCGGGTCCGAGCAGCTCGATATCGCCGACGGTCACCGCGGTATCGGCGACGATCGCGGTGAGGATGCGGGCGAACCGATCGGCGAAGCCCTGTGCGGTCGCGGCGTCGAACAGGTCTGTCGCATAGGCGAATTCCGCCAGCACCCCCTGGGTTTCACCGCGCGGGCCGACCCGCTCGTTCAGCGAAAGCCGCAGGTCAACCGTGATCGGTTCGGTCGCGGCGGTGTTGCCCATCGCGACCTGGAACAGCGGATGCCTGCCGGTCACCTGGACGGGGTCGAGTATCTCGACGAGTTGCGCGAACGGCACATCGGCGTGCGCGAATGCGGCGGCGTCGACCAGGCCGACCTCGGCGAGCAGTTCATCGAAGGTCGCGCTCGGGTCGTATTCGGTGCGCAGCACCACGGTCGTCCCCGAGGCCGGCGTCCCGATTGCGATATCGGTCGTGCCGGAAAGCCGCGCCAACAACACCGCGAAAGCCGCATGCGCCACCACGAATACCGAGGTATTCCTGGTCTCGGCAAGCCGACGCAATTCGTGGTGCAGATGCACGCCGATCTCCAGCCCGACCTGTCCACCGTCGTGGGTGGGCATCGTCGAGCGCGGACGATCCATGGGCAACGTCAACTCATCCGGCAGCCCCGCAAGCGTGGTGCGCCAGTATCGAACCTGAGTGAGTACATCGGGCCCCACACCGTCGCGCACGGCCGCAACCGAATCCGCGGTGACGAATTCGCCGAGCACAGTGCGCAACCGCTGGGTCAGCGCCTGCGCCGCCGAATCCGCGACGGCGTCGCTGCGATACAACACCTCCACCCGGAGCTCAGCACCCAGTTCGGCCCGGACGGTAACCGGATAGTGGGTGTAGTCGACCGAACTCACGCCACTGACCACCAACCCGTCGACGGCGCTGCCCGCCTGCCGCAGGCCATCGGCGTCGATCGGATACGACTCATAGGCCAGCAGCGTGTCGAACAACTCGCTGCCACCCGCGATCGCTTGGACATCGGCCAGCCCGAGATAGTGATGCTCCAACAGCGCGGCCTGCTCACCTTGCAGCTCGGTGAGCAACTGCGAAACCGTTGTCCGCGAATCGAATCGGACGCGCAGCGGGATCGTGTTCACGAACAGGCCAACCATCGCGTCGACGCCGTCGAGCTGCGGTGGACGTCCCGAAACGGTGACGCCGAAGACGACATCGTCGCGGTCGGTAATACCGGCGACGACCACGCCCCACGCCGCCTGCAGCACCGTATTGACGGTGACCTCGGTCGCCGCGGCGAAGGACGTCAGCGCGACCGTCTCGGTCGCCGACAGTTCGAATGCAGCTCTGCCGAATCCGTTGTTTGGGCTGAATCCATTGTCCGGCACCGCGGGTCGCACCAGAGCGGGCGCGAGCAGCGTCGGCGCGACCTTGGTCAGCGCGGTTTCCCACGCGCGCAATGTGGCTTCGCGGTCCTGACGCGACAGCCACGCCAGATAGTCGCGGTACGGCCGCAATCCAGGCAGCAGCGCGGCATCGCTCCTGGTCGCGTAGAGGATCAGCAGATCCTTCATCAGCAGCGGCATCGACCACCCGTCGAGCAGGATGTGATGCGCTGTCAGCACGAGGTGCGTGCGCCCGGATACGGTGCGGTACACCGTGAATCTCAGCAGCGGTGCCAGCGCGGAATCGAATCCGGTGCGCTGGTCGGCGGCGAGCAGATCGGGCAGGTCGGCGTCGGGCACCTCGGGGACCACGCGCCACGGCACCTGGACACCGTCGGCGATGAGCTGCACCGGTTTGCCGTTCGCGCCGAAAGTGAAGGCGCTGCGAAGATTCGCGTGCCGGTCCAGTACCGCCTGTGCGGCGCTGCGCAAACGCTCGAGTTCGAATTCGCCCGAGAGTTCGACCGCCACCTGAATGACGTAGGGGTCCACCGACTCCGCCAGCATTTCCATGAGGAACAGCAGGCCGGTTTGCAGCGGCGATAGCGGCAGTACCTCGACCAGGCCCGGGTAGTTCGCCCGCCAGGTGTCGAGTTCGTGCTGGGTGGTCGATACGAGCGGCACATCAGATGGTGTGAGACCACCGGCGTCCGGGTTCGCTACATGCCTGGCTACTGCCGTCAGCGCGATGAGCCAGTCGTCGGCCAGTTCCTGTACTACCGCCGCGTCGAGGATTTCACCGGCGTACTTGAACACCACATCCATCCGCGGCCCGGCATCGGTATCGACGACGATCGCATTGATATCGACCACGGCCGAGGCGGGCAGCCCCGGATCCTGGCCGTCCTCGAGGTCACCCAGATCGCCGGACGGGAGCCAGGCCGGATCGGTCAACTCCGGTGCACCGCCGGTGGATACCCTCCCCAGATAGTTGAAGCCGATCTGCCCGATATCACCGGCCAGCGCACCGGCGGTACCCGAATTCAGTTGGCGCAGTAGGCCGAAGCCGATGCCCCGATCCGGAACCGCGAGCAATTGCTCCTTCACCGACCGCAGCACCGCCGCGGGCTCCTCGGCAACGTCGCTCAGCTCGAGCGCCACCGGGTAAACGCTGGTGAACCAGCCGATCGTGCGGGTCAGATCGGCGCCGGGCACGGTCGCTTCCTCGCGGCCGTGGCCCTCGAATCGAATCCTGGTGACCGTGGCGTCGATCCCGCGGCGCGCCCGCCAGGTCCGCACCGCCATGGCCAGCGCGGCGAGCAGTCCGTCGTTGACACCACCGCGGTACAGCGCGGGCACCGTGGTCAGCACCGCATCGGCGACATCGACCGGCACCTCGACCGTCAACTGCCGCACCGTCGCATGGGTATCGACGGCGGGATCGAGCGCACGCGCACCGAGCAACGGATCCGGTGTCGCCAGCACAGTGCGCCAGTAGTCGAGCTCGGCCATCCGCGACGGCGAGCCCGCCGCCTCCACCAGACCGTGCGCCCAACGCCGGAACGATGTTCCGACCGGCGGCAACGCAACGGCCATCCCGGCGGAACGCTGAGCCCATGCGGTGATGAGGTCCGGGATCAGAATCCGCCACGAAACGCCATCGATCACATAGTGGTGCGCCGCGACGACCAGCAGATCGCGCGCATTCGACCTGCGCAGCCAACTGAACGCGACCATCCGACCCATGGCCGGATCCAGTGCCGCCAGCGCGGAAGCCATGGCGGCGTTGCCGATTCGGTTCAGCTCGGCCGCGTCGGGCACGTCCACCTCGGACAACAGTGTCGACGCGTCGAGGGTGCCCGGTGCGGCGACCTGCTGCCACCACCGGCCGTCGACCTGCCATACCCGCGCGCGCAACATGTCGTGGTGGTCGAGTATGGCTGTCAGCGTGGCGGTAAGTCCGGTGCGATCGATGCCCTCCGGCAGCGCGAGCACCAGTGTCTGGGCGAATCGGCCGAACGAACCGTTGTCGAGGAAGCCCGCCAGCACCGGGGTGAGCGGGATATCGCCGACACCGCCACCCGGCAACTCGGCCAGCACCACCGGCGCCGGATCCGTACCGAGCACCGCGACCCTGGCCAATCCGGCGACGGTCTTCTGCTCGAAGACATCGCGCGGGGTGAAGCCGATTCCGGCTGCCTTGGCCCGCGAAACCAACTGGATCGAGACGATGCTGTCGCCGCCGATGGCGAAGAAGGAGTCATCGGCTCCCACCAACCGCACGCCGAGGACCTGCGCGAACAGTTCGGCGATCCGCGATTCCAAGGGGCCGGAGGGCGCCCGCGACACCGTGGCGGTGAACCGCGGCTCGGGCAGCGCGTTGCGGTCGAGCTTGCCATTGGTGGTCAGCGGCACCTCGTCGAGGACTACGACGGCCGAAGGCACCATATGCGAAGGCAGTACTCGCGCCGCGAATTCCGTGACGCGGTCCGCGTCGACAACACGGTCCGCCACCGGAAGCACATACGACACCAGCACCGTTGCGCCAGCGGCGGTTTCGCGACCGAGGGTGACCGCGAATTCGACGTCCTCGTGGCCGCCGAGCACCGCATCGATCTCACCCAGTTCGACACGGAAGCCGCGAACCTTCACCTGGAAGTCGCTGCGGCCCACATAATCCAGCTCCCAGGCCCCAGCCGAAGTCGCATACCAGCGGACCAGGTCGCCGGTGCGATACATCCGGGCACCGGGGTCACCCCACGGGTTGGCGATGAAACGCTCCGCGGACAGCCCGGCTCGGTTGCGATAACCGCGGGCCAGCGCACCGCCCGCCAGATACAGTTCACCCGTCACCCCGGGCGGTACCGGATTCAGCCGCGCGTCCAGCACCAGCGCGGACATGCCGCGCACGGGCGTGCCAATCGTAATGTGCTGTCCCGCAGTCAATTCCGCATACGACGAGATAATGGTGGTCTCGGTCGGGCCGTAGCCGTTGTAGTACCGGCGGCCGGGCTGCCACTTGGCCAGCAGTTCCGGCGTGGTGACATCGCCACCAACGGATAGCATTTCGAGGTCGTCGAGGCCGGTCGGGTCCACCGTGCCGAGAACCGCCGGGGTGATGATCGCGTGCGTCACCCGTTCGGCGCGCAGCAGCTCACCGAGTTCTGGCCCACCCGGCACGGTGGACGGCACGATCACCAGTGTCGCGCCGACCGAGAAGGCACACAGCCATTCCAGCACCGACGGGTCGAAGCTCGGCGCGCAGATATGCAGGAAACGACGTGTCGGCTCGAGCCGGTACAGCTCGATCGCATGCTCGAGCAGGCCGCCGAGTCCGGCGTGGGTCACCGTGACGCCCTTGGGCATACCGGTCGAGCCGGAGGTGTAGATGACGTAGGCCACGTGGTGCGGACGCAGCGGGGCGATCCGGTCCGCATCGGTGATCGGCGCGGCGGATCGGTTGGCGCACAACGCTTCTGTCGCGGAATCGTTGAGCGCGAGCCACTGCACGTCATCGGGGAGGTCTTTGACGTATTCGGCAGTGGTCAGTCCGACGACCGCGGCCGAATCGGCCAGGAGGTACCGGACCCGTTCCAGCGGATGGTTCGGATCGATCGGCACATGTGCGCCACCGGTCTTCGCGATGGCCAGCACCGCGGCGACCATCTCATAGGAGCGCGGCAAGGCCACCGCGACAAGGCTTTCCGGCCCGACACCACGCTCGATCAGGACCCGGGCCAACCGCGACGAGTACCGGTCGAGTTCGCGGTAGCTGATCGACCGGCCCGCATACCTGACCGCGACACGGTCCGCACCGTGGCGCAGCCCACGCAACAGCAGATCGGGCAGCAGCCCACCCGCCATCACATGATCCGGCTGCACACGGGTCAGGAATTCGACCTCGGATTCGGCCAGCAGCGGCAGATCACCCACCGGTGTTTCCGCATCTGTCACGATCGCGGTGAGCAGTCGCACGAACCGATCCGCGAAGACGCGCACCGTCGCGTCATCGAAAAGGTCGCGCGCATAGGTGAACGCGGCGAACATGCCCGAACCGGACTCGCGAATCGCCAGCGACAGATCGAATTTCTCGGTGATGAGGTCGAAATTCACTGGGAGGACCTGCAATCCGGGCAGCTCGAACGAGTTGTCCGGCAGGTTCTCGAACGAGAGCGCTACCTGGAACAGCGGATGCCGTGCCGTCGACCGTTCCGGTTCGAGCAGATCCACCAAACGCTCGAACGGAATGTCCGCATGTGCGAAGGCCTGTAGGTCCACATCCTTGGCGTGGGCCAGCAACTCGGCGAAGGTGCTGGCGCCCGATACCTCGGTGCGCAGCACAAGCGTATTCACGAACATGCCGATGACATCGTCGAGTTCGGCCTCGCCACGCCCGGCGACCGGCGTTCCGATGGCGATATCGTCGGTGCCCGACAAGCGCGCCAGCAATACCGCGAGCGCGGCGTGGACCACCATGAACAAGGTCGCATTGTGCTCGCGGGCCAATCCCACCAGCGCGGCGTGCAACTGCGCATCGATCGGGATATCGCACCGACCGCCGACGAACGACGGGACGGCGGGCCGAATCCGATCCGACGGCAGGTTCAGCTCATCCGGCAGCTCGGCCAGGGCCTGTCGCCAATACGACACCTGCTGTCCGGCAAGCGAATCCGGGTCCGATTCCGAGCCGAGTGCGGCCCGCTGCCACAGCGCGAAGTCGGCGTATTGCACCGGCAATGGCGTCCACGTGGGCGCGGATCCGCCGGTGCGCGCGACATAGGCCAGCATCAGGTCACGGGTCAGCGGACCCATGGACCAGCCATCGGCACTGATGTGATGGGCCACGAGCACCAGCACGTAGTCGCCGTCGCAACGCAGCAATTCGGCACGCACCGGCACTTCGGCGGTGACATCGAACCCGGCACCGACCAGCTCTACGATTCGATCCCGCAGCTCATCGACCGTGACATCGACGACGGCCAGATCCGGAACCGCCTGTCCCACAGGCAGAATCACCTGATATGCGACACCGTCGCGAGACGGGTACACGGTGCGCAACACCTCGTGCCTGGCCACCACATCGGCGACCGCCGATCGCAGTGCATCGATATCCAGTGCACCGGACAGTCGCACCGCGACCGGCACGTTGTACGCGGCCGATGCGGTATCGAACTGGTTGAGGAACCACATTCGCTGCTGTGCCAGCGACAACGGCACCCGATCCGGTCGCGTACTCGCGGCCAGCAGCAGCCGCCGACCGGAGCCCACCCGATGCTCCACCCGGACCGCCAGCGCCGCGACCGTGGTCGCCTCGAACAACATCCGCACCGGCACCTGCGTATCCAGCGCGGCTCCCAGGCGCGCCGCCACCTGAGTTGCGATCAGCGAATTGCCGCCGAGCGCGAAAAAGTCGTCATCTATCCCGACCCGATCTACCCCGAGAACATCCACGAATACCCCGGCGACGATCTCCTCGATCGGCGTCGACGGTGCACGGAAGACCTGTGTCTCGAACTCGGGCGCGGGCAATGCCTTTCGATCCAGCTTGCCGTTGACCGTGCGCGGCAGCGCGGCCAGGACCACATAGGCGGCGGGCACCATATAGGACGGCAGTACGCCGGCCAGCGCCGACTTCACCTGTGCCACATCGATATCGATGCCCACCAGATACGCGACGAGCCGATCACCGGTCCGCTGATCGGCATCCGCGATCACCGCCGCCTGCGCGATCTCCGGCAGCGCGACCAATGCCGCCTCGATCTCACCCAACTCGATCCGGAAACCACGAATCTTCACCTGGAAGTCGGAGCGACCGCGATACTCCAACTCACCGTGCGCATTCCAGGCCACGAGGTCACCGGTGCGGTACATCCGAGTACCCGACTCGAACGGATTCGACACGAACCGCTCCGCCGTCAGATCGACCCGCCCGAAATAGCCGCGCGCCAATTGCGCACCGGCCAGATACAACTCACCCGAAACACCCACCGGCACCGGACGCAACCGCGAATCCAGCACATAGACACGGCTGTTCCACTCCGGAGCACCGATCGACACCGAGACGGTATCCGCATCGGTCACCCGATGGCTGGTGATCGACACCGCCGCCTCGGTCGGGCCGTACAGGTTGAACAGTTCCTTCTGCGGATAGGTGTCCCGGAATCGCTGTGCCAGCCCGGCGGGCAACGCCTCACCGATGACAAGCACTCGCCGCAAGGTGAACGGCAACCGACCGGTCAACAGCGCGTCCAGCATCGACGGCACCACATGCAGGGTGGTCACCGACTCCCGCGCCATCAGATCGTTCAGATAATCCGGATCGCGATGTCCGTCCGGGTGCGCCAGCACCAATCGCCCGCCGAATACGGCCGCCGACCAGAACTCCCACACCGACAGATCGAAGGTGGCTGCCGTCTTCAACAGCACCGCATCGCCAGGTCCGAGCACGAATTCACTGGTCTTCCACAGCAATTGGTTGACGATCGCGGCATGCGACACCGCGACCCCCTTCGGCCGCCCCGTCGAACCCGAAGTGAAGATCAGGTACGCGGTATTCCCCGCGCGCAGCGGCCTTACCCGCTCACCATCAGTGATCGGTGTCTCGGCAAGCCAACCGAGGTCGAGCCGGTCCAGTCGCACGACCGGTGCCAGCTCGGTATCGAAACCCGCTGCCGCATTGGTCAATACGCAGACCGGTGCCGCCGTACCCAGAATGTAGTCGGTCCGCGCGGCGGCCTGGTCCGGATCCACCGGCACATACGCGGCACCGGCCTTGGCCACCGCGTACATCGCGACGACCAGATCCACCGACCGGTGGAAGGCGAGCACCACCCGCGACTCGGGACCGACTCCCCGCGAAATCAGGTGCCGCGCAAGACGGTTCACCCGGGCATCCAGCTCGGCATAGGTCACCGGCTCGCCGTCCGCGCCCATCAGCGCCACCCCGCCCGGTGTGGCGGCCACGGTCGCATCCAGGAGCGACACCAGCGTCGCCGACGCATCCACCGCATGGTCGGTCGCATTGCGACCGGAGACCAGCTCGGCCCATTCCACAGCGTCGAGCAGTTCCAGCTCACCGACGACGGTGCGCGGCGCGGCGGCGATCTCGCCGAGCAAGCGTGCGAACCGAGCGACGAAGCCCTGAACCGTCCGCTCGTCGAACAGATCGTGCGCATAGGTGACGGCACCGCTGATACCCGCGGGCCGACCCGTCTCGTCGTAGTGATCGCCGATGATCCAGTGCACATCGAACTGCGATACCGCGGCATCGAAGTCCACCGCCGCGACGGTCAGTCCGGGCAGCTCCAGACTCGTCGCGGCCAGATTCT
>NZ_BAGN01000039.1 GCF_000308835.1 Nocardia vinacea NBRC 16497 | reverse complement strand
CCCTCGCCGCCGAAAAGAGCGGCCAAAGCGAACTGCTCCAATCCCCCGACTTCTTCGAGGGCGCGACCGCCATGCTCACCAAGCGCAAGCCGGTCTTCGCCGACTGATCTCGTCGACGAGCGGGCATCTGACCGAGCTCGGTCCGGGATCGTCAGCGTCCCACGGCTGCCGCTGCCTGGCGAGTGATGCGCGGGGGACCGAGCTGGCCCACAGGTGCAGCGACGTCCCGACGGCGGAGCGTGATCCCGGACACAAGCGCGACCGCACGAGCGACTATGTTGATCGGCTATGGCTTACCTGGTTACCGGAGCAACTGGGTTTATCGGTCGATTTCTCATTCCCGAGCTGCTGAAACGGGATGGGGATATTCATGTACTGGTCCGGCCGGGGGGCGATTCGGCGGACCGGTACACCTGTTGTGCTCGGGAGTGGATGGGTGGCGAGCGGGTGCGGCCGGTGCGCGGGGATATGGGCGCGCCCGGGCTCGGTATCGATCCGGCGTGGATCGCCGAGCATCGAGGGTCGATCGAACATGTCTTCCATCTGGCGTCGAGCTATGACGTCACCGAACGGGGCGGCGGCACCAGGCATGTCGTCGACGTCGCGGAGCAGCTGAAAGCCACTCTGCTGCACCATGTCTCGACGGTTGATGTGGCAGGCGGGTTCGACGGCGGCCTGTTCACCGAGGACATGTTCGACGAGGGGCCGGTGCCGAGTTCGCCCATGCAGCGGGCGAAATTCGAGGCCGAGAAGATCGTGCGCGAATCCGAGTTGGACTGGCGGATCTATCGGCCCTCGATCGTGATCGGGCATTCGCGCACCGGTGAAATCGATCGAATCGAAGGGCCCTACTATTTCTTCCGGCTGCTGCGGATGGCCGCGCAGCTGCCGAGGATCCTGCCGGTGCTGGTGCCGAAGCTGGGTGAAACCAATATGGTCCCGGTCGATTTCGTGGCTCGCGCACTGGCCCACATCGCACACCGGCCCGACTCGAACCACACCACCTACCACCTGGCCGATCCGCGCCGACAGAGCGCGGCCGAGGCGCTGAATCTGTTCGCCGACGAGGCCGGTGCGCCGCATCTGGTGGAGGTGATGCCCAAGCGCACACTGGAGATGATGCTGCGCGTCCCCGGCACGAGCTGGCTGCTCCCCCGCGTCGGCGTCCCTCAGGATGTGTTGGAGCACAGCGAATTCAGCTGCTGGTTCGACTGCCGCAACGCCACCGCCGCACTGGCGGGCACGGACATCAAGGTGCCGCCCCTGGCCGCCTATGCGCCGGTGATCTGGAAGTACTGGATCGAGAACTGGGTGTGATCCGCCCGCCCGCTCGTATCGAGTATTTCGACACGGGCTATGCGCAGCGCACGCTGTTCGCCTAGTCGCCGGTGACGGTCAGGTAGATCAGGGCCACGTTCAGCAGGCTGATGATGATGGCGACGAGCCAGGCCAGGCTGGTGGTTACGCGGTGGTTGACGTCGGCGCCCATCAGTATGCGGTCGCTGGTGAAGCGGACCAGGGGAATCAGGGCGAAGGGGATGCCGAAGGACAGCACTACCTGCGAAATGATCAGTGCGCGAGTGGGATCGATGCCGACCGCCAGGATCAGGATGGCCGGTATCAGGGTCACCAGCCGCCGAACCAAGAGCGGAATCTTGCGGTTCAGCAGCCCCTCCATGATCATCGCCCCGGCATACGCGCCGACCGACGTCGATGCCAGACCGGAGGCCAGCAGGCCGATCGCGAGCAGCAGCGCGGCGACAGGGCCGAGCGCATCGCCGACGGCGGCATGCGCACCCTCGAGGGTGTCGACATTCTCGCGGCCGCGCAGGGTATTCGCGGCCATCAGCAGCATGGCCATATTGACCGTGCCCGCGAGCACCATGGCGAGTCCGACGTCGTATCTGGTGACCCGCAGCAGCCGGGTCCGCAACGGCCCGATCTCGGGCTGGCCGTGGCGATCCCGGGCAAGCCCGGAATGCAGGTACACCGCATGCGGCATGACGGTCGCGCCGATCATGGCCGCCGCGAGCAGCACACTTTCGGTGCCCTGGAACCGCGGCAGCAGACCACCGACGGTGCCGGAGACCGACGGCGGCGAAATCACCACGCTGGCCAGGAAGCCGATGGCGATGATGGCGAGCAGACCGGTGATGACCCGCTCGAACGGCTTCTGCCCGCGCTGGTTCTGCACCAGCAGCAGCGCCATCGAAACCACACCGGTGATCACGCCACCGACCAGCAGCGGCAGATCGAACAGCAGCTTCAGCGCGATCGCACCGCCGACCACCTCGGCCAGGTCGGTGGCCATCGCGACGGTCTCCGCCTGCACCCAATAGGCAAGGCGCACCGGACGACTCGACTTGGACCGCACCGCCTCCGGTAGCGACATACCGGTGACCAACCCCAGCTTCGCCGACAGGAACTGCACCAGCCCGGCCATCACATTGGCCATCACGATGACCCACACGAGTAGGTAGCCGAACTGGGCGCCCGCGCTGATATTCGACGCCACATTGCCTGGATCGACATAGGCGATGGCCGCTACGAAGGCCGGACCGAGCAAGACGCTGACGGATCTCGCCCGAGTGGTCGCGTTCCGCGCCGACTCGACCAGGGTTGTACTCATAGAACAGAATTTTACGGCTTCCCGAACTTTTTGTTTAGACTCCCCCGCCTCCCCGAACCTTCAGGCCAGACTCAGGTGCCACAACTGTCACATCGGCGGCTGCCGGTTGGACCTCGTTTGGCTCAGCCCGTCCCCGACGAGTTACCCATGTACTGCAGAAACCAGGCGTCGCCCAACGCACGACCAAAAAAATACCGACCGTCCGACTGTGCGCAAGGTCACAATCAGAGCGGTCGGTTCCAGATCGCGGGGATCAGCTCAGAGGCCGAGGCCCTTGGCGAGGGTAGGCCAGGAGGCGTGCAGCTCGTCGTTCCAGTAGCCCCAGGAGTGGGTGCCGTTGGGACGGAAGTTGAAGGTGGCGGGGATGCCGAGCGAATCCAGCTTCGCCTTCATATTGTTGGTGCAGTAGTTGGTGCCCGCCTCGATGACGCCGCCGATCAGGATCTGGTTGGCCAGACCGCCGGGGCCGGGAAGGGCGTACTGACCGTCCAGGGTGTCGTACGGGCCGGGCAGACCGTTGCCGGTCGAGATGTAGAGATCGGTACCGCGCAGACCCTCGGCATTGACGTAGGGATCGTTCGCAACCCACTCCGGCCCACCGACCGGGCCCCACATGTTGTCGACATTGCCGCCGCCCCAGGTCTCGACGGTCAGCTTGACGAACTCCGAGCCGACCGGATCACTGGTCTGGGCGCAACCGCTGTAGGCCGCGGCGGCCTTGTACAGGCCCGGCTTGGCGATCGGCAGCGCGAGCACAGTGGTACCCGAGGTGGACAGGCCCGCGATGGCATTGGTGCCGTTGGTGCCGAGCGCGCCGTCGATCAGCGGCGGCAGCTCCTCGGTGAAGAAGGTCTTCCACTTGTTGCGGCCGAGTACCGGATCGTCCTTGATCCAGTCGGTGTAGTAGCTCCACTTGCCGCCGATGGGCTGGACCACATTGACGTTCTTGTCGCCGAGGAACTTCAGCGCATCGGTCTTGGCCACCCAGGACGCGCTGTCCTCACCGCCGCCCGCACCGTTGAGCAGGTAGAGCACCGGACGCGGCGCCGAGGCGTCGGCGGGGCGCTGCACGTCGACCGGGAAGGTCCGGTCCATGGCCGCGGAGTAGACGTACAGGCGGATGCTGCGGTCGTCCTTGTACTCGGCCTTGGTGATCTTCGAGCCGTCCGGCGCGACCGGGTTCGCCAGCAGCGTCTTGGAATCCATGATCGGATCAGCCGTCGCGGTAGATGCGCCGAAGCCGGACATGACTCCCGCGAATACCGCGGTTGCCGCGATCACCGCCGCCGCACGTGTGCCGCGACGCCGGATCAGACTACGCATCAATTTCACACCTTCACTTCGTATCGTGATTACGGGAGGGCTTCCCCTGACCGCGGGCATGCACCGCGGCCGACCATACGGCCTATTTAGTCGTGACGATAGTGGACATCGTTACCGCAATGTTGCTCCATCATGCCTCAGCGGCCGGAATGTGATCATGGTCGCCCCGGATATCGCTGACCGTATTCGGCCAGCCCGCCCAGTGCCCGGATCCAGTGTTCGGCGAAGGTCTTGACCTCGTCACCACCGAATACCTCGGCCGCGTAGTCGAAGCGCACGAGCAGGCCTTCGGCAGTGGCGTCGGCGGTGATATCGAGCAGCAGATCCGTGGTCGGTGCGTCGGTGTGCACGCGCGCCGGGCGCAGATCTCGATAGCGCAAGGCACACCGGCCTGCGGGGAGTGCGGTCAGGGCCGCGGCGGTATCCGGATTGAGATAGCGCAGCAGGCCGTAACCGACGCCATAGGACGGCACGGCACCGGTGAGCCGTTTGACCTGCTCGATCGCGATACCCGCCGCCCGACCACCGACCAGCGCCTCCTGGATGTTCGCCCCCTCCAGTTGCAGCGGGAGCGGGTAATCGGTGGTGAAGGCGCCGACGAGGGTATCGGTCTCGGCCATCGACCGGCTATCGGCAGGCAGCCGGACCACCGGGCCCATGGCCTCGGTGACGGTTTCGCCCGCGGAGGTGATCTGTGCGATCGCCAGCGCGGTGAGCAGGACTTCGTCGACGCTGGCACCGTGCGCGGCGGCCGCGGCGACGACGGCGGCGGTGCCCTCGGTGGTGATGGTCAGCGAGACCCGGCGCCGCGCTCGCAGGTTCTTGTTCGTGACACCGGCCTTGGCGGCGGGGACCGCGCTCAAGGTGTGGTGCCACCACGCCACTTCCTCGATTGCTGCCGGGCCGCTCGCCCCCTCGGACAGCACCCGGAGCAGGTCGGACAGTCCGGCCTCGGGGACAGCGGGCGAGCGGTGCCTGCCGCGCGACCAGGCCAACGACAGCTTGTCGACGATGGTGCGCCAGGAGGTGTCGTCCACGACGAGGCCATTGGCGACGATGACCATGGTCGAGGGCACCTCGCGGCCGCCGACCAGTACGAAGCGGATATTGCGGCCATGGACCGGATCGAGTTCCGTGGCGACGGCACGCACCACATCGTCGACCGGCGGCGGGGTCTGCTCGATGCCGTATTCCAGGCTGAGGAAGGCCTCGTCGACGCGCTGCGCCTCAGCCGGGATTTCGAAGACCGGATCGGCGCCCGCACGGTCACGGTGCAGCCGGACCCACAGCATCGGATGCTGTTCGAGCACCGTATCGACGGCGAATTGCACCGCTTCCGGTGAGTAGTTGGGCGGGATCTCGAGGGTGACGACGCGCAGTTCGACACCGGACTCCAAGAGCCGCACGGCATTCGGGGTCAGCGACAGCGGGATGGGGGTGTCGTCGGGTTCGTCGGGGCGGTGCGGGACGGCGTACTCGATCGGATCGTCGTCGTGGATGACCGCGAACGGGGCGCGCTCGGGTTGGACGGCAATCTCGGGTTCGTCGTCGTCGAGTTCGAGTACCGGGGCCTCGACCGTCGGGGGCAGGTCACCGGTCGGTGCCGCGTCCTCGGCCGGTTCCGGGATATCGATATGTACCGGGACCAGGACCGATGTCGGGTAGTCGTGGTCGAACGCGGCCGGATCGGCAAGCGGTGCCGCGTACTCATATCCCTCCGGTGCGGCGGCGTACCCGACCGGCGCGAGGGCCTCGGCTTCGGCTGGCTCCGTGGCATTCTCGACCGGGGGCTCGGGCTCGGTGAGCAAGGCGGCCAGGACGGGTCCGATTTCGGCGAAGGCCGCCGGAGACGTCATCAGCTCATGGGTTGCCTCGACCGGATGCTCGTTGATCGTGCCGTCGACATACGGCCGCCAGGCCCGGGATTCGGCGGTGTGGCCGGTGGCGCTGAAGAAGTCCAGTGTGCCGTGGAAAACCTTGTGCTGATGGTTGATTCCGAGCTCCACCGAGCGCACCGCGCCACGGTAGCTCTGACGCAGGCGTTCCGGGGTCAGCAGTGCCAGTTCCGGCGGAATGTTGGCATACAGTACCGCGAGCGCCTCTTCGGTGAGGTTGCGAATATTGCTGTCGCCCAGCATGTCCGGGCCGATGCCGAGTTCGGCGAAGGCCGAGCGCAGCTCCGCCCAGAAGTCGGCGATGTTGCCGCCGGTGCGGCTGTCCAGCATGGCGAGCATGGCGACTTCCGCACCCGCGGACTGCAATTCGACCGCGACCGCATGGGCCAGCGCACCACCCAGCGACCACCCGAGCAGCCGGTACGGCCCCTCGGGCTGTACCGCGCGGATCTCCTCGACATAGCGCCGGGCCATGGCATCCAGCGAATCCGGCCGGAAGTCGGATTCGGACAGTGCGGGCGACTGCACACCGAAGATCGAGCGGTCGGCGGGCAGATATTGCGCGAGACCGGTATAGCACCAGGACAATCCGGCCATCGGATGGATGCAGAACAGCGCTTCGCCGGTGCCGTGGCGGATCGGCAGCAGCACATCGAGTGCGGCCTCGGCGTTCAATCCGTATTCGTAGGTCTCGGTTTCGTCGGCGGCCATGATGCGCTGGGTGAGCGCCGCGACGGTCGGATCGGTGAAGAACCACTGCACCTGAACCGCGATACCGGTCAGCTCGCGCAGTTTGTTCACCGCGCGCATGGCGGCCAGCGAACTGCCGCCGAGTGCGAAGAAATCGTCATCGGAGCCGACGAGGTCGATGCCGAGTACCTCGGCGTATACGTCGGCGACGGCCTGTTCCTGCACCGTCGATGGCGCGAAATAGGGGCGCGGGGCGAGCGCGGGCACGGGCAGCGCCGCGCGATCGAGCTTGCCGACCGGGGTCAGCGGCACGTGATCGAGGACCACCACCGCCGAGGGCACCATATGCCGAGGCAGACTGCGCGCGGCGTATTCGATGAGCGCACCGGTATCGGTGGTCCGCCCCGCTACCGGAAGCACGTAGGCGACGAGAATCTTTTCGCCCGTTGGGTTTTCCCGACCGACCGTGACGGCGAACTCGACATCTTCGTACCCCCGCAACACCGCATCGATTTCACCGAGTTCGATGCGCAGACCGCGGATCTTGAGCTGGAAGTCCGTGCGACCGACGTATTCGAGCTCCCACTCACCCGGTTCGCCGACCCAGCGCACCAGATCGCCGGTGCGATACATCCGCGCACCGGGCGGACCCCACGGATCGGCGACGAAACGTTCCGCGGTCAGTGTCGGGCGGTCGTGATAGCCGCGTGCCAGCGCGGTGCCACCGAGATGCAGCTCGCCGACCGCACCCGGCGGCACCGGGCGCAGCCGCGAATCCAGCACCACCATCGGCGTTCCCGGCACCGGGCCGCCGATCGTGATGCGCTGTCCGGCGATCATCTCGCTCCAGGACGCGGCCACCGTGGCCTCGGTCGGACCGTAGCCGTTGATGAAATGCCGTCCCGGTTGCCATTTGGCGACCAGCTCGGGCGAGCTGGAATCGCCACCGCAGCACAGGAATCGGAATTCGTCCAGACCGGCCGGTTCGACGGTGCCGAGCACGGCGGGGGTGAAGATCGCGTGCGTGACCCGCTCTGTGCGCAGCAGCGCGGTCAGATCCGGGCCGCCGAGGATGGTGGACGGCACGATGACCAGCGTCGCACCGTTGTGGAAGGTACAGAGCCACTCCAGAATCGACGGATCGAAGCTCGGCGAGCACAGATGTAGGAACCGATGCTGCGGACCGAGCTGGAACACCGCGCTGGCGTTCTCGACGGCAGCGCCGATGCCGACCTGGGTGACGGTGACACCCTTGGGTGCGCCCGTCGACCCGGACGTGTAGATCACGTACGCCGGATGCTGCGGCAGCAGCGTGCGCAGCCGCTCGGCGTCGGTGATCGGCGATGGCGACTTACCGGCCACGGCCGCGTGGATCGCGGGATCGTCGAGCTGTAACCAGCTGGTCTCGGTCGACTCGTCGGGTAGCCGCTCGGTGTAGGTGGAGGTGGTGATGCCGAGGACCACACCGGAATCGGTCACCATGTGCCGGATCCGGTCCGTCGGATAGGTCGGGTCGATCGGCACGTGCGCGCCACCGGCCTTGGCGACGGCCCAGAACGCCGCGACCATCTCGAGCGAACGCGGGAAGGCAAGGGCGACAAGGCTCTCCGGGCCGACGCCGCGATCGATCAGCACCCGAGCCAGCCGCGACGAGTATTCGTCCAGTTCGCGGTAGGAGATCGAGCGACCGGCGGTGCGCACCGCGACATGTTCGGGATCGACGCTGACCGCGCTGGTCAGCAGGTCCGGCAGCAGCCGGACGGCGGGCGTATCGCCGCGCCGCACCGGTGTCAGCGCCTGCTCTTCGGCGGCGCCGAGCAGCCGCAGGTCACCGATCGGGGCATCCGGCCGCGCGACGATCTCGGTGAGCAGCCGGGTGAACCGGGCGGCGAACATCTCGATCGTCTTGTCGTCGAACAGGTCTCGCGCGAAGGTGAACTCACCGCGCAGGCTCTCTTCGGCGGAACCGGGTGCCCACATGGTCAGCGAGAGATCGAATTTCGCGGTGTCGACGGCGAAATCGAAGGTCTCCGCGCGTAAGCCGGGCAGTTCGAAGGTGCTGGTCGGCAGGTTCAGATACGACATCGAAACCTGGAACAGTGGGTGCCGAGCCGTGGAGCGGGGCGGGTTCAGCAGCTCGACCAGTCGCTCGAACGGTAGGTCGGCGTGCGAAAAGGCTTGCAGGTCGGTGTCTTTGGCATCGGCGAGCAGATCACCGAAGGTGCGGTCGTCGGGCACCTGGAGCCGCAGCACCAGCGTATTGACGAACATGCCGATCATGTCGTCGAGTTCGGCCGCGCCGCGACCGGCGACGGGGGTGCCGATGGCGATATCGGCGGTGCCGGACATGCGCGCCAGGAATACCGACAGCGCGGCGTGCACCACCATGAACATGGTGGCGTTGTGTCGGCGGGCCAGGCGCACCAGCCCGGCGTGCACCAGCGGGTCGATCTCGAATTCGGTGCGACCGCCCGCGAAGGTCCGCAGCGCCGGGCGCGGCCGGTCCGCGGGCAGGTTCAGTTCGTCGGGCAGGTCGGCCAGTGCGGTGCGCCAGTATCCGGCCTGTACCGAGATCAGGCTGTCCGGATCGTCCTCGGAGCCGAGCACATTGCGTTGCCAGACACTGAAATCCGCGTACTGCACCGGCAGCGGTGACCATGACGGCAGCTCACCCGCGCTGCGGGCCGAGTAGGCCAGCATGACGTCGCGGACCAGCGGCGACATCGACCAACCGTCGGCGCCGATGTGATGGGCGACGAACACCAGGATGTGATCACCGGTCTCGAGCCGGAACAGAGTGGCACGGAAGGGCACCTCGACGGTGACATCGAAGCCCGCCGCGACGATCTGCTGCACCTGCTGCACCGCGTCCGATTCCGCGATCGGAATCGGGACCAGATCGATCGGCACTTCGTTGGGTGCGAGCACCTCCTGCACCGGACCGTCGGCGGTCTGCGGGTAGACGGTGCGCAGCACCTCGTGCCGCGCCACCATATCCTCGACCGCCGAACCCAGTGCGGCGATATCGAGTTCGCCGGACAGCCGGATCGCCACCGGGATGTGATAGGCCGCCGAGCTCGGATCGAACTGGTTGATGAACCACATCCGCAACTGCGCCAGCGACAGCGGGATCTGCTCCGGCCGCAGTCCGGCCAGCAGCGGCTGTCGCCGACCGGAACCGGCATGGGTTTCGACCTTGGCGGCGAGTCCGGCCACGGTCGGCGTCTCGAAGATCGAGCGCACCAGCACCTTGGTATCCAGCGCGTCACCGACCCGGGCCGCCACCTGCGTCGCCAGCAGCGAATTACCGCCCATGGCAAAGAAATCGTCATCGCGCCCGACGCGCTCCGCGCCGAGCACATCGCCGAAGACACCGGCCACGATCTCCTCGACCGGTGTTGCCGGCGCGCGGAAGACCTGGGTCTCGAACTCCGGATCGGGCAGGGCGGCGCGCTCGAGCTTGCCATTCGCATTGCGCGGCAAGGCCGTCAGCGTGATGAACGCATTGGGCATCATGTACGACGGCAGCACCGCGGCCAGCGCGGCCTTCAGCTCGGCGACCACGACCGGGGTCGCCTCGTCGGCCGGTACGACATACGCCACCAGCCAATCACCGATCCGCGCATCGGATTTGACGAGCACCGCGGCCTGCGCGATCTCGGGCCGGGCTAGCAGCGCGGTCTCGATCTCGCCGAGTTCGATCCGGAAACCGCGGATCTTCACCTGGAAATCGCTGCGGCCGTGGTACTCCAGCTCACCGTGCTCGTTCCAGGACACCAGGTCGCCGGTGCGGTACATCCGGGCACCGGATTCGAATGGGTTGGCCACGAACCGTTCCGCGGTGAGATCGGTGCGCCCGAAGTAGCCACGCGCCAATTGTGCACCGGACAGGTACAACTCGCCGGATACGCCGACCGGTACCGGCCGCAGACGCGAGTCCAATACGTAGACATGACTGTTCCACTCCGGCCCACCGATCGGCACCGTAACCGCGTCGGCGTCGGTCACCCGATGGTTGGTGATCGAGACGGCGGCCTCGGTAGGGCCGTACAGGTTGAACAGGTCCGCGGCGTTGCCTTGGCGGAATCGCTGCGCGGTCGCGGCCGGCAGCGTCTCACCGATGGCCAGCACCCGGCGCAGCGATCGCGACAGTTGACCGGTCGACAATGCGTCCAGCATCGACGGCACCACGTGCAGGGTCGTCACCGACTCGCGCGCCATCAACTCGTTCAGATAGGCCGGATCCCGATGACCGTCCGGCGCGGCGACGACCACCGTGCCACCGCATACCGCCGCCGTCCAGAACTCCCAGACCGACAGGTCGAAGGTGGCGACCGTCTTGAGCAGCAGCACATCATCGGCTCCGAGCCCGAATTCGGCCGTCTCCCAGAGCAACTGATTGACAACCGCGCCGTGCGGAACCGCGACGCCCTTCGGCTGCCCGGTCGAACCCGACGTGTAGATCACGTACGCGGTATTCCCCGGCCGCAGTGCACCGCGGCGTTCGTGGGCCGTGAGCGGGGCGTCCGAGTAGCGCGACAGGTCGAGCTCATCGATCGTCACGGAGTCGACGGCGTCGGTGTGGAAGCCGTCGTGCACGGAGCTCAGCAGGCAGACCGGTTGTGCGGTTTGCAGGATGTACTCGACGCGTTCGGCGGGTTGATCCGGATCGATGGGCACATACGCCGCACCGGATTTCGCCACCGCGTACATGGCGACGATCAGATCGACGGACCGGCGGATGCCCAATGCCACCCGGTCCTCCGGGCGCACACCGCGCTCGATCAGATACCGCGCCAGCCGATTCACCCTGGCATCGAGTTCGCCGTAGCTGAGTTTGTGCCCCGGCTGATCGGATACCACCGCCACCGCATCCGGTGCGGCGGCCACCGTCGCATCCAGGAGCGACACCAGCGTCATGGCCGCATCGATCGGGCGCGCGGTATCGTTCCAACCCGCCAGAATCCGCGAACTCTCGTCACCGGCGAGCAGTTCGATCTCGCCGACCCGCACCGACACATCGGTGAGCACGGCATCGAGCACCCGGACGAACCGGTCGGTGAATCCTTGTACCGTCGCCTCGTCGAACAGGTCGGTGGCATAGCCGAAGTTCGCCACGATCCCGGCGGGCGCACCCTCGTCGGTATAGCGGTCGGCCAGCGAGATGTGCAGATCCGTCTTGGCCAGCTGCAGATCGAAATCGACCGTGGCAACCGAGAGTCCGGGCAGCTCCAGGGTGGTCTCGGCCAGGTTCTGGAAGGAAAGACCCACCTGGAACAGCGGATTGCGGGCGATCGAGCGGACCGGATTCAGCGCCTCGACGATTCGCTCGAAGGGCACATCGGCATTGGCGAAGGCCTCGAGATCGCGCTCGCGCACGTCGGCGAGCAGGGCGGCGAAGCTATCACCGGGACGCACCCGCGTCCGGAAGACCAGGGTGTTGACGAACATGCCGATCAGATCATCGAGTTCGCGCTCGCCACGACCCGCGATGGGCGTACCGACCGCGATGTCGTCGGTGCCCGACAGCCGGGCCAACAGCACCGTGAGCGCCGCATGCACGACCATGAACAGCGAGGCGTGATTGGCCCGCGCCAGCGCATGTAGTTGCGCGTGCCGATCCGCCGAGATCTCGAACCGCACCGACCGGCCCTGGAACGACTGGGCCGGCGGGCGCGGGCGATCGGTCGGCAGTTCCAGCTGGTCCGGCAACTGCGCCAACGTCCGTCGCCAGTAGGCGATCTGCTGTGCGGCCGGCGATTCCGGATCGTCCTCGTCACCTAGCGCCTCGCGCTCCCACAGCGCGTAGTCGGCGTACTGCACCGGCAGCGGCTGCCACAGCGGCGCCTGCCCGTGCATTCGCGCGGCATAGGCGACCATGAGATCGCGGGCCAGCGGTCCCATCGATGCGCCGTCGGCCGCGACATGGTGCACGGTCAGGGCGATCACATGCTCGCGCGGCGCCAGGCGGAACAGCGTGACCGCGACCGGAACCTCGACGGTCACATCAAAGGTCAGCACGGCGAAGTCGATGAGCCGACGCACCAGTTCGTCCTCGGCCACATCGACCGGCACCATGGCGAACCGCGTATCCGGCACCGGATGGATGACCTGATGCGGTCGCCCGCCGATGCTCGGATAGGTGGTCCGCAGTACCTCGTGCCGGGACAGCACATCGCCGATGGCCAGCCCGAGCGCCGCCGCATCCAGCTCACCCGTGAGTCGCACGGCGAGCGGAATATTGTCCACCGCCGAGGTCTCGGTATCGAACTGGTTGAGGAACCAATACCGCTGCTGCGCCAGCGACAACGGAATCAGTTCGGGCCGCTCCCCGGCGACCAGCCGCGGCCGACTCCGACCGGATCCGGCGGTGCGTTCGACCACGGCGGTGAAGGCGGCGACCGTCGAAGCATGGAACAGATCGCGGACCGCCAACTGCGTATCCAGCGCGGCATCCAGCCGTGCGGTCACCTGGGTGGCCAGCAGCGAATTGCCGCCGAGCTCGAAGAAGTCGTCGTCCAGTCCGACGCGCGCGACACCGAGCACATCACCGAAGGTGCCCGCGACGATCTCCTCGACCGGTGTCGCGGGTGCGCGGAACACCTTGGCCTCGAGTACCGGTGCGGGTAGCGCCTTGCGGTCCAGTTTGCCCATGGGCGTCAGCGGCACCTTGTCGAGCACCGTGATGCACGCGGGCACCATATGCGCTGGCAATTTCCGCTCTACCAGGGCCTTCAGCTCCGCCATATCGACGGTCAGCCCATCGATGGGGTGCACATAGGAGGCCAATATGGTGGTACCGCTGTCGAGTTCGTGCCCGACGGTGACCGCGAAATCCACATGGTCGTATGAGCCGAGTACCGCGTCGATTTCGGTGAGTTCGATGCGGAAGCCGCGGATCTTGACCTGGGTGTCGTTGCGGCCGAGATACTCCAGTTCACCGGTCGCGGTCCAGCGCACCAGATCGCCGGTGCGGTAGAGCCGGGTGCCCGGTTCGAACGGGTTGGCCACGAATCGGGCCGCGGTGAGCGTCTGTTGGCCGAGGTAGCCGCGCGCGAGTTGCGCACCGGCGACATATAGTTCGCCGACCACCCGGTTCGGCACCGGCACCAGCCGATCGTTGAGCACATAGGCGGCGATGCCGTGGATCGGCGAGCCGAGGGTCACCGGCTCCCACGGCACCATCGGCGCGGTGATATTGGTGGCGATGGTGGCCTCGGTCGGACCGTAGGCATCGAAGAATTCGCGCAGCAGCCCGCCCGCGATCGGTAATACCCAGCGCCGCACCAACTGCGGCGGGCAGACCTCACCACCGGTCACCACGACCCGCAGTTCGTCGAGTCCGGCGGGCTCCACCGAGGCCAGGGCCGCGGGTGTCACGAAGGCGTGGGTCACCCGCTCGCGCCGCAGCACCTCGGCCAGTTCCGCGCCACCGTAGACGGTCGGCGATACGACCACCATGGTGGCCGCGCCACCCAATGCCAACAGCAGTTCCAGCACCGACGCGTCGAAGGACGGCGAGGCGAAATGCAGTGTCCGGGCGGCGCTCGTCACCCGGTATCGGGTCCGCTGTTCATCGCAGAAGCCGGATAGTCCCTGGTGGGTGACCACCACGCCCTTGGGGAGGCCGGTCGAGCCCGAGGTGTAGATGACGTAGGCCGGATGTGCGCCGTGCAGTGGGCGGACCCGATCCTGATTGGTCACCCGGTCCACCGGATACCGCTGCAGCTGTTGCGCGGTGATCGGGTCGTCGAGCATCAGCCATTCGGCACCGCTTGCGACTGCTTGCAGGTCGCTCGAAACAACACCGCTTGCGACTGCTTGCAGGTCGCTCGAAACAACACCGCTTGCGACTGCTTGCAGGTCGCTGGAAACAATACTGCCGGGCAGGTCGCGGCGGACCGCGGCGACGGTCAAGCCGAAGCTCACACCGGAGTCGGTCAGCATGTGCGCGACCCGATCCGCCGGATAATTCGGGTCCACCGGCACGAATCCGGCGCCGGTCTTGGCCACCGCCCACACCGCGAGCACCGAATCCACCGACCGCGGCACGGCCACCGCGACCAGATCCTCCGGTCCGACACCACGATCGATGAGCAGCCGGGCCAGCCGGGTCGAACGCTCATCCAACTCGGCATAGCTCAGCCCGCCGGAAGTGGCATCGGCATCGGCGAATACGACGGCGAGGCCGCCGGGATTCGCTTCGACGGCAGCCGCCATCAGCTGCGGCAGGGTGATGACGCGCGTCCGCTGTGCCCTTGTCCGAGCCGGCCGCACCCGAGCCTGGCGCGTCACCTGGTCACCGCGTCCTCATGCCGACGTTGTGCAACCACCCGAAACATGAAGGAGCTCACCTACCCTGTAATCCCTAAAAAGTGCTCCCCTCCCAGCGCTTGCTCAGAAGCATCGCATGGTCAGACGCCGATCGTAACCGCATTGGCAGCTTGTTCCCGCCGACGATCCACCTGCGTTCCCCGGCCGATCGCTACCGCTCAGGGGTTTCGAGCAGCTCAGCGAGCCGGGGACCGATCTCGGCCAACGCTTCGGCAGAGGTCATCAACTCGTGCGTCGACCCGATCGGGCGATCGATGATCTCATCGGAGACGAAAGGCTGCCAGTCGGCGGGGGTGCGATCTGGTCGGGCCTGGGCATCGACCGTGGCCCGGAAGAACTCTAGCGTCCCCTCGAACACCCCCGGCCGGTACCGCGACTCCAGTTCGACCGTGCGCATGGCCGTGCGGTAGATCAGCCGTAGTCGTTCGGGGGTGAGCACGTCCACGCCCTGGCCGACTGCCATCGCGTGCAGCGCTGCCACGGCCTCGTCACCGATCTCCTGCAGGTTTTCCGCCGCGGGCAGAACCGCCGCGTCCAGACCCAATTCGGTGAAGGCCGCACGGACCTGGTTCCGGAAATCGGTGAAGTCGCCGCCCGGGTAGGCATCCAGGATCGCGAGCAACTCGACCTGCGCGCCGTCGGCCTGTAGTTCGGTCGCCACGGCGTGGGCAAGTTTGCCGCCGAGCGACCAACCGATTATCCGATACGGACCCTCGGGCTGCACCGCCCGCATCTCGGCGACATAGCGACGCACGATCTCAACCATCGAGCCCGGGTGGTAGTCGTCTTCGGTGAGCGCGGGCGTCTGGATGCCGTAGATCGGTTGGTCGGCCGGGAGAACCCTGGCCAGTCCGGCATAGGACCACGACAGTCCCGCCAGCGGGTGCACACAGAACAGCGGCGGCCTGGTGCCCGCGGCGCGGATCGGGAGGATCACGCCGAGTGCGGCCGCGGAGCCGAAATCGTGTCCGTGCTCGAGCACCGCGCTGATCTGCTTCGAAATGCCGAGCACCGTAGGCTCGGTGAAGAACCAGGCGACCTTGATCTGCGCGCCGGTCACCTTGCGCAGTCGGCTGACGACCTGGGCGGCCAGCAGCGAATTACCGCCCAGGCCGAAGAAGTCGTCGTCGATGCCGACCCGGTCGATGCCGATGACCTCGGCGAAGACAGCGGCGACGGTCGATTCGAGCGGGGTCGTCGGTGCGCGGAACTCCCGTGCCGCGAAAACGGGGTCGGGCAGGGCGCGGCGATCGAGCTTGCCGTTGGGGTTCAACGGCATGGCATCGAGGACCACCATGGCGGCCGGAACCATATAGGACGGCAGCTGTTCGGCGACATGGGTCCGTAGTGCCTCGGTATCGACCGTGGCACCGCTCGCGGGAACTACATAGGCGACGAGCCGATCGGAACGCACCAGTGCCACGGCCTGTGCCACCGAGTCGTGCGCGGTGAGTGCGGTTTCGACCTCGCCGAGTTCGATGCGCAGACCGCGCAGCTTGATCTGGAAGTCGGTGCGGCCGAGGTAGCCGATCGAACCGTCGGCCTTGCGGGTGACCAGGTCGCCGGTGCGGTACATCCGGGAACCGGGCGCACCGAATGGGTTGGCGACGAAGCGATCCGATGTGAGGTCGGTGCGACCGGCGTAGCCGCGGGCCAATTGCGCACCGGCCAGGTACAACTCGCCCGCGACACCCGACGGCACCGGGTGCAGCCGGGAATCCAGCACGTACGCTTGGGCATTCCAGACCGGTAGGCCGATCGGCACCGCACCCTCGATATCGGCGGTCACCGGACTGTGCGTCGCGTGGACGGCGAATTCGGTCGGTCCGTACAGGTTGTAGAGCTCGGCCGAGCTGACCTTGCGGATGGCCTGCACCGCATCGGCGGTGCAGGCCTCACCGGCGATCAGCAGGGTGCGCAGTGATGCCAGGGCGGAGCCGTCGACCGCGCCCGCGAAGACGGTCAGCATCGAGGGCACGAACGAGGTCATGGTGACTCGCTCGGCCGCAATGACTTCCGCGAGGTACTGCGGGTCGCGATGGCCGTCCGGGGTGGCCACGACGATTCGACCGCCGGTGGACAACGGGCCGAACAGTTCCCACACGGACACATCGAATGTTGTGGGGGTCTTGAACAGCACGATGTCGTCGGCTCCGATGCCGTATTCGTCGGTGATCCAACGGATCTGGTTCACCACCGCGGAATGCGGTACCGCCACACCCTTCGGGCGACCGGTCGAACCGGAGGTGAAGATGACGTATGCGGGGTTGCTCGGCCGCAGCGGCGCAATCCGCTCCGTGTCGGTGACGGGCTGCTCCGAGTAGCCGGACAGGTCCAGCTCATCGATCACGATGGTAGGCAGACAGGTGTCGTCGAAGTCGTCGCTCGAGGTGGTCAGTACGCACACCGGCGCGGCCGACTCGAGCACGTAGCCGATCCGCTCCGCGGGCTGCTCGAGGTCCAGCGGCACGTAACCGCCACCGGCCTCCTGCACGGCGTAGGCGGCGACCACGAAATCGACCGAACGCCGCAGACCAAGGGCGACAAGCTTTTCCGGACCGACACCGGCCTCGATCAACCGACGCGCCAACCGGTGCACGCACGCACCGAATTCGGCATATGTCAGCGAGCGACTCGATGAGGGGTGGTGGTCGGGCGACGGTTGGGCCGGCGTCGCGGGACCGACGATCGCGACCGCATCCGGCGTCGCCGCCGCCTGCCTGGCGAATTCATCCACAAGCGTCCCGACCGCACCGAGCTCACGGTTGGTGTCGTTCCACCGCCACAGCACCGCGGCCCGTTCGGTATCACTGAGCAGATCGATATCGCCGACCGGCGCGTCCGGGCGGGCGACGATCTGTTCGAGCAGCCCGACGAACCGGTCCGCGAAACCCTGGACGGTCGCGTCATCGAAAAGATCTCTGGCAAAAGACAATTCGGCGACCATACCGGCGCTCTGCGCGGACTCCTGAATAGTCAGCGAGAGATCGAATTTCGCGGCATCAATCTCCAGATCGACCGCGCCGACGCGCAACCCGGGCAGTTCGAACGAGGTGTCCGGCAGATTCTGGAACGACAGCATGACCTGGAACAACGGATGCCGCGCGGTCGAGCGCACCGGGTTCAACAGGTCGACCAGCCGCTCGAACGGAATATCGGCGTGTGCGAATGCCTGCAGATCCGCATCCTTCGTATGTGCCAGCAGCGCACCGAAACTCAGCTCGCCCGGCACCTCGCTGCGCAGCACGAGGGTATTGACGAACATGCCGATCACATCGTCGAGTTCGGCCTCACCGCGACCGGCGACCGGGGTCCCGATGGCGATGTCATCGGTACCGGACAACCGCGCGAGCAAGATCGCGAGTGCGGTGTGGACAACCATGAACATGGTCGCGTTCTCGGCGCGCGCAAGTTCCTGCAGGCCACGGCGCAATTCGGTGCCGATCGCGAAGGCCACCCGGCCGCCGCGGAACGACTGCGTCGTCGGACGCGGCCTATCCATAGGCAGATTCAGCTCCTCCGGAATACCGGCGAGCACGCTGCGCCAGTAGTTCGCCTGGGCCGTGATGACGCTGTCCGGATCAGTTTCCGAACCCAGCACCTCGCGCTGCCAGATGCTGAAATCGGCGTACTGCACCGGAAGCGGCGCCCAGGCCGGTGTCGCACCGGCCGAGCGGGATGCGTAGGCGATCATCAGATCGCGGGTCAGCGGGCCCATGGACCAGCCGTCCGCGCTGATGTGATGCGCCACCAGCACGAGCACATGCTCGTCCGGCTCGACCTGGAAAAGCCTGGCCCGCACCGGAACCTCGGCCGTCACATCGAATCCGGCCGAGGCCGTCGCGACGACGTGCATGGGCAGGTCGGCCGCGATCACCGGTACCGGCGTCAGATCCGGCACCGCCTGCTCGGCGGGCACGATCAATTGCACAGGACCGTCATCGGTCTGTGGATAAACGGTGCGCAGTACCTCGTGCCGCTCGATCAGATCCGCGACGGCCAGTTCCAACGCGACCAGATCCAGCGCACCGGTCAGGCGCACGGCGGCCGGAATATTGTTGACCGCCGACGAAGGATCGAGCTGGTTGAGGAACCACATCCGCTGCTGCGCCATCGACAGCGGAATCCGTTCCGGACGCGGACCGGCCGTCAGCGCGCGGCGACCACCGGATCCGGCATGCTGCTCGATCTTGACCGCGAGCCCGCCGACCGTCGATGCCTCGAACAAGGTGCGCACCGGCACCCGACCGCCGATGGCGGCACCGAGCCGGGCCACCACCTGGGTGGCGATCAGCGAATTGCCGCCGAGTGCGAAGAAGTCGTCGTCGACGCCGACTCGTTCCGAGCCGAGCACATCGCCGAAGACGCCCGCCACGATTTCCTCGACCGGTGTTGCCGGGGCTCGGAATTCGCGGGTGGCGAAGGTGGGTTCCGGCAGTGCCGTGCGGTCCAGCTTGCCACTGGTATTCAGCGGGAACGTATCGAGCGCCACGATGGCGGCCGGAATCATATATGCCGGAAGAGTTCCCGCGATCGCGGTCAGCAGTTCGGTCTGATCGATCCGATGCCCCGGGGTCGGCACGGCATACGCGACCAGTTGGTCACCCAGCGTCGACGACAGCACAACGGCAACGGCTTGGCTCACCGATGCCTCGGCGAGCAGCGCGGTTTCGATCTCGCCGAGTTCGATGCGCTGGCCGCGGAATTTGACCTGGAAATCGGTGCGGCCGAGGTAATCGAGGACACCGCCGGTCTCGATCGCACGCCAGACGACCAGGTCACCGGTGCGGTACATGCGTGTGCCGTCGCCGAATGGATTGGCCACGAACCGGTCCGAGGTCAGATCGGGACGGCGCACATAACCGCGGGCCAACTGGTCACCGGCCAGGTACAGCTCACCCGGCACCCCGGCCGGCACCGGATGCAGTCGCGAATCCAGCACGTATACCTGGGTGTTCCACTGCGGCAGGCCGATCGGGACGCCGGGGCGGTCGTTGCCGCGCGCCTCCCAGTAGGTCACCGAGACCGCGGCCTCGGTCGGGCCGTAGAGGTTGTGCACGCGGGCATCCGATATGGCGCGCACAGCGTCGACGGTTTCCGGCGGCAGCGCCTCGCCGATCACGAAGATGTCCCGTAGCGTTGGGCAGGAGCCCGCCGGGGTGTGCGCGGCGAAGACCGTCAGCATCGACGGCACGAAGTCGGTGACGGTGACGCCATGCGCGGCAATCGTTTCCGCGACATAGGCCGGGTCGCGGTGGCCGTCGTGGGTGGCGACGACCAGTTTCGCGCCTGCGCGCAATGGCATGAAATAGCCCCACAGCGAGACGTCGAAGGTGGTCGCGGTTTTCTGCAGGTACACATCCCCCACACCGAGCGGATACTCCGCCAGCATCCAGGTGATCTGGTTGTGGATGGCCGCATGCGAAATCGCCACGCCCTTGGGACGTCCGGTCGAACCCGAGGTGAAGATGACGTAGGCCGGGTTCTCCGGCCGCACCGGGCGCAACAGTTCGTCGGCGCGCACCGGATTCGCGTCGAATCCCTCCAATGCCAATGCATCCAGATGCAGCACCGGCGTATCACCTGACACCGCGACCGCATCCGCGGTGGTGGTCAGCACGCACGCGGGCTGGGCGGTATCCAGGATGTGCGCGATCCGCTCCGCGGGATGATCCGGATCCAGCGGCACATACGCGCCACCGGCCGTCACGATCGCGTACATGCCGACAACCAGATCCACCGACCGCCGAATCGCCAGGCCCACTAGAGATTCCGTGCCGACACCGCGCTCGATCAGCAGCCGTGCCAAACGGTTGACCCGCTGGTCGAATTCGCGATATGTCAGCGTCGCGTAGCGACTCGATGGGGGGTGGTGGTCGGGCGACGGGTGGGCAAGCTCGGCGCCCTCGTGGACCACCGCGATCGCATCGGGATGGTCCGCGACCGCTCGGCGATAGCTGTCGAGCAGCAGTTCCGGGGCGACCGGATCGGCAGTCTCGTTCCAGTCGAGCAGGATTCGCCGACGCTCGGCGGGTGCCAGCAGGTCGAGTTCGCCGACCGCGATGTGCGGTGCGGCGATAATCCGGTCGAGCAGGCGTGTGAAGCGCTCCGCGAACCTCTCGACGGTCGCCTGATCGAAAAGGTCCTCGGCGTAGACGAATTGACCGGCGATACCGGCGGGCACGCCGTTCGCATCGTAGGCATCGCTCACGATGAGGTTCAGATCGAACTGCGCCACCTGGGTGTCGATACCGACTCCGGAGACGGTGAGGCCGGGCAGTTCGAGGCGGGACTGCTCCAGATTCTGGAACGACAGCCCGACCTGGAACAGCGGATGTCGCGCGGTCGAGCGGACCGGGTTGAGCACCTCGACCAATCGCTCGAACGGGATATCCGCATGGGCGAAGGCCCGGATATCGGCCTCCCGCTGACGCGCGGTCAGCTCGGTGAAGGTCGCACCCGCGTCCACCCGGGTGCGGAACACCAGGGTGTTGACGAACATGCCGATCAGCTCGTCCAACGCGGCCTCACCGCGACCGGACATCGGGCTACCGATGGCAATGTCATCGGTACCCGAGAGCCGCGCCAGCAGTACCGCCAGCGCGGTGTGCACAACCATGAACAGCGTCGCGCCCTCGGCGCGGGCCAATTCGATGAGGGCACGGTGGGTTTCGGGATCTATGCGCACCGCGGCGGTGCCGCCCGCGAAGGACTGCACCGCGGGGCGCGGCCGATCCGACGGTAGATCCAGCTGTTCGGGCAGATCGGCCAGTGCGTCGCGCCAGTAGGCGACCTGCTCGGCCGCCAGCGATTCCGGATCGTCCTCGCTGCCGAGCAGTTCGCGCTGCCAGATGCTGTAGTCCGAGTACTGCACGGTAAGCGGCGCCCAGCTCGGCGCGGCATCCGCCGAGCGGGCCGCATATGCCAGCATCAGATCGCGGGTCAGCGGTGCGACCGACGAGCCGTCACCGGAGATGTGGTGCACCACCAAGGCGAGCACATATTCGTGTTCGATGGCGGCGGCCACGGAGCCCTGCGCGGCCACGCGAGCTCCTGCCTCCAGACCCGCCGCTCCCGGTGTGCCGACGACGGCATCCACAGGGCCCTGCGCAGCCACACCAGCACCCGCCTCCAGACCCGCCGCTCCCGCCGCACCGACGACGGCATCCACAGGGCCCTGCGCAGCTCCCGCCTCCAGACCCGCCGCTCCCGCCGCACCGGCACCCGCACCGGCACCGGCACCGGCACCGGCACCGGTGACATCGAACAGCACGACCCGGACCGGCACCTCGCTCGTGACGTCGAAAATCGTCGAAATCAGCTCGACGACGGCAGATTCGAGTTCATCCGGCGCGACCTCGCGGATCGCTAGTTCAGGCACGGCCGCATCGGCGGGCAGGATCAGCTGGACCGGACCCGCATCGGTCTGCGGGTAGATGGTGCGCAGGATCTCGTGCCGTTCGACCACATCGGCGACCGCCCGGCGCAGCGCCGTCACATCGAGGGTGCCGGTGAGGCGCACGGCGATCGGGATGTTGTATGCCGTGGACTCGGTGTCGAACCGGTTGAGGAACCACATCCGCTGCTGTGCCGGCGACAGCGGAATATGTCGCGGCCGTTCACCTGCCACCAATGCCTTGCGAGCGCCGGTACCGGCGAGCTGTTCGAGCTCGGCCGCGAGTTGGGCAACCGTGGATGCCTCGAAGAGCACCCGCACGGGTACCCGGGTGTCCAGCGCCGCACCGAGGCGCGCCGCCAGTTGCGTTGCCAGCAGCGAATTTCCACCGAGTGCGAAGAAGTCGTCGTCCAGGCCGAGGTAGCGGCTGTCGTCGGCGCCGGTGCCGATGCGCAGCACCGCCGCGAACGTGCTTGCCACGATCTGTTCTGTATGCGTCTTCGGCGCGCGGAAGGCAGCCTGTTCGAAGACCGGTTCCGGCAACGCCTTTCGATCCAACTTGCCGACCGGGGTCAATGGGATCTCGTCCAGCACGACGACCGCGGACGGCACCATATGCGGCGGCAGGCGCCGAGCCGCATGCTCGACGAGCACGCTGGTCTCGATGACCCGGCCGGACACCGGCAGCACGTAGGACACCAGGATCGTGACACCGGCGTCGCTCTGCCTGCCCATGGTGATCGCGAATTCCACATCGGCGTGCCCGCCGAGCACGGCATCGATCTCACCGAGTTCGATGCGGTAGCCGCGGATCTTCACCTGGAAGTCCGAGCGGCCGACGTATTCCAGTGCCCACGGTATCGACGGCAGCGCCGCATTGCCCATCCGCACGTCGGGTTCGGCGAACCAGCGCACGACGTCACCGGTCCGGTACATCCGCGCCCCCGGCTCGCCCCACGGATTGGCCACGAAACGCTCCGCGGAAAGCTCCGGACGGTTGTGGTACCCACGCGCCAATGCGCCGCCGGACAGATACAGCTCCCCCGCCACGCCCGGCGGGACCGGGTGCAGCCGAGCATCCAGCACCAGCGCCGACATGCCGTGTACCGGTGTGCCGATAGTGATCGGCGCACCCGCTCGCAGCGTCGCGTAGGAAGCGATGACGGTGGCCTCGGTCGGGCCGTAGCCGTTGTAGTACCTGCGGCTCGGCTGCCACTTACCGAGCAGCTCCGGTGTGGTGGCATCGCCGCAGACCATGAGCATTTCGAGTTGCTCGAGCCCGACCGGATCCACCGAGCTCAGCACCGCCGGGGTGATGATCGAATGCGTCACCCGCTCACTACGCAGCAGGTCACCCAGTTCCGGACCACCGATAACGGCCGCGGGGACGATCACCACTGTCGCGCCGACCGATAGCGCGACAATCCATTCCAACACGGACACATCGAAGCTCGGCGAACAGATATGCAGCAGCCGGTGCTCCGGCTCCAGCCGGTACAGGCCGACCGAATGGTCGACCAGGCCGCCGAGTCCGGTGTGGGTCACGGCGACACCCTTGGGCTTACCGGTAGACCCGGAGGTGTAGATCACGAAGGCCACATGGTGCGGCCGCAACGGCGTGCTCCGGTCGGCGTCGGTGACCGGAGCGGCGGAGCGGTCGGCGCACAGCGCGTCCGTCTCCGCATCGTCGAGCACAAGCCATTGCACGTCGTCCGGCAACTTACCCAGGTACTCCGAGGCAGTGAGACCGATGAGCGCACCCGAGTCGGTCAGCATGTGCCGCACCCGATCCACCGGGTAATTCGGGTCGACCGGCACATGTGCACCACCGGCCTTCGACACCGCCGACACGGCGGCCACCATTTCATACGAGCGCGGCAGCGCCAGCGCCACAAGGCTTTCCGGACCGACGCCGCGATCGATCAGCACCCTCGCCAACCGCGACGAGTATTCGTCGAGTTCGCGATAGCTGATCGACCGGCCCTGGTAGCGGATGGCCGTACGCTCCGCACCGCGACGCAGCCCACGCACCAGCAGATCGGGCAGCAGCTCACCGGCGGTCACCTGATCCGGATGCACCCGGGTCAGGTATTTCGCCTCGGCTTCGGCCAGCAACGGCAGATCGCCCACCGCCGGCTCCGGCCGGGTGGTGATCGCCTCGAGCAGCCGCACGAACCGATCCGCGAACACCCGAACCGTGGACTCGTCGAACAGGTCACGCGCGAAGGAAAACACCGCGGACATGCCCTCGGACGCACCCGGCAACTCGGTAATCGCCAGCGACAGATCGAATTTCGCCGTATCGATATCGAGATCGACGGCTCCGACTCGCAATTCGGGTAGCTCGAACGAATTGTCCGGCAGATTCTGGAACGACAGCGCCACCTGGAACAGCGGATGCCGCGCCGTGGACCGCTCCGGATTGAGCAGATCGACCAGGCGCTCGAACGGAATATCGGCGTGGGCGAAGGCCTGCAGATCGGCGTCCTGCACCGCCGTAAGCAATTCCGCGAATGTCGCGCTGCCACGCACCCGAGTCCGCAGCACCAGCGTATTGACGAACATGCCGATGACATCGTCCAATTCGGCCGCTCCGCGACCGGCTATCGGCGTACCGACGGCGATGTCCTCGGTACCCGACAGACGTGCCAGGAAGACCGCGAGCGCGGTATGCACAACCATGAAGATCGTCGCGTTCTGTTCGCGGCCGATCTCCTGCAGCCTGCGGTGCACCCGCGGTTCGACCGTGAAACCGACTGTGCCACCGGCGAACGACTGCGTCGTCGGGCGCGGCCGGTCGGCGGGCAGGTTCAACTCGTCGGGCAGGCCGGCCAGTGTCGTGCGCCAGAACTCGGCCTGTGCGGTGATCAGACTCTCCGGATCGTCCTCGGAACCGAGCACTTCCCGTTGCCAGAGAGTGAAATCCGCGTACTGCACCGGCAGCGGCTGCCAGGCAGGCGGTGTACCGGCCGCACGCGATGCATAGGCGAGCATGAGGTCGCGGGTCATCGGTCCCATCGACCAGCCGTCCGCGCTGATGTGGTGGGCCACGAAAACGAGCACGTACTCGTCCTCGGCCGCGACCTGGAACAGTGCACCTCGCAATGGCACCTGATCGGTGACATCGAATCCGGCGGCGATGATCTCGACGACCTTCGCGTGCACCGCATCCGGCGCAACCGCCTGCGGAGTCAGATCCGGAACTGCCCGTGCGGCGGGCACGATCACCTGATGTGCCACGCCATCGCGGTCGGCCGGGTAGACGGTGCGCAGGGTTTCGTGCCGCTCGACCAGATCGGCGACGGCCTGCTGCAACGCGGCGATATCGAGCGCACCCGTCAGCCGGACCGCCACCGGTAGATTGTTCACCGCCGATTCGGTATCGAACCGGTTGAGGAACCACATCCGCTGCTGTGCCAGCGACAGCGGAATCTGTTCCGGCCGCGCCCCGGCCACCAGCGGCACCCCGCGACGCTGACCCGCACCGGGTGCGACCGCTGTGGCCAGCGCGGCAACCGTCGGTGCCTCGAAGACTGCGCGCACCGGAACGCGGCTACCGATGGCCGCACCGAGCCGGGCCACCACGCGAGTCGCGACCAGCGAATTGCCGCCGAGGTCGAAGAAGTCGTCGTCAGCGCCCACGCGTTCGATGCCGAGCACATCGGCGAATACCTCGGCGACCGAGCGTTCCAGCGGCGTCGACGGCTCCCGGTAGGGCCGTCCGATGAACTCGGGTGTGGGCAGGGCCTTGCGGTCGAGTTTGCCGCTCGCATTGAGCGGCAATGCATCCAGGTGCACGATCGCGGAGGGGACCATATACGACGGCAGCGCCGCGCGTACGTGGTCGAGCAGGGCATCATCATCGATCTGTGCACCGGGCGCGGCCACCACATAGGCGACCAGCCGATCACCGGCGCTCCCCTTGACCAGCGCCGCAGCCGCGCGTTGCACAGCGTCCAGACCGAGCAGCACCGTCTCGATCTCACCGAGTTCGACGCGCTGGCCGCGCAACTTGACCTGGAAGTCGCTGCGGCCCAGGTATTCCAGAGCGTGTCCGCCGGCACGAAGCACCCAGCGCACCACATCGCCGGTGCGATACAACCGCGCACCATCGCCGTGCGCGACGAACCGTTCGGCCGTCAGCGCCGGTGCGTTCAGATAGCCACGCGCCAACTGCACACCGGCGACATACAATTCGCCGACCGCGCCGACCGGAACCGGCCGCAACTGCCGGTCGAGCACATGCACCCGAGTGTTGGCGACCGAGGTACCGATCGGAATCGCCACGTGCCCATCGGCTTCGGCAGGATAGGCGGTGACGACCGTCGCCTCGGCGGGGCCGTACCAGTTGAACAGTTCCGCATCCGGCAGGAAGGTGTCGAAGCGCGCGGCGGTCTCCCTCGATAGCGCCTCACCGGCGGCGAATACCCGGCGCAACGACGGGTACGCCGCGGGCGCACCGTCGAGGAATGCGTCGAGCATCGATGGCACGAAATGCACCGTGCTGATGGAGTATTCGTCGATCACACGGGCCAGGTACGCGGGATCGCGGTGCCCATCCGGTTCGGCGACCACCACCGCCGCACCGGTCTGCAAGGTCCAGAACAGCTCCCACGTGGAGATATCGAAGGTGATCGGCGTCTTGTGCAGGACCACATCACCGGGACCGTGCGGATAGGTCCGCTGTGCCCAACGGAATTGGTTCGCCATCTGCCGATGCGTGATCGCCACGCCCTTGGGCCGACCGGTCGAGCCGGAGGTGTAGATGACGTAAGCGGTGTTGTCGGGAAGCGGCGTCGCGACGGAGTCGGTCGGCAGGTCACCGAAGATCGAGGCGTCGGCCGCAGAGCGAACAGGCAGCTCGAAAAGATCAGCGTCCACATAGACCAGCGGTGTGTCGGTCTCGGTTTCGAAGCCGGTCCCGGTCGTGGTCAACACACACACCGGAACCGCGCTGGACAGCACATATTCACTGCGCTCGGCCGGATGGTCCGGATCGATCGGCACATACGCCCCACCGGCCCGCAGCACACCGTAGATCGCGACGACCATCTCGATACTGCGCCGCATCGCCACCGCCACCAGCGATTCCGAGCCGACGCCGCGACCGACCAGGTCCCCGGCCAGTTCGCGCGAACGCGCATCGAGCTCGCGGTAGCTCAGCGTGGTATCGCCGTAGATCACCGCGGGTGCGTCCGGGGTGCGGGCGACCTGCGCGTCGAACAGCGTCAGCAGTGTCGAATCATCCAGCAGCTCTACCACTTCGGTGGCATTGACGGCGTCGAGTACCGTCCGATCGGCATCGGTGAGCGCATCGACGTCGGCGACCTTGGCGAACGGATCGGTAAGGAAGCGGCCGATCAGTGTCGAGAAGCGCTTCGCCAGCGCCTGTGCCGCCGTCTCGTCGAAGACGTCGCGGAGGTATTTGAGGGTGAAGTGCATGCGCACATCGGGGACGATCACCACGGTCACCGGATAGTGCGTGCCGTTCACCGCGACCGCGCCCTCGATGCTCATCCCATCGAGTGCGCCCGCCGCCGCAGTCAGCGCCTCCCCGTCGACCGGGAACGATTCGAATACCACCAGGGTGTCGAAAAGCCCTTCCACGCCGATGATTTCCTGAATTTCGCTCAGGCCGACATAGTGGTGGTCCAGCAGCGCCGCCTGTTCGGACTGCAACTGCCGCAGCAGTCCGGCGAGGGTGTCGTTCGCATCCAGGCGCACCCGGACCGGAATCGCATTGAGGAACAACCCGACCATGGTCTCGATGCCGTCGAGCTGCGGCGGCCGCCCGGAAACGGTGGCGCCGAAGACGACATCGTCGCGATCCACACTCCGGCCGATCAACAAACCCCAGGCCGCCTGGATGACGGTGTTGACGGTGACCCCGGCATCGGCGGCCAACCGGCTCAGCGCCTTGGTATCGGTCTCGGACAGTTCGAAAGCGACTTCGCCTACGCCCAAAGCGATTTCGCGGGCCGGATCGACCGAAGCCAACGGTGTCGGCTCGGTGATACCGGCCAGCACCTCGCGCCAGGCCTTGCGCGCGGCACTGTGGTCCTGCGCACCGAGCCAGGCCAGATAGTCACGGTAGGAGCGGGCCTGCGGCAACTGGCTCGCATCACCACCGAGCACATAGAGCGTCAGCAGATCCTGGGTCAGCAGCGGCATCGACCAGCCGTCGATGAGGATGTGATGGCTGGTGACCAACAGGTGGTAAGCCCCTGACATCGTGGCGCTCGCGGGGCCCTCCGTGGTTACGCGGGCTGCCTCCTCCGGGCCCGTCGCTCTCGCCGGGGCGGTCGAACGGATCAAGGTGAACCGCAAGAGCGGCGCGTTCCGCATATCGAAATGGTCGGCGAGCTCCGCGGCCATGATCCGCCGCAACTCGGCAGCCGCCTCCGCGTGGTCGGTGAGATCGACCGAACGCCAGGGCACTTCGACCTCGTCGAGCACGACCTGCACCGGATTGCCCGCGGCATCCTCGGCGAATGCCACCCGCAGATTCACATGCCGACCCACCACGGCGACCGCCGCCGCGCGTAGTCGCTCGACATCGACGTCGCCGCCGAGCTCGACCATGAACTGGGTCATGTACGCATCGACCGATGACTCGGCCAATTGCGCGTGGAACAGCATGCCCGACTGCAGCGGGGTCAGCGGCCACACCTCGGCCAGCTTCGGGTACTCCCTTGCCAGCCGGTCATTATCGGCCTGCGACAGTTCGACCAGCGGCCCCTGTGCGCCGCTCTCGACCGGCGCGCCCTGCGTGGCGAGCGGCGCGAGGGCCGCGACCGTACGCGATTCGAAAACTTCTCGGGGGGTGAAGATCACCCCGCGCGCCCTGGCCCGCGACACCACCTGGATCGAGGTGATGCTGTCGCCGCCGAGTGCGAAGAAGTCGTCGTCGAGACCGATGCGCTCGATACCCATCCCCGCGCCGATACCGAGCACCTCGCCGAGCACCTCGGCGATGATCTGTTCGATTTCGGTCTCCGGCGCCCGGTACTCCTTGGTCTCCAGCACCGGTGCGGGTAGTGCCCGGCGATCCAGCTTGCCGACCGGGGTAAGCGGAATCGTATCGAGCACCGTGATGGTCGTCGGAACCATATGTGCTGGCAGTGATCGTTCGGCGAAGGCGGTGAGCTCGTCGGTATCCACAACGGCGTCGCCCGCGGCGTGCACGTACGACGCGAGAATCGTCGCGCCCGTGTCGAGTTTGTGTCCGATGGTGACGACGAAGTCCACACTGTCGTGCGCGCCGAGCACCGCATCGATCTCGCCGAGTTCGATGCGGAAGCCGCGGATCTTGACCTGGAAGTCGTTGCGGCCCATATATTCGATCTCACCGGCCGCGGTCCAGCGCACCACGTCACCGGTGGCGTAGAGCCGAGCACCGCTGGGATCGAACGGATTCGCCACGAAACGCGATGCGGTCAGCGCGGGCCGATCGTGATAACCACGCGCGACTTGCGAACCCGAGATGTACAGTTCGCCGACCACGCCGCTCGGCACCTGATTCAGCCGGTCGTCGAGCACGTATTCGGTAATGGCACGGATCGGACCGCCGATGGTCACCACCGCACCGGGCGTCATCGGCGAGCTGATATTGGTCATGATCGTGGTCTCGGTCGGCCCGTAGCCGTTGAAGAACTCACGTGTTCGACCGTCGGCGATCGGTAATACCCAGCGCCGCACCAGATCCGGCGGACAGGCCTCACCACCGGCGACGACGACCCGGAAATCGTCGAGCCCCGTCGGATCGACCGAGGCGAGCGCGGCCGGGGTGATGAACGCGTGCGTCACCCGCTCCCGGCGCAGCAGCGTCGCCAACTCGTCGCCACCGTAGATATTCGGCGCGACCACCACCATGGTCGCCGCGCCACCGAGTGCGAGCAGCAGCTCGAGCACCGACGCGTCGAAGGAAGGCGACGCGAAATGCAGTGTGCGCGACTGGTTCGTGACGCGATACCGCTCACGCTGTTCATCGCAGAAGCTGGCGAGTCCCGCCTGCGTGACGACTACGCCCTTCGGCTTGCCGGTGGAACCGGAGGTGTAGATGACATAGGCCGGGTGCTCCGCCCGCACCGCGCGGACCCGGTCCGCATTGGTGATGGCCTCGCCCGAGTATTCGGCCAGGCGCGGTGCGAAGTCGGGAGTATCGATGACGAGCCACTCGACCCGATCCGGCAGCTCGGCCGCCACCTCGGCGACCGTGAGGCCGAGGACCGCACCGGAATCGGTCACCATGTGCGCGACGCGCTCGGCCGGGTAATTGGGGTCGACCGGTACGAATCCGGCACCGGTCTTGGCCACCGCCCACACCGCGACCACCGATTCCAGCGACCGCGGAATGCCAACGGCGACAAGATCTTCCGGACCGACACCGCGTTCGATGAGCAACCGGGCCAACCGCGTGGAGCGATCGTCGAGTTCGGCGTAGCTGAACTGTCCCAGGGTCGCGCGGGCATCGGCGAATACGACGGCGATACCGTCCGGATTCGCCTCGACCGCGGCGCCCATCAGCTGCGGCAGCGTGGTGACCCGCGACTGGCGGGTCCGGACCGGACGGCTACGGGCTGGCCGGGTCACACGAACGACCCCCCTCCGATATCGCGCGGCCGCGCCCGATCCTGTCCCACCGACCGGTATCCCGGCATAGGAACTTTCCTCCCCTCGCTCATCGTCACTACCCGGACCGGTTGCCACCGGTAACGGCTCATGCGAGCACAAGCCGCTGAACTTCCGGGTGGAAGATCAGCTCGGGTCCGGGACGCCCAACAGCGCACCGAGGTCGACCACAACCGGGACGGCCCCGAATTCCGGCGCGGGTGCGCTGTCATCCAGCACCACCGCGTGCAGATCTTCCAGCCCCATAACCTCGACCGGCCCGAGTCCGGCCCGATCGATGAACAGGTGCGTAACCCATTCGTCGGCCAACAGTGCCGAAAGCGTTACGTTATCCAGGTCACCGGCGGTCACCACCACCGACGCGCCGTTCTCACCTGCCGCGACCACTTCCAGCAGCGCCGCCGCCGAATCCGCGCGGCCGTACCGGAACAGCCGGGACTCGAAGGTGAGCTCGGTGCGCGCCCGCAGCCGCTTGGTCGCGACGGAAATATCGTTGTAGGACAACGCAACCGCGGCGACGAAGGCCGGATCCTCACCACGCAGCGCCTGGGTCCGGTTGGCGTAGGTCACCGGTCGCGGCGATTCGGCGGCGATCTCGGCGAGCACGTCCGGATCGTCCAGAGCCAGCCAGTCGATGCTGCTATCGGCGGGCCATGCACCGGTGGTCAGTCCGACCTTGACCTGCAGTCCAACGGGCAGCGGTCCGTCGAGGGCGGTCACCGGGGTCAGTGCGGCGCCGGCTTTGAGCACGGCCCAGGTGGCGACCACCGCGTCCACTCCGCGATCCAGCCGGATCGCGACACCGGTGCGCGGACCGCAGCCGCGGCCGATCAGCACCCGAGCCAGTCGCGAGGACCGCGCGTCGAGATCCTGGAAGGACACCGCGTCCTCGCCGAAAACTACCGCGGGCCCGTCCGGATCGTCCTCCACCGCGGCGGCCAGCGCCTGGGTCAGGGCCGCACCGCTGGTGACCGGTACGCCGTCGGCGGCAGGCTCCAGCGCCGTTTCCGGCGCGGCCAGTGTGCGATCGCGTTCGGCGGCATCGAGGATATCGATATCGCCCACACTGACCTGCGGATCCGCGACGACCGCGGTGCAGATCCGAGTCAGTCTGCGGCCGAATGCCTGCACCGTCGACGCATCGAAAAGATCTGTGGCGTAATTGAATACCGCGACCAGCTCGCCGGGCGCACCGTCCGCGCCGTGCCGTGGCTCGACGGTCAGCTGCAGATCGAACTTCGCCGCGACCGCACCGGTATCCAGTGCCGCGACCGTCAGACCCGGCAGTTCCAGCTTCGGCTGCTCGAGATTGTCGAAGGACAGCACCACCTGGAACAGCGGGTTGTGCGAGGTCGCGCGGTTCGGCAGCACCACCTCGACCACCCGCTCGAACGGGATATCGGCATTGCCGAAGGCCGATAGGTCGGTCTCGCGGACATGTTCGACCAGCGCGTCGAAGGTGGTCCCCGATTCGGTCGTGGTGCGCAGCGCCAAGGTATTGACGAACATGCCGACCAGATCGTCGAGCGCACGCTCACCGCGGCCCGCGATAGGGGTGCCGATCGTGATATCGGAACTGCCCGACAGCCGCGCAAGCAGCACCGCGAGCACGGCGTGCACGACCATGAACAGCGACGAATTGTGTTCCCGGGCAATGCGAATCAGTCCGGTGTGCACCTCGGGCGAGAGCGTGAATGCCGTCGACGCACCGCGCATGGACGGCACCGGGGGGCGCGGCCGGTCCAGCGGCAGCTCGATCGCGCCGGACAGTCCCGCCAGTTGCTCGCGCCAGTAGGCCAATTGCTGTGCGGCGACGGAGTCCGCATCGTCATCGGTGCCGATGACCTCGCGCTGCCAGATCGCGAAGTCGGCGTACTGCACCTCGAGCGGCGTCCAGGTCGGCACATCGCCCGCACAGCGCGCGGCGTAGGCGAGCATCAGGTCACGGGCCAGCGGGGCCATCGAGGCACCGTCGGCCGAAATGTGGTGCACCACCATGGCGAGCAGATGACGGTCCGGAGTATCACCGCGCATCAGCACGCCGCGCACCGGTACCTCTCGGGTCACATCGAATCCGGTCGACATCAGCTCGGTGATCCGGACGATCGGATCGGTGCTCGACTCGACCGCGAGCCCACCCGGCCATGCCTCGGCGACCGGCAGGATCTCTTGGTACGGCAGCCCACCCGGACCCGCCGACGGGTAGCGGGTGCGCAACGCCTCGTGCCGCTCGAGCACATCGGCGACGGCATCGCGCAGCGCCCGCACATCGAGCGCACCGGTCAGGCCGATGCCGAGCGGGATGTTGTAGGCCGCCGAGCGGGTATCGAATTGATTGAGCACCCACATGCGCTGCTGTGCCAGCGACAGCGGCACCCGCTCCGAGCGCACCGCCGCGACCAGTGGGGCACGGGTTCCGGTCGACGAACCGGGCACGATCCGCGCGGCCAGCGCCGAAACGGTCGATGCCTCGAACAGTTCGCGCACCGAGACATTCGCGTCCAACGCCTCGTTGATTCGGCTGACCGCCCTGGTGGCCAGCAGCGAGTTACCGCCGAGGCCGAAGAAGTCGTCGTCCAGGCCGACATCGCGCATACCGAGCAGTCCGGCGAACACCCCGGCGACGGCCTGCTCGATGGGGGTATGCGGGGCGCGGTAGGTGGCGCTGCTGACGAATTCCGGTGCGGGCAGCGCCTTTCGGTCCAACTTGCCGTTCGGGGTCAGCGGCAGTGCGTCCAGTACGACGATCGCGTCCGGAACCATATAGCCGGTCAGGAATTCGGCGACCGCGGTGCGCAGCTCCGCACCCTGCACCTGCGATTCCGCCTCGGCCACAACGTATCCGACCAGGCGATCACCAGCGTGCTCGTCTGAGCGCACCAGGACAACCGCCTGGCTGACCGAAGGCTGGGCAAGTAGCGCTGATTCGATCTCACCGAGTTCGATGCGGAAGCCACGCAGCTGCACCTGCTGGTCACTGCGCCCGGCGTATTCGAGATTCGCATGGCCCGCGAAACCGGCCCAGCGACCGAGGTCGCCACTGCGGTACATGCGAGATCCGGCCACCCCGAACGGATTCGCCACGAAACGGGTCGCGGCCAACCCAGGCCGGCCCAGATAGCCGCGGGACAACTGCGCACCGCTGACATAGATTTCGCCCGCCACCCCGACCGGAGCCGGATGCAGCCGGTCGTCGAGCACATAGCTCTCCAGGCCAGGCAGCGCACGACCGATCGCACTGGCCGGATTCTCGGCGAGCTGCTCATCCAGTGCCAGGAACGACACGTGCACCGTGGTTTCGGTGATGCCGTACATATTGACCAGCCACGGCGCATCGAAGGCGTGCCGCTCGTACCACCGCCGCAGCTGACGCAGATCCAGTGCCTCACCGCCGAATACGACATAGCGCAGCGCGAATTTGCCCTGGTCTCCGGCATGTGAGGCGCGATCGGCCTCGGCAAGCTGATAGAACGCCGACGGCGTCTGATTCAGCACCGTGACCTGTTCGCGAATCAGCAAGTCGCGGAACTGTTCCGGTGAACGCGAGGTCAGATAGTCGACGACGACCACGGTGCCGCCATTGGCCAGCGCGCACCACAGTTCCCACACCGAGAAGTCGAAGGCGAAGGAGTGGAACAGCGTCCACACATCGGTATCGTCGAATTCGAACATCAACTGGGTGTTGGCGAACAGCTCCACCACATTGCGGTGCGCGACGCCGACGCCCTTCGGGACACCCGTGGAGCCCGAGGTGTAGATGACGTAGGCCAGGTTGTCCGGACGCAGCCTGGATGTGCGCTCGATATCGGTGATCGGCGATTCGCCGAAGCCCGCGGTCTCATCCAGCAGCACCAACGGAATATCCGTCGCCGGAATTTCGCCCAGCAGATCGAATGTGGTCAGCACACAGGTCGGCTGCGCGTCGGTGAGCATGAACTCGAGCCGCTGCGCCGGGTAGGTGGTGTCGATCGGCAGATATCCGGCACCGGCGGTGAGCACGCCGAGCAGTGCGATGGGCAGCTGCTCGGAGCGCCCGACGGCAACGGCCACCAGCGCTTCCGGCCCCGCACCGCGCGCCATCAACGCCCGTGCCACCTGGTTCGCGCGCCGCTGCAGTTCACCGAAACTCAGTGCGGTATCACCGAATCGGACCGCGATCGCATCCGGACGGCGGCGCGCCTGCGTCTGGATGAGATCGAGCAGCGTCACGTCGGGCACCATCGCCCCGGCCGAATTCCATTCGTGCAGTACCAGATCGCGCTCGCCGGGGGCCAGTAGATCGATATCGCCGAGCACTGCGTCGGAATCGACGGCTACCGCAGACAGCACCCGCTGGAAGCGATCGGCGAAGTCCTGCACGGTGGCGGCGTCGAAGAGATCGGTGGCGTAGGTGAACGTCGCAGTCATGCCGTGCGCAGCTCTGTCCGATTCGCGGCGCTCCCGGTGCCCTACGTGATTGCGCTCCGCTACCGCCTCCGGGCCCGTCGCTCGCTTTTCCGCGATCTCGAGCTGCAGATCGAACTTGGCCAGCGACACCCCGTGATCCACACCCGCGACGGTCAGGCCCGGCAGCTCCAGTTCGGTGCGCGCCAGATTCTGGAAGACCAGCATCACCTGGAACAGCGGATGCCGCGCGGCCGAGCGCACCGGATCTAGCAGCTCGACCAGCCGCTCGAACGGCACGTCGGCGTGTCCGAAGGCCTCGATGTCGACCTTGCGCACCGCACGCAGCAGATCGTCGAAGGTCATGCCGGGATCGATCTCGGTCCGCAGCACCAGGGTGTTGACGAACATGCCGATCAGATCGTCCAGCGCCGCTTCACCGCGACCGGCGACCGGGGTGCCGATCGCGATATCGCGGGTGCCCGACAGCCGGGCGAGCAGTATCGCGAGCGCCGCGTGCACGACCATGAAGAGCGTCGAATTGTGTTCGTGCGCAAGCCGGTCGAGTCGCGCGTGGATCTCGGCATCGATGTCGAAGGCGACGATGGCGCCGTTGTGGGATGACGTGGCAGGCCGCGGCCGATCCGCCGGCAGATCCAATTGGTCCGGCAGCGCGGCCAATTCGTGGCGCCAGAATTCGATCTGCTGCGCGAAGACCGATTCCGGGTCGTCCTCGCTGCCGAGGGTCGCGCGCTGCCAGATGGTGTAGTCGGCGTATTGCACCGCCAGCGGCGGCCATTCGGGCCGCCCGCCGCGCATGCGATCGGAGTACGCCGCCACCAGATCGCGGGCCAGCGGACCGAGCGAGAAACCGTCTCCCGCGATGTGGTGCACCACGCACACCAGCACATACTCGGATTCACCGAGCTGGAACAGCCGCAGCCGCACCGGCGGCGCGTCCGTCACATCGAATCCGGCCCGCACCTCGGCACTGATCAGATCCGAAAGCTCGTGTGTCACAGCGGCGGTCACCGGAATTTCCGGCACCGCGCGCGCATCGGTTACGGGCAGTACTACCTGGAAGCCCTCACCATCGATGTCCGGATAGATGGTGCGCAGCACCTCGTGCCGCTCGGTCAGATCGCGCGCCGCCGCACGCAGTGCGTCGACATCCAGTCGCCCGGCCAGCCGCACCGCCAGCGGAATGTTATTGACCGCGCCGGCCGTATCGAAACGATTCAGGAACCACATCCGCTGCTGCGCGTACGACAGCGGAATCCGATCGGGACGGGTCTGCGCGGTGAGCGCCCGGCCGTCGGCCGAACCTGCGTGCTGCTCAACACGTTCGGCCAGGACGGATACCGTAGAGGCCTCGAAGATCAGCTGCACCGGCACCCGGATACCGAGCGCGAAACCGATGCGCGCGGCGGCTTGGGTGGCCAGCAGCGAATTGCCGCCGAGTTCGAAGAAGTCGTCATCGACACCGACGCGTGCGTCCGTGCTACCGCCGTGCAGCACCGCCGCGAATACATCGGCGATGATCTCCTCGACCGGTGTCGCCGGGGCACGGAAACGACGTGCGGCGAAGACCGGTTCGGGCAGTGCCGCCCGGTCCAGCTTGCCGACCGGGGTCAGCGGTATCTCGTCCAACACCATGATCGCGGCCGGAATCATGTAGTCCGGCAATGATTCTCCGATATGCGCGGCCAGCTGACCGGTATCGAGGGTGGCACCGTCACGTGGCAGCACATACGCGACCAGCGCGGTCGTCCCCGAGGGTAGCGTCTTGCCGAGCGTGGCCGCGAAGTCGACATCCGGATGCGCGGTCAACACGCTATCGATCTCGCCGAGTTCGATACGCAGACCGCGGATCTTGACCTGGAAATCGGATCGTCCAAGGTACTCCAGTGCACCGGTTTCGGTGCGCCGCACCAGATCTCCGGTGCGGTACAGGCGCGCACCCGGGCCATCGGCCTCCCCGCCGAACGGGCTGGCCACGAAGCGCTCCGCGGTCAGCGCAGGTCGACCGAGATAGCCCTGCGCGAGCACCGCGCCCGAAACGTAGAGCTCACCGACGACCCCAGCGGGCACCGGACGCAACCGCGCATCGAAAATGAAGGCGCCGACGCCCGCGATGGCGGAGCCGATGGTGACGGGCTCACCGGACTGAAGGGCCTCGGTGCTGGTGACCATGACGGTCGCCTCGCTCGGCCCGTAGGCATTGAATACCGAGCGGCCGCTATCCGCCCACCGCGCCACCAATTCCGCGGGAAGCCGATCACCACCGGCCACCACGACCTGCAGGTCATCGAGATCAGCGGTATCGAGCGATTCCAGCGCACCGGGGGTGATCAGCAGATGGGTGACCTGCTCGCGGCGCAGCAGATCCGCGAGTTCGAGGCCGCCGAATACCGTCGGCGGCGCGATGACCAGCGTCGCGCCCACCGAGAAGGTGAACAGCGTCTCCATCATCGAGAAGTCGAAACTGGGCGAGCTGAGATGTGAGACGCAGGAATCCGCGTCGATCAGATAGTGCTCGCCGATCGCCGCGAGCCCGGCCAGACCGGTGTGGGTGACCGCGACGCCCTTCGGCTTACCGGTGGAACCCGAGGTGTAGATGACGTAGGCCGGATGGTTTTCATTGACCGCCCGCACCCGATCGGCGTAGGAGACCGGATGATCGGGCCGGGCGGCGATGCGCTCCGACACCACCGGATCATCCAATTCGATCCAATAGGCGGAGGTCCCGAGCTTGGCGCGATGCGCCGAGGTGGTCAGGCCATGTGCGGCACCTGAATCGGTCACGATGTGCTCGATCCGGTCCGCCGGATAGTTCGGATCGACCGGCACATAGGCCGCGCCGGTCTTCGCGATCGCCCACAGCGCGACGATCGATTCGACCGAACGGGTAATACCCATCGCCACGTAATCGCCCGCGCCGATCCCGCGATCGATCAACTCGCGCGCGACCCGCGAGGAGGCGGCATCCAATTCACGGTAGGTGAGTTCACGCTGATCGGACGGATTACCGGTCGGGTTGAAACGGAGTGCGACAGAGGTGGCCGCGGACTCCACTGCGGCGGTGAGCAGCTGGGCCAACAGCGGGCTGCCCGACCTGCGGCGGCGATTACCTCGGGCGGAACGACGAGCAGTTTCCATTCGGGTGTGATCACCTCTCGGGTCGAGCTAAGACCTGCCCCCGACCCCGCAAAAGGGCATCGTGCGCCGGGGGCCAAACCAGTCCGAGTCATCATATAAGCCGTGCAACATGCGCTGTTACGCCTCCGTCCAGAGGACGCAGACGTCACAGCTGTGTATCGGTCTCAGACGGTAGATGTTGCGAAGCCCCCCGCCCCAGTGAACTACGTCACATAGCAGATGTACATCGCCGGGCGGGGATTCCCCTTGAAGAACCCCACCCTCACCTCATTCGTTGAGCCACCGCTCGATCTGGTCGAGGTCCGCGGCCGAATAGGTATTCGCGCCGTCTTCGGCGTCGAGAAGCATCCAGTCGTAGGGCACCCCGGAAGCCCGTTCGAGCCGATATCCCGCACGTCCGGCTCGTGCCGTGAGTTGCCGAATCCGCACCGCCGTGGGCTCGGTCGGCACCGGCCGAAGCCGCCTGTCGTCGTCCACTAGACGAACCGCCCTCGTGAATTTCTCGGAGGCGGAGTGAATTCCGCCCAGTACTCATGCCGAATCGCATCCCACAACCGCGAAAGCTCCGGAAAGCGCTCTCGCATCTGCGCCAGATCCGGGGCCGAAGCCGCCGCGCACGAAAACAAGGGCTGCTCGGCCCCATTGCGCACCAACAGCATTCGAATGTGGTGATCGTCTATCCGCCACTCGGCCAACCACCCGTCTACCTCGGTGCGATGCTCACCCATGCCCTACCCCTGCGGATCGCACGCCAGAGCCTCGAGCCTGTCCAACACCTCACGTAGCGTCCCCGGCGAGTGCCCACCGGCCAGTGGCGCGCCGCTCTCGGACGCTCTCGGGTATTCGATCCCCCTGGCAGCGGCACGTTCACGCGGACTCATCGACTGCGGGACCAGCCGTCCAGTGAGCACGAGCGTCTGATACGCCGCCGCCTTCCACACGCACCGATTGATAAGGCACGCGCGGTGCCGTTGCCACAGCCCGTGCGCCAGCGCCACATCCACGGCATCGCACAGCGGCGGCACGGTGACGAGTACGGAGCGCAATCGCGTCGCACCCGCGACCTCTCGATTCCGAATGTCTTCGTAGCCAGGGCGTTTCGGGATATTGAGGCTTCCGTGTTGCTCGACCATGTGGTTATGTTGCTCCCGCCACACGGCCTCAGAAGGGCCGAAACGGACAGTCTGCCCAAAGTTGGCCATCCTCCCAGATTTCGGACCGGTCAATACATGGGATAAGTCCGAATCGGACTGCGACCTAGGCCGTTTCGGACCACGCAGGGGAAAAGGGGAGCAATGGTGAGGGAGGATCAACCGGACTCGACGCTGCCGCGTCGGCAACTCGGCCGCGCGCTGCGAGAGGCCCGCGAGGGAGCCGGGTTCACGCTAGAGCAGGCGGCGCGCGAGATGGAGATCGGCAAGACCTCGGTAATACGAGTCGAAAAGGGGCACAACGACAAGATCAAACTGCGCGACGTCGAGGGGTACGGCCGCATCTATGGCCTCGATGAGCAACGGATCGAGGATCTGAAATCTCTTGCGCAGGAGACGGCTACGAAGTCTTGGTGGCAGGGGTTTCGCCACTTGATGCGGTCGGGATATGGCACATATCTGGGACTTGAATCCGGCGCATCCCGGCTGACCGTCTATCAACCAATAATCGTGCCCGGACTGCTTCAGTTGATCGACTATGCCCGAGCCATCGAGCGGCCATTTCTACCGAGTGACACACCAGCAGATCTCGAACGCCGAGTAGAAGTGCGATTGCGACGAACCGCGATTCTGACTCGGCAACATAACCCGATAGCGGCCGACTTCATCCTGCATGAGTGCGTTCTGCATACAGTTATCGGCTCGCGCGAGATCATGGCCACGCAACTGAGGCATATGGCCGACATGAGCACCCGACCGAATATCACCTTGCGGATATTGCCGTTCGCGGCGGGACTTCCGGGCAACGCGACCCCCGTCTTGCCGTACATCATTCTCGACTTCCCGGCAGACAGTCGAAGTTTCGGGACGGAGCCTCCGGTCGTCTACACCGAACACACAATCGGAACGATGTTCTTCGAGGACCAAGCCGACGTGGAACGCTACCGCGAGATCGACGACGACATCCGGTGCGCCACACTGGACGAGCAAGCATCGAGGGACCTGCTCAGGCAGGTAGCAAGGAGATACGACCCGTGACCATCGACCTAACCGACGCAGAATGGTTCAAGTCGTCGCGCAGCGGTTCGGCGGGTGAGTGTGTCGAAGTCGCCTGGCTCGAAGCCGGTCACGTCGGTGTCCGCGACTCCAAAAACCCCACCGGCCCCGCACTGATCTTCACCCCCAGCGAATGGAACACCTTCACCACCGACATCCACAACGGCGAGTTCCATCGCCCTACCGCGTAGCCGCCTCCACCACACTGACGCAAGGAGATACGCCCGGTGACCATCAACCTGACCGACGCGCAATGGTTCAAGTCATCGCGCAGCGGTCCGGCCGACAACTGCGTCGAAATCGCCTAGCTCGGCAACGGTCACGTCGGTATCCGCGACTCCAAAAACCCAACCGGCCCCACACTGATCTTCACCCCCAGCGAATGGAACACCTTCACCGCTGGCGTACACGACCACGAGTTCGACCGGCGCCCATAGCACCCGCGATTGCCGTCAGCACCCTAGTGGGCGCCCTCGTCGCCGACCACCTCGCCAGCACCGCGATACCGCAACTGGGCGGCGCCCTGGTCGATACGGCGCTGCCGACAACGACACTCGGCCACCCCCCAGAAATCCCGCAGAAAATCCACTGCCACAAAGAATTCCACCCCTCGCACACAACGCCCCCATTCCCGAACCCCCCTCGTCCTATCAACCAGACCGCCGCCCCAAACCGCCCCCTTCCCCGAGGTGTCCCCCCATCAACCCGTGTCCGGCTGGACAAATGATCACGTGGAAACCACGGCGGCAAACCACGAGAACCCACCGCCACCACATCCACCTGATCTTGATCCCCCATCCCGCCCGAGAACGCAACCACAGCCAGTCGACCGAGCTGGAAGCCGCAGGCCTGCCAACATGACTGCGGAAGGTAAGCCGGGTACGGCACCCGACGCGCCCAGCACTGCACCGGCAAAACCACGGACCGCCAAACCCTCCTGGACCGCTAGACCCCGGAAGTCGGTGCAGAACAACAGGACCCACCGCAGCCCCACCAACCCGAACCCAACCCACCCCCTTGTCCCAGCCCCACCACCTCTTGTTCCGCCCCCACCCACCCCTTACCCAGCCACACGCCGACCTGGACAAATGATCACGTGGAAACCACGGCGGCAAACCGCGAGAAGCCGCCGCCACCACTTCCACCTGATCTTGATCGCCGCGGGCTCGCAGAGGTTCCACCTCGGGCTCGGTGGAGTTGTCGGTGGGGATGGGCATAGTGCGGGGATGGGGGTATTGGATGAGCCGTTTGTCGGGTCGTGGGCGGTGGCGGCGGGACTGGTCACGCGCTGGGAGTTGCGGCACAACTTTGTGCGGGTGTTCCCGGATGTCTATGTGCGCCGAGGTTGCTCGCTCGACGCGCGAGGTCGAGCGCGCGCCGCGGCGCATTGGGCGAAAGGCGACGGGGTTCTGATCGGCTGCTCGGCGGCCGCCATGCACGGCACCCGCTGGCTCGATGCCGATCAACCCGCGGAAATCGCCAGGGCCGGACACTGCCGCCCGCCCTGCGGGATTCGTGCCGTCCGCTCCGTTGTCGAGCCCAGCGAGTGCTGCGAGGTCGACGGGTTCACGGTCACAACACCGGCACGCACGGCATTCGACCTCGGTCGACGCCTGCCGCGCGAGCGGGCCGTACCGATTCTGGACGCACTCTGCGCCGCCACCGGACTCGAACCAGGTGAAGTCGCGATCTTGGCATCGAAACATCCGGGCGCACGCGCACTCAAACCGCTTGCGGACAACGCTCGCCGTCGTAGATCCGGGCGCCGAATCCCCACCCGAGACCCACACACGATTGCTGCTGATAGACGACGGCTTACCGCGCCCCACAACACAATTGGTGATCCGTGATCACTACGGCGCATTCGTCGCGCGCGTCGACCTCGGTTGGCAGAAGTGGCAGGTGGCCGTCGAATACGACGGCGCCCAACACTGGACCGACCCCACCCAGCGCACCAAAGACATCGACCGCATAGCCCGCATCGAGGCCCTCGGCTGGCGAGTAATCCGCCTCAACGCCACCCTCCTCCACCACCGCCCCCACGTAATCCTCGACCGCGTCCGCAACGCCCTCACCACCCAGGGCGCCCGACTGGACAAATGATCACGTGGAAACCACGGCGGCAAACCGCGAGAAGCTCCCGCCACCAGTTCCACCTGATCTTGATTCCTGTGCGAGCGTCGAGCGACGCGCGCAAAGCCTCAGCGCACCGCGCGGCAACTGAGACCCAGCGATCCATGTCCGGCCTCCTGGTTGTGCCACGTGCCGACCTGGACAACCGCTCACCATGTCTCCCTGCAGCAAACGTCGAGAACACCCCTCCACCAACACATTCTCGACCGCTCGCCTACCCCATCCCCCGCCGAAGACGCTCGACCACGCAACCACAGCCAGTCGACCACGCTGGAAGCCGCAGGCCTGCACACCCAGCTGCGGAAGGTATGCCGGGTACGGCACACGACGCACCCAGCACTACACCGGCAAACCACGCAACGCCAAACCTCCTGGACTGCCAGACCCCGGAAGTCGGTACAGAACAACAGGACCCACCACAACCCAACCAACCCCCTTTGGTCCGGCCCACCCCTTGTTCCAGCCACCTGCCGACCTGGACAAATGATCACGTGGAAACCACGGCGGCAAACCACGAGAAGCCCCCGCCACCACTTCCACCTGATCTTGATCCCACGCTCGAGAACGCAACC
>NZ_BAGN01000040.1 GCF_000308835.1 Nocardia vinacea NBRC 16497 | reverse complement strand
TAGGCGCCATCGGCTTCTGTGACAACGGTCAGCCCCAGCGGAACCTGCGCCACAGCGCTACCGAGATCCAACAGCGTCGCCTCGACACCCGCGAGATCGAAGCCCTGCGCGCTCCTGCGCACCCCGAAGCCGAGTCGGACCAGCTGCTCCAACCCGTCCCGGCCGCCGACCCGATCCGGATTCGCCTCGCGCACAACGCGATCGATCCCGACATCCTGATGCGCGAAAGCACCGACACAGGTGTCGCGAATGGTTTCGGTGAAGCGAGCGAAGGTGTCCTCGACGCCGATGGTGGCGCGCAGCAGCAGCGTATTGCCGAAATAGCCGATCAACGATTCGGCGGCGGCATCGCGGCGCACGGTCACCGGGACCGATACCAGGAAATCCGACGCCGCGGTGTAGCGATGGATCACCGCGTCATAGGCGGCCAGCCACACCATGAACGGCGTGGCGCCGTGCGCACGCGCGAAGGTCTCCACCCGACCGACGAGCTCCGCGGGCACCGGCAAGGTGCACCGATCGGACTGCTTGGCCGCGACCGTGGCGACCGTGGCCGGACCGGGCAGTTCCAGGGACTCCGGCAGCGGGCGCAGGGTTGCGCGCCAGTAGTCGATATCGGCGCTGTCATCGTCGGCGGTGATATCGCCGAATACCGCGACGTCGACGAACTGCGCACGATCGGTCTGGACGGACTCGGCGCGGTAGGCGGCATTGAGCTCGGTGAAGAAGACGGCCCACGAGTCGTCATCCCAGCTGATGTGATGTGCGACCAACAGCAGGGCGAATTCATCGGCATCGGTACGAACCAGGCGGACGCGCAACGGCGACTCGGTCGCGAGATCGAACGGTCGCCCGAATTCCCTGCGCGCCAGCACCTCCAGCCTGCGCGACCGGCCGGACTCAGGCAGGTCGGTCAGATCGTGTGCCTGCCAGGACAGTTCGAGGTCGGTACGGACGATCTGGTACGGCTCGCCGTTCTCGTCGAGCCCGTAGGTGGTGCGCAGAATGTCGTGGCCGTTCACGACGGCCGCGATCGCATCGCGCAGCCGCACCTCGTCGAGCGCACCCGTCAGCCGATAGGCCACACAGATGTTGAGGGTGGTGTCCTCCGGATCGCGGGTCTGCAGAAACCACATGCGCCGCTGTCCGGCCGAAAGCGGATGACGCTCACCGGGTTTCGATCTTCGAATCGGTGCATTCTCGGAAGCCGGTGCGGTCAGACCACTTTCGGCCAAACGCTGGCGCAGCAGCGCCTTCCGGCGGTCCAGCACGCTGGCCAGCTCGTTGTTCGACATCAGAATCCCTCGCCTAGACGTTGCTGTCGGCCATCAGGCGCACGACGTCGTCCAACGACGCGCCGCCCAGAATGGCCGCCACCGGAAGATCGCGGTTCAGTTCGGCCTGCACCCGCTTGCGGAAGTCCAACGCCTGCAGCGAATCCAGACCGAGTGCGACCAGCGGCACCGAGCTGTCGATGACGTCGAGCCCGTCGGCGCCCATCACCTTGCCCAGTTCGATGCGCACCTGGTCGGACAGTGAGCCGGCGGTCGGCACGACCGCCTCCGGCACGACCACGACGGCGGGAGCGACAACGGTGGGCTCGACCTGCGGCGGGGCCGGTTCCACTCGCGCGAGCACATCGGCGAGCAGCGGACCCCAGCCGACCGCCGAGATGATGTCGTTCAACTGGGACCAATCGCCGGCCATCACAATGCGATTGCCGGGCCGTCCGATTTCGGCGTGCTCGGTGAAGCCGACGGCGAGTGCGTCGAGCGGGTCCATGGACTGGCCGCCCGCGGCCGCGATCCGATCCACGCCGACCGCGTGCAGTGGCCCTTCGAGATCCCAGATACCCCATTGCATCGCAACGGCATTCGTGCCCGCCGCACGCAGGCGCATGGCCAACACATCGAGCATGCGGTTGACGGTGGCGTAGAGGATCTGCCCGCGACCGCCGAAGGTTGCCGCCGCGGACGAGCAGATGACGATCCGCGCTCCCGCGGCCAGTGGCAGCAGCCGCAGCAGATGGTCGGTACCGATGATCTTCGATGCCGCCATCTCGAACAGCTTCTCGGCGGTCACATCGGCCAGCTCGGCGCGCACATAGTTCACCGCGGCGTGCACCAGCATGGTCGCCGGTGTGCCGGCCAGTTCGGTGGCGAGCTCACGCACACTGGGTTCGTCGCTGACATCGCACGCGACAACCGCGACCTCTGCGGCGCCGATCTGTCGGACGACCCGCAAACGGCCCGCGACGGAATCGGTTTCGCCGGATCGGCTGAGCAGCGTGATCCGCCGCGCACCACGACCGGCGAAGTACTCGGCGAACTTCAGCCCGAGTGTGCCGGTCCCGCCGACGATGACGACGTGCTCGAGCTCCGCATCATCCGAGGCTCCGGCAGCCGGTTCGAGTTCTACCTCGAGCCGCTTGGCATAAAGCCCACTCACGCGCAGCGCCAGCTGCGGTTCGTCCTTGGCATGCAGTGCGCGCACGATCTTGGCGGCCTGCGCCGCATCGGCGGCGTCGAGGTCGAGGTGCCGGAAGGCGGTGCCGATATTTTCCAGGCCGATGCAGCGGAATCCGGCGGAGACCGCGCCGTGGAACAGATGTGGTGCCGGATCGTCGGCGACCGCGGCTTCACCGCCGACGGTCACCAGCCAGCAGTCGGCGACCGTGGCGTCGAGCGCGGGCAGCCAGCGCGCGTCATAGAACCGTGCCAGTTCCGCGACCGCGGCGGGTCCGTCCAGCTCCGGCAACTGCGGCAGCAGCACGACGATCGAGTCGTAGTCAGCGGTATCGGCGGGCTGGTCGGGATCGTAAACGGTCGCGCCACCACCGTGATTGTGGGCCGCGGTGCACAGCGCCGCCGCGAGTTCGGCGCACTGTCCGGTGTGGTCGACGACGAGCATTGTGCGCGGAGCAACCAGCGAGCGACGCTCGAGCCGCACCCAGCGTTCCGCCAGCCGGGTCGCGGTGTGCTCGGGGGCCACCGGCGCGGAGGTTTCGGTCCGGTAGGAAGCCCACAGTCGCTGCGGATTCAACACGGTGTTGGGGAAGTCGGGCAGCGGGAAACGCACTGTGTCCGAATCGGATTCGGCCCGCAGCGCATCCCATCGATAATTGAGATCGTGCACCGCGACGGTCGCCAGATTGCGGGTGAACTCGCCGAGTCCCGCCGCAGTGCGCAGCGAGGTGCCGATCACCCGGAATTCCCGCTGCGGCCGGGCCGGGTCCGGACGCACCGTGCTCAGGTTCTCCTGAATGGCCAACTGCAGCATGGGATGTTCCGACATCTCGACGAAGGTGTCGACGTCGGCGGTGGCAGCCGTGATCGCCCGATCGAACCGGACCCGGTTGCGCAGATTCCAATACCAGTACTGATCGTGCCGCAGGTCGGGCGTGATTGTGGTGCCGAGTGTCGCTCCATAGCAAGGGATTTCGGTCGCGATGAAGTTCGGCCCGCTCATTTCGTCGCCGAGCGCCGCTTCCAGCCCCTCCCGGTACTCGCTGACCACGGAGGTGTGCGCCGGATACGCGACGCGGATCTCCCTGGCGAACTGACCACGCGCGGTCGCGGTCGCCACCATATCGACGATGGTCTCGCGGTCACCGGAAATGGCCAGGATATGCGCCGAATTGACCACCGAGAGCTCGGCCCAGCCGGAGTGCCTGGCCAGCAGCGCCTCACACTGGTCGCGGTCCATGCCGAGTACCGCCATCGAATAGCCGCGCGGTGAAAGCTGATCAACGGCCAGCGCCCGATGCGTTACCGCGAGAACCGAATCCCGCAGCGTCATTACTCCCGAGACCGCACCTGCGGCCAGCTCGCCCTGACTGTGCCCGATGGTCGCGGCGGGCTCGACACCGGCCGCGCGCCACATGGCGGCGAAGGCGTACATCTGGAACATCAACGCAGGTTGGAGCACCCGCACGTGGTCCTCGAACTGTCCCTCGTTGCCGAGCAGATAGTGCAGCGGCTCGCGGTGGCCGAAGCGCTCCTCGAAGATCGCAGTGCAGTCATCGACCGCGCGACGGAAGGTCGGGGAGATCTCGTAGAAGAGTCTGCCCATGCCCGGCCGCTGACTGCCCTGTCCGGGGAAGACGAATCCGATACCGCGTGCGGTGGCGACGCCATTCGTCACCACGACCGCGGGATGCTCGGCACCCGCGACGATCGCTCGTAACGCATCGAGCAAGCCGTCGTGGTTGTCGACCATCGCCAGTGCCCGACGGCGACGCGCCATCCGGGTGCGGAACAGCATGTCCGCCACGCGATCCGGGGTTACGCCGGGATGCCGCTCCAGATAGCCCAGGATGGCGGCCGCCTCGCCGCGCAGCCCGTCGGCCGTATCGGAGGACAGCAGTACCGGGATGGTGCCGTCCGGTAGTCGGTAATCAGGCATCGATATCCTCCAGCACGGGCATGGCCAAGATCGCGTGCGCATTGGTGCCGGCGACGCCGAACGAGGAGACGGCGCCGTAGCGGACGCCGTCGATCGGGTCCCAGGGTTCGAGTTTCGTGGCCAGCCGCAGGCTGGTGGCATCCCAATCCACCTCGGTGGTCGGGTTGTCCGCGTAGAGGCTCGGCGCGATCTGGCCGTTCGCGCCGCTCAGCAGCACCTTGATCAGGCCGAGCGCCCCCGAGGCGGCCTGCGCGTGGCCCATATTCGACTTCACCGAGCCGAGTCGCGGACCGTCGGTGCCACGGTCGACGCCGCCATAGGACTGCGCGAGGGCGGTGAGCTCGAGTGGATCGCCGACCGGTGTTCCGGTGCCGTGTCCCTCGATCAGGCCGATGTCGTCGGGTCGAATTCCAGCCGCCGCCAAGGTCTTCTCGATCAGTCGCCGCTGTGCCGTTGCGCTGGGTACCGCGAGCGGTGCGCCCTTGCCGTTGTGATTGACCCGGGTGGCGAGCACGCGGGCGTAGATCCGATGGCCGAGTTCGCGTGCGCGCGATTCGTGTTCGACGACGACCACACCGGCGCCCTCACCCCACAGCGTGCCGGTCGCGTCGGCGGCATAGGAGCGACAGTGTCCGTCGACGGCGAGTGCGTTGTTCTTGGAGAACTCGAAAAACGCCGCGGGCGAGCCCATGACACAGACCCCACCGGCCAGCGCCCAATCGCATTCACCGGCACGCACGGCGTTGGCAGCCAGGTGCAACGCGGTCAGCGACGATGCGCACGCGGTATCGGTGGTCAGCGACGGCCCGATCAGTCCGAGACTGTGCGAAATCCGACCTGCCACCGCGCCGAGAGCGGTCCCGGTGGCCCGGTATCCGGAGTACTCGGTGACCACACCGGACTGCGGGCCGTATTCATTGATGGACGCACCCATGAAGCAGCCGACCTCGGCGCCGTCCAGCGCGCCCGGATTGATGCCCGCATTCTCCAACGCCCGCCAGGCCACCCGCAGCGCGACCCGCTGCTGCGGATCCATCGAAATGGCCTCACGCGGGGTGATACCGAAGAACATCGGATCGAATTCGGTTGCCCCCGACAGAAACCCACCGGCATCGGCGACCCGGCTCCAGCCTTCGGTGCGGTGCAGCGCAAGCAACTCCTCGATCGGCCACTCCCGATTGCGCGGGAACGGTCCGATGAGTTCGCGCGCTTCGGCCAGCGCCGACCAGAAGTCGGGCAGCGTCTCGATACCGCCCGGTGCCTCGACGGCCATACCGGAGATGACGATCGGATCCATTTCGGTACTCATCCGACGCGATCCAGTTCGGGTGCGAGCAGTTCCGCGATACCGGCGGCATTGTCGTTCAGATAGAAGTGCCCGCCGTCGAAGATGGTGACGTCGATTTCCTGTGCGCTGTGATTGGACCAGCCGTACAGCTCACGCGGCGTGATGAAGGTGTCCTCGGCACCGCCGAGCACGTGAATCTTGGCCTGCACCTGGACATCCACCGGGCAGGTATAGGAATCGAAGGCCCGGTAGTCGGCCTTCACCACCGGCAGCGCCATCCGCATGAGCTCGCGGCTGCCGAGTACATCGGCACCGGTGCCCTCCAGCGCGCCGAGGTGGTCGAGGATCTGCTCGTCCTCGGTCGGATGCGGCGGCAGGTCGACCGCCCGGCCAGGTGAGACCGCGGCGGACGGCGCGAGCAGTCGCACCTCTAGTCCGGCCGCTTCGGCATTGCGCACCAGTTCGAAGGCCACCATCGCGCCCATGCTGTGGCCGAAGACCGTCAGCGGCAGGCCGCGATTGTGTTCGGAGGTACGGAATTCCGCGAACGCACCGGCGGCGAGTTCGGGCAGCGTGGCGAGTGCCGCCTCGCGGGCCCGGTCCTGGCGACCCGGGTACTGGAAGATCAGCACATCGAAGTGTTCGCTGAGCACCTTCGAGAACGCGCGATAGGTGGACGCACCACTGCCCGCGTGCGGGCAGATCAACAATGGCGGGCGTGCTGTGCCGTTTCGAGCGACCTGCGAGCAGTCGCTAGCGGCGGAGCGGGGCTTATGGAATTGCCGGATCCATCCGAGATTTGCTGGCATTTCTTGACTCCTGCGCTTCCGCCGGACGTCCCGGCGCAACGGTCGCGCCAGGCAGCGTCATTCAATCGGCGGCGTACAACAACCCCCGGCTAGCTGCACTGATCTGGTTACTTCTGAACGGTCGTGTCTTCTGAACGGTCGCCCGATATTAGCGTAGCCTACCCTAACAAGTCCACCGGTCCGGGCCGACTCCCCCGTGACGCCGCCTCATTGATCGGTGAGATAACCACCGCGCGTGAAGAATTCCGCGGCCGAATGTTCGGTACCGTCCGCGGTGCGAATCCGGGTGAGCACCAAGCCACGGTTGCGCCCGCGATGCGCCTCCGGACCACACACCACCGCGCCGCCGCCCTCCTGCACAATCACCCGACCGGGCGTGCCGCCGTAGCGCGCCTCCGAGACCGCCGCCTCGAGCACCTCGATCCGCTCACCGCGGTAGTAGGTGAACGCACGCGGATACGGCTCGGACAGCGCACGCACGAAACGCTCCAGATCGACGGCGGACCAGGTCCAGTCGATGCGGCTGTCCCGTTCGGAACGCTTGTGGAAGTATGTCCGCTCGGATATGCGCTGCGGCTTCCATTGCGCGGTACCGGATTCCAGGGCATGCAGCGCTTCCTCCAGCGCGCCGGGGATGAGTTCCATACCGCGCAATACCAATTCGGTGCCGGTATCGGTGGGTCCGATGGGCAATGAGCGCTGCACCAGGATGTCACCGGTGTCCAAGCCCTCGTCCATCCGATGCACGGTCAGGCCCGTCTCGGACTCGCCGCTGATCAGCGCCCACAGTACCGGCGAGAAGCCGGTGAACTTGGGCAGCAGCGAATCGTGCAGGTTCAAGGTGCCGTGCGCGGGCAGGTTGTAGAGCTCGGCGGGCATCCAGGTGTACCAACTGTTCACCACGATGACATCCGGCTCGGCCCGCTTCACCAGGTCGATGGTTTCGGCATCGGCCCGTTCGGTCAGATGCACCGGGATGGCGTGCTCACGGGCGAGGTCCTCGACCGAATCCGACCAGATCCCCTTGTAGGAGTCCGCACTGGCCGGATGGGTGACCGCGAGCACGACCTCGTGCTCCGAATCGATCAGTGCCTGTAGCGTTTTGCGGCCCCAGGTCTGGAAGCCGAACGAAACGATGCGCATGAAAACCTCACGTAGATGTATTTGGGGATATCCGGGCCGAATCAGCCCAGTCGGGCGGCCGCATCCCGCCGCGCACCGACGACCTGACGCGCCGGGGCGGTCCGCAATACCCGATCCGAAAGTTCGCCGAGGCAGCTGAGATTCGGGAATCCGGGCCCCTGTGCGATGGCGGCCATATTCGGCAGATAGAGCTTCGCGTCCAGTCCGGAGACCGCCAGGTCGTAGCCGATCGAGGCCTCCAGCCTGGCCTGGGTCAGCGGACCGCCGACGGCGAGTTCCAGCAGGTCGGCGGCATCGGAATCGAGCAGCTCCAGGAACCACAGCGGCTGCCCGCCGGTCGCGTCGACCACCAGGTCGAAGTTCTGCACCAGATCCGGGCGACGGTCGTTACGCAGCGTCACCGCCACGCCGTCGCCCTGGTCGGCGACCCGCACGACCCGCCCCTGCAGATGGTGCACGCGGTTGTCGCCGATGACGCTCTCCTGCACGCGAACCGAGAAGACGCCGCGGTCGGTGCGCCGGATGACATCGCGGCGCTCGTCCATGCTCAGCGCGTTCCACTTGGTCGGATCGCTGAAAAGCGCGTTTTCGAAATAGCTTTCGCCGCGGGTGTAGATGGTGGCCTTGGGCGTGATCACCGAGATGGTCAGCATGTCGTGGCGGACCAACTCGTCCAGCGCCGAACCAGCGGTTTCGCCGCCGCCGATCACCGCGACGCGCGAGGAGACCGGCAGCGCGCGTTTGCCCGCCAGATCCCAGAATTCGGCGATGCTGAGCACGCGGGGGTGTTCGGCCAGGGCCCGACCGCTGCGGCCCGGACCGGTGATCATCAATGCGTCCGTGTCGATCTGGCTGATCACAGCAGTGTTGTTTCGAGCGACCTGCAAGCAGTCGCTAGCGGCGGCGTCGGTCACCGAAACCAGCCAGCCGTCGGCCGCCGCGGCGACCGAATCCACTGTCCCGAGGACCAATTCGAGATCGATCGCGCGGGCGACCCACTGCAGATATTTGGCCCAGACGTGGTGGTGCGGGCTCGGGCGGCCGCGGTCGATCCATTCGGCGTAGGTGCCGTGCTCGACCAGGAACGAGGTCCAGCTGTAGGCCATCATCGCCTCGTCGATGGCCCGGTTGTGCCCGCGCGCCCAGGTCGAGTGGTACGGGAACCCGATGTCCTTCTCCGGGCTGGTACCGAGCCGGTGCTGCCCGTCGGTCCAACCGCCGCTCGGCAGCCAGTTGCCCCCGACGGCATGCGCCTCGACGACGATCACGCGCGGGGCCGCGAGCCCCAACTTCCGCAGGACGTGCGCTTTTGCCGCCACCGCAAGGGCTTTCGGCCCGGCGCCGACCACCAATAGTGTGTCCACGGTTCTCCTGCGTTCGGTCTGGGGCGGCAGCCAGGGTCACCTAACTTCCGACTTTTAGCTTTGCATAGGCTTACCTTATATTGCACTGTAGTGCCAGTCCCCGGACCGGCATCTCCCGGCAAACGAACGATTGGATGATCCGATGCTCAGCACCAGAAATAGGCCGGTGGCACGCCTTGCCACCGCGGCGTTCTCGCTCACCGCGGCCGCCGTTATCGGCGCATTCGGCACCGTCGCCACCGTGGCACCGGCCACCGCCGCGCCCATCGGCGCGCCGATGCGGACCGCCGCTCCCGGCCTCGGCGAGTTGAAGGCAAAGCTGCAACTGGTGCTGAACACCGGCGCTTCGCGCTCCGCCCGCGCGGCCGAACTGGAGGCGGGCGAGGCCGGCCTGAGCCTGGTCGACCAGGTCGGCAGCGTCATGGCCTCGGCCCCGCCGAGCTTCCGCTGGAACGTCATCGGCCCGGTCAATGTCTCCGGCGAACTGCTCACCGCCCAGCTGACCACCGCCATCGACGGCTGGGACCCCTGGTACTTCGACCTGTCCTGGAAGCAGATCGACGGCACCTGGAAGCTGACCCGCGAGGCCGAATGCACCATCGCGAGCGTCGCGATGCTGCCCTGCAACCTGTAATCGCCTGCGACACACGCGAGTTGGCCCCGAGGCAGATCACCGCCTCGGGGCCACACGGCCATTCGGAGTAGTTTCACCGGACACCCCACGACATCAGAGTGTGTTTAGGCTAACCTTATCTGCATGGGCAGAGGTTTCGAAGGGTTGATGCTGAAGGCGTGGCGCGCCGAGGATTACCGGCTCACGGTGACCTCGACCGAGTACATCAGCGACAAATACATGCGGCTCGGATTCGACGCGGGTGGACTGCTCACCGATCATCCGGTGCATCCGACGCAATGGGTGCGGCTGTGGATTCCGAATGGTGAGCGCGAGCATCAGCGGGGCTACACGCTGGTCGATCCCGATCCGGACGGGAACAAATTCTCGATCGAATTCGCGGTGCACCACGGGCCCGCCTCGATGTGGGCGCAGAAGGCGGCCGTCGGGGACCAGATCGATGTCTCGGTGCTCGGCTCGGATTTCCAACTGCCCGACCCACTCCCGAGCGAGTTCGTCATCTTCGGGGATACCGCGTCGCTGCCCGCCATAAATTCCCTGCTCGACGCGATCGGCGATGTGCCCGCCCGGGTCTGGCTGGAATGGCAATACGAATCCGACACCGGGCTCCCGGTCCGCAATAAGCCGCACCACCAGGTGAAATGGGTGCAGCGGATCGATAACGGTCGGCTGCTGCGCGAGCAGGCCAACGAAATGGAATGCCCCAAGGACGCTTTCGCCTGGGTCGCGTGCGACGGCCACACCACGCGGTCGATCGTCAAGGCGCTCAAGACCACCCACCAGCTGCCGAAAACCGCCATCAAATACCGCGCCTACTGGAAATAACATCCCCGGCCCGCACCGTGCGCGCGGATTCGCCGAGGGAGTCGAATGGTCGCTCCTGATCTCCGCGCCAGCCACCCTTTGACTCCCCTCAGCAGCGCCAATCATCCTCCGGGATGATCTGATCGCGACTTTGTGTCGACGCATCGCGGCCGCCCGATACGCGATGCTGATGCTCGAATTGCCTCCGGATGTCGGTGGCACGGAAGCGAGCGGGCAATGTCGGTCATCGACGCAGTTGTATCCGCCGCCGCCATCCTTTTCGCGATGGCCGCGGCGGTATTTCCCAGGCGGGTCGCCTATGCGCTGCCGGTTGTGCTGCCGCTGTTGGTATTCGGCTGCCTGATCCAGTTCGTGCTGGAAGATTTCTGCTGGCAGATGGTGCCGTGCTACCTGGCGATCGTGGCCGCGACAGTGCTCGTCGCCAGCCGATTGCGCCGGACGCAGGCCACCGAGCCGACGCGTAAGCGTCGAGTTCTCACCGTCCTCGCACCCGTGGCCGTCGGCCTGCTCGCCGTACTTGCGATTCTGCCGTGGAGTATTCCGCCGGTCCCGACCCTGCCCGAGCCGACCGGCCGATATCGCATCGGCTCGGAGATCTTTCGCTGGATCGATGAGCAGCGACTGGAGACGGCCACCGATTCCGCTTCCGATCGGCGCAATGTCATTGTGCAGGCGTGGTATCCGACGGACGCCACCTCGGGACGGCAGTGGGTCTATATCGACGGGCAGGACCGGCTGCCGAGCCGGGTGACGCAGATTCCCGGCTTCATCATGCACAACTACGGACGCATCGATACCCACGCCGACGCCGACGTGCCGATCAGCGCGGAACGCGCGCGCTGGCCGGTGGTGCTGTTCTCACCGGGATACGGCGCGCCCCGCGCGTTCTACACCGGACTCGTATCCGATCTCGCCAGCCGTGGCTTCGTTGTACTCGCCATCGACCATCCGTACGAGGTGGCGGTCACCGAACTCGCGGACGACAGCGTCGCGACGGCGACCGATGACTTTCCCGAGAACGACGCGGACGGCGAGCGGTATATGACCGAACACCTCCGAGTCCGCAGGGGCGACCTGCGTTTCGTGCTCGATCAACTGGACCGGCCCGGCGCTGTCGGCGCACTCTCGGGTCGCCTCGATACCGATCACATCGCGGCGATCGGACATTCGTTCGGCGGCGCGAGTGCGGTCGCCGCCGCGGCCGACGAGCCCCGGATCAAGGCGGTGGCGAATATCGACGGCACCCTGTACGGAGATCTGCCCACCCTGAAACAGCCGTTCCTGTTGATGGAGAGCGATCACTCGGAGACCGGTCATTCCGCGCAGTACCTGGACCGCAACCGCGACCTCATCCAGCAACTCCAAGCGACCGGATTCCGCTACGAAATCGCCGAGGCCAACCACTTCGGCTTCACCGATGTCCCACTATTTCTCGCCGCGCCTGCGCGATTCGTCGTCGCCCAATTCATCGGCGGTGAGCGCGGACCCGTCGATACGCAGCGTGCGGCCAACGATATTTTGGTCGCATTCCTGCAGGGTGGGGACATCCGGGAAGCGGCGGCCGGTCACCCGAATATCCACGGCGGGCCCGTCCCTTAGGCCGGTGCGGGCTCCAAACGCCAGCCGGTGGCCCGCGACCGCTCGTTCCAGAAGTCGGCATACCGGCCGTCGAGCGCCAAGAGTTCGGCGTGCGTACCACGTTCGACGATCCGACCACCATCGAGGAACAGGATCTGATCGGCATGTGCGATGGTGGCCAGCCGATGCGCGACGACGATTACCGTTTTATCCCTGGTGAGTTCGTGCATCCCGCGCACCACAACGGCCTCGCTATGTGGATCCAGCGCACTGGTCGCCTCGTCGAGTAGCACGATCGGCGCATCCTTGAGGAGCGCGCGGGCGATCGAAACCCGTTGCCGCTCACCACCGGACAGCGTCGCACCGCCCTCGCCGACCGCCGTGTCATAGCCGTCGGGCAGCCGTTCGACGATTTCGTCCACTCTGGCCGCCTCGGCCGCGCGCTGCAGTTCGGCGTCGGTGGCATCGGGGCGGCCGATCCGAATGTTGTCCGCCACCGATTGATTGAACAAGTACACGTTCTGGAAGACGAGCGAGAGCTGGTTCAGCAGCGTCTCCGACGACTGCTCGCGCACATCGTGCTCGCCGACCACGACCCGGCCCGCCTCGACATCGTAGAAACGCGCCGCGAGCCGCAGCAATGTCGTCTTGCCCGCGCCGCTCGGCCCGACGATCGCGGTGGTGGTCCCGGCGGGCACCTCGAAACTCAGCTCCGACAGCACCGGCTCATTCGGCCGGTAGCCGAAGGAGACATTGTCGAAGACGACGGACGGCGCACCCGGTGTCACCGACGACTTCGCCTCCGGCAGTATGGGTTCGGCGAGCAATCCGGTGACCCGGTCCGCGGCCGACGCGGCCGACCGCAGCGCGTTGCCCAGCTGCGCGGCCTGATTCAGCGGTTCGATGAACCGGGAGCTCACCGCGATGAGCGCGATCGCGGCCGCCGCCGAAACGGCGCCGTCGGTAACCCGGCCCACCGCAATGTAAACCAGCACCAGGAACACGGCCTGCACGAACAGCGCGAATACGATCAGACCGGGCACGGAAGCGAACATCAACCGGGTGATCGCCGAGCGCTGCCGCGCCAGGGCGGTGTCGAGCGCCCGGTTGCCCGGTCCCACCGCGCCGAAGGCGCGCAGCACCGGCTGCGCCTGCGCGAATTCGACCACCCGCGAATCGGCTTCGGCCGCCGTCTCGTGCATCCGCGCGTCGGAGCGGGTGTACGCGCGATTGGCCAGACCGTTGACCACGAACAGCACCGGCGCGGCGAGCAGCATGGCGAGCGAGATCCGCCAATCGATGAACAGCATGCCGACCGCGACACCGAGCGGAACCACAATGCTGGTGAGCACCTTGGTCAGCAGATACGCGATCAGGCCCTGGATCTCACGCACATTCTCGACCACGATCCGCGACAGCGGACCGGCACTGTGCGTCTCGAACCAGCCGAGCGGCAGGGCGTTCAGATGATCGCCGAGCCTGGTCTGTAGCCCGCGCTGCATGCCGATGCCGATACGCAGACCGAGTACGGCCTGCAGATATCCGAACACGACGACCCCGGCGACCGCGACCAGCATCCACAGCGCCCAGAACCAGGCGCGACCGAGCTCATTGTCGAACAGCGCCTCCAGCACCGGCACCAACAGCAGATACGCCGCCGCCTGGCTCAGCGCCTGAGCGATCATGGCCGCCAACAGTTTCGGCGTCAGGTGGGCGAACTCTGCCGGAATCAGCCCGAGCACCTTGCGAATCATCGTGTCACCTCGACATTTTCGACCAGTGCGAGCGCGCCGAGCGCCGCCTCGTTGATTTCCCAGAGCCGCTGATAGGTACCGCCCGCCTCGCGCAGACCGGCGTGATCACCCTGCTCGACCAGGGATCCGTTCTCCAGCACCAGAATCCGATCGACTCCGGTGATGGTGTGCAGCCGGTGCGCGATCACGAGCACGGTCCGACCCGCGACCAGTACCGCGAGCGCATCCTGCACCGCGGCCTCGGACTCCGGATCGGCGAAGGCGGTCGCCTCGTCCAGGACCAGCACCGGAGTATCGGCGAGCAGCGCGCGGGCAATCGAAAGTCGTTGCGCCTCACCACCCGACAGCGTCGCATCGACGCCGATCTCGGAGTCGTAGCCGCGCGGCAGCGCCAAGATGCGGTCGTGGATCTGGGCCGCCCGTGCCGCCTGTTCCAGCGCGGCATCATCGGCGTCGGCTCGGGCCAGCCGAAGATTCTCGCGAATGGTGCCGCGGATCAAGCGCACATCTTGGAAGACGAATCCGACGGTGCGATAGAGCTCCTCGGTCGAGAAGTCGCGAATATCGCGGCCCGCGATGGTGATCCGCCCGGCCCCGACGTCGTAGAAGCGCGGCAGGAGCTTCGCGAGCGTCGACTTACCCGACCCGCTCGGCCCGACCAGCGCGGTAATGGTGCCCGGCCGCAGCTCGAGGTCGATCTCGCGCAGCACTTGGTGATCCGAGCGATATCCGAAACTCACGCCCTCCAACCGCACCACTCCCGCGGCCGCCGGATCGGGAGCCGATGTCGCCTCGGGCACAGTCAATTCGGGCGTCTGCTGCAGTTCGTACAGGCGCAGCGCGGCCGTACCGGCGGCCCGCAGCGCCTGTGTTCCGTATCCGAGACCGAGCAGCGCACTGCCGAGCCCGAGGCCGACGAGCAAGAACGGCAATACATCCAGCGGCGCGACCCGATCCAGTCCCACCGCGGCGAGCCCGGCGATTACGACGACCAGCATTACGAAGACCGGCGTGACCACGATGTCGGAGGCCGACTGGATGCGAATGATCGGCATCTTCAACCGATTCAGGCTGTCCGCCTGTCCGTCCACCGCCTCCTGAAACACGGTGTGCGCCTTACCCGCTTGACCGAACGCGCGCACCACCTGGATGCCGTCGACGAATTCGATGGTGGCGTCCTGGGTGCGGCGCTCCCAGCGGGTATAGACTGCCATCCGATCGCGGCCGTCCTGATCCATCATCCGGCTGAACAGCACCATGTAGGCGATCAGCGGAATCAGCAGTGCCAGTGTCAGTTGCCAGTCGACGCTGACGAGGTAGCCGAGGGTGACCAGCGGCACGGTGAGCGCGCCGACGAACTCCAGTCGCGCATGCGCGACCAGATAATGCAGCGCCTCGACATCGTCCTGCAGATACTTCTTCACCTCGCCGGAGGAGCGTTCACCGAACCAGCCGAGCGGCACCCTGGTCAGCTTGGCCGCCAACAACCGACGCAACGTCAACTGGTATCCGGCATCGACCAGATGCGACCAGGTCAGCGCCGCCGCCTGCAGCAGGCCGCGCGCGACGAGCACCACCACCGCGATCAGCAGCAGTCGCCACACCCGATCGGTATCCACCTGGTCGGCGAGCAGTTCCCGGCAGGCCGCGACGATCAGCACGAACGGTACGACGGTGCCGACCGAGGCAATGGCCACGATGATGCTCGCGAGCGTCAGCGTGCGGCGCACGGGCGCAAGGATTTCCTTGCGCGCCGCGGCTTCCTGCTGCTTTCGCGCCTTCAGCACCGTCTTCGGCGGCCGGTTTCCGGTCTCCTCCACCGTCATCTGCCTCGCCCCTCTCGCCCCTTCGTGGAGCCTCTCGCCGGAATCGGCACCCATCTTCACACAAGATCGGCCGCGAGGGTAGGTTAGGCTAAGTTATCTAGTGGTCGTTCCATCCGAGGTCGCGCCCGATCACGTCGAACAGCTTCTCGTTCCACGGGCGATAGAACTCGCGCAGCCGGGCCACCGAATCCTCGTCGGGCTCCGGGAATTCGAGCGGATTGCGGTTCAAGACGTGATGACGGACCGGCTCGACGGCGGGCAGTCCGAGGAATTCGTGGATGCCGCACACCGTCTTCGAGATATCGGCGAAGAAGTCCTCGGCGGTGACGATGTAGACGTTGTCCTTGTCGAACGCTTTGAGCCAGCGGGCCACCGCATTGACGTAGACACCGGTGCTGAGCACCGGCATGGACGGCAGTGCGGTCGGTGGCGGCGGCGCGGGGAACATCTCCAGCGCGTACCCGACATAGTCGGCAAAGGTCCGGCCGTACGGCACGGCGCGCAGGCCGTCCTTGTTACTGAGGAACAGATCCCATTTGTAATGCGAGTAGGCGCGATCCACCGGATCGCGCAACATCATCACGATCTTGGCGTCGGGTCGGGCCGCACTGTAGTTGTCGATCAACGGAAGATCGTGCAGCAGTGGGTCGAAATGGCCCGCGAGCGCCTGGCCGGTACATCGAATCACCTCGGCCTTCTGCCGCTCCGTCGGGAAGAACGGACCCCACATGTGCGGGCAGCCGTGCCCGATCTCCTTGGTGAGCGGCGCCAGAATGCTCGGATGCTGCATGAGGTAGCTGGCCAGGTCGGTGGTGCCGCACTTCAGCGCGCCGACGCAGGCGAAATCCGGCAGAACGCGCGGCCCACCGAAACGCCGCAACCACAGCCGGATCGGTGGCACTCTGCCGAAATAATGCGGCAGCGTCAGATAGCGAATTCCCAGCCGTGCAGTGCGCAACGGATGCCCGAGATAGTTCTCCCGGTTGTAGCGGCGCAGTTGCCATTCTTCGAATACCGCGAGCCCTTTCGTGTATCTATCGGAGGCATACTCTTGTGCGCTCGACGGCGCCACCCCTGTTGGCATTGGAACATCCCCTCGCACAATGATCTTCGCCGCAGAGCGCGCGGCGATCTACTTTCCGAACCAACCGCTAGGAATGGTTCGCCCGGCCACTGACACGCAATTCGAGGAAACACACGTTGTTACCTCCTGCCATCGATCCCGCTGCCCGCCGGGATTCGATTCGCGGATCACGTTAGCGCCGAGTTCATCCCGGTGTTACCGAAATCCCGGCTGCCGATACACAGACGACGATGCATCCCGTCTGGGCAACTTCACAAGACCCGCCAACACGGGAGGCGCCGCCGCACGCCGCTCAGCGGCCGAAATCCCGCACAGGGTAGGACACTTGCCGAGGTGCTCGATATGCAGCTCGCACAGTGGGATCTCGCCTCCGGCACCGATTTCCACGCCGAGGCACGAGCCGTGGCGCGACGCACGTTCCGCAGCGGCCGATCGGGCGCTGCGGGAAACCACCCCTGCTCAATACCGAATGGCCGGTTCTCTTACCGCACTCGGCAACACATCTTCGACGTGCCGGGGAAACTTGCATGAACGGCGTACCATCCCAGCAACTTTCGCGCACGAGCATTACTAGCTTATCCAGCTACACAGATTGCGACTGCGATTGGAGTTGTGGAAATGTTTGTCACGACAATTATTTCGAATATCGGCGATTGCCGCCGCGATCCCGGCACCTTGACCGAGCAGCAGGCGCACCGGGCGATGCAGGTGCACCTGAATTGCAGTGTCGATAGCTGCAAGGTCCGCCGCCGCGCTCGGCAGACACTGGTCGAGTCCCGGCGAATGGTGCTGGACGAACGCGCCGAGCCGTAGTCGTCCATGGCGCAACTGCGCCGCCCCGGAATCGACTGCGCACTGTCGGCGTTGGCACAACCATGAGTTCCGATCGCTCCGCCACGCCCGTCGTCGATACCGCCACCGCATTCGGTGCCAAGGTCGCCGCCCGCCTGGAACGCGAGAATGTCATCTGGCTGACCACCGTCGGCCGCAGCGGAACACCACAGCCGAATCCGGTGTGGTTCCACTGGCGCGACGGTGAATTCCTGATCTTCAGCCAGGCCGATAAGCCGAAGTTGCGCAATATCGCCGGCAATTCTCGGGTGTCGCTACATCTCAACAGCACCGCGACCGGCGGCGACGTGGTGATTCTCACCGGCACCGCGCGAATCGACGAAGCCGGGCCGACACCGGCGGAAGTCGCGGCGTTCACCGAGAAATACACCGACGGACTCGCCTCGCTTTCGATGACCGAGGAACAGTTCCACGCCGACTACTCGGTCACGGTGCGCATCACCCCGGACCGGCTGCGCGGATTCTGAGCCCGACCCGGCCGTGAGCTGGGGATTCGTCGCCGACTAAGGTCATCGGTAATGAGAAGGAGGCAGCAGCCGCCGTTGCCCAAGCGGCACGGCCTGGATCCGGCCCGGCTCCGCCTACCGGAGCAGGGCGATTGGGCGACCATTCGCGACCATCTGGTGGATCGGCTGCCTCGGGTCCCCGCCGCGCGCATCGATGAACTGCTGGACGCGGGCGGGATCGTTGATCTATCCGGTCCGATCGCGCCGGACGCCCCGTATGCGCCGGGCGGCGCGGTCTGGTTCCATCGCGACCTACCCGATGAGACCGAAGTTCCGTTCGATATCCCGATCGTCTACCGCGACGATGATCTGCTCGTCGTGGACAAGCCACATTTCCTTGCGACGATTCCGCGCGGCCAGCACATCCTGCAGACGGCGTTGGTACGGCTACGTCGCGAACTAGACCTACCCGACCTAATTCCGGCGCACCGGCTCGATCGCGTCACGGCGGGGCTGGTGCTCTTCGTGATCAACCCGGCCCGACGCGGGGCCTACCAGACGATGTTCCACAAACGCACGGTGCGCAAGGAGTACGAGGCCATCGCCCCCTTCGATCCGGAGCTGACGCTGCCGCGCACGGTACGCAGCCGGATCATCAAGGAGAAGCAGGTGCTCGCCGCGCAGGAGGTGGCGGGTGAGCCCAATGCGGAGACCTGGATCGAATTGCTCGAGCAGCGCGACGGACTCGGCCGCTATCGGCTGCGGCCGCTGACCGGGCGCACCCATCAGCTGCGGTTACATATGAACGGACTCGGCATTCCGATCCTCGGCGACGACTTCTATCCGGTGCTCACCGACAAATCTGTGCACGACTTCACTCGGCCCCTGCAACTGCTGGCCACATCACTCGAATTCACCGACCCGGTCAGTGGCGCGCCGCGCCGGTTCGACAGTGCGCGGACGCTGCAGGCGTGGGCGGATCCGCACGGGTGGCGGGGCCGGCATTAACGCCGACGGTGCGTAGCGCGAAACAGGGTACGACCATGTTGATGACGCAAACCCCCGAAGCCGAACCCGTCGCGCCAGTTGCGGGCATCCGTACACTGGGCCGGGTGCTTCACCAGGACCTCGACGAAGCGGCACCGCCCCGCCACAAACTGCACGCCTATCTCGACGTGGCCGTTGTGGTGATCGTCCTGGCCGGCACGAATCTGATCGCCCACTTCACCACCGCGTGGGCGAGCGTCCTCACCGTTCCGATCGCCGCCGTGGTGCTGCTCGCGCTCATGCGCCGACGCGGACTCGGCTGGTCCGAACTCGGACTCGCGCCGCGACACTGGCGACGCAGCACGCTCTGGGCGCTCGGTGCGGTCGGCTTGGTGCTCGCGGTGGTCGCGATCGGGGCGCTGCTGCCGATCACGCGGCCGTTCTTCCTCGCCGACCGTTATGCCACCATCTCCGGCGCACTCATCGCATCGATGATCGTCATCCCGCTGCAGACCGCGATTCCGGAGGAGCTGGCCTTCCGCGGCGTCCTGCACGGCACGCTCGACCGGGTCTACGGCGTCCGCGGCGTCTTCGCGGCGGGCTCGCTGCTGTTCGGCCTCTGGCATATCGCCTCTTCCCTCGGCCTGACCACCAGCAACCGCGGCCTGACAGGCTTCATCGGCGGCGGCGCGGCCGGTCAGATCATCGGCATCCTGCTCGCCGTTTTCGCCACCGCCGCCGCGGGCGTCGTCTTCACCTGGCTGCGCCGCCGCAGCGGCAGCCTCCTGGCCCCCATCGCCCTGCACTGGTCGGTCAACGGCGCGGGCGCGTTGGCCGCCGCCATCGTTTGGCACACCACCGTCACCTGAACCCGGATCGAGCGTAAATTCCGAGCATGCCCCTCGGACACCTCGGCATCAACGTCACCGATCTCACCGCGGCCCAGTCCTACTACGACGAGCTGATGCCGCTGCTCGACTACGCGCCGCTGCTCAGTGCGGCCGACCAATTCGCCTACTTGCCCGCCGACAACAAGCCAGGCAGGTATATCTTCTTCTACCCCGCCGACGTCCCCGGCTACGTGCGCACCGCTCCCGGCCTGCAACACCTCGCCTTCATGGTCCGCACCCGCGCTGCTGTCGACCGCGTACACGCGTGGGCCACCACCCGAGGCGACGAAATCATCCACGCCCCACAAGAATTCCCCCAGTACCCGCCACCGTACTACGCCACCTTCTGGACCGGCCACGACGGCATCATGCTCGAGGCGGTCTGCCACAAGAACGCCTGACGCCACAGCACTACCGGGCGTCCGATTCGCGCATTTGTTCGAGTTTTCGGGGTGCCCAGCATTGACCTCGGGCGGGTAGCGGTTTAATCTCGGTGCGATCACACATATGTTCGAGCATGTAGGTCTGCGTCGGTATGACACCTGCTCCTGGGAAGGCTCGCGATGCGCGACAAACAGTCGACCGGTAGGTCCGAGATCGCCGCATTGGCCGAGCGGGTCGCGAACGCGCGGGGGCGGTTGCCGCTACAGGACGACGCGGCGCTGGTTCAGGCGCTGTCGGATGCCGAGATCGATGCGGAACGCGAACTCGCGCAATGGGTTCGGGCGCAGCGACGGGGACAGCGGAAACGGGCCGTCCAGGACGAACTCGCTGCGGAGAAGCGCAACCGGCGGACCGTATCCGCCATCCAGCGCGCCGACGACGCGGATGCGCGCTGGCATCGGCGCGCACTGGCGGCGCGGCGGCGAGTCTCGAATCAGGATGCGCGCCTTGCCCAGTTGTACCGGCGCGCCGAATGGTCCTCGCGTGCATTGATCGCAGTCGTGGTGCTCGGCATGGTGTGGGCCGGGGTGAATGTGCAGCACAACCTGGTACCCAGCGGGAATATGGCAGATCCCCTGTACTGGTTGAGCTATGGAATCGAGGCGATGATCTCGATCCCGATCATCACCATCATGGTGGCCGCGACGACGGCCGCCCGCTGGGGCCGCGAACTCGACCGCGGCAAGGTCGTCTTCTTCGAAACCGCGCTACTCGGCACGACCGTCGCACTCAACGCGGGCCCGCACCTGGCCGCCGGATCCTTCGGCCAGGCCGCCGAATACGCGATCGCCCCGGTCATGGTCGGCGTCGTGATCTGGTTGCACGCCTGGGTTTCCGCGCGATACGCCCTGCTCATCGACAGTGTCCCGATGGTCGAGGACGAACCCGACCTGCCGCCCCGGCACCGAGTCACCACCGAACGCGGCGCACCCATCGACACGTTCCGCGACGAACCCACCGACCGTCGAGAACTGCTCGCCGCCAAGGGTTTCGATCCCCTGCTCGACCAAGCCGGAGTCCGATTCCCGGTCGATATGGATCCCCACCTCACCGAGGCCGCGATGCGCGCCGCGCAACCCGAGGCGGTTCCCGTCTCGCGCCTCGATTGCACGGAAACCCTCGTGTACCACGCGCAGAGCACTCGCTCGACGAACGGCCGTCTCACCCAACAGATCCCGAGCGAGGACTACCGGTCCGGGCACTCGGCGCATGGGTCGGATTCGATCCCTGACACCGCGCGAACCTTTACCGACGCCAACGGCACACGGCCTGCGCAAGCATCGGCCACCGCCGCGAACGCCTTCGGCGAAAACGCATCGCACGCCGCCGACGTCGATCAGCGCATCGCACCCGGTGCCGCCGCGAGCGCCAGTCAGCGCGCGCCTCATGCCACCGTGCGTGTCGAGTCAACGACGGCACCGGTGAACACTCGCGACGCGCACACGACTGTTGCGCCGACCGGATTCGATTCCCAGACTGTGGTGACTGCCACTGATGAGCGCGCGGCCGCAAACATCGGTACCACGTCCGCGACTACTGCTTCCGCTGGCGACGAGGCCATGGCCTCCGAGAAAATCGGCGATGCCCGGACGGCACCTGCGGCCGCGCCGACTAGCGACGCGAGCACGACTTCTATTGGCGGAGAGGTCGAATCACAGAAGGCCGCAGCACGCCCTGCGCAGTCGCAGCTGAGCATCTTCGATACGGCGACTGTCGAGCCGGCACGACAATCCAGTGACGACACCGCCCACACACCACAGGGCCGCGCAGAGGCCGACACTGGTCGCGCCACGGTTTCTCGCACCGCGGGCACGGTAGTTGACGCTCCCCGCCCCGCGAAGTCCAGCGTTCACACCGAAACCTCCACGCGCACAAGCGCATCCGCCGAACCCGAGAGCGCTACTCACGGTTCCTCGACTCCCACCCCGGCCGAACGAATCACGCGAGCGATGGAGGTTCACCTCCCTTCGAGCGCGGACAACAACGCAACAGATCATGAGGCCCAGACCGCAGCGTCCGAGGACGAGGTCGAGCAACTCGTTCCGGATGACGCAGCTCGCCGCACCACCAGTGAGGTGATCAGCGAAGTCGTGCAATCACTTTCGGCCGAGGACCTGCTGACCGAGAATCTCGGCTCCGAGAGCGATGATGTCGAGGTGTGGTCGGTCGCCCGTGCAATCGCGGGCCGCGGCCTCTCGGTCATCCCGGTGGAACAACTCGCCGAAATCCTCATGCTCGCCGACCAATCCTGGACCCCAACCAGCATCGGCGCAGAAGTCGGCCTCTCCCGCACCGCCATCGCCCAAGTCCTGGAATTCGCCCGACGAGTCCGCCGCCCCTACGCGATCAGCAGCTAACTAGACCTCGCCGCCGCAGCCGTCAGCAGCGCGGCGTTCGGTGATCCCTGCTCACGCATACTCAGTGACTACCTCACAAAGCTTGCACCGTATGCGAGGTAGTCACTGGGTATGCGGCAACGAGCATTGAGGACGACGAGAAAGGCCGTCCGACTTGGATATCCCGAGTCGGACGGCCCTGTTCACTCAGCGGCTGGACTGATTGTGTTCCCAGGCCTATTGCCGCCGCCTGCTCGTATCCCTAGTTGTTGTACGTATTTGAGTACACGTACTGATCCGAGCGCGCTTCCTGCAACTTCCCCTCGGATTCACCCTTCGAATCCCGATCCCCGTGCCCCGGCCACCAGGCCCGGTGCCCGATCAGCGCGGTCACCGCCGGGGTGAAGAACATCGCCATGACGAATGCGGCGATCGCGATGCCCACCGAGATCGCAAAGCCCATCTGCGACAGCACATTGTTGCCCGCCAACATCATCGAGGCGAAGGTGCCCGCCAGGATCACACCGGCGGCGGCGACGGTCGGACCGGTGTGCCGAACCGCAAGGGCCGCAGCCTGTTTCGGCTCGTTTCCGGCCCGCGCCTCCTCACGCAAGCGAGCGACCATCAGAATGTTGTAGTCGGTGCCGAGTGCCACCACGAACAGGTACATGATCACCGGCAGGGTGAAGATCAGTCCGGAATTGCCCTGGAAGTGTTGGAAAACCAGTACCGCGGCACCGAGCGTCGCGGCGAAGCCGAGGAAGACCGAGGCCATCAGGTACCACGGCGCCACCAGACTGCGCAGCAGCAGTGCGAGCACGATCATGATCAGAATCGCCGCCACCGGGAACACGATCTTGTAGTCGTGGACCATCGCGTCCTGGAAGTCCACATACACCGACGAGATGCCACCCACCACTGCGGTAGTGCCCGCGGGTGCCGCCGAATGCGCGGCGTCCCGCAGCGGGTCACGCACCGTATCGAGCGCGGCATCCGATTCGGGCGCACCATTGAGGGTCACCTGGAAGTCGGCGGCCAGTCGGTCACTCGATACCGTCGGCGCCCCAACCTGACTCACACCCGGCACCGCGGCGAGTACAGCTCGGTAAGCGGTGAGCTGGTCATTGTCGAGCGGTGCCCCGGTGTCCGAATGCAACAGCACCTCGGACGGCTGGGTCGACCCGGCGGGCATCCCCTTGAGCAATTCCTTGTTGTAGACCGTCGATTCGGAGGAATCCGAAGTCGAGCCCGAGCTCAGATCGAATGTGGGATGGAAGCCGAACGCCAACACGCCCAGGGCCACCAGCAGCCCACCGGACACCGCCGCGAACACACCGGAGCGCCGCCCCATCGCCGCGCCGATCGCACCGAAGCGCGCACCCTTCGGCTCCTGCTGCCACGCCTTGGACGGCCAGAACACCTTGGTGCCCAACAGTGAAACCACGGCGGGCACCAGCGTGAGTCCAGCCAGCAGCGCCACCGCCACGGCGATCGCCAGCGCGGGACCGAGCGCACGGAACATGCCCAGCGTGGACAGGGTCAGCGCCATGAATGCGATGATCACCGCACCCGCCGCCGAGGTGATCGCCTCGCCGACCTTGGTGACCGCACTGACCATCGCGGTCTTCGGATCCTCGCCCGCGCGCAGTCGCTCCCGGTACCGGAACATCAGGAACAGGATGTAGTCGGTGCCGACACCGAAAAGTACCACCAGCAGAATGGAATTCACCGAACTGTCGACCTTCAGATCGAAGGCCTTGCTGACCATCGCGATCAGGCCGCCGACAGTGCTGGAAATCGCGCCGATCACGACGATCGGCAGCAGCGCGATCACCGGACTGCGGAAGATGATCAGCAGCAGCACCAGAATCAGCACCACTGTCGCGATACCGATAATGGCCATACCCTTTTCACCGGACTCGGTCTGGTCCAGCATCTGCGCCGCCTGCCCGGTGACGCCCGCCTTCAGATCCGAACCCTGCACCTGATCACGCAATGCGTCCCGCAGTTTCTCGACCGCATCGCTCTGCGTCGTATCGCCCGCATTGGTCACCTTCGTCATCTGCACGGCGGCGATCTGCACCAACCGGTTCTCCGAGGCAGGAACGGCCTGTATACCGATGACGTCCTTGATTCTCTGGTCGTCGAGCTTCGACGCGATCGCCGTCACGCTCGCCGAATCGGCCTCGGACAGCGGTGCGCCGTCCGCGCGGACGAAGACGAGCAGCGCCGCGGGCGCCTGCTGTTGTGGAAATGCCTTCTGCTGCAATTGCATTGCCTGAATCGACTCGTAATGCGATGGCAGGAATTCGGATTGATCGGTGGTCGATTTCAGTTGCGGCGCCGAGGCCACCACCGCGATCACGATGAACAGCCAGAGACCGATCACCTTCCACGGGTTGTGCACAACGATCGCGCCCAGTCGAGCGAACATGTGGGAGAAGTCCTTTCGAGGTCCGAACGAGCGGACCGGTCTCAGATGTCGAGTTCGTCGATCTTCGGACTCGTCGCGGTGCCGACGAGTTCGCGGTAGATGCGTGCCGGAATCTGCCCGGCGAGTTCCTCGACCGAGTCGACGATGTCCACCGTGTAGTCACCCCAGGTCTGGTCGGCGACGTCGAAGATCTCGCGCCAGTTCTTCAGATCCTTGGTCCAGTTCGTCAGTGCGAAGTCCATCCAGTCGGCCCGCTGCCGATGCACTACGTATTTGCCCTTGCGACTCAGGTAGACCCGGATCACTTCGATTCCAGATTTAGTGAATTCCCTTGTCTCACTGAGCTTTCGCCCGACGAAGCGCTGCCTGCGCAGACCGCCGGGACCGACCTCGAGCAGCACATCTCGCATATCCGAGGCGTTCTTGTCGATATTGATCGTGGCCACGTCCGAAGCAGTGTCGGTCGGTGCGTTCGAATCCGCTGTCATGATTCCCCGTCTCATAAATAGATATGCAAAAAAGCATGGGTTCGACGCCAGCGGACCCGATTCGGTCCGCTGCGGTGAGTTGATCTGCCGTTTTCCGGTCGCCTCGAGCCTGCTCATCGGCACCCGTCGGGAATCACTATAAGTAGATGTATACGTATAACGCAAGACCTGTGTCGAGCGACTTCAGAGCGCCCTGGCAGGCTGCCCCTCCCGGTCGACCCGACGCACCACCTTGACCAGCAGCGACAGCCCGATTCCGAGCCCGAGCCCGAGCAATGCGGCCGCCGCGAAACCCGCCGGGAATCCGCCCGCGTCGATCGCGACGCCGCAGAGGGAACTGCCGATGCCGTTGCCGAGCGTCATCGCGGCGCCGTGCCAGCCGATCGCCTCGCCGCGCCCGCCCTCCGGAACAATTCGACTCAACTGGTCGACGGATGCGACAAGTGTCGGCGCACAAAGCGCTCCGGCGATGAGCCCGGTCACGGCCAGCGATAGCGGACCGACGGCGAAGCACATCGGAATGGTGACGGCGCCGAGCCCAGCGAGCAGCACGTACGTCGAAATGGGTCGGTGCAACGCGCCGTAGACGAGCCCACCGACCAGCGAACCGAAACCCCAGACCGCCATGACGACGCCGAGCCACCGCTGTGCGTCGAACTCGCGAATCGCGGATACGAATGTCAATTCCGAACCCGCGAGCACCGCGATCGCCACACACGCGCCCATGCACAGCGCGACGAACTCGACCCGGAACCATTCGCGCCGCGGCACCGTCGCGTCCTCTGCCTTACCATCCCCGCCCTTGTCATCGCAGCGCAGCGGCGGATTGCGGACCCACACAAAGACTCCCGCCAACACCAGCGCCATCTGCATCCCGAACAGGGTGAGCGTCGTCGACCAAGCTGTCGCGGCGGCGACACCGAGCACCGGCCCGACCATGAACGCCATCTCCACCGACACCGATTCCAGTGCCAGCGCCGGTTGTCGGCTCTGCTCGGTGGTCGTCGCGATCACGGCCTGCCGAACCACCGTGAAAATCGGAATATCGAAAAGCCCGGCGACCGCCGCCAGCACCAACAGCGCCCCATACCCGACGAACGGCGCGATCGACCAGCACACCGCCCCGACCACGATCGACGGCAGAATCGTCCGTCGCAGCCCGAACCGATCGAGCATCCGCCCACGCCACGGCCCACTCGCCGCAACACAGAGCGTGACAACCGAGCTCAGCGCCCCGGCCTGCCCATACGACCCGTGCAACGTCTGCACCACATGCAATGCGAGCAATACCGACCCGGCGAAGAACGGAATGCGAACCATCACACCCAGCAGCAGCACATTGCGCACCGCCGAGTTGGCCAATACCTCCCGATAGGACCGCACTCGACCGAGCGTCCCATGCCCGCCCACCCGCACGCCACCGATTAATCCCATGATTCGATCCGACGGCGTGCAACCAAGCACCTGGTCGAGGCCGGATCAGTTCGGCGCAGGCTCACCGTGTTCGAGGTAGACGGTACGGCTCATGGAACGCGCGATATGGGCTTGCCGCAGTCGGCGGGCGAGCCGCGGGATCAGGTAGTCATCGAGCTTCGACAACGCGACCCACGCCCAGCGGTCGAGTTCGGTCTCCTGGAGGCTGATGGCTCGCTCATCGGATCCGATATCGCCACAATCGAAAACATAGAGAACCTTGTCGCCTTCACCCTCGCTCGGTGCCCAATCGTGAACCAGCAAATACCTTGGCGCACGGTCGATTCCGAGCTCTTCGCGAATCTCGCGACGGCAGGCCGCAGCTGGCGACTCCCCGGGCTCGACATACCCGCCCGGAATATCCCAACCGCTGCCGTACGTCTTGTGCACCAACAGCACCTCATCGCCGCGCACGAAGAGCGCTCCCGCCGCCAGGCGTGCGCACGCAAACCGATTGTCCGCATTGGTCATTGGTTCACCTCACGACGTGCATTCGTTGGGCCAAGGCTTGCAAGACGAACGAAGGACTGCCGTGCGCGTTGCGCATCCAGGTGAGTACGAGTTGTCGGCTGAGGTAATGATGGCGAACCTGTTCGGGGGCCGCCTGCTCGGCGTCGAGCAGAGCCGACACCGAATCCTGCTGGCGGCCGGCCAGATTGAACGCGCGAGCGAGCTCGAGTTGGTGCCGAATCCGGCGCTCCACCGGGAGGGCGGAGGTATCCAGCCCGGGACCCAACCGAAGCGCGATCTGCACATCGCCGAGTTCCATCGCCGTGTTGACTCGATGGATCGCGACATTGGTGGGTCCGAACGCTGTCCACAGGCAGTTCCGATCACCACCCAGCTTCCGCGCGGCCACATCGGCCTCGGCCAGAAACTCCTGCACGGTGTCGCGACGATTGCTCCGCGCGGCTGCCATCGAGCCGACGAGCAGCAGCGTTCCATACACCGACAACATGTCGTCGCGACCCTCATGCAGGTACGGCTGCAAGTAGGCAGCCCCGGCTTCGACCAGATCGACAGCGGGTTGCACACGGCCCGTAGACATCACCGTGAAAGCGACAGATCGCATCAGGGAACCGACAATCGCGAGATCATCGGTTCGCTGAGCCGCCGCGAGACCGCGTTCCGCGGCGTTCCAAGCCAAATCGGTTTCGCCGAGCTTGGTCAACACCGAGGCCGCCACCTGATAGCACAGCGCCAACAGCCGGTAGCCGGATTCGTCCCCCGCTCGCTGAGCGACCGCCAGCGCGGCCGACAACAGGCCGGGCAATCGACCCGCCACAAATCCGAACCTGGCCCCCTGATAGGCATCGAAAACACCACTCAGCTCCCGTTCGAGTGCGGGGAGTTGAAACGAGTCCGGATCACGAGCGGGCACCGGCGCAGGCATCAAATGGCTGTAGTCCATCAACGCGGCCCGGAGTGCGGGGATGGTCGAACTCCCGCTGTCGGTGGTCCAATCCAACAGACTCGGATCACCGATCAGATCTCCCAGCGAAACATCCAGTGCGTCTGCGAGCAGGCGGATCACCGACAAGCGGTCCAGCGGAATCCGATTGTTCTCGACCTTGCTCATCCAATCGTCTGTCCGCCCGACAAGACCGGCTAGCACGTCTTGGGACATACCGCGACGCCGCCGGTACCAAGACACCCGCTCACCGATGGTGAGGTTCTGGGTCATTCCGCGCACAACACAATCTTCCGACTCGGCTGGGCAACAATCCCGGAAAGATATTCCGGGCATACATCTGATCCGGCCTCAGGCTACTTGCAAACCAAACGACATCAGTGCTGAACGGGACAAAGGCCACCGTGGACACCGAGGAACTCGAGAGCGTCGTCGATTGGGCGGACTACTACCGCCAACAGTTTCATCTCCCCGCGGAGGAACGCGGCGGTTACGTCATGCTGCCGGTGACGAACCATCTGGGCATCGTCCACATGCCCAAGCTATTGGCCGAAAAAGTCCGAAATTCCTTGGTACAGCAGGGAACTCCCGGCCCAGTGCTGGCGCGGCAGATCCGCTGGACCTTCGTCGCGGCCGTGGACTACTCCCCGGGTAATCAAGTCCTGGAACTGCTGGCACGCAAAAACATTTGTGTGCCGGCCGTCGGCAGCGCGCTGATGATACCGACAAGCCTCGGGCGCTGGACCCGCGAAGGGGCGCACTGGATCAATCCACCGAGCCGCGATCAATTGCTGCCAATACTGTCGAACGTCATCAGCACCACGCTGGCGGCGATATTCGATCGAAGCGATCGACCGGTTCCACAGCGGACCGGGTGAATAATCCGAACCGCTGAGCAAATATGAAAAAGGCCCGCTTCCCAAATGGGAAGCGGGCCTTTGCTTTACCGCCGGAAAAGGCTGACCGCTTCGAGCGACCTGCAAGCAGTCGCTACGGCTACTTGGCCTTCTCCAGGACCTCGACCAACCGCCAGTGCTTGGTGGCGGACAGCGGGCGGGTCTCCATCAGCTGGACGCGGTCGCCGACACCGGCGATCTCGTTCTCGTCATGCGCCTTCACCTTGGTGGTGGAGCGAATGATCTTGCCGTAGAGCTTGTGCCGCGTACGGTCTTCCAGCTCGACGACGATGGTCTTGTTCATCTTGTCCGAGACCACGTAACCGATGCGGACCTTGCGGGTGCCGCGCTTGACCTCGGGGGTCACTTTCTCTTCACTCATGCCGCATCTCCCTTGCCAGCGGGTGCCGAGGCCAGGCCGAGCTCGCGCTCACGCATGACCGTGTAGATGCGCGCGATCTCGTGACGCACGACGCGCAGGCGACGGTTGTTGTCCAACTGACCCGTCGCCATCTGGAAGCGCAGATTGAACAGCTCTTCCTTCGACTCGCGCAGGCGGGCGACGAGCTCCTCTTCGTTGAGCTCGCGGAGCTCTGCGGCCGGTGTACCGGTAGCCATCAGAACTGCTCCTCCCTGGTCACGATCCTGCACTTCATGGGGAGCTTGTGCATCGCGCGGCGCAGGGCCTCACGAGCGATCTCCTCATTGGGGTAACTCATTTCGAACATCACGCGTCCGGGCTTGACGTTCGCGATCCACCACTCCGGCGAGCCCTTACCGGAACCCATGCGGGTTTCGGCCGGCTTCTTGGTGAGCGGGCGATCCGGGTAGATGTTGATCCAGATCTTGCCGCCACGCTTGATGTGGCGGGTCATCGCGATACGCGCGGACTCGATCTGCCGGTTGGTGACGTAGGCGGGCTCGAGAGCCTGGATGCCGAATTCACCGAACGCGACCGAAGTGCCGCCCTTGGCCATGCCGCTGCGGCTCGGGTGATGCTGCTTCCGGTGCTTGACCTTCCGTGGCATCAACATGCGTCAGCCCTCCTGTGTTTCTGCCGGGGCGTCGGCAACCGCGGTAGCAGCGCCTGCACGCCCGGCCTCGGTGCTGGTCGCGGTGGTGCCTGCGGAACCGGACCGACGCGGGCGGCTCGGCCGCTCCCGACGCTCGCGGCGGTCACCAGCGGCGGGCGCGGCCGCGGCCGTGACCTCACGCTTGCCACCGACGATGTCGCCCTTGTAGATCCAGACCTTCACGCCGATGCGACCGAAGGTGGTCTTGGCCTCGTAGAGGCCGTAGTCGATGTCCGCGCGCAGCGTGTGCAGCGGGACGCGACCCTCGCGGTAGAACTCCGAGCGCGACATTTCGGCGCCACCGAGGCGGCCCGAGCACTGCACCCGGATGCCCTTGACGTTCGGCGAACGCATGGCCGACTGGATGGCCTTGCGCATCGCGCGACGGAACGCCACACGGTTGGACAGCTGCTCGGCGACACCCTGGGCAACGAGCTGCGCATCCGACTCGGGGTTCTTGACCTCGAGGATGTTCAGCTGCACCTGCTTCTTGGTGAGCTTCTCCAGTTCGGCGCGAATGCGATCGGCCTCGGCGCCGCGGCGACCGATGACGATGCCGGGACGCGCGGTGTGGATGTCGACGCGAACCCGGTCACGGGTGCGCTCGATCTCCACCTTGGAGATGCCGGCCCGCTCCATGCCGGTGGCGAGGAGCTTGCGGATGGCGACGTCTTCCTTCACGTAGTCCGCGTACTGCTTGTCCGCGTACCAACGCGACTTCCAGTCGGTGGTGATACCGAGGCGGAAGCCATGGGGATTGATTTTCTGTCCCATTTACTTTGCCCCTCCCTTCCGGCGGTTACGAGTGGATCCACCGGCGGTGGGCACGCTCTCGACCTCGATGGTGATGTGGCTGGTGCGCTTGCGGATCCGGAACGCGCGGCCCTGGGCCCGCGGCTGGAAACGCTTCATGGTCGCGCCCTCGTCGACGTAGGCAGTCGAGATCACCAGGGTCGACGGGTTCAGGCCGAGGTTGTTCTCGGCGTTCGCCGCAGCGCTGGCCACGACCTTGGCGACCGGCTCGCTCGCGGCCTGCGGCGCGAACTTCAGGATCGCGAGGGCGTCCTCGACCCGCTTGCCGCGGACCAGGTCCACGACACGGCGAGCCTTCATCGGGGTGACGCGAACGTGCTTCGCCGTCGCGTGGGCAGTCGGGTTCTGAGTCTCAGTGCTGCCCTGCGCTGATTTGCTCTTCGCTTCGCTCATCGCCGCTTGCTCTTCCGGTCTTCCTTGACGTGGCTCTTGAACGTCCTGGTGGGCGCGAACTCGCCCAGCTTGTGGCCGACCATGGACTCCGAGACGAACACCGGCACATGCTTGCGGCCGTCATGGACGGCGAAGGTGTGACCGATGAAATCGGGGATGATGGTCGAACGACGGGACCAGGTCTTGATGACCTGCTTGCTGCCCTTTTCGTTCTGAACGTCCACCTTCGCGAGGAGGTGGTCGTCGACGAACGGGCCCTTCTTGAGGCTACGTGGCATTTCTTACCTCCTCCTTCAGCGCTTCTTGCCGGTCTTGCGACGGCGGACGATGAGCTTGTCGCTCGGACGGTTGGGCTTGCGGGTGCGGCCTTCCGGCTGACCCCACGGCGAGACCGGGTGGCGACCACCGGAGGTCTTGCCTTCACCACCACCATGCGGGTGGTCGACCGGGTTCATGACGACACCACGGACCGTGGGGCGGCGACCCTTCCAGCGCATACGGCCGGCCTTACCCCAGTTGATGTTCGACTGTTCGGCGTTGCCGACCTCGCCGACGGTGGCGCGGCAGCGCACGTCGACGCGACGGATCTCACCGGAGGGCATACGCAGCGTGGCGTAGGGGCCTTCCTTACCGAGCAGCTGGACGCTCATGCCCGCGGCACGGGCCAGCTTGGCGCCACCGCCCGGACGGAGCTCCACATTGTGGACCGTGGTACCGGTCGGGATATTGCGCAGCGGCAGGTTGTTACCCGGCTTGATGTCGGCGGTCGGGCCGGACTCGATCGGGGTGCCCTGCACCACGCCCTTGGGGGCGATGATGTAGCGCTTCTCGCCGTCCACGTAGTGCAGCAGCGCGATGTTGGCGGTGCGGTTCGGGTCGTACTCGATGTGCGCGACCTTGGCCGGGATGCCGTCCTTGTCCAGGCGACGGAAGTCGATCAGACGGTAGGCACGCTTGTGGCCGCCACCGCGGTGACGGGTGGTGATGCGACCGTGGGCGTTGCGGCCACCCTTGCTGTGCAGCGGGCGGATCAGCGACTTCTCGGGGGTCGACCGAGTGATCTCAGCGAAGTCCGAGACGCTGGAGCCACGACGGCCCGGCGTAGTCGGCTTGTACTTACGGATTGCCATGAGTTCTTCTCTGCTTTCTGGATTCCCAGGCGCTTACGCGACCGGGCCTCCGAAGATCTCGATGGGCTTGCTGTCGGCCGAGATGGTCACGAGCGCGCGCTTGGTGTCCTTGCGCTTGCCGTAACCGAAGCGGGTCCGCTTGCGCTTGCCCTGACGGTTGGCGGTGTTGACGCTGGTCACCTTCACACCGAAGACCTTCTCGACGGCGATCTTGATCTGCGTCTTGTTGGAATCCGGGTGCACGATGAAGGTGTAGGTACCTTCCTCGATCAGTCCGTAGGACTTCTCCGAGATGACCGGCGCCAGCAGAATGTCGCGGGGGTCGGCGATCGTGGTCACTTGCTCTCCTCCTGTGCGGATTCGGCGGGGCCGTGCACGAAGGCGTTCAAGGCCTCGACGCTGAACACCACTTCGTCGCTTTCCAGCACGTCGTAGGTGTTGAGCTGATCCGGCGCGATCGGGTGCACGAACTCCAGGTTCTGCACGCTCTTCCAGCCCGCGATGTCCTCACGTCCGAGGACGAGCAGGAACTTCTTCCGGTCCGACAGCTCGGACAGGAACGACTTCGCGGTCTTGGTCGACGGGGTCTGACCCGAGACCAGTTCGGTGATCACGTGGATACGCTCGTTGCGCGCACGATCCGAGAGGGCGCCACGCAGCGCGGCGCGGATCATCTTCTTGGGGGTGCGCTGGCTGTAGTCACGCGGCTGCGGACCGTGCACGGTGCCACCACCGGTGAACTGCGGCGCGCGGGTCGAACCCTGACGAGCGCGACCGGTGCCCTTCTGGCGGTACGGCTTCTTGCCACCACCGGAGACCTCGCCGCGCGTCTTCGTCGCGTGCGTGCCCTGACGTGCGGCAGCGAGCTGCGCGACGACGACCTGGTGCATCAACGAGATGTTCGCGGTGGCATCGAAGATCTCCGCGGGGAGCTCGACGGTGCCGTTGGTCTTGCCGCCGAGTTCCTTGACCGGGAGGGTCAGGTTGGTCTTCTTCTCGACGCTGGTCATGCGTGCGCACCACCCTTCACTGCGCTCTTGACGGTCACGACGCTGCCCTTGCGACCCGGGATCGCGCCCTTGATCAGCAGCAGGCCGTTCTCGGCGTCGACCTTGTGCACCGACAGGTTCTGCGTGGTGACGCGGTCGTTACCCATGCGGCCCGACATGCGCATGCCCTTGAACACGCGGCCGGGGGTGGCGCAACCACCGATGGAACCCGGGCGACGGTGCACCGCCTGTGCACCGTGCGAAGCGCCCTGACCACGGAAGCCGTGGCGCTTCATGGTGCCTGCGAAGCCCTTGCCCTTGCTGGTACCGGTGACGTCGACGTAGGCGCCCTCTTCGAAGACATCGGCGTTGATCTCCTGGCCGACCTCGAAGGTGGAGGCGTCCGCGACACGGATCTCGGCGACGTGGCGGCGCGGGGTGACACCGGCCTTGGCGAACTGGCCGGAAACCGGCTTGTTCACCTTGCGCGGGTCGATGGCGCCGAAAGCGACCTGGACGGCGCTGTAGCCGTCGCGCTCCACGGTGCGGATCTGGGTAACGACGTTCGGTCCGGCCTTGATGACGGTCACGGGGACGACGCGGTTCTTGTCGTCGAACACCTGGGTCATGCCGAGCTTGGTGCCCAGGATGCCGGCCGCCGGCCTGTTCTTGTTGTCAGTCATATCTCGAGTCCCCGTCACTGAATGTTGACGTCGACGCTGGCCGGCAGGTCGATGCGCATGAGGGCATCAACCGTCTTCGGCGTCGGGTCGAGGATGTCGATCAGCCGCTTGTGCGTCCGCATCTCGAAGTGCTCGCGCGAGTCCTTGTACTTGTGCGGCGAACGGATGACGCAGTACACGTTCTTTTCGGTCGGCAACGGCACCGGCCCGACCACACGGGCCCCGGTGCGGGTCACCGTCTCCACGATCTTGCGCGCGGACGCGTCGATCGCTTCATGGTCATAGGCCTTGAGCCTGATGCGGATCTTCTGTCCCGCCACGCTAAGTGTCCTTTTCTCCGCTTATCGTTCGTGATCCGGAAGCCGGCTTCCGTACCACCTTCAATTGCACAGCCCGAACACACGAAGACGTCCCAGCCCGAGTGGATCAGGCCCGGAGGAGGCAGCCTGCGTAACTACGCAGGGCCCCCGCTCGGGCAAAATCCAACACAGTGAGACCGCGACCGGGACGTGCCCGATCCTCGCCGCTGTTCATCTGTCATGGTTCTCCGGTCCACGCGGTCGGGCGTGTCGCGCCGATCTTTGATCGGAATTCAACGCAGCCGCTCATTCCTCGGCCCCGGTTCGAAACTTCACCTGGCCTGGAACGTTTGTCCCGGACGCACCCACGCTGGATATCCAGCGAGGTACACGATTGGGTGTTGCTCGCCTCGCCACCCGCCACAACCGCCGAACGGCATGACCCGGTGCAAGGCAACCCGAACAGTATGCCCGACCGCGTTGGCGACTTCAAATCCGCCCCCTACCAACACTTCGCCAGCAGGTCAGGGCGTGAATCCCGGGCGCGCCCATACTTCCGCGACGCGGACGATCACGGGCGGTACGGGGGGCGCGAGAACGTCCGGGCAGATACGACTGCCGGAACCGCAGCTATCGACGTGCGCCGTGACCTTCTCGCCGCCACGCCCCCACCACTGGGAAACTTACTTCTGAGTAAGATAGGACCATGACGAAACCGACCGCAACCAATCGCATCTGGAACAAGCTGCCGGACAACCGGCTGGGACACACCCTGTTCTCGCTCGGCATGGTCGCCCGGGTGCCCTACTTCGGGACGGTGCTGCCGAGCGTCGTACGGCTGGAGCCCGGCCTGTGCGAGGTGACCTCGCCGAAGTGGTTCGGTATCCACAACCACCTGGGCACTTTCCACGCGATCGCGGCCTGCAACCTGGCCGAGGTGGCCATGGGCATGCTGAGCGAGGCCACGGTGCCCGACACGCACCGCTGGATTCCCAAGGCCATGAATGTGCAGTACCTGGCCAAGGCCGAGACCGGTCTGCGCGCAGTGGCGAAGCTGGCCGAGGTGCCCGACTTCACCCGGATCACCGAGGGCCAAGAGCTCGTCGTCCCGGTCGCCATCTACGACAAGCACGGCCTCGAGGTCGTGCACGCCGACATCACCACCTGGATCACCCCCAAGTAGGCAACACCGTGAGCGCGGCAAAGTCCCAACGCCGAGGCAGGCGGTGTCCTGCGCGCAGCGACGTACATACCCACTGCGCGACCTGCACACCGTCGCGGGTGTGCAGGTCACATGAGAGGTGTGCGGTTGGCCGCACCGGCGGGGAACACTGTTGCGGGCGCACGGGGGGAGCGGATTGAATGCCGAATATGAGTGACAGGGCGGTCCGGGAATTCGACCTCTGCGTGGTCGGGCTCGGGCCGACCGGCCGAGCGCTGGCGCATCGGGCGATGCGAGCCGGGTTCCGCGTCGCCGCCGTCGATCCTCGGCCGGAGCGGCCCTGGCCGCCCACGTTCTCCTGCTGGATCGATGAGCTGCCGGAGTGGTTGCCGTCGAGCGCCATTGCCGTGCGCATTCCGAAGCCGACGGTCTGGACGAAGGCCGAGCATCGAATCGACCGCCCCTACTGCGTGCTGTCGAAGATCGGACTGCGCGATGCACTGCCGCTCGACGACGCCACCGTTGTCGCCGGGCGGGCAACTCGTGTCGAGGCCCATGAGGTGGACCTCGCGGACGGCACGCCCCTCAGGGCCGCAACGGTTTTCGATACCCGCGGGCTGCCGACGCTCGGACAGCGCCGCGCGGCCAGCGCACACGGCATCTTCGTCGACGCCGAAACCGCCGCGCCCATGGTGACCGAGGGCGAGGGTCTGCTGCTCGATTGGCGTCCGGAGAACGGCGCTGGACCGGATGAGCCGCCGTCGTTCCTCTATGCCGTCCCGCTCGGTGACGGCACGGTGATCTTCGAGGAGACCAGCCTCGGCCTGCGCGGCGGCATGCCGCAGCACGAGTTGCGCAGGCGCACGCTGAACCGCCTTGCCGCACACGGCATTCGACTCACCGGCGCCGAGCCGACCGAGGCCGCGCACTACCCACTGGATCAGCCACCGCCGAAAAAGGGCACCGCCCAAGCGATTCCGTTCGGCTCTCGCGGCGGCATGATGCATCCCTGCACCGGCTACAGCGTGGCCGATTCGCTGGCCCTGGTCGACACCGCCGTCGCAGCGCTCCGACAAGGCAGCGACCCAATTGCCGAACTCTGGCCGTGGCAGGCCCGCCTGGTCTATTGGATGCGCATGCGCGGCCTCTGGGGCCTGGGCCGCCTGACCACCGAACAGTCCATTTCCATGTTCGACACGTTCTTCAACGCCTCGCCCCGCGGCCAGCGCGCCCTACTCTCCGCCCACGACGACTACACGGTCCTCGGCGCCGTCCTCTTCAACACCGTCGCCCGCACCTGGCCGTTCCGCTGGCGCTACGACCTGGTCGGCTGGACGAATCGAAACCGCTGGGTCGGTTTCGATTTCGCCGCAGTCGAACGCGAAGAGGGACGGATCGGCTGACGAAGGTCAGGCGCCGGTTTCGGCGGCGCGCTGGTAGCCGCGGATCGCCGGATACGCGAACAGAACGATGAGCCCGAGAACCCAGGCGACGGTTTTCAACAGGGGTTCGGCGACGGCACCGCCGTAGGACAGTCCCTTCATCGCATCGATGGCGCAGCTCATCGGCTGATTCGCGACCACGTCCTGCAACCAGACCGGATAGGCGATCACCGGCACGAACCCGGAATTGAAGAACATCAGCAGGGTGTTGACGATGCCGATAATGCTCACCAGCATGACGCCCTCGGTAATGGTCGCCAGCGCCGTGACCAGCACCGCGAAGCCGACACCGAACAGCACCGGAATGCCGATCAACGCGATGGCCGCCAGCGGCCCCTGCCCGAAGCGGAAGCCGAGGGTGAAGCCGACCGCGATCACGAACAGCGTGGTGACCAGCACGCGGACCGCCTCGGCGAACAGCCTGCCGGTCAGTCCGGCCGCCCGATGCACCGGCATGGTCCAGAACCGACCGAGCAGTCCGGTGAACTTCTCACCCTTGAAGCCGAGCGCGCTGACCACCGCACCGGACATCGCCGCGACCAAGGTGATCAACGCGACCTGTCCGTAGATGCTCGGTTTACCGGTGGCCGCGGTGATCGAATTGCCGAGTACGACGCGGAACATGAAAAGCGTCAGTGCCGGATAGATCAGCGTCTGGATCGTGGTCGCGGGATCGCGCGCCCACACCAGCAGCAGCCGCTTGCACTGGATCAGGCTGTGCGTGAGCCAGGTCGACAGCGCGCGTTCGGATGGCGTGGCCACCCGCGGTAGCGGGTCGAATACGTCCACCTCGGTGCGCTCCAAGGTCTCGACAGAACTCATGACCGCCTCACACTCGCCCAGATCGCCAACGGGATGAAGACGATCGCCATACCGCCGAGCCAGGTCAGCGGCACCCACAGCACGTCCCAGGCCACCCCGTTTTGGGCCATATCGCGCAGCGCGAAGGAGAACTGGGAGATCGGCTGATTGCGCACGAACGGCCGAATCCACATCGGAAAACTGCGTTCCGGGACGAATCCGCAGGACAGCATGCCGAAGATCAAGGTGGGCAGAGTCAATGCCTGACTCAGCGATTCCGGACTCTTGGTCAGGCTGCCGAGCGCGTCCGCGCCGAGTGCGAGCACGGTGCCGACCGCGATCGAGAACACACAGAACAGCACTGCCTGACCGAGTCCGGCGACGAACCGGAAGCCGATCATGTAGCCGAAGATGATCGCCGCGGTCAGCGCGGTCAGCGAACGAACCAGGCCCGCACCGATGCGCGCGCTCAACGGCACCAGCATGCCGATCGGCATCGTCTGTAGTCGCGTGCTCAGACCGGTCAGCGCCTCGTATGCGGACAGCTGCGCATTCGACATCATCGTGAACGCCATGGTCTGCAGCACGATGATCGGCATGACGAACTGGGCGTAATCGATGCCCTGGAACTTCATGACATAGCGCAGCGGCAGATAGAAGCCGAGCGTGAACACCAGCGGGGTGATCATCGCGACGATCAGTTCGCCCTTGACGGCCATGGTCCGCACAATGCGTCCGGCCAGCGCCCGCCACTGCGCGAAGTAGGAGAGCCTGGCCGTGGGCAGCTCGGCGAAGAGCAGCGCCGAATCGGCCCGCTCGACGGTTGTGAAACTCACTAGTGGCCGCCCGAATGGCCGGTGATGGAGAGGAAGACATCGTCGAGCGAGGGCCTGCGCAGCGCGATATCGGCCAATTGGATCCCGGCAGCGTCGAGCCTGCGCAATGCCTCGGACAGCGTGGTCGCGCCGTCGGGTGCGGGAATCGAGATCCGGTCGCCGCCATCGAGGTCGGCGAGTACGGCAGCGGGCACCAGATCACCGAGTGCGGTGGCGGCCTTGCCGAGCTGGGCCGGAACCAGCGGCACTACCTCGCAGTAGCTGCCGCCGGTCTTCTCCTTGAGTTCGTCGGCGGTGCCCTCGGCGATCACCGTGCCTTTATCGATGACGATGATGTTGTCGCTGAGTACGTCGGCTTCCTCGAGGTACTGCGTGGTGAGCAGCACCGTGATGCCCTGATTCTTCAGCGCGGTCACCAGATCCCACACGCCCTGCCTGCTGCGCGGATCCAGGCCGGTGGTCGGCTCGTCGAGGAACACCACCTCGGGGCGCACCACCAGTCCACAGGCGATATCGACCCGACGACGCATACCGCCGGAATAGTGGCGCACCGCGCGACGGCCCGCGTGCACGAGGTCGAATTCCTCGAGCAGAGTGTCGGCGCGCTTGCGGGCGGCCGATTTGCCCAGGCCCATCAGTCGGCCGAACAATTCCAGGTTCTCCCGGCCGGAGAGGTTCTCGTCGAGCGCGGCGTACTGGCCGGTCATCATGATCGAGCGGCGCACACCCGCCGGATCCTTCAGCACATCGTGGCCCGCGACCACGGCGGTGCCGGAGTCCGGGCGCAGCAAGGTCGACAGCACTTTGACCATGGTGGTCTTGCCCGCGCCATTGGGCCCGAGGATGCCGAGCACGCTCGCCCGTGCGGCGGTGAAGCTGATGCCCTGCAGCGCGTGCACATCGCCGAATGACTTCCGGACATCCGCAACCGCGACCGCGACCTCATCACCACCATCGATGGGTGGTGGCTCGCTGGTATGCGAATCCGCTTGGTTCAAGCTCGGCATCAACTCTCCACTGTGTCTGATCGGCGGTGTTCGCGGGCCCGGGGCGGCGACCGCGGGTCGCCAAGAGCGTGGGCATGAATACATCCCGGTTGGTGATCCCTGCTGCCAAGCGTGATGTTACCGGCAGAGGCATCCCCACAGGGCAGACCGCGCCATACCCAGCGGACTGCAGCCTAAGTGTGTCCTTACTCACATTTCTTTCCGCCGATCCACCTGACCGGAGAACATCGCTGGTAGCGGCCCTCGAGGGGCAGCGTAGGGGCGGTAGCGATACCTTGTCCGGCCGTCGCGGCGACCATAGTCTGCTAGACGGGGGAACACGCACTCACTCGTTTGCGGCAGCGCTGATTCGCCAAGCGTTCAGCGGCCTGCGGCGGATCGACCCTGCGAGAGGTGACCATGGCCGAGACCGCGCAGCCGAGACTGGCAGCGCATACGGGAGGATCGGGCCGACCGAACGTGCTGACGTCCTATGACCCGCGCACCGGCGAAATAGTCGGCAACTATGCCGTGATGAGCGCGGGCGAAATCAACCGCACCGTGCGCGCCGCCCGCTCCGCCGAAAAATGGTGGGCGGAACTGGGATTCAACGCCCGCAAACGGTGGCTACTGGACTGGAAACGCAGTATCGCCAGGCGCGCAGGCGAATTGGTGGAAATCCTGTGCGAGGAAACCGGAAAACCGCAGGCGGACGCGGTAATCGAGGTGATGCTCGCCGTCGAGAATCTGGATTGGGCGGCTCGCAATGCCGCACGCGTGCTGGATCGGCGCAAGCTCGGCTCCACCTGGCTGACCCGCAATCAGCACGCGTCGGTCGGCTATCTGCCGCTCGGCGTGGTCGGGGTGCTCGGGCCGTGGAACAACCCGGTGTTCACCCCGATGGGCTCGATCGCCTACGCGATGGCCGCGGGTAATGCCGTGGTTTTCAAACCCGATGAGCTGACCACCGGCGTCGGGGTCTGGCTGGCCGACAGCTGGAACAAGCTCGCGCCGAATCAGCCTGTGCTGCAGGTCGTTACCGGCGATCAGGCCACCACCGCGGCGCTGTGTCGCGCCAAGGTGGACAAAATCGCCTATGCCGGTTCGGATGCCGGCGCACGCGAAGTGATCACACTGTGCGCGCAGACCTTGACGCCGGTGGTGGTCGAGCGGAACGGCAAGGGCACCATGGTGGTTCACGTCGACGCCAAACTCGACGAGGCCGCCGAGGCCGCGGTATTCGGCGCGATGGCCAATGCGGGCCAGAACTCCACCGGCATCCAGCGGGCCTATGTCGCCAACTCCGTCTACGACCGGTTCCTGGAACTGGTGATCGAGCAGGCGCGGCGGCTGCGGCCCGGCGCGGACAAGCGCGCGTCCTACGGTCCGATGATTCTGGAATCGCAGGTCGACGTGGTGCGCAAACAGGTGCGCGACGCACTGGCCAGGGGCGGGCGCGCGGTGGTCGGCGGACTGGATTCGATTCGCGATCCCTATATCGAACCGATCGTCTTGACCGAAGTGCCGGAGGAGAGCGTCGCGATCACCGGCGAGGGCATCGGACCGCTGCTGATCGTCAACAGGGTCGCGAATATGGACGAGGCGGCGCAGCGGATCAATGCGGTCGGCAATGGTGTCGCGGTGTCGGTGTTCACCCGGGATGTGCACGGCATCGAATCCTTCGCCGAGCAGCTGCGGGTCGGCGTTGTGACCATCAATTCTTCGACCACCTACGCCGGTATTCCGGCCCTGCCGTTCGGCGGGGTCGGCGAATACGGGCAGGGACACCATCACGGCGATCAGGGACTGCGCGAGTTCAGCCGGACGCTGGCGATCGCGCGCAAGCGGTATCGGGCGGCGGTGAATCTGTCCACCTTCGACCGGCACCCACGGCATCTACGCACGGCCAAGGCCATCTTCCGGCTGCGCCACGGTCGCTTGAGCTGACCCCAAGCGCGCGGATCACGCAATCCGCACCCGCGACAGAGCGAGTCCGAGCCGTCGAAACGCATGCGACGACGTCGCAGGACTCAACCATCCAGCACGCGTGCACCAGGTGCCAAACGCCCCGCTATCGGTGACCCCGACGGAGCGAGTCTTACGAGCGACCGTTCGCGGCCCGTCTCGCGTCCGAGTCGTCGAAGCGCATGCGCCGCAGGCGCGAGTCTCGACGGCTCGGACGCGAGACACCCGGGGGCCGCGAACACGCAGCGCCGAAGGCGCTGCAATCAGACAGAGCCCAAAAGTACGGCCTCCATCAGGGCGCAGACGCGGGCCAGTTGTTCGGGCCGGGGATCGAATTTGGTCAATCGGCCCACGTCGATCACCTGAGCGATGGCGGCGTGCACGCGGAAGCGCGCCTCCACCGGATCGCCGTCGAGCAGGTTGGCCCACTCCAGCACGTTCTGGCGCTGGATGGCGCGCAGCTTGTGCTGTTCGGCCTGCGGCAGATTGCTGAATTCGGCGTAGTAGACCGGCATGATCTCCGGCATCGAGAAGGTGAGCCGGGCCTGGCGGTAGGCGATGCGCCGGACCGCGTCCGGACGGCTGGTGGCCTCGGCGAGCGCCTCGGTGATCGCGATGGCCACCCGGTCGCCGGTGCGATGGAAGGCGGCGGCGAGCAGGTCGGCCTTGCTGGTGAAGTACCGGTAAACGCTGGAGGCGTTGATACCGACGGCCGCGCCGATTTCCTCGATACTCGCCTCGTGATAGCCCTGGCGACCGAAGATCCGGATCGCCTCGGTGAGCAGCTGTTCGCGTTTCGAGGTGACCGGCAGGCCGCGGGTGGCCGGTCCGGGCTGGGGCTCGGTCGGTGCGGGCGGCAGTTCGGCGCGCAGGATCGACCAGCTCATCTCGCGCAGCAGCGGCATCAGCCGGGCGGTGGCGAGCGTGGTGCGATGCGAGGAGATGCTGGCGATGGCGCTGAGCACCCCGGCGGCGAGCATTGCCACATCGGCGGGCGGTGCGGTGGGGCGCAGCTGTCCGATCGGTTCGGCCAGCGTCGAGTTGAGCGCGTCGTAGACCTTCCTGATCCGGGCGCGGTCCTCGGCCTCCAGGTAGCGCCGCTCCCAGCGATACAGTCCGGCCTCGCGGCGGATATCGATGGTGTGTTCGCTGATCGCCTTGATCAGGGCGTCGAGCCTGGGTTCGGGCTCCAGATCCGGGTCGTCGGCGGCGCGCGCGATCTGCAGCAGGTGCAGTGCGCCTTCTTCCGCGGCCGCGACCAGCAGCGCGTACTTGTTCGCGAAGTGGCGATACAGCGCGGGTCCCGAGATGCCTACCTCCGCGGCGATCTCGTCGACGCCGACCGGGTAATACCCGCGTTCGCTGAACGCGCGCGCGGCGGCTCGGATGATCTGGACCTTGCGATCCTTCGGGCGCCGGCGCACCGACTGTGCCTGCGCCGCGCCCGTCCCGCTCCCAACCGCGTCAGGCCGCGCGGAAGCGAGACCGACCTCGCTGCGATCCGCGACCATGTAGCTCTCCGTTCCGGTACGGCGCTGCTGGTTGACAGCGCCGGACAAATCATCCTAAGTTAACCACAATTCGCAAAGTTAACCACCATTCATGGTTCCCGCTAGTGATTGCTTGCAGATCGCTCGAAAGAACCAGACCCGCCGACTTCCAGACCAGGAGCGCCAAATGAGCCAACCGGATTCCGCGATCACGCCCGCGGGTTTCAGTGCCGTCCACGACGGCAAGGTGCTCCGGGTCACGATCACCAAGCCCAAGCGCAAGAACGCCATCGACTACGACACAATGGTCGCCCTCGGTGACACCTTCCTCGCCGCCGCCGAGAACCGCTCGGTGCGGGTGATCGTACTGACCGGCGAGGGCGGCGACTTCTGCACCGGGGCCGATCTTTCCGCATCGGCCGCCGAGGCGCAGCGCGGCATCACCTCGGACATGGTGATGGATGCGGCCAACCGGCTCGTGAAAGCCATTGTGGACGCACCGATCCCGGTCATCGCCCGAGTCAAGGGCGCGGCCGCGGGTGTCGGCGTCGGCATCGCGCTGGCCGCCGATCTGGTTTACGCCGCCGAGGATTCCTACCTGCTGCTCGCCTTCATCAATATCGGTCTGATGCCCGACGGCGGTGCGGCGGCCATGGTCGCCGCCGCGGCCGGACGCCCGCTGGCCGCCGAAATGGCCCTGCTCGGCGAACGACTCCCCGCGCCCTCGGCCAAGGCGGCCGGACTGTTCACCGCCGTGGTTCCCGAGGACGAACTCGACGCAAAGGTCGAGGCTGCCGCAGCCAAGATCGCCGCGGGCCCGCGCCGCGCCCTCGAGCTCACCAAGAAGGCGCTCAACGCCGCAACCCTCTCGGCGCTGGACACCG
>NZ_BAGN01000041.1 GCF_000308835.1 Nocardia vinacea NBRC 16497 | reverse complement strand
GTGTCGACGTGCAAGGTTTTCGGCAGTGTCTCGTGGCGCATCGCCTCGATCATTTTGATCACCCCGGCCACACCGGCGGCGGCCTGGGCGTGGCCGATATTCGATTTCAGCGACCCCAGCCACAAGGGCCGGTCGGGTTCACGGTTTTGCCCGTAGGTGGCCAGCAGGGCTTGGGCCTCGATCGGGTCACCGAGGGTGGTGCCGGTGCCGTGAGCCTCAACCACATCGATCAGATCGGGCGAAAGACCGGCGTTGGCCAACGCGCGGCGGATCACCCGCTGCTGGGAAGGACCGTTGGGGGCGGTCAACCCGTTGGACGCACCGTCCTGATTGACCGCCGAACC
>NZ_BAGN01000042.1 GCF_000308835.1 Nocardia vinacea NBRC 16497 | reverse complement strand
CCACCAGAACATCGGGATGTAGAGGATGTCGCCGGTCTCGAGAACCACGTCGTAGCAGGACGCATCCTGCAGCTTCTCGAAGCTGCTCACATCCGGGTCGAACTCGTCGGGGAGTCCGGTGTAGGGGTCCGAAACCTTCATCGGAATCCGGCCGTACACATTGCGGTACTCATTCGGCGGAAACAGCCGGACCCGCTTGCGGCCGTGCAGCTGAATCAGCAGGCCGTGCCATGGATCATTGTGCAGCGGTGTCAGATTGCCCTGCTGGCCGATCCACACACTGCTCGCCGCCGAGCTCTGCTGCCGGGTGCCGACGCGCGAGGGCAGCTGATCGGCGAGCGGCTGCGGGTCGGCGGCGGCACGCGAGTAGTAGTTCTTGCCCGGCTTCGGCTCGTCGAAAACCGCTGCCATGACATCACGGTATTCGAGCACCTCGACCGGCGACGTCTCCTGTGTGAAAACGTTGGTCGTACTGGTCAACGCGGCGACCTTCTGGTCGCCGTATTTCTCTCGCAGCGCTTGCGGCTGAAAGTCCTCGAATACCGGCCAAGTTGTTGCGACACCGCGGAATACGACCGGAGTCTGTTTATCGAAGACGGCCTCGAGTTGGAAATCTCGATCGGGTACGACCAGCCCCTGCTGCCCACCCGTCGACCGATTCAGTACATCGCGGACACTTCGACCGGCCCACAGCACGAAACTGGCTAGGAAAATAGGAGCCAGCGTGACCGGCCTCTCATCGTAACCCTTAGTCATATCCCCGTGTCTTCTAAGAATTGGTGCACTGCTTCGACTTTCGGTTGCCCGAAGCAACCCTCACTGCGCCGTGAGCCCGACCCTATCGACAACCTCGAATCTACCGTCCCGATCCGTGCCCACTGCTGGGAAGATCGGGACACGCAATCACGGCCCGAGCAGGTGGACCTCCCACGGACGGCAACAACCGGCGCGGGGCGCTGGCTTAGGGTCGGGGTACGCCGATTTCAGGAGATGTCGTGCCCGACTTGCCTTCGGACCCATTGATTTCGCTGGTGACCGTGCGTGGACTTATCAAGACGCGGTTCGCGTCGTCGGACACCATCGCGGGCATCGACATTGCCGGACAATACGTCGCGCCGGGCATCATTCAGGTGGTCGTGCTCGAGCAACTCCGCACCGCCGAGGCCGTCACTTCCGACCAGCTCGCCCACTGGGCGATCGACACCACCGAACTCTTCGAAGTGGCCGAGGCGAACACTCGTGCCGCCGACCGCCTGGAGATCGAATGGCGGAACTACAACAATGCGCACTTCGCAATTCTGAGCGGCTCGGATTTCGCAAGTGCCCACTCGAAGTGGCTCGGCGACTATCCGGTAATCGGAACGTACGGAGCACTTTTCGTAATCTCGCACGAGGGCAACCTCTACGCACATCCGATTGTCGGGCCGAATGCGCGGACGGCGATGATCCTGCTGGGCAAAGTCGCCGCCAACACCTATCGCAGCGAGCCGCGGCCCATCAGTCCGGCGGTCTACTGGTGGCGGGACGGTGCGATCAGCCTCGCCGCCATAACCGAGATCGATCCCGACCACAATGTCGAGGTGCGCCCGACCCCGGAATTCGAGGCGTTACTGACCAGCCTGGCGGTGACCTGCGAGTTCGCGGTGGTGCCCGCCGACACGGTCGATACCGCTCTCGACGCGCTGGAGCAGTACCGGCAAATGTGCGCCGCGCCGGACCACAGTGCGACCACACCCATCGTCGACAACCTCATTGCCGAGATCGAGCGCAACGGCGCCACCATCGGATTCGTTGCGGCCGTAGCGGATTCGCGCGGCGCCGTACTGCGCACCTGGGGATCGGACCGGGGTAGGCATCTGCTCGCGGTACTGGAACTCACCAAGGACCGCGACCTCGCTGTGTTCGATGTCGAGACGGGCCACCTCTATGACCCTCGCGGCCACGTCGATGTCCACGTGACCGTCGGTGACGGCCGGTCACTGCCCTACCTCACCCCCGCACTGCTCGAGGACTTGGTGGTCGCCGCCGCCGACCCGGACGACCCGTTCCTGGTCGTCGCACGCGCGGACGAGACCTACATTCGAACGCGCCGCCACGAGTGGGTCTACGAAATCGAGCACCGGGCGGGATCCGCGTCGGAACACTTTCGCGTATACACCCTGCGGCACAAGTTCGTTCGCGACGTCATCTGGGCGTGGGCCTGCGGTGACCCGTCATGGACGGTCGCGGTGCACTGGCGGCGGGTCGATCCGACATCGCCCGGCATCGAAGCGGCGTCCGGGCAGGAAATCCTGCGGGACGAATTGTCGTCCACCGGTTCCGGCCTCACGCCCGACGCACTTGCGCTCCTCGATACCTTTCTGACACTTCGTGATACGCCGATCCCGTCGATGGATCTCGCTCCGCTTGACGACCTTGCGATCGACCCCGCAATCTTGCGCGACCTGGCGTCATCACATACCGAAGACGCACACCCGATCGCCGAAGCCGAGACAACCGACGACCCCGACGAGATCTGAGGGCGGACCGGCCGCAGGTGCACCCGGGTGCGAGGATCGACGAATGCGAGTACTGGTGCAGCGCGTATCCGCCGCGCAAGTGACCGTCGACGGACAGACCGTGGGCCGGATCGAACCGAACCCGCAAGGCCTGGTCACCCTCGTCGGCGTGACGCATGAGGACACCGAATCCACCGCGAAGGCATTGGCGGACAAGGTGTGGCGGTTGCGAATCCTGGAGGGGGAACGCGCGGCCGCGGATCTGGATGCGCCCATTCTCGTGGTCAGCCAGTTCACCCTCTACGCCGATACCGCCAAGGGGCGGCGGCCGTCCTGGTCCGCCGCCGCGCCCGGCCCCGTCGCCGAACCGCTGGTCGAGACCTTCGCTCAGGCACTGCGCGAGCTCGGCGCAACCGTCGCCACCGGGCGGTTCGGCGCGCATATGCATGTCGAACTCGTCAATGACGGTCCCGTGACACTGCTGTTGGAGGGCTGAACACAACCGCCCGAGCGCAACCACCCCTGACAACGTCGCGAACCGTTGGTTTGCTCGGCTACACTCACGAACCACGCGGAACAGCCACGGCGTCCGCGAGCGCGGTTGCCATGGCTGTCAACAGGTCGATCGCGGCGGCACCGGTCGCCGGTTGATTGCCTGCTCATTCCGGCCATTTCTATGGCAAACTCGGTCGAGCAGAATGCGGCCGCTCGACGACCGTGACGCGGAAGGTGAAGCGGGAGTTGAGGTCGCGATGGATCTGAGTGCACTCGAGCGTCGGGTAGCCGAGGATCGCCGGGCAGCGATCGACCGGACGGTCGAGAACGAATTGCGTCTGGCCTCGTCGCTGTGTGACCTCGCAAAAGGCCTGGTCGCGACCAAGAACGGCCCCGGCAGGGATCGGACCGCCGAGGCGCTGGCGCCATCGCAGGAGTCCGTCGGCATCCGGCTGCACTGGCTCGCCGCCGGTCGCGTTACCGCCGAGTTCGCGGGCGAGGTCCAGGATGCGCTACGCGTCTTCGAGCAGGCGACCCGGCACATCGGCCACCGAGAGCTCGCGGCGAGCACCATCCGCAATGCCTGCCACACCTATCGCCAAGTATCGCGGACGCATCCGCAGGTGGCCGCGGTCTGCGCGGACGGGCTGTCGAAATGCGGCGTCTGGTTGTGCCGCCTCGACCCGAAGGCCGCCGTCGCCGCCAGCGAGGACGCCGTGCGCATCCGCAGCGCGCTGTTCGCGGCGAATCCGGAACAGTCCGGGAAATATTTGGCCAGCCTGAATATGCTGCTGCGCACGCTGATGGTCGGCCGCCAGCGCAAACAAGCCGTGGCGATGTACCGCGAGCGATATGCCGCACTGACCTCACCGGAGATGACGGCACGGCTGCGCGAAACCCGGATCGAGGACATCGACCTCACCAACAAGACCTTCACCGCGCTCACCAAACTCGAAGCCCGGACCTTGCAGCGCGCGGGACATCTGACGCAGCAGCAGATTCTGTACCAAACCTCCGGCGATCTCGCCACGATCGAGGAGATCAACTGGAAGCTCGCTTTGGTCGGCCTGAAGCCGCTGGCCGCGGGTGCACTACCCGATCCCCCGTCCCGGCCGGTGGAAATCGGTGCGACCTTCGGCGCATTGAGTGTCCGCTGCAGCGCACGCGACGCCGTCGCCCAGGTTCGCGCCGCGATCATCGCGGCCTACGCCACCGACAACGCGCGCCAGGTCGATCGCTCGGCCGTGCGCGGCGCACACGAAACCCATTGGCATACCTTCGATCCCGAACTGAACTCCGCCGAATCTCTCGGCGATGACGTAGTGCTGATCGAACAGCCCTACGGCGGTTCGGTTGTCGTCATGAGCCTGAACTGGGAGATCGCACCGGTCGGCAAACACCCACTGGCACAGCACCTTTCCGCGCGCTGGCCGGTGATCAGCGTTACCGCGAACGAGAAGATGTCCTACGAGCTGTGCCGATACGAGGACGGCGTGGCCACCCAATACGCCGCACTCGGCCGCCCGAGCGGACAAGCCCCGCTCGATGCCCCATTGGCACCCCTGGATTTCGCGGCCCTGGCCGACTACGGCGCGGACTATGCGTCCGAAACCCAGGTCCGTGCCGCTTTCGGCAACACCGATATGTTCGCGAAACTCACCCATCTGCCCGCCAGCGGCATCCGGCAAGCGGCACTGGCCATTCCGCTCGCGGACTACGGCGACAACGTCCTTTTCTTCCGCAAGTCGAGCGCGGGCTGACGAAATACCCCGACTCCTTGTGCCTGTCGAGATCGGTCACCCGGATCCCGGCGCCGACAGATCTAAGCGATGAGCTGTCGGCGCAGAGCGGACAGGTCGACGAACGCGAACCTGATAGCGGAGTCACCGCAGCCGTAGGGCAGCACCAGGGTATTCCGGTGGACGAGCGCGCCGCACGAGTACACGACGTTGGGAACATAGCCGTCGCGTTCGTCTTCGTTCGGGGTCAGCAGCGGCTCACGGAGGGCGCCGATGAGTCGAGTCGGGTCGTCGAGATCGAGCAGGATCGCGCCGATGCCGTACGTGCGCATCGGACCGACGCCGTGGGTCAGCACCAGCCAGCCGTCGGGTGTCTCGATCGGTGGACCGCAGTTGCCGAGTTGGATCAGTTCCCAGGGTTGGGTCGGTCGATAGACGGTGACCGGCGCACGCCACACACGGGCGTCGGAAGAGCTGACCACACTGATGTTTTCCCGGTCCCACCGCGAGAGCATCAGGTAGCGGTCGTCGACGCGGCGCGGAAACAGTGCCATCCCTTTGTCTTCGGCGCCGGACCCGGCCAGCCGAGTGCTGACGAACGTGCCGAAATCGTTGGTGCGCAACAGCCGTGGCGCGATATGGGCGCCGTCGAAGGCGGTGTAGGTGCCGTAGTAGGTGACCGTCCCATCCGCCTCGGTGAACCGGGTCAGCCTCGCGTCCTCGATGCCGCGGCTCTCGTCGGGGCTCTCGGGAAAGAGCACCCGCTCCGATAGCGGACGATCGGCGGGGAAGTTCACGGTGTAGTTGCCTGCCGCCGAGGCGGCGACCCGGCCGGTATCCAGGAACGGCGAAGGCTTGTCGAGGCGAACCGAATCATGTTGTGCGACTGTGCCGGTCCGGAATTCGATGCTCGAGAGGTGCCCCTCGCCGAGTGCGCGCACGCTCATGACGAACCGCAGTTCGCCCGACGCCAGACCGGATTGGTCCGGGTGCGCGACGATCGACGGATTGAACAGCGCCGCGGCTTCGACCGCATACTCCTGGGTGAAGTACGCGCCGATGAGCTGTCTGCGCGCGGGCGTCAGTGTCCCCCTCCGCGGCAGCAGATGTTCGACGAGCGCCGCGTGCGTGGCGAATATCGCGTCGATATCGCGGTGGCGATCGCCGAACCGGCGGCGCACGGAAGCCAGGCCGGCCAGCATGTCCGCATCGGTGAGTGCGAGCACCCGGTCGATGATGGCCTCGGCCCGTGAAATCCCTTGTCCGAGAATCTCTTGGCCGGGCAGAAATAGCCTGGCCGAGACTCTGCGGGCATCCGGCAGCAGCACCACGGTACTGCGCCGGACGAGATCGGCGGGATTGGCGGAGTTGGCCACTACCCGGCAAGCGTGAGTCGGCGCGCCTGTTGCTGCGTGGAGATCAGCGCGAGCGTCGACTCGGCGCCCTGGTTCTCGTTTCGGCCGGTGTGCTCGAGTCCGTCGCAGCAGCCGCCGCTGATCGGGTCGATCAGGGGAGTGTCGACGTCGTTCGTGCCGCGGAACCACGCTTCACACAGCAGTACCGCATCCTTCCACTGCTGGTCACCGGTGTCGTCGTAGGCGCGAGCGCAGGCGTCCGCCAAGGTCGCGACCTCGATGGGTTGCTGGTCGAAGCCGGGCCGGGTTTCGCCCGTCGCCCAGCCGTCGACCGGGGTGACCGATAGATGGTCACCCGAGGTTTCGATCTCGAGTAGCCAGCGCAGCATCGCGAGTCCATCGGCGTACACGCGGCCCTGTCCGGGCAGTAGCGTGCCGACCGCGAGCAGCGCTTCGGCCAGCACCGCGTTGGCATAGTGCAACCGCGGCTCGGGCCAGCGCCAGTCGAGACGGCGGGTCGGCGGGCCGATCCGGCCGCCGGCGGCGGCCAGTAGTTCACGCGCTTGTGTGTTTCCCGGCTGGACACGCAGCACCTCGGCGGCGCCGAGTGCGGCGAAGGCCATTGCCCGGGGAAATGGGGACCGCCGGTGCGCCCCGATGGTGAAGTGTGCCAACGCGACCTGCGCCAGATCGGGTTTGCGGGCGACGACGGAGCCGAGTGCCCACAGGGCGCGGCCCCAGTGATCTTCGAGGCTCGGTTCGTCCTGCCAACTCCGGTCCGTACCCCGTCGATTGTGGCAGCTTCCGTCCTTGTTCAGTGCCGCGATGATGAAGTCCAGATACACGCCGGTGTTGTCGAGTAGTTGTTCGGTCGGCTCGGGCTCGCGAACGGCCACCACGAGTGCGCGCGCGACATCGTCGACGCAGTAGCCATTTTCGATGCGGGGCGTGGTGAGCTTCGCGTGCTCGAAGATGCCGCACTCGTCGCTGAGTCGGTAGAGGTGCGCGAAGGAGATGCTGATGGTATTCATGCCGTGGCCAGCTTCCTATCGGCCCGCAGCGTTTCCGCTGCCAGGTCCCGGTACTTTCGGCTTACCGAAGTCCAAAGCAGTTCGGGTGCGATACGTTTCGCTTCGGCACCCATTCTCGCCGCAAGGCCCGGTTCGGTGATCACGCGGCGCAGTGCGGCGGCGATATCGGTCGGCGACTCTCGATCGACCAGCAGACCCGCGCCGCTCGACAGCAGTTCTTCGGCATGCGGGAAGGCGGTCGATACCACCGGTTTGCCCGCCGCCACCGCCTCGATCAGCACGCCGGACGTCACTTGCTCGCGGGAATCGTAGGGCAGCAGAACGATATCCGCCTGCCTGATCAGCCGGTACAGCTCGACGTTGGAGAGGTAGCGGGCGTCGAAGTGGACGGCGTTGGCGACGCCGCGGCGCTGGGCACGGTCGACTAGGCCGGTGCGATAGGACTCACCTTGGCGCGCAAGCACTCTCGGATGTGTCTGTCCCACCACCCGGTACTGTGCGGCCGGGCGCAAGTCGGCTAAGTGTGCCATCGCGTCGATGCCCCATTCGATGCCTTTTCCCTCGCCGAGCAGTCCCCAGGTCAGGATTACCGGCGTCCGGGAGATCGGCTGGTGTTGGTCGCCTGGCTGTCCGGAGCGATTGTCGGTGGCACCGTGCGGAATCACCCGTACCTTGGCCGGGTCGACGGCGTAGTGGTCGATGAGTCGTCGGCGAGCCGTATTCGTCATGGTGACGACGGCCGCGCAATCGCGAACAAGCTGCTCGAGGATCATCCGCTGCTGTGGTGTCGGGGTGACCAGCACCGTATGCAACACGACGATGGCCGGAACCCGAAGGGCGCGAACGATTTCGAGGACATCGACGCCGTCCCGCCCGCTATAGATGCCATATTCGTGCTGAATGATCGCAATATCGAAGCCGTTGAGTGCGATGGCCGCGGCGGTGGCACCCCGGTGGTCGCTACGCTCCCACTGATGTGCCACCTCAGGGGGCGGTGTCGGATCCGGACTGTCGACCACGGAGACGACGCCGACGGTTGGGCGGCGCCCGAAATCGACCGACACGAAACCGATTTCGCCGGGTGCGGTCAACGCATCGACGAGTGCGCCGGTGAAGGTCGCCAGCCCGCACTGGGTCGGTGAATAGGTACTCAGAACGCCATAGGACCGAACCGACACTACGCCAGCCTTTCCGCTTCGAGGCAGCGCCGAAGGTGCCGCTGTCTGCAGCCACTCAATTGGCTGATCGTGTTGCGCTGAAGCGCTTGAGAATCCGCTCCGGAGAAAAGACACGCAGGGATCGGCAACCAGGTCACGATCATAACACTCGGATCTGCGGAAATTAGTGTGATATGATCGGCGCATCATGTTCGCCCACATCTGGGGCGGCTCTCGGCGGTCTTGCCGCCAGTAATCGAGGATTTTATGAGAATCGGCGTTATCGCGTCGGTCGCACACCGTACACCTCCGAAAAACTATGGTCCGTGGGAGCAAATCGCTTCGACGCTGGCCGAGGGGTTTGTCGCGCGTGGGCACGATGTCACACTGTTCGCAACGGCGGACTCCGCGACCTCGGCACGGCTGGTCTCCGCCGTCCCGTCGGGATACGAGGAAACGACCGGTGCGGATGCGAAAGTCTGCGAAGCACTGCATAATTCGACGGTATTCGCGCGGGCCGGTGAATTCGACATACTCGCCAACCATTTCGACTTCATGCCACTGACTTACAGCAGGCTGGTGTCCACACCGATGGTGACGACTATTCACGGCTTCTATTCACCGAAAATCGTTCCGGTTTATCGTGAATTCAGTGATATCGCCCACTATGTGGCGGTCACCGATGCCGATCGTGACCCGGATCTGCGCTATGCCGCAACGATTCATCACGGTATCGATCTCGCCCAGTTCACATTTCGTCCGAAGCACGGCGAATATTTGCTCTTTCTGGGCAGAATTCATCCGGATAAAGGGACGCACCTGGCGATCGAGGTGGCGCGTAAGGCCGGACTGCCATTGATCATCGCGGGCGTGATCCAAGACGAGGAATACTTCCGCTCGGCGGTCGAACCGCATCTCACCGGCACCGATGTGACCTACCTCGGTCCGGTCGGTCCGGCAGAGCGGGACGCGCTACTCGGGGGCGCCCGTGCACTACTGCATTTGATCGGTTTCGCCGAGCCGTTCGGCCTGTCGGTCGTCGAAGCCATGGCCACCGGGACACCGGTCATCGCAACACCATTGGGTTCGATGCCGGAGATCATCCGCCACGGTCGCACCGGATTTCTCGTCGCCGATGTGGCGGGTGCGGTCGCGGCGGTATCGGACCTCGGGCGACTCGACCGTGCCGCCTGCCGAGACGATGTCTTCGAACGGTTCACCGCTGATCGCATGATCGATGCCTATCTAGCGCTATTCGAGCGGATCGTACGAGATTCCGGACATCGCACCGAATCGGCCGAGCCGGTACCGCAACAGGCCATCGGCTCGCCCGGACTGTTCTCGCACGCCGGACTGTAATCGACAGTGCCCCAGCGTTATCGGGTCCCAGCCGGGGTGCCGATTTGGTGCGACGTTTCGGTTCGCGTCGCCCACCGCATGCGACTGTTCGCTTGATCGGGCGGGGTATCGGCGGGGATGACCAGCAGGGCCAGATGAGCGCCGCCTGCGCCTACCAGATGCATGACATCGTGTGGTTGGGCAGCGCCTGGTCCGTGCAGTCGGATGCCGTCGTCGTGGTCGATGCGGCGTTGCGCGAGGCTGACCGCGTTCCAGCCGAAACCGATTCGCACGGTCGCGCCGAGGCGTGGGGTGAGGACGTTGATCAGATCGTGCAATTCGGCGGTGAGATTGGCCGTCCACGGCCACCATGCGCCGTCGACATGCCCCGGGCCGGAGCCGCTGCCGCGCAGTAGCAGGCGTGGCGTGCGGGTAGGTGTCCGGAACGGTTGCAGGTTACGTAGGGGCGGGCCGATGTTCCCGGTCATATCCCGGTGATTGGTTATCGGGCGGTGCGCCCTGATGTGAGTCATGATCTTGTCTCGATTCCACTGGCGGCCAGGGTCGCCGGTTCGGGGTTGACGGCGGCCATCAGGGCCGCATGCGCGATGTCCTCGGCAGTGGCCGACGGGATTACGCGGAGCACGATCAAGCCGCTGTCGCGGCCGAAGACGAACATCGTGTTCCACCGCTCGAAGCGATAGGGATCGAGCCGGACCGCGCGGTTGCCGACGGTCATTTGCTGGGGTGCGCGTGACCAGCACGCGGGGTCATAGACGACGCGCCAGACCGGACCGAGCCCCACCGATAGGACCGCCAGCAGATCTGGCAGTTCGGCGGTGAGTTCGCCGGATCGGGGCCACCAGGCGCCATCGATATATCCATCGCGGTCGGCCTTCGGCTTCAGCCTCAATCGCGGCGTGTATTCCGGCGGGACGCGATGTCGAGCGGCCGGTGAGCGGATCTTTTTCGGTGCCATGATGGTGCTCCTGTTTCGGCTGTGGTGCCCGCCGATTGATGGGCGTCGCGGGTATACGCGACGGTGCCCGCGTGCCGTCTGGACGGTCAGTAGAAGTGGCGGCGACCGTGGATGGGGTGGCCGCTGGTGCCCGCGAGCGTGAGCACCAATCCAATGACGACGACAATGACTGGTTCTTCCAGTAGACGCCGATTATGCCGTAATGTCAACGCTGTAGGTCTACGATAATGACCTACAGTGGAGATCCCGGGAACTGGAGAATGCTTCGAAATGACCGAACCACCGACCGATCACACGAACTCCCGATCCGGGCGACCCACAGGCCGGGGCGACGGTCCGGTGACCAGGGCGACGGTGCTGCAAGCTGCACTCGAGATCGTAGATCGGGACGGGATCGACGGACTTTCGATGCGGCGGCTGGCCGACGCGGTGGGCCGGGATCCGATGGTGGTCTACCGGCATGTGGCCAATAAGGCCGCGGTGCTCGACGGCGTCGCCGAGGTCGTCTTCGCGCAGTTGTCGGTCGATGCCTCCGATGCGGACTGGGCTGCTCAATTGCGAGTGATCGCACGCGATTTCCGGCGCTTGGCGCTGGCCCATCCGAAGGCGGTGCCGCTGCTGGTGACCCGGCCGTTGGCGACACCGTTGGGGCTGCGTCCGCAGGCAGTGGTCCGCCCCCTCGAAGACATCCTCGCGCTGCTCACCGGTGCCGGGTTTTCCGGTGCGGATGCCCTGCACATCTACCGTGCGCTGTTCGGCTTTCTCTACGGTCACGTACTCAACGAATTGCAGGAGATCGTGGAGCGTCCCGAGGAAACCGACGAGGTGCTGCGCCTCGGGCTGCATCGGCTGCCCATCGCGGAGTTTCCGTTGCTGCGCGAGCTCGCTCCGGCGCTGGCGGCCTATGACGGCGCCACCGAACTCGAACGAGGTCTCGATATTCTGCTCACCGGACTCGCGGCGACGCTGCCGGGCCAAGGGCGATGATCGTTTGCCACTCAGGCCCACGCTCCGCCTTCTGAGTCCCAACGTTGCTGTGCCGCAGTCGTTTCGGTGTCGGCCGGGGTAACCACCACTAGCGTGAGCTCGGTACCGCTTACCCCGAGAACAGCGAGCGTATGCCGGTCCTTGTGCCGGTAGCCGTCGAGCCGCACCAGTCGCCCGCCACTGGCGAGTTTCCGTGGCGCTGCGGCCCATTCGTCGAGGTGATAGATCACTCGATGGATCGGGCCGAGCCGGGCCGCGACCGCGGTGAGCAGATCCGGCAGTTCGGCCACGAGGTCATTGCCGCGCGGACGCCACATGCCGTCGACCGAGCCGGCGGCGTCCGTCGTGAATTCGAGTTCCTGTCGCAGCCGACGGGAATTCGGTGGGTGTCTACCCGAGTCGATTCGGGTCAGTTGGTGCGTCATGGTCGACGCTCCCCTCTGGGCCGCGTGGCGGCCGTGTCATGGTGGCGGTGAGGCCGGTGAGCAGAATGTCCAGGCCCTGTTCGAGTTCGACGACGCCGTCGTAAGCAGCCAGGTCGGTGGCGAGACCGCGTAGCAGCGGGAATTCGCCGATCGGCAGGCGGTGCAAGCCCAGGCGCAGCAGATCGGTTGCCTCTTCGGGGCGTTCGACCAGTTCCTGTCGTTCGTTGAGGATGTGACCGTAGAGAAAGCCGAACAGCGCACGGTAGATGTGCAGCGCATCGGTGCCGCTGAATTCGGCACCGGTGAGCAGCGCGAGGATGTCCTCCAGCGGACGCAGCGTGCCTACCGGTCGGAGCCCGAGCGGGGTGGCCAGCGGGTGGGTGACCAGCAGCGGAACAACATTCGGATGGTCGACCGCGAGACGGCGGAAGTCGCGCGCGATGCTGCGCAGCTGATGGCGCCAGTCGTGATCGGTGGTGTCGACGGTCAACTGCTCGAGCACGATCTCGGCGACTCCGTCGAGGAGCGCCGCCTTATTCGCGGCGTGCCGGTAGAGCACCATGGGGTCCCGGCCGAGGGCTGCGCCGAGGCGTCGCATCGATAGCCGGTCGATGCTGTCGCGGTCGATGATCTCGAGCGCGGCCGCCAGCATCGCGGCCCTGGTCAATGGGGTATTCCCGGCGTTGACGCGGTGCGCGCTTGCTGCCGGATTCTTGGGGGAACCGATGGGCCCTTCCCTGATTCCGTTCATCTGATTCAGCGCCTCTCGATAAACAGCAGAACTGTTAACGATGTAAGCCTACGCCGTAGACAGGCGACGTAGATAGGGCCTAAGCTGTGGATATACCGGATCGTGCGGCGGCTGGTCGGACAGTTTCGGCTGTCCACCACCGATGACCCGCATCCGGGGACAGGAATATTCCGATGACGATCGAAGACAAGGTCGCGCAGCAGGTTCGGGCAGTCCGCACAAGCTTGCGGAAGCTGCTCGCCAAACCGGACGAAGACAGTCGGCGTCGGACCGACATCGGCGGCAAGCACCCCAACGACGTGGTCGAACGGATCTCGAAATCGCTGCGGGACGCATTCAAACGCTGACCCGATCGGGGACATGAGGAATGGCAATCACACAGGTCGCGGTCTACGCGCATCTGACCGCGGCCGATATCGAGGCACTCGGTGACGAGCTCGATGCGATTCACCGCGATATTACCGATCAGCGCGGTGCGCGGGATGCGGCCTACATCCGCCGCACGATCGCCTTCCAGCGGGCACTGGACGCCGGGTCGCGGCTGATGATCGGTCTCAGTCGCAAGCGGACCGGTTGGATACTCGGGACTGCCGGATTGGCGATGGCGAAGAGCATCGAGAATATGGAGATCGGCCACAATGTCTGCCACGGCCAATGGGATTGGATGAACGACCCGGAAATCCATTCCAGCACTTGGGAATGGGATATGGCGGGTCTGTCGTCGCAGTGGCGTTATTCGCACAACTATCGCCATCACGTCTTCACGAATGTGCTCGGCATGGATGAGGACATCGGATTCGGTGTCATCCGCGTGACCCGCGATGACCGTTGGCGTCCAGCGAATCTGCTGCAGCCGTTGCTGAACCTGGTGCTGGCGGCCACCTTCGAGTGGGGCATCGCGCTGCACGGCCTCGACTCCGAACGCCTCCGCGCGACGTCCCCGGCACAGAAGGCGATCCAGGCCAGAGCGTTCCTCGGCAAGATCGCCCGGCAAGCCGGCAAGGACTATCTGCTGTTCCCCGCGTTCAGCGGGCGGCGCTGGCGGCGCACCTTGGCCGCGGATGCCAGCGCCAATGTCCTGCGCAGCCTATGGGCCTATCTCGTGATCTTCTGCGGGCATTTCCCCGATGGCGCAGAGAAATTCGCGCCGACCGTCCTGGAACACGAGACAAAACCGGAGTGGTATCTGCGCCAGATGCTCGGCACCGCGAATTTCGACGCGGGCCCGGTGCTGGCCTTCCTCAGCGGCAACCTCTGCTACCAGATCGAACACCACCTGTTCCCCGACCTGCCGAGCAACCGGTACGCCGAGATCGCCCTGCGCGTGCGGGCACTATGCGACAAATACGACCTGCCGTACACCACAGGTCCATTGCTGCACCAATATCTGCTGACGCTACGCACCATCCACAAACTGGCACTGCCCGACAGCCTCCTGATCGCCACCTCCGACGACGCACCCGAAACCGCATCCGAACATAAGTTCAAGGGAATCGATTCGTCCACGGTCGTCGACGCCGACCGGACGCCGGGACATCGCGGGTTGCGCACGGCGTTGCGACGACTGGCGAGCAATCGTGCGCGCGTCCCGAACTGGGAGTGGCCCCTGGTGAACGGTGATCCGCGCAGTAAATAGCCTGCGTCAGCGCGGGCGGGCGCGGTACCGTCGTCGCGTGTGGGACTTCGGGCAATCCGCTGACGGAACAACGAATCGGACCCGACTCCGGGCCGAACGTGCCTCCTCATTCGGCGCACATGCCGCGGCGTACGCCGAGCATCGACCCGACTATCCCGCCGAGAGCATTCGCTGGGCGCTGGAGCCCGTTGGCACCAATGCACCGGTCGTTCTCGATCTTGGCGCAGGCACCGGCAAACTCACCGAGGGGCTGCTTGCCATCGGCGCGGAAGTTGTCGCCGTCGAACCCGATGCCGCGATGCGCGCCGAACTGGCCCGCCGCTTTCCCGAGGTGATCGCGTCGGCCGGTGCGGCAGAGGCGATTCCATTGGCCGACGGCTCGGTGGACGCGGTACTCGCGGGCCGACTTTCCCCACCGCCAGCGCCGCACCGCCGAATCCCTCACCGCGACAATCGGAACGCATTCGCACACGCTGGTCATCCCCACACAGGCACGCAACGAGTTGCTCGAACGAATCTCCGAATACCTGCGCGGCAGACCCGAGACAGCGGCCGGCGAATTCGACCTCCCCATCCGCACCGATGTCCTGCGCGCCGTACGCCGCCCGGTCGATACTCGAACACCGCAGCCGAATTGAGCCGCGCCGCGGTCTAGCGGAAGTCGCTACCTACTCGGTGCGCCACGCACCCCGCAGCACCGCCCCTGAGCTGTACGGAAACCCGTACCGCCGTTCCTGAAGCGCCCATCGAACGATCACTGTTCGCCGCAGAACTACGCAATCCCACAACGGAATTCGAGTAGCCATCTACTCGGGTGAGCACCCCTCCCCCGGCCATACGCTTCTCCCATCGTTGAAGTTCAGCACGAATCGGAGGAGAAATCATCGCCACTGTGGTCAGCGGTCGATCGCCTGGATGACCCCCGAGATGCGGTAAGACGCACGAGCGCGGGTGCAAGGAACGACGTCACCGATCCAGCGCAAGCTGGGTAATGTCAGGGCAGGCGTGGACGCATTGTGTCCGAAGCCGTTCGGTACCAGACATTTACGACCTGCGGGCGTCGGTGCGGCTCGGCTCCTCGCCGCGCGACGTCACCGAACTCGGAGTCGGACAGTGACCGACCACCACACACGGCACAATGTTCGCCGAATCCAGGAACAGAGTCGAGCTACAGACTCAAATGTAGTCGTAGCGCCCGATCGAGTTCGGCCGCAAGGGTTTCGGGCAGTCGGCCCAACGTACGCCCGACTCTCTCGACTGATACCGAACGCACTTGCTCGGCCTGAGCTTTCGAGGGAACCCGCAGACCCGGCACATCCTTCAATAAGACCTGGAACGGAAAAACCTTCTCGGTGTTGCTGGTAACCGGGACGACCGTGACAACACCTCGGCCAAGTTGTTCAGCGCGACGATTGGCACCGTCGTTACTCACGACAATCGCGGGACGAAGCTTACTGACCTCGTTCCCCCGAACCGGATCGAAATCCACGAGCACGAGATCACCACGGCGCATCACATCAGCCCGTCGTCGGCACTCGCCGACCACACAACTTCCTCACCGGCTGCGTCCCACTCATCCCATGCCTCTTCGTAGGCGTCTTCGAGAGCACGACTACGCAACAGCGCGATCGCCTTGTGAACGGCGGCCGACCGCCCGGGCAGGCCGGACCGACACACCTCCGCGTCGAGCACCGCCACATCCTCATCCGACAGGCTCACACTAAGCTTCATACCAGCAATGCTACCAGGGTAGGAATACGTGGGATACTGCTCGGAGCCACCTACTCCGGACGAACCGTGAGAATCCGCGGCCCATCCTCGGTAACCGCAACCGAATGTTCCCAGTGCGCGGCCCGACTACCGTCCAGCGTCACCACGGTCCAGTCGTCGTCGAGCACCTTTGTCTGCGTAGTGCCCAACGTCAACATCGGCTCGATCGCAAGTACCGATCCGACCACGAGTTTCGGCCCCTTACCCGGCGCACCCTCGTTGGCCAGGAACGGATCCATATGCATCTCCCGGCCGATGGCGTGCCCACCGTAACCGTCGACGATGCCGTAGGAGCGGCCGTGTTCCTTTTCGGCCGCGCGCGTACCCATTTCGATGGCATGCGAGACGTCGGTCAGCCGGTTGCCGGGCAGCATTGCCGCGATACCCGCCTCCATCGACATCTTGGTGGCGTCGCTCAGCAGCTGATCGGCCTCGATGATCGTGCCCACACCGAAGGTCCAGGCCGAATCACCGTGCCAGCCTTCGAGAATCGCGCCACAGTCGATCGAGACCAGATCACCTTCGGTCAGGATCTCGGACGAGGTCGGAATCCCGTGCACCACACGGTCGTTCACCGATGCGCAGATCGAACCCGGAAAGCCGTGATATCCCTTGAACGATGGCACGGCGCCCGCATCGCGGATCACCTGCTCGGCGATCTCGTCCAGCTCCAGGGTGGAAACACCGGGCTTGGCCGACGCGCGCACCGCGACGAGTGCGCGGCCGACGACCGCGCCCGCCGCCGCCATCGCATCCAGTTCGCCTGCCGTCCGGAACGGCACGACCTTCTTCTTGCGGTTGAAGACCATCCGGCCTCAGTGTCCCAGGGCGCGCAGCGCGCGTGCGTTGACCTCGTCGATCTCACCGACACCGTCGACCGAGACGACCAGACCGTCGTAATGCTCCAGCAGCGGCTCGGTCTCCTCGCGGTACACCCGGAGCCGGTTGCGGATCACGTCCTCGTTGTCGTCGTTGCGACCGCGCGCCATCATCCGGCCGACCACGGTCTCCTCGGGCACGACGAAGCAGAGCACCGCGTCGAGCTTCTTGTCCATATCCGCGAGGATCTTCTCCAGCGCGTCGGCCTGATCGACCGTGCGCGGGTAACCGTCCAACACAAAGCCGTTCGCGGCATCCGGCTCGGCGACCCGAGCCTCGACCATGCGGTTGGTCACATCGCTCGGTACCAGATCGCCTGCGTCGATGTACTTCTGTGCCTCCCGACCCAGCGGCGTCTGAGCGGAGATATTGGTGCGGAACAGGTCCCCGGTGGAGATGTGCGGGACGCCCAGTTTGTCCGACAGTAGGTCGGCCTGGGTGCCCTTGCCGGCTCCCGGCGGTCCGAGCAGTACAAGTCTCACTTGAGGAACCCTTCGTAATTTCGATTCATCAGCTGGCTTTCGATCTGCTTCACGGTGTCCAAGCCGACACTCACCATGATCAGCACCGAGGTGCCACCGAACGGAAGGTTCTGGGTGCCACCGGACGCGCCGATATCGAGGAACAGATTCGGCAGGACGGCCACGAGACCGAGGTAGATCGAGCCGGGCAGAGTGATGCGGCTCAATACAAAGTTGAGGTAGTCGGCCGTCGGCCTACCCGGGCGATACCCCGGAATGAAGCCGCCGAACTTCTTCATCTCGTCGGCGCGTTCCTCCGGGTTGAAGGTGATCGCGACATAGAAGTAGGTGAAGAACACGATCAGACCGAAGTAGATCGCGATGTATACCGGGTTCCCCGGGTTCACCAGGTATTTCTGGATACTCTCCTGCCACCAACTGGGGTTGGGGTTGTTCTTCGAGGACGTCAGCTGTGCGACCAGGTTCGGCAGATACAACAGCGACGACGCGAAGATCACCGGGATAACACCGGCCTGGTTGACCTTCAGCGGCAGGTAGGTCGAGGATCCGCCGTACATCTTGCGGCCGACCACACGCTTGGCGTACTGCACCGGGATCCGGCGCTGGCCCTGCTCGACGAAGATGACGCCGCTGACGATGGCGAACGCGGCGACACAGACCAGACCGAAGACCAGTCCGCCGCGGTTCTGCAGAATGTTGTTGCCCTCGTTCGGGATGCGCGCGGCGATACCGGCGAAGATCAGCAGCGACATGCCGTTGCCGATGCCGCGCTCGGTGATCTGCTCGCCGAACCACATGACCAGTGCGGCACCGGCGGTCATCACGAGCACGATGATGATCATGCCGAAGATGCTGGTATCGGCCAGGATGTCCTTCTGGCAGCCCTGCAGCAGCTGACCGCGGGCCGCGAGCGCGACCAGACCGGTGGCCTGCAGGATCGCCAGCGCGATCGAGAGGTACCTGGTGTACTGCGTCATCTTGTTCTGGCCCGTTTGGCCTTCTTTGCGCAGTTCTTCGAATCGCGGGATGACGACGGTGAGCAGCTGGATAATGATGCTCGCGGTGATGTAGGGCATGATGCCGATCGCGAAGACCGACAGTTGCAGCAGCGCACCACCGGAGAACAGGTTGATCAGCTGATAGATACCGGCGGAATCACCGCCGGAGACCAGGTCGATGCATTCCTGCACGCTCTTGTAATCGACACCGGGGGACGGCAGCGACGCACCCAAGCGGTACAGCGCGATCAACCCCAGCGTGAAGAGAATCTTCCGCCGTAAGTCCGGAGTCCGGAAGGCCGATACGAAGGCGGAAAGCACAGATCCTCCTGGCGAACGACATGGTCATGCCACGGATATAGAAAACCCATGACGAGGCTTGGCAGACAACAATTGAACTCTAACAGTGGCACCGGACGAGCTCTTCACTCGTCCGGTGCCACTATCTGCAGAGTACCGTCAGCCCAGCTCGGTGACAGTGCCACCGGCCGCGGTGATCTTCTCCTTGGCGGCGCCGGTCACCTTGTCGACGGTCACCTGGACCGCGACGCCGATCTCGCCATCGCCGAGAACCTTGACCAGCTGGTTCTTGCGAACCGCGCCGGCGGCCACCAGCTCCGCCTTGCCGATCGCGCCGCCCTCGGGGAACAGCTTGGCGATCGCGCCGACGTTCACGACCTGGTATTCCGTGCGGAACCGGTTCGTGAAGCCCTTGAGCTTGGGCAGCCGCATGTGAATCGGCATCTGCCCACCCTCGAAGGCGGCTGGGACGTTCTTGCGAGCCTTGGTGCCCTTGGTACCGCGGCCCGCGGTCTTGCCCTTGGAGCCTTCACCGCGACCCACACGGGTCTTCTCGGTCTTGGCGCCGGTGGCCGGACGCAGGTGATGCAACTTGATGGTCATGTCAGACCTCCTCAACTGTTACGAGGTGGCGCACGACGTTGATCAGCCCACGGTTCTGAGGGTTGTCCTCACGAACCACGGTCTGGCGGATCTTGCGCAGGCCGAGCGTACGAAGGCTCTCCCGCTGGTTCGCCTTTGCGCCGATCGACGACTTGATCTGGGTCACCTTGAGCTGGGTCGATTCCTGGGCCATATTTACCGACCTCCCGCTGCCTGAGCGCGCGCACGCAGCATGCCAGCCGGAGCGACATCCTCGAGCGGCAGGCCACGGCGAGCCGCGACCTCTTCCGGACGCTGCAGCATCTTGAGCGCCGCAACCGTCGCGTGCACGACGTTGATGGCGTTGTCGCTACCGAGCGACTTCGCCAGAATGTCATGGATACCAGCGCATTCCAGTACGGCACGAGCCGCACCACCGGCGATCACACCGGTACCGGGCGAGGCCGGACGCAGCATGACCACACCGGCCGCCGCCTCACCCTGCACCGGGTGGGTGATGGTCGAGCCGATCATCGGAACGCGGAAGAAGCCCTTGCGAGCCTCCTCGACACCCTTCTGGATGGCCGCGGGAACTTCCTTGGCCTTGCCATAGCCGACGCCGACCAGACCGTTGCCGTCGCCGACGATCACCAGGGCGGTGAAGCTGAAGCGACGACCACCCTTCACGACCTTGGAGACGCGGTTGATCGCGACGACGCGCTCGAGCTGGTTCTTGTCGGCCTGCTGGTCACGACGGTCACCACCGCCACGACGATCGCGGCCACCGCCGCGGCCGTCACGGCTGTCGCCGCCACCGGCGGCACCATTCTGCTGTCCGGCGGGTCCGCTGCCGCCGTCACGCCTCTGACGTCCCGGCATCAGACGTTCCTTCCGTAAATGTTTGCAGTCATCAGAACTTCAACCCACCTTCGCGAGCGGCATCGGCGAGCGCCGCGATGCGGCCGTGGTAGTCGTGGCCACCACGGTCGAACACGACGGCCTCGATACCGGCGGCCTTGGCACGCTCGGCGATCAGTTCGCCGACCTTCTTGCCCTTGGCCGACTTGTCGCCGTCCAGTGCGCGCACATCGGCCTCGATCGAGGACGCGGCGGCGATGGTCTTGCCGAGCGAGTCGTCGATGAGCTGTGCGTGCAGGTGACGCGAGGAGCGGTTGACCACCAGACGCGGACGCTCGGTGGTGCCGACGACCTTCTTGCGCAGACGGAAGTGACGGCGGGTCTTCGACAGACGACGCGTCGTCGACACGTCCTTGCCACGCGGAATGCGCTTGGCCTTCTGATTTTCGGTTTGCGCCATGATCACTTACCCGTCTTTCCGACCTTGCGGCGAACGACCTCGCCGGCGTAGCGGATGCCCTTGCCCTTATAGGGATCGGGCTTACGCAGTCCGTGGATGACAGCGGAGATCTGGCCGACCTTCTGCTTGTCGATTCCGGACACGGAGAACTTGGTGGGCGATTCCACCGCGAAGGTGATGCCCTCCGGGGCCTCGATCGGCACCGGGTGCGAGTAGCCGAGGGCGAACTCCAGGTTGGAGCCCTTGGCCGCGACACGGTAACCGACGCCGAAGATTTCCATCTTCTTCTCGTAGCCCTTGGTGACGCCCTCGATCATGTTGGAGACCAGGGTGCGGGTCAGGCCGTGCAGCGAGCGGTTCTGGCGCTGGTCGTCCGGGCGGGCAACCTCGAGCTGGCCGTCCTCACCCTTGGTGACGGTGATCGGCTCGGCGACGACGTGGGTCAGGGTGCCCTTGGGACCCTTCACCGACACGCTCTGGCCGTCGATGGCAACCTCGACACCGGCAGGAATGGCGATGGGCTTCTTACCAATACGCGACATTTGTCCTACCTCCCTTACCAGACGTAGGCGAGGACTTCGCCGCCCACGCCCTGCTTGGCCGCCTGACGATCGGTGAGCAGACCGGTCGACGTGGAAATGATCGCCACGCCGAGGCCGCCCAGGACCTTGGGCAGGTTGGTGGACTTCGCGTACACACGCAGACCCGGCTTCGACACGCGGCGCAGGCCCTGCAGGCTGCGCTCACGGCTGGGGCCGTACTTGAGGTCGACGACGAGGGTCTTGCCCACCTGCGCGTCCTCGGTCCGGTAGTCGGCGATGTAGCCCTCGCGCTTGAGAATCTCGGCGATATTCGCCTTGAGCTTCGAGTGCGGAGCCTTCACCTGATCGTGGTACGCCGAGTTGGCGTTGCGCAGACGTGTCAGGAAGTCTGCGATCGGATCAGTCATGGTCATAGTTCGACCTTGACACCTTTCTCGCTACGGTTCCCATGCAACACCCGCGTACACATCGGCACGCCAGCCGTGGGCCTATAGCAATTCGGCGGTCCGGCCGACACTTGCCGACCGGATTGAGTTCTCATATGAGCTCTCGGTGCGAGGGCCGTCCACACGTCGATGCAGCTTCGCATCAAGAACACGCGGACACAGAGGTGCCCAAGCAACCGCTCTAGTGTAGGCAAGGTCGCTACCAGGACAAAATCCGGGTCCGGCCCCTTACACTCACCCGCGTGCAGGATTCCATCGCGACCGCGTTCGTGGGTCGCGATGCCGAACTAACGAGTCTGGCGGCACTCGGTCAGCGGGCGGCCGCCGGTCGCGGGTGCGTGGTTTTGCTCGAGGGCGAGCCGGGGATCGGCAAATCGGCGCTGCTGGAAGCGGCGCGAATTCCATTGGCGGCAGCGGGCCTTCACATCCGGGTCGGCGCAGCCGAGGAGTTGTGGCAGGGCGTGCCGTTCGCCGGGGTGCGCTCCTGGCTGGACGACGCGGGCACGACATCCCCGATCGACGCGTTGCGCAGCGGAGATCGCGTGGGTGATGTGGCGGCGACCCATGAACTCGCCATTGCCGAGGCGATTCTGGACCAGATCGATACCTGGTGCGCGTTGGGCCCGGTTGCCCTGGTCATGGACGATGTGCACTGGGCGGATCGTTCGAGCCTGGCGCTGCTGCACCGGCTCTGCACACTCGTCGACGAGCTGCCGCTGCTGCTGGTACTCGCGGCCAGGCCACTTCCGCACGATCCGGACTTCGCCGCACTGTCGGCCGAACTGGTGGCACGGCAGGCCCCGGTACTGCGGCTCGGCGCCCTGCCCGACACGGATGCCGCGGAGCTCGTGCGTCATCTGGTCGGTGCCGAACCGGGTCATCGGTTGTCGGAAAAGGTGGCCGAGGCCGGTGGGAATCCGCTGCATATCACAGAATTGGTGGCCGCTTTGCTGCGCGACGGGGCGATCAAGGTGATCGCCGACACTGCCGATCCGGCAGGCGCTGGTGTCGCGGACCCGTCCGCGTCGTTGGCCGAGGCGATTACGCAGCGGCTGGACTTCCTGTCCCGTCCGACGCGGGATGTGCTGCCGATGGCCGCGGCCCTCGGTCCGACCCTTGATGTCGCGGCCCTGGCGATGGTGTTGAAGATCCCAATTCTGGATGCCTGGAGCGCTGTCACCGAGGCGCTGGACGGCGGGCTGCTCGTCCGCGTCGACGCCGAGTTGGTGTTTCGGCACGATCTGATCCGGCATGCGCTGGCGGATCTGCTACCTGCTTCACTGCGGTCGGATCTGCTCCAGCAGGCCGGACAGGCGCTCCAGTCGACCGACGCGCCGATCGAGCGGGTTGCCTATTACTTGTGGGTCGCGGATCGCGAATTGGATAGGACCAGCCTCGACTGGCTCATCGGTGTCGCCGACAAGCTGATCGTTCGCGCGCCCGAACTGGCGAAACGATTGTTGAGCCGCGTCGCGACTGCACCAGATCTCGACGCTGGAATGCGTTCGGTACTGATCCGGCTGAGAATTCACGCCCTGCTCTGGGATGGAAACGCCGCCGAGGCCGAATCGGTGGTGCGTGAGGCGTTGCTTACCCAGCCGGACATCGAACTTCACTGGCTGCTCGCCCAGATCTATCAAGCCCAGGCCCGATTGGCCGATGCGGTCGCAGTGGCCGAGGAGGTGCTGTCCACCAGGGAACTCGACGCCGAGAACGCCGCCCGGTTTCTGGGCATGTCCGGACTCGGCAATTTCTTCGTCGAGCGATTCACGGCGGCCGAGCAGGCCGGTCGGCAGGCCGTGGCGCTGGGCGAGAGCACCGGGAACCCGCTGGCCACCGGATACGGACTCACGGCGGTGGGCGCGGTGCGCTATACCCAGGGCCGTCTCGATGAGGCGCTGCACCTGAGTGCTCGGATCCCGGCCCTCTTCGAAGACGGGACCGGGCCCGACCAATTCGATCCATACGCGCTCTACGCCCACTGCTTGATCGAACTCGATCGGCTGGGCGACGCCGAGGAGGTGCTGAAAACGGCCATCGGTCGCAACCGTCGATTCCGCGGCGTCTATCTGTCCTCCAACTTGGTTGCCAAGGCGCGAATGTATCTGGTGGGCGGACGCTGGGACGACGCGCTGGCCGAATGCACGGCGAGCATGCAGACGCCCGATGTGCTCGGTTATGCGACGGTCGCGCACAGCATCGCGACGCTCATCGGAATTCGCCGCGGCACCTTCCTGCCGGACCCTGATGGTCTGCCCGCACCGGACGATCGACCGGGCAATATCGGCTACGCGCATTTCCATCCGTGGGTCAAGGCGCTGATACATGAGGCGCACGGCCGTCCCGACCTGGCACTCGAGGTGCTCGTCGGCACGCATCAGCGACTCGCCGACGGATTGGCTGCGGCCACACTGCATTACATCTTCCCGGATATCGCGCGCTTGGCCGCGGACATCGGGGACACGCATGCGGCCCGTTCGATCGCGGCCAGCGCGGATCTGCTCGTCACCCGACAGCCGACCGCATCGCGCACCGGAACGGCCCTGCTGTGTCGAAGCCTCGCCGACTCCGATCCCGACGGCCTCCTCGCGGCAGCACACGCGTTCCATCGATCCGGCCGCCCAATGTTCGAGGCCCAGGCGCACGAAAACGCCGCCGCCCTACTCGCCGCAGCGGGCCGAGGCTCCGAATCCCGCACCGCATTGGACACCGCGGTCGAACTGTATTCCGGCCTCGGCGCAGCCTGGGATTCCGCCCGTGCGATGGCACGCGTGCGCCCATACGGAATCCGCCGCGGCGTCCGCGGCCCCCGCAAGCGCCCCAAAACCGGCTGGGCAGCCCTGACCGATACCGAACGAAAGGTTGCCGCGCAGGTCGCCGATGGCCTGTCCAATACCGACATCGCAGCCCAAATGTTCTTGTCCCGCCGCACAATTCAGTCCCACGTCTCGAATATCCTCGCGAAACTGGACCTCAGCTCCCGTCGCGAGATCGCCACCGCCATGCCCCAACCTCAGTGAATCTCTACGGCGCCACCGACCATGCGCCCCACGGCCGCCACGCGCCGGACTGACGAACTCCAGAACTCGAACATCACCGGCGCTCGCGGTCCAGGAGGAGCTGCGCCACCAGGGTGCGGTGGTCTGCGCCGGGTAGGGGCACTGTTTCCACCGCGACTGCGTGACCACCGGCGATGAGAATGTGGTCGATGCCGACCAGGGGTGGCCAACGCTTGTCCGTCGGGTAGGTGACCAGATATCCGGCACCGGATTGTTCGGCGGCATCGGCGAAACGTCCGGACAGCATCGAGCGGAATTGCGAATGGTCGTAGGTCGCGTTGAAGTCGCCGCCGACGATCGCAGGCCGATTCGATGGCGACCGGTCGAGAATTTCGCGCAGACGGGATAATTCGTCGGCCCAGACCTCGGTGCCGTACACCGGTGGCACCGGGTGAAAGGCGTACACCGTGACCGGCCCGACGTCGGGGATGCTTGCGGTTGCCGAGAGTTGGTTCAGCACGTACCCGTCATATTCGACGGTTTCGGACAGCGGATAGCTGCTCCAGATTCCCGTCCCGGTCGCGGTTCGGCCGGGGGAAAGATATCGATGTGGCAGTAACTGGTCCAGTCCGGCCCGGCCGAGCGCCTCGACCGCCGCTGGTGTGAGCTCATTGACGGTGAGCACACCGATATTCCGCGCGCGAACCTCGTCGACCAGCGCCCGCGGATCGGCTCCGTCGAACAACAGATTCGCCTGCATCACCCGCACCGAGTGCCCGTCGTCGCCGGAACGACCGATGTACAACGGGGCTTGGGTCCACGTCGCGGCGGCAACGACAATGCTCGCCACCGCCGTACCGCTCCGGTGCCGCATGGCTACGAACGCCACCACCCCGACGAGAGCGGAACACATCAGATACGGCGCGCCCGAGGCCGCCAGGACCAATATGCGAGACCGCGACGGACTGAAATGCAACGCGATCCCAGCGGCTCCTGCCAATGTCGCAATCCACGCGAGCACGCGGACACCGACCCGAACCACCTTCGACATCACATCTGACAGCCAACCACGAGAGATCACCCAATTCACAACGGCCGAACCGTCTTTGAACACAGCTGAAGAGAATTCCGAGCTCTCCGAGGCAACAAATGCGAAGGTTGCCTCGTCGCGCAAATCTTCCCGACACCTCGCACACCGACTCACCGCATGAAACGCAGCGGCCCCGAACGCGAAGATCTGCGAGGACCCCGAGTGTTCCGCGGTCGAGATTAGGATTGGACGATGTCGCTTCCGCGCATCGAACGGCCCGACCTCCCCGAGTACATGACGTGGGAGGAGCTCGAGCAGTTGCCCGAGGATGTCGCCGGGCAGATCGAACTATGGGAGGGACGGGTTGTATGGCTCCGACGCGGACCGGCCGAGCACCAGGCGTTCACGTTTGCGTTGACCAGCGCGCTCGAGCGATGTGCGCGGGCGGGGATGACGCAGCAGCCACAGGAGCGCTGGCGCGTCGACTTCGAAACCAACGTGTTCTTCGGTGAAACCGGAAAGTCCGACTTCGTCACGCCCGATTTCCTCGCCTACCGCTGCCTCGATGCGCCCTACCAGGACATCCGAGCCAGCGACGTTCTCCTTGCGGGGGAGGTGCTGTCTCCGTCGAACACCCAGACCGATATGGAAGCCAAGAAAGCTCGCTATGCGCAAGCCGGTATCCCGTGGTACTGGAAAGTCACCCTGGAACGTGAGAAGAGCGCGATCTCGGTGGTGCACGCCTATGCGCTGGAAACCACACACGGCCAGCTCCCCGCCGGTGTGCACCCGCTCTATCCGGCCAACTACCTGCTGACCGGCTCATGGGCGCCGAAGGACTCCGACGCGATCACCACGGACTTCCCGTTCCCGATTCGCATCTCCTGGTCTGAGCTCGAATTCTGAACTCCCCCAACGCAACTGAAACAAGCAAGGGCACGGCCTCGTCGGAGGCCGTGCCCTTGTTCAGTTTCGTGCGGGTGCGCTCACCGGGAGCGCGAGCTCACCAGGAGCTCTTGTGCACGCCCGGGAGCTCACCGCGGTGCGCCATTTCGCGCAGGCACACGCGGCAGAGGCCGAATTTGCGGTAGACGGCGTGGGGCCGGCCGCAGCGCTGGCAGCGGGTGTAAGCCCGGACCGCGAACTTCGGCTTGGCGTTGGCCTTGTTGACCAGTGCTTTCTTAGCCATGTGCTCAGTTCTCCTTGAACGGGAAGCCGAGGTGCTTGAGCAGGGCACGGCCTTCTTCGTTGTTGGTCGCGGTGGTCACCACCGTGATGTCCATACCACGCGGGCGGTCGATGGAGTCCACATCGATCTCGTGGAACATCGACTGCTCGCTCAGGCCGAACGTGTAGTTGCCGTTCCCGTCGAACTGCTTCGGCGACAGACCGCGGAAGTCGCGGATACGGGGCAGCGCGATGGAGACCAGGCGGTCCAGGAACTCCCACATGCGGTCGCCGCGCAGGGTGACCTTCGCGCCGATCGGCATGCCCTCACGCAGCTTGAACTGCGCGATCGACTTGGTGGCCTTGCGGATCTCGGGCTTCTGACCGGTGATCAGTTCCAGATCCCGGACCGCGCCGTTGATGAGCTTGGCGTCGCGCGCGGCGTCACCGACACCCATGTTCACGACGACCTTGACCACGCCCGGAATCTGCATCACGTTGGCGTAGTCGAACTCGCTGTTCAGCGCGTCCTTGATCTCGGCACGGTAGCGCGCCTTCAGACGCGGCTGAGTCTTCTCAGAGGTGGTCATGTCAGATGTCCTTCCCGTTCTTACGGGAGATCCGGACCCGCTTGCCGCTCTCCTCGTCCGCCCGGTAGCCGACGCGGGTCGGCTTGCCGTCGGAGTCGACGACCATCACGTTGGACACGTGGATCGGAGCTTCCTGGGTCACGATGCCGCCCGAGGAGGCACCACGCTGGTTGGTGGAGTTGGCAACGTGCTTCTTGATCCGGTTCACGCCCTCGACCAGGACCCGGTTCTCCTTCGGGTAGGCCTGGATGACCTTGCCCTTGGCGCCCTTGTCCTTACCCGAGATGACGAGCACCGTGTCGCCCTTGTGCACCTTCATGTCAGAGCACCTCCGGAGCCAGCGAAACGATCTTCATGAACTTCTTCTCGCGCAGCTCGCGGCCGACCGGGCCGAAGATACGAGTGCCACGCGGGTCGTTGTCCGCCTTGATCAGCACGGCCGCGTTCTCGTCGAACTTGATGTACGAACCGTCCGGGCGACGACGCTCCTTGACGGTGCGCACGACGACGGCCTTGACGACCTCGCCCTTCTTGACGTTGCCGCCGGGGACAGCGTCCTTGACGGTGGCGACGATGATGTCGCCGATGCCGGCATAGCGACGCGACGAACCACCGAGAACGCGGATGCAGAGGATTTCCTTCGCACCCGTGTTGTCGGCGACGCGCAGTCGCGACTCCTGCTGAATCACTTCAGCCTCCTTGACCTGGATGTATACGCACGCCGGATTGCCGACCCGACGGGCATGGTCGTGTTACCACCCGAACGCGCGCCTGCCAGCGGTTTTCTCGATCGGATGGATCAACCACTGGGGGTTCGCGGCCGGATTGCGGGCACAGCTCCCGCAGGCAACCGGTTCAGTGTAGGGGAATCCCCAGGTCGGTCCCAAATCGGGGCCTCGCCAGCACAGGCTGAACTTCCGCTGTGAAACCCGCGTGGATCAGTGCTCGCGGGCTGTCCCGTTACTACCCTCGGAACGAGCAAGATCACCGGATGAGCTGTGCACATTCCAAATCGTCGCTGAATAGGGGGTTTCCTTGAGTTCGTCTGCGCGTTCCACTCGGCTCGGTCGTCGTACCTTTCTGATCGCCCTCGGTGTGATTCCGGCCACCACAGCGCTGGTCTCCTGTAGCCGGGAGCAGTCGGTGCAGCTCACCGGTGTCGATATGCGGGGTGAGGATCCGGCGATTCGGCCGCAGGACGATCTGTTCCGGTACGTCAACGGCGGCTGGCTGCGCGATTATCAGCTGCCGCCGGATAAGTCGTCCTACACCACCTTCGACGAGGTCGGCGACCGGGTGGAGCAGCAGCTGCGGGAGATCATCGACGGGATCCACGACCCGAAGGCCGGGACGGCCGAGCAGCAGATCCGCGATCTCTACGACGCCCGGGTCGATCTGGCCGAAATCGAGCGGCTCGGCGTGACCCCGCTGGCGGATCTGTTCGCGGCGATCGACGGCGCGACGACCAAACCGGATCTGGCCAAGGTGATGGGCGGGCTGCCGATCGGCGGACTCATCGGTTTGTCCGTCGAGGTCGATCAGAAGAATTCGGCCGAATACGTCACGAACATCTCCCAGTCCGGTATCGACCCGAATATGGGCGAGCAGTATTACCGCAAGCCCGAATACGCCGAGCAGCGCGCCGCCTATCAGACCTATCTGCAACGCGTTGCCGCGGGCGCGGGCTTTCCCGATCCGGCGGGCACCGCCGAGCGGGTATTCGAGCTGGAGACCAAGATCGCCGCAGGTTTCTGGGACGATGTTCGCCTGCGCAATCCCGATGCCGTCTACAACCCGATGAGCTGGATCCAATTGACCGCGCTCGCACCGCAATTCGACTGGGAGCCGTGGCTGGCGGGCAGTACCGACCGACCGCGCGCACTGTTCGATCGCGTGGTGGTCGGCGAGCCGTCGTTCGTGACGACAGCCGGAAAGCTCTGGGCCGAGGTCGATATCGCGGCCTGGCGGGAGTATCTGCGCCTGGCGGTGGTCAAACAGTTCGCATCGCTGCTACCCAAGGCCATTGCCGATGCCGAATTCGATTTCGTCGGCAAGGTGCTGCAAGGGTCGCAGGAGCGTCCGGAGCTGTGGAAGGACGGCATTACGACCGTCAATGCGAACCTGAGCCAACCGCTCGGGAAACTCTATGTGGACAAACACTTTCCGGCCGCGGCCAAAGAGCGCGCCTTGGCGATGGTCGCCGATCTCATATCCGCCTACCGGGCCGACTTCACCGATTCGACCTGGATGTCGCCGCCGACCAGACAGGCCGCCATCGCGAAGCTCGACAAGATCGTCACGAAGATCGGGTATCCGGACAACTGGATCGACTACTCGGGATTGACGATCACACGCGGCAAGTTGATCGAATCCGTCCGCGCCGCACAGCGTTTCGAGACCCAGCGCGGTTTCGCGCGCCTTGGCACCCCGGTCGACAAGTCCGAATGGCGGATGCCGCCGCAGCTGGTGAATGCCCAGTACAACCCGAATGCCAATTCGATCTCGTTTCCGGCCGCCATTCTGCAGCCGCCGTTCTTCGACTCCGATGCCGCGACCGCGGTCAATTACGGCGCGATCGGGGCGGTCATCGGTCATGAGATCGGACATGGCTTCGACGATCAGGGTTCGCGCTACGACGGTGACGGCAATCTGCGCGACTGGTGGACGCCCGAGGACCGGGCCGCATTCGAGATCAAGACCAAGCAGCTCATCGATCAGTACAACGCGCTGGTCCCGGCCGGTCTCGACCCGAGCAAGCACGTCGACGGCGCGCTCACGGTCGGGGAGAATCTCGCGGATCTGCGCGGTCTCGGTATCGCCGTGGCCGCCCTCGGCATCGCCGATAAACGCGACGGCAAGGGCGCCCCGGACAACCGCACGCTGTTCCTGTCCTGGGCCCGGATCTGGCGGGAGAAATCGACGAAGCAGCACATGGAACTGCGACTGGCCATGGATCCACACGCGCCCAACGAGTTCCGCTGCAACCAGGTGGTCCGCAATATCGACGAGTTCTACACCACCTTCGCCGTCGAACCGAGCGACAAGCTGTACCTGGCCCGGGACCAGCGGGTCTCGCTCTGATCCGACGGGCTGGCAACGCCGGAGACAGGTAGCCTCGGGCCAGCACTATCGCGCCTGACGAGGATGCGGCCGGACCGCATCGGGAGAGGAAATCCTCGTGACATCAACCGGTCGTCTCGGTCAGCTGGACCGTCGTGCCTTCCTGATCGCGCTCGGGGTGGTGCCCGCGGCCGTCGCCCTGGTCTCCTGCTCGAAGAATGAGCATCCGGTGCAGCTCACCGCGGTCGATATGGGCGGTGCGGACGAGGCGATCCGGCCGCAGGACGATCTGTACCGGCATGTCAACGGCAAGTGGCTGCGGGAGTACCAGCTGCCGCCGGATAAGGCCGCGGTCGGCGCGATCAGCGATGCGAGCGATCGGACGCTGGATCAGCTGCGCGAGATCATCGAGGGCATCAAGGATCCGAGGCCGGGTTCGGAGGCGCAGCAGATTCGCGATCTCTACGATGCGCGCCTCGATGAGACCGCCTTCGAAACGCTCGGCATGACACCGTTGACCGATCTCTTCGCCAAGATCGATGGCGCGGCGACCAAACCGGATCTGGCCAAGGTGATGGCGGAGCTGCCGATCGCCGGGCTGATCGGTATCGGAGTCGGGATCGATCGCAAGGACTCCAATGCCTATATCCCCACCATCAGTCAGTCGGGCATCACGCTGAGCGAGCAGTACTATCGCAAGCCGGAATACGCCAAACAACTCGCGGGCTACAAGACCTACCTCGAGAAGATGTCCGCGGGCGCTGGGTTCGCCGATCCGGCGGGAATCGCACAGCGCATGGTCGATCTGGAGACCAAAATCGCGGCGGCGCATTGGGACAGCGTGCGCAATCGCAATACCGATGCCACCTACAACGTGATGGGCTGGCACGATCTGGTCGCGCTCGGACCGCAATTCGATTGGGATCCGTGGATGGCGGGCAATACCGATCGGCCGCGCTCGCTGTTCGACAAGATCGTGGTGGCGCAGCCATCCTTCGTGACCGCGGCCGCGCAACTGTGGGCCGATACCGATATCGCGCTGTGGCGAGAGTTCCTGCGGGTCAATGTGGTCGCGGAGTTCGCCCGATTCCTGCCCAAGGCGATCCGCGACGCCCGGTTCGATTTCGTCGGCAAGGTGCTCAGCGGACTCGAGGAGCGGCCGGAGACTTGGAAGTCCGGCGTCGGCGTCGTAGACGACAATCTCGGTGACCAGCTCGGCAAACTGTATGTGGACAAGTACTTTCCGCCGGCCGCCAAGGATCGAGCCGAGGAGATGGTGGCCGACCTCATGGCCGCCTATCGGGAGAACTTCACCAATTCGACCTGGATGTCCAAGCCGACCAGGGACGCCTCGATCGTCAAGCTGGACAAGATCGAGGCCAGGATCGGATATCCGGATAAGTGGGACGACTACTCCGCGCTGAAGATCACCCGGGGCAAGCTGATCGAATCCCTGCGCGCCGTCAATGCTTTCGAATCCAAGAAGGCGTTCAACCGGCTCGGCACTCCGGTCGACAAGTCCGAATGGGGTATGTCGCCGCAGACCGTCAATGCCTACTACTCACCAACCAGCAACCAGATCACCTTCCCCGCCGCTTATCTGCAGCCGCCGTTCTTCGACAAGGACGCGACAACCGCGGTCAATTACGGTGCGGTCGGCGCGACCATCGGTCACGAGATCGGCCACGGCTTCGACGATCAGGGCCGTAAATACGACGCCAGCGGTAACCGCAGCGACTGGTGGACGCCCGAGGACCTGGCCGCATTCGAAGCCAAGACCAAACAGCTGATCGATCAATTCGATGTGCTGGTCCCCGAGGGCCTCGATCCCAAATACCACGTCGACGGCGCACTCACCGTCGGCGAAAACCTCGCCGATCTGCGCGGACTGCAAATCGCCGTCGAGGCCTACCGCATCGCCGCCAAGCGCGACGGCATCGACCCCGACTACCAGCAGATGTTCTTCTCTTACGCACGCAGCTGGCGCGAAAAGCAGACCGAGGAATCCACCATCAGCCTGCTCCAGGACGTCCACGCCCCCAACGAATTCCGCTGCAACCAGATCGTCCGCAATATCGCCCAGTTCTACAACACCTTCGCCGTCAAGGAAGGCGACAAACTCTTCCTCCCCGAATACCAGCGCATCACCCTCTGACCCTCGAAGCAGCCCGGCCCACGCTGGGCTGCTCGGTTATCGAACCAGGTCAGCGAAACTGATCTCGCCCAGCAAGTCGTCGGATAGATGTGAATAAGCCCGGCTGCTGTCCGGGCTTATTCATACGGGAAGGGCTTCGAGGGGAATGACTTGCGCCGCCGAGTGGCTGGGGTCAGAAGGCGCTGCCGGTGGAGGGCATGGGGAAATAGCCCGGCCAGCCCGGGTAGCCGAACCAACCGCCGTAACCACCCCAGCCACCGTAACCACCCCAGCCGCCACGACCACCCCAGCCACCATTGCCCCAGCCGCCACGACCACCCCAGCCACCATGGCCCCAGCCGCCGTGGCCGTGGATGTCGTCGGCCTGATCCACCAACACAATGGCCGGGCCCTGGGTGTCGGTCGTGTCGGCGAGCGCAGGGCCCGCGACCGCGGCGATCGGGGCCAGGGCAAGGGCGGAGGTGATGGCGATACGGGCGACCATGGGGCGGACGCGTCCGGCGGAATTCTTTTGATTCATCGGAACTAACCTCAATTCGGTATGCGTCAGTCGTGCGAAGACCCGCGTGCTCACGGGTTCGACGTCGATGCCTCCCGGACGAGAGGATCATTATTGACGTCATTTAACGTACCGCTAGATAGCGGCACGTTCAATAGGTTCACTACAGATGACGCGTCAGCAACCGACAAGCCGGGGTGGTGCGGCAATCAATGTAGGTTAGGCTGACCTTTGCTGTTGCGGCTCGAAGGGAGCCGAGTCGGGGAATTCCTCGATGAAGGAGAGGGTGTCGATGGAGTCTGTACGGACGTCTCGTGGCTGGAAGCGGGCGGCGGTTGCCGTGCTGGCCGGTGCACTGACCCTGGGTATCGCCGCATGTGGGTCGTCGAGCGATGACGCGGGGTCCGGCGGTGGCGCACCCGTCACCATCAACCACGCCCGCGGCACGACAACGGTGCAGGGCACCCCGAAAAAGGTTGTCACGCTGGGGAATCAGTGGCTGGATTCGACGCTGGCGCTCGGCGTGACCCCGGTCGGCTATATCGACAATGTTGCCTCGGTCTCCAAGAGCACCCCGGCGTGGGAGCCGAAGTCGCTCGAATCGGCGAAGGCCTTGAATACCACCGGCAATATCGCCGAGCAGGTCGCGGCGCTGGAGCCGGATCTGATTCTGGTGGACGGATTCCTGGCCGACCAGAAGACCTATGACGAGCTGTCCAAGGTCGCTCCGACGCTGCCCGCACTCAGCTCAGCGTCGATCCAGCCCTGGCAGGACCTGGTGACCACGCTCGGCAAGGTACTGCACAAAGAAGACGACGCGACCCGCGTGATCGCCGATGTGGACAAGAAGGTGGAGACCATCGGCCAGGCCAATCCGGGCCTGAAGGGCAAGACCTTCGCGAGCACCTGGTTGGCCAGCCCGGCCCAGCTGATGGTGCTGACCGATCCGAACGACGGGTCCAGCAAGATCTTCACCCAGCTCGGACTGAGCATTCCGAAGAACCTCACCGATCAGCCGTCGAATCAGGGCCGGCTGGCGCTGTCCCCGGAGCGGGTCGACGAGCTCACCGCCGATCTGCTGCTCGCGGGCTACTCCCCCGGTATGGACGACAAGTACCGGCAGCTCCCCGGATACGCCGATCTGCCCGCGGTGAAGAAGGGTTCGGTGGTCTTCCTCACGGTGCAGGAGATCAGCGCCGTCAACCAGCCGACCGCGCTGTCGGTGCCCTACCTGTTGAACAAGCTGGAGCCCGCCTTCGCCAACGCGGCGAAGTAGGTTCAGCGCGCCGGAGATTCGAGGCCCGCACGCACCAGCGCGCGGGCCTTCGGCCATTCCGCGGCCAGGGCCAGCAGGTACCTGAGTTCATCGGTCCGGTCACGTAGGTCGACCGGAGTGGCGCGACCGGAGGCCGTCGCGGGCGACCCACCAGCAGCTTTGGTCTGCACGGCCTGCGCGATACACCGCGCGTATTCGCGGATATCGGTGTGCGCCTCGGTATCCGGTGCGTATGGCCGCAATTGCACCAGGGCGTCACGTATTTCGACTGTCATCCGATAAAGCCGTGACGAGGAACCACTACTCGGCCGAGCCAGCACCACCTCGGGTACGGCATCGGTGAGCGCCCGCCACAGCGGACGCAGTCGGCGACAGCAGCGTCCGGCCCGATCCAATTCCGCCCGAACCAGTACCGCATTCCACAGCGGGATTCCGATCAGGCCGGCGAGCAGGACCAATGTCGCGTATGTTCCGATCGCCCAGATCACTCCCTGTTCATCGGGTCGAGTGCCGGTGAACATCCGCACGAGCGAGACCACCGTCGCGCTCGCGGCATACCCGGCGACGATCAGCAGTGCGCCGTAGGTCAGTCGCTCCTTCGCCGTGATCCCCCCGGTGCGCAACTCCCGCACGCAGGCCCGTGTCATCAGCATGCCGGACAAGGCGGTCGGCACCGAGGTAAGCGACCAGACGGTCAGCCCCCAATCTCGCTGCGGGGCCACCACTATGCCGACCAGCACAACACCTCCGGCCAGCACGGCGATCCGGTCGTAGATGCGCTGCCGCCGCATGGCGGTTCGCGTATCCGCGCCATCGAGCAATCGTGCGAATCCGAAAACATTCGCCACCGCCAGCGCGCCGAAGATCGTGAACAGATCGAGCGCGAGATGAGCCCGACCGAGCCGACCGACGCAGATGAAGACGAGCAGACCGACCAGATCCCAGGCCAATGCGCGATTGATGAGGCGGTCGCTGAGGGTCTCGTCGACCAGGAACCACCGGCCGATGGTGATCGCCGCGACGAATCCGAGGATCACCACCACGGGCGCGACCGGCAGCGAGTTCATGGCCCAGACAGTAGAGTCCGAGCGCGGCACGCACCAGCCGTAGCTCAGCGCGCGGCGACGAGTTCGTCGGCCTCGGCGAGTTCGGCCAGTTCCTCCTCGACATACTTATCGCCCGCGAAGTACGAGGCCGCCGCGGCCAGGAACATCATCAGGGCGGCCGAGACGAACACCACGATCAGACCCGAGTGGAACGGTCCGGTGAGCAGATGCGGGAAGAACTCCTGACCGGTGAGGGTGTCCGCATTGACGCCCGGTTTGTCCAATTCGCCGCTGGGGCCGAGCAATTCCTGGATCGGGTTGTAACCGAGGAAGGCGGCGAACATGCTCGCGACGGGGGGCAGGTCGGCGAGTTGGGACGCGGCGCCCGCGGATACGCCCTGGGCGCGCAGACCACTGTCGAGTGCCGAAGGCAGGCTCGCGGCGAGGCCGACGACCATGAGCGAGAAGAAGATTCCCATCGACAGCGCATTGCCGCCGTTGAACAGGGTGCCGCGCATGCCGGAGGCCGCACCGCGCTGGGACGCGGGCACGCTCGACATGATGGCGGCGGTGTTCGGTGAGAAGAACAGTCCGCAACCGATTCCGTTGAGCAGCACGATCGTGGCGAACACCCAGTAGTTGAAGTCGACCGGGATGACGAGCAGCAGCAGGAAGGTGAGCCCGGCCAGTGTCGCGCCGCCGGTGGTGAACCGGCGCGATCCGTAGCGGTCCGACAGCCAACCCGAAACCGGTCCGGCGGCAAGGAATCCCACGGTCAGCGGCAACAGATAGATACCGGCCCACAGCGGCGTCGATTCGTAGTCGTAGCCGTGCAGCGGCAACCAGATGCCCTGCAGCCAGATGATCAGCATGAACTGCATGCCGCCGCGGCCGATCGAGACCATCAGATTGGCGAAATTGCCGAGGCCGAACGCGCGATTGCGGAACAGCGACAGATGGAACATCGGCTCGGCGACCTTGGTCTCCACCACGCAGAACGCCGCGAGCAAAGCGATGCCGCCCAGTACCGCGCCGAGCACCCAGGGGTTGGACCAGCCGGTGGGATGCCCGCCATGGGGCTGGATGCCGTAGGTGATGCCGGTGAGCAGTGCGGTCAGACCGAGGCCGAAGGTGATGGTGCCCGCCCAGTCGACCTTGCCCTTGGTGCGCATGCCCACCTCGTGCAGCGAGCGATAGGACCAGACCGAACCGATCACGGCGATCGGCACACTGACCCAGAACACCGCGCGCCAATCCCATTCCGAGAGCACGCCGCCGATGATCAGTCCGAGGAAGGAGCCCGCGACCGCGGCGACCATATTGATGCCGAGTGCGGTACCACGCTGTTTGGCCGGGAAGGCATCGGTGAGAATGGCCGTCGAATTGGCCGTCAGCATGGCGCCGCCGATGCCCTGCAGCACACGCCAGACGATGATCCACATCGCGCCCGAACCACCCTGGAACGGATCGAATGACAGCGCGACCGAGGTCACCGCGAAGACCGCGAACCCCAGGTTGTAGATACGGACGCGGCCGAAGATATCGCCGAGCCGTCCGAACATCACCACCAGCACCGCGGTGACGAGCAGATAGCCCATCAACATCCACAGCAGATAGCCGACATTGCCCGCTTCCAGCGGATTCAGTCCGATACCTCGGAAGATCGCGGGCAGCGAGATCAGCACGATCGACGCATTGACCGCGCTGAGCAGCACACCAATGGTGGTGTTGGTCAGGACGATCCATTTGTAGTGCGGGTGATCCCGGTCGTAGCGCAGGCGGCGGCGAATGGTCTGGACATCACCCAGATCGAGATCGGCGGATGGAATCGTCACGGCAGCCCCTTGCTGATTGTTACCTCAGGAAACTATATAGTTAGCCGATGTAACTATCAAACCGGGGCCCCACTCAGTGGACCGCTCAGCCCTCCGCGGCCTTGCGGTAACCGCGTACCGCGAAAGCGCCGAAGACCAGCGCGAGCCCAACGGACCAGGCGATGGTCTGCAGCAGCGGAGTGGCGATGGGGCCGCCGATCGTGCAGCCGCGCATTGCCTCGATGGCGCAGCTCATCGGCTGGACGCGCACCACCGGCTGCAACCAACCCGGGTAGTTCTCCACGGGTACGAATCCGGAATTGAAGAACATCCCGAGCAGCACGAGTGCCGAGAACAATTGCACGACCTTGTCGCCCGCTTTGCTGACGCCGACCGTGATCACCATGGTGGCGAAGCCGGGAATCAGGAGCACCGGAACCGCGAGCGCACCGAGCACACCCGACCAGCCCTGCTCGAAGCGCAATCCGAGCACGACGCCGAGGGCGACCACGATGATCGTCGCTATCAACGTGCGTCCGCATTCGGCGAGCAGTCGGCCGATCAGTCCGGCCGCACGGTGCACCGGCAGCACCCAAATACGCCGCAGCAGACCGCTTTCCCGTTCCGCGTAGAGCGAAAGGCCGGTCCCCATGGCACCGTACATCGCGCCGGTGACCGCGATCATCGGGACGAAACCGTAGATGGCGTCCACGCCGGAGGATGCGCTGAGGAATTTGTGGAGCACCAATTGGTACATCAACAGCAGCAGTACCGGCAGGATCAACGTCGAGGTCAGCACCTCCTGTTCGCGCGGCCAGCGTCGCAGCAGTCGGCCCGTTTCGACGAAGCTCTGATCGATCAGTTTTTTCACGGCCGCCGCCTTTCCACCCAGACCGAGATCGCGGTGAAGGCCACGATCAAGCCGAGAATCCAGGCCGCCGCAACGGCGACGGCCGAGGTGTATTCGCCATTGGCGAGATCACGCAGGGCAGCGGCGGCTTGTGATACCGGCTGATTGCGGACGAAGGGCTGGATCCACCCCGGAAAGCCTTCGGCCGGAACGAAACCCGTGGACATCATGATGAGCAGCAGTTGCGGTGCCAGCAGTGCGGACGCGCCGACTTCCGGCTCACCCGTGGCGACGCCGAGTGTGTCGGCACCGATGACCAGTGCCACGGCGAAGGCCAGTGACAATGCGATGAAGACGAGGGCCGCTGCCCCACTGTGGAATCGGAATCCGAAGGCCGTGCCGATGACCAGCGCTCCAGCGAGTCCGGCCAGCGCGCGAACCAGATTCGCGGACATCCGGGCGGCCAGCGGTACCCACGATTTGACCGGCATGGACCGCATGCGAGTTCCCATGCCGCTGAAAGTGTCTCGGGCGGCGCGGTCGGCCGCCGACATGGCGGTGAAGAACATGCCCTGCAGCACGATCACCGGCAGCAGGTACTGGGCGTAGTCCGCACCGGTCTGCTCCATCGACTTGCGCAGCGGGACATAGAAACAGACGAAGAAGATCATCGGCGCGACGAAACCGAAGGGCAGATCCCCCTCGCGCACCGCCGCGCGCACGGTGCGACCGCTCAGCGCGGTCCACTGCATTCCGGCGGGAATTGTGACTGATTCGGTCATGCTGTCACCAACCCCGGTTCGTCGGTGGTGAGCTTGATGAACACCTCGTCGAGTGACGGTCTGCGCAGCGCGATGTCGATGAGTTCGATACCGGCCTCGGTAATGCGGCGCAGCGCCTCGGCCAGCGTGGCGGCACCGTCGGGAGCGGGCAGCGACACTCGGTCCTCGGATTCGGCGACGGTGACCGCGCCGAGTCCGTCCAGCGCGGTGACCACGGCGGGCACGTCACCCGCGTCGACCGGAACGACCTCGCAGTAGCTCGAACCCGAGCGGGCCTTGAGTTCGTCCGCGGTGCCCTCGGCGATGACGCGGCCCTTGTCGATGACGATGATGTTGTCGCTCAACGCATCCGCCTCCTCGAGGTACTGCGTGGTGAGCAGGATCGTCACGCCCTGTTTCTTGAGCGAGCGCACCAGCGACCAAACACCCTGTCTGCTCACCGGATCCAGGCCGGTGGTGGGTTCGTCGAGGAAGACGACCTTGGGCGGGCGCACCAGTCCGCAGGCGATATCGATGCGTCTGCGCATACCGCCGGAGTAGCCGCCGACGCGGCGATCGGCCGCCTCGGTGAGATCGAACTGTTCGAGCAGTTCGGTGGCGCGGACCTTGGCCTGTTTCGGACGCAGACCCATCAGGCGGCCGAACAGGACGAGGTTCTCCCGGCCGGTCAGCACCTCGTCGAGCGCCGCATACTGGCCGGTGAGCATGATGGATGCCCGCACGTCCGCGGCCTCGCGCACGACGTCGTACCCCGCGACCAGGGCACGGCCCGCATCGGGCTTGGTCAGCGTGGACAGGATGGAGACCGTGGTGGTCTTGCCCGCGCCGTTCGGGCCGAGTACGCCAAGCACACTCCCGGCCGGCGCCGAGAAGGTCAGGCCGCGCACGGCGTGGACGTCGCCGAAGGACTTGCGGACGTCCTCGACCACGATGGCGTTTTCGATCGCGTTCATCGTTCTCCCGGAGTTGCGCTTGGTATGGCGGCGGCGACTGCGGTGATGCAGCGCTGCCAGATGGTGGCGAAACGGTCGATCTCGGTGGTGTCGAAAAGTGCGTCGCTCCAGCGGAACAGGGTGGCCAGCTGGGGTCCGTCTGCGCCGGGGTAGACGGCGACGACCAGGTCGAGTGCGTAGCGCAGCGGCATATCCGGTTCGGGGGCGACCGGAAGCCGTTGGTGCAGCGTGAGGTCGGTGATCGGGGCCCATGGACCCGATGCGCCTGCGGTGAGGTCCATGCGGCCCAGGTAGTCGAGCATTACCTGCGGATCCGGGTGCGGCTCGGTATCGCCGTAGCGGAGCAAGCCGTAGTCCAATCCCTTATTCGGGACGCTGTCCAGCTGGGCGGCAACAGCTTTCAGCAAACCCGCGGCCTCGGCCGAATCGGACTCGGCGCGGGTGACGTCGAGTGTCGAGCCCGTGCCGACGCGCAATGGGTACACGGTGGTGAACCAGCCGACCGTGCGTGAAGTGTCGACGTTGCCGACGGTGGCATCCTCGCGACCGTGGCCCTCGAGGGCGACCAGTGCGCCGGTGGAGCCGTCCTGGTCGCGTTCGGCTCGCCAGGTGGTCAGCGCGATTGTCAGTGCGGTGAGCAGCAATTCGTGCATGCCGAGACCGCTGCCGAGCCCGTCGAGGATCCGGCGGGTGGTGTCGGTCGGCATGAACGACGGCGTGAGGCGGTAGGAGGACCAGGTGTCGCGGGTCGGATCCGGACGGCGCAGGCCGAGTTCCGGATCGAGGCCGGTCAGTTGGTCGGTCCAGAAGTCGCGTTGGGCTGATACTTCCGATGCAGTGCGGCGCTTGTCGAGTAGTTCCGCCCAGCCGCGGTATCCAGTGAATTCTGATGCGACAGTGGCGGTTCGCCCTTGCGTGACTTGCGACCAGGCGTCGGCCAGATCCGCGAGGATGATGTGCCAGGAGACGGGATCCACCGCGAGGTGGTGGATCGACAGCAGCAGCACATCGGGGCCCGCGAAGCGGACGGCCTGAATCATGGTGCCGGTCTTCGGATCGATGCGATCGATCGCCGCTCGCACATGTTCCTCGAGTACGGTGCCGAAGTCGTCGGATACCCGGACCTCGTGCAGGATATCGGCGGCGCGCACGCTGCCCGGCGCTCTGGTTTCGAACCTGTTTTCGGCCGTCGACAGCTGGCCGCGCAGCATGTCGTGACCGTCGAGTAGTGCCTGTAGCACCGCTTCCAGCTGCGCCCGATCCACCTCGGCGGGCAGCGATACCAGCGTCGAGAGTGCGAGCCTGCGGAAGCCGCCGTACTCGTACATCCAGGACATGATCGGCGTCGGGAGTACCTCGCCGATCTCGGCGGGGCTGTTCTCCTGTTGTGCCGCACGGGAATCGATGGCGGCCGCCAGATCGCGGACGGTGGGGTTGGTCATGACCATGGCGGGACTGACCGAGAGTCCCGCGCGTCGCACCGCGTTCACCAGGGAGATAGCGACAATGCTGTCCATGCCGAGTTCGATGAAGTCTTCATCGATGCCGGGTGTGGAACCACCCAGTGCCTCGGCGAGCGCGCGGCAGAGGGTCCGCTCGGTATCGGTGCTCGGCAGGGTGCGCTGGGCGGAGCCCTGTAGGGCCGCCAACGCCAGCGCGTTCAGCGCTCGGACATCGAGCTTGCCGTTGGGGGTGACCGGCAGCTCGGGCAGCGCAATGACCCGCGCCGGAACCATATACGCAGGCAGGCGCTCCGCGAGACGAGCACGCAAGGTGGCCGAATCAGCACTGACCGCGAAGGCGACCAGACTCGGGCCGCTCGGCCGCTGTACAACCAACACCGCGCCCGCACGAACCTGCGGCAGCTGCAGCAAAGCCGTTTCGATATCGCCGATTTCGATTCGGTAGCCGCGAATCTTGACCTGGTCGTCGGCTCGGCCGAGATAGGCGAGATCGCCATTCGGCAACTGCCGCACCAGATCACCTGTGCGATACATGCGAGCGCCGAGCCGGAAGGGGTCGGCGATAAAGCGATCCGCGGTGACGGCGGGCTTACCGATATAGCCGCGTGCCACCTGAGCGCCGGACAAGTACAGCTCACCGACAACACCGCGCGGCACCGGCCGCAGCATGGCATCGAAGACATAGGCGGACATGCGATCCACCGGTCCGCCGATGGTGGGCTGGACATTCCCCGGCTCGTTGCGACCGGTATTCACCGTCGCGACCACCGCCTCGACCGTGGTCTCGGTGGGGCCGTAACAGTTGTAGACCGCGGTGCCCGGCAGCGCGCGCAGTTGCTCCCACATGGGCGCACCGATGGCCTCGCCGCCGAGGGCGAGCACGGTCAGTCGCTCACCGTCCACCAGTCCGGCGGCCGAGAGCTGGGTGAACATGGACGGCGAGGTGTCGATCATGTCGATCTGGTGCCGGACGATGCCGTCGACGAGGCCTTGCGCATCGCGCATTTCGGTCTCGTCGAACAGGTGGACGGCGTGGCCGTCGAACAGGCCGATCATCGGCTGCCAGGAGGCGTCGAAGCTCAGCGACCAGGCGTGCGCTATGCGCAGTCGGCGGCCGAGCCGGGCCACCGCCGGGCGGTAGACGCGGTCGCGATGGTCGGTGAAGTAGCTGGTCAGAGCGGCGTGGGTGCCGATGACGCCCTTCGGTTCGCCGGTCGAACCGGAGGTGAAGATGAGGTAGGCGGCGGCGTGTGGGGGGACCGGACGGTAGGGCCGGATGGGGTGGTTTGCGATTCGCTCCGCGGCGGCGGGATCGTCGAGTACCAGGACCGGGTGGGTGGTCTCGCCGAGCAGGTTTACGGACTCCCCAACCGTCAGAATGAGTTTCGGATCCGCTTGGCGCAGTATCGATTCGATGCGCGCGGCGGGTGCCGAGATGTCCACCGGCACATAGGCTCCGCCTGCTTCCGATACGGCGAGAATGGCGATGATAGACCGGGCCGATCGCGGTAATGCGAGGGCGACCACGGTTTCCGGGCCGATACCGTTGTTGATCAGCTCATTCGCCAGTTGCCCTGCGGCTGCTCGCAATTCACCGTAGGTGTAGCGATCCGAACCGGTGCTCAGTGCGATCGCATCGGGGGTGTCGGCGACCTGGTTCAGGAAGAGCTCGTAAGCCGTGCCATTCGCGCAGACCTGCTTCTCGGCGACGACGACTTTCTCATCGGCCAGCAGCAGATCCAGTGCATCGGGGCTCGAATCGCCATGAGCGGGCAGCTGACGCAGCACGGACAGGATCCGCGCACCGATTTCGGCGACCGGAAAGTGCGGTAGCGCTTCGGCGATCGCCTCGAGCATCACGACGAGAGTGCCGTCGTTCAGATGAGACACCACCGAAAGCGGGTAGTGCACCAGACTTTCCATCGCCACCGGCAGGAATCGGGTACCGCTCGCGGTGACGATCGGATCGGTGGCCGCGCCGATGGGCGCGTTCTCGAAGACGAATAGCACGTCGAACAGCGCACCGTGCCCGGCCGCGCGCTGAATGGTCGACAGGCTCACATATCCCGCATCCCGCATAGCCGCCGATTCACGCTGCAACTGTGCACATTGCTGGGCGACGGTTCTGGTTCGGTCGATAAGGACGCGCGCGGGCACCGTATTGATGAACAGCCCGATCATTGTTTCGACACCGGGCAGCGCATCCGGACGGCCGGAAATGGTGGTGCCGAAGACGACATCGCGTCGATCGGTTAGCCTGCCGAGTACGACGGCCCAGGCGAATTGGACGACCGTGCTCATGGTCAGGCCGTTCGCCCGTGCCCATTGCACCAGCCGCGTGGTTTCGGCATTGTCCAAGCTGAATCGGCTGCGGCGCGGAATCGCCGCGCCGACTTCGGCTGCCGTACCGGCGGCCAGCATGAGCGGACCGCTCAGCGGCGCGAGGTATTCGGTCCAGCTGCGGGTGATGGCGTCGGTGTCCTGCGCGGCGAGCCAGCCGATGTAATCGCGGTACGGCCGCGCCGGTGGCAGCGAATCCGCCTGTCCCCCGGCCTCGTACACCGCGATCAGCTCGCGGAAGAACACCGCGACCGCCCAGCCGTCCATGAGGATGTGATGCGCGGTCACGATCATCCTGCGCCTACCCACCCCGCCGACTCCGCAAGCTCCGTCGGCTGCCATCCCCCTGTGCCGCTCGTCGAGCAGCGTGACCAGCGTGATCCGCAGCGCCGGTCCGCGCGACAGATCGAACCGCTGCTGCCGGTCGGCCTCGGCGATGGCATCGAATTCCGCGGGTAGCGCGGAGATTTCGAACCAGGGCAGATCCACCCAGGTCGGCACGATCTGCACCGGCTTGGGTAGATCCTTATCCCAGAACGCGGCCCGCAGATTGGCGTGCCGCTCCAGCATCGCCTCGGCGCTGCGGCGCAGCATCGGCACGTCGATCGGACCGCCGATATCGATGACGAACTGCATCGTGTACAGATCGACCCCGTCGGCGGCCAACCGCGCCAACGAGAACAGCCCCTCCTGTAGTGGGCTGAGCGCGAGCACATCCTCGATTTCGGCCGGGACGCTCCGGTCCACAGTCATCGCAACGCCTTTCGGCCCACAGTCATCGCATCGCCGCTCGTCGGGCCCGCCGCTCGGAAGAAATCGCCCCTCATTGCGACTGCTTCCATGCCGCACCCAATGCGGCCAGCGCGTCCGAGCCGAGGCCGGATACGCTCATCGCGGCGTGCTGGTGGTTGTCGGTCGGCTCCTCGGGCTCGGCCTGCACTCCACCGGTACCGAAGGTGTCGCCGATGGTCGTGGTCACCCCGGCTGCTACCGCTTCGTCTACCGCGGCCGCGAGTTCGGCGATGGTGAGGTGCTCGAATACGAGCTGCGGGGACAGCGGGAGGCCGAGCTCATTGGCGCGGGCCGACCACTGGATGGAGATCACGCTGTCGCCGCCGAGTGCGAAGAAGCCGTCATCGGCGGTGACATCCTCGATCTCGAGCAGTTCCTCGAGGATCGCAATGAGCTGCCGTTCGGTCTCGGTGTGCTCGGCATCGGAAGATGCTTTGCCCGTGCTGGTTTCACCGGCACTATCGGTCCGGAACACGAGTCGCCCTGCGGTATCCCAGCGCGCCCGCTGCTCCGTGCGGAACAACCGGGCTCCCGGCAGATATGGGTCATCGATGAACGCGTTTGCCGAATCCTCGACGTATCCCTCGGCAAGCCCGGCACCACCGACGTACACATCGCCGTCAACGCCGGGCGCGACCGGTCGCAGGGCTTCATCCAGCACCAACACCCGGGCCCCCGGAATGGGTCGCGCACGTCCGCTGCCATCGACCGCACCGCGGGCCACCGCACCCACGTACTCCGGAATCCGGAAGTCGAAGGTGGCGACCGAACCGGCCGCGAGCGCGGGCAGCAGATCGGGAAGCGCTGCGGGCCAATCGGTTCCGACGACCTCCCAGCTGCGCACCGACGGCAGCATGGAGACGCCGGTCTGCACGAACCGCGACAGCGTTACCGGCTCGGCAACCACATGGGTGACCGAATGCGCACCGATCAGCTCGACGAGCGCGACCGGATCTTCACGTTGCTGTTCGGTGGTGAGGATCAGCGTCGCCCCATCGGCGAGCGCGGCCGGCAACTCGACTTCGATCTCGGATCCGGTCCAGGGTGCGGCGACGAGTCGCACATCCGCCGAACCCGTTGCCCGGTCCAGTGATTCGCTGCGGCGATCGGCGGCAATGGCGCGTCGATCGGCCACCGCGGCCGCCAGCGCCTCCCGGTCGAGCACAACCTGCGAAACCGCAATGGTCCCGCCGGTATTCACTGCCGCATCCAGTGCGGCAAGCCGGTGCACCAACCCGGCCGCCGAAGCGCCATCGGGCACCTGCGCCGCTGCCCCTCGATCGAGTTGCTCGAACAGCTGGCCGTAGGTGAGCGTCTCGGCACCGCAGCGCAGCGCGATCCTATCGGCAGGCACCCCGCGGCCACGCCGGATCAACTCGGCAATGCCCGGCAGCCAAGAGAGCTCCACACCGGTGGCCCATTCACCGAGGACCCGTTGCCGCTCGGCGGCAGGCATGATGTCGAGCTCACCGACCGTGCTGTCGGGTGCTTCGGCGAAGGCCGTCAGTACGCGAAGCATGCGCTGCGCGAACAACTCTCCGGTCGCAGGCTCGTACAGATCGGTATTGACGATGACGCTGGCATCGAAGCCGCCGTCGGGTCCCGCGAAGAAATTGATGCTGAGGTCCAGCAGCGAGGTGTCGAAATCCAACGGCAATACCGTCAGCGCGGTGTGCGCGTCCAAACCCTGACCCGCGCCGTCCCAGTTCTCCTCGCGGAAGTGCATCATGGCCTGGAACACCGGGTTCCTGGACCGGGACCGCGCCGGATTCAGCGCGTCGACCAGGCGTTCCATCGGAATGTCCTGATTGCTGTACGCGCCGAGCGCGGTATCGCGGGAGCGCTCCAGCACGGTCCGCAGCGTCGGATCGCCGGAAAGGTCATTGCGCAGCACCACCATATTGGCGAGCAGTCCGACCAATTCGGCGGCGGCCTGATCGACCCGGCCCGCGATCGGCGTGCCGAGCGGAATATCCACACCCGCACCGAGTTTGTGCAGCAGAGTCGCGACCGCGGCCTGGTAGAGCATGAACTCGCTGCTTCCGCTCGCCTCGGCGAGGGCCCCGAGCTTGCCGCGCAATTCGGCGGGCACCGCGAACGGCACCACATGTCCCTTCTTGCCGAGAACGCCGGGGCGCGGGCGGTCCAGGGCAACATTGATCTCGTCCGGCAGACCCGCGAGTGCGTCGCGCCAGTAATCCACCTGCGTGCCGAGTGTTTCGACCACCTCGCGCTGCCACAGCGCATAGTCGGCGTACTGCACGTCCAGGGGCGTCCAGTCCGGATCAGCGCCTGCGGTGCGCGCACGGTAGGCGGTGGCGAGGTCGTCCAGAATCGTTCGGAACGACCAGTGATCCGCCACCAGATGGTGTACGAGCAGCGACAGTACGTGGGTCTTGTCGTCCAGCACGAAGATTCGCGGTCGAATCAGCAGCTCGGTGGCAACGGCGAAGCAATGCCCGCCGGCCGCGGCGAGTTCCGCACGCAGCTTCTCCGGATCGTCCAGCTCGGTTACCGGCACATCGATCGGGCCGGCGGGCAGCACCAATTGATATGGCACGCCACCGTTCTCGGGGAAGACGGTGCGCAGCACCTCGTGCCGGGCAACGACATCGCCGAGTGCGGCAGTCAGCGCGTCGAGATCCAGCGGACCGTCCACCCGCACCGCGAATGGAATATTGCCGATCGCGCTCGGCCCCTCCAGCTTGCGCTGGAACCACAGCGCGAGCTGCGAGTAGGACAGCGGAATATGCTCGGGCCGTTTCCGTTTCAGCAACGCGGGCACGGCAGCGCAAGCCTGTGCCGGCGTGGCTTCGATGAGCGCGGCAAGTCCAGCGACGGTCGGGGTATCGAACGGTGCCCGCACATCGATCTCGACGCCGAATTCGGTGCGAATCCGCACGACCAGGCGGGTGGCCAGCAGCGAATGCCCGCCGAGTTCGAAGAAGGAGTCGTCCGCGCCGATCTGCTCGCGGCCGAAGATCTGCGCGAACAGGTCCGCGAGCCGGATCTCGGTGGCGGTGCTCGGCTCCCGGTATCGGTGCGTAGTGGCGCGTTCCGGATCCGGTAGCGCGCGACGGTCGAGTTTGCCGTGCACCGTCAACGGGATCTCGTCGATAACCGCGAAGGCGCTGGGCACCATGTACTCCGGCAGCGTCGCCGCGGCGTGCCTGCGCACCTCGTCGATATCGAGGGTCGATTCCGAAAGGCCATTGGCCGGAACCACATACGCGGCCAGCATCGCACCGACGGCCGCATCCTCGACCGCGATGACGACACAGTGGCCGACACCCGGATAGGACGCGATGGCCGCCTCGACCTCGCCGAGTTCGATCCGGAAACCTCGCACCTTGACCTGCTCGTCGGCCCGGCCGACGAATTCGATCTCGCCATTGGCATTGCGGCGCGCGAGATCGCCGGTCCGATACAGCCGAGCGCCCGGCGCGAATGGATCGGCGACGAACCGCTCTGCCGTCAGCCCGCGCCGATTCAGGTAGCCGCGCGCCAATTGCGCTCCGCCCAAATAGATCTCACCGACCACACCCGATGGCACCAGCTGCAGCGCCTGGTCGAGCAGATACACAGTGACGTTCTGATTCGGCACTCCGATCGGCACGATCCGCGTGCCCTGCGGGCCTTCCACATTCATATGCGTCGCACACACCACTGCCTCGGTCGGACCGTAGTGATTGCGCAGTTCGGCATCGAAGACGCCGGCGAACTTATCGGCCACCTCACCGGGCAGCGCCTCACCGCCCACCGGAACATGCCGCAGCGCCCGCCATTCGCTCACCTCCGGCAGCAACAGGAAGGTGCTCAACATCGACGGCACCATATGCAGCACGGTGACCCCGCAGCGGGTGATCAACTCGGCGACATACGGAATGTCGCGGAAGGCATCGGGCTTCGGGATGACCAGCCGGGCGCCGAGCGTCAGCGTCACGAAGATATCGAGCAGGGAGGCGTCGAAGCTCACCGAGGAGGACTGCAGCAGCCGGTCTTCGGCGGTCATACTCCATTCCGCGACGAAACCCGCGAGATGTTCGGCGATCGCGGCATGGGATACCGGGACGCCCTTGGGCTTTCCGGTGGACCCGGAGGTGTAGATGACGTACGCCAGATGGCCGGGCAGCAGCGGCCGCACCCGGTCCGTGTCGACAGGATCGGTGTCCGGAAGCTCGGCGGCCGCGGATTCGGCGGCATCCAGTTCGACCCGCCCGAGCACCAGCCGGGGCGCGGCATCCTCGACCAAGTAGTCGATGCGGTCGTCCGGGTAGGCCGGATCGATGGGTAGGTAGGCCGCACCGGATTTGAGCACGCCCAGCACCGCGACGACGAACTCCACCGAATTCGACAGCCGCAACCCGACGATGTCTTCGGTCCCGAGTCCGCACCCGATCAGCCAGTGCGCCAGGCGATTGGCGCGACGATTCAGTTCGGCATAGCTGAGTTCGGTGTCGGCGTTGCCACGTTCCGCGGGGGCGACGATAGCGAGCGCGTCGGGCGTTGCGGCGACCTGGTTTTCGAAGATCGCGACCATGGTGGTCGGTTCATCCTCGACGATCGGGCCGTGCGACAGTGCGAGGATCGCGGCACGATCGGCC
>NZ_BAGN01000043.1 GCF_000308835.1 Nocardia vinacea NBRC 16497 | reverse complement strand
GGTGCGTGGCACTTTCGCTGACAGGGGGCACGGCACCCGCACTATCGGAGCGCCCGGCGGTATCCCCATTGGGCCGCAAGGCACCGCACGTGTCCGAGGTGTGCGGCAGGGTCACTGACAGGAGGTACGGCACCGTCACTATCGGAGCGCCCGGCGGTATCCCCATTGGGTTGCACGGCACCGGCACTGTCCGGGGGTGCAGCGGTGTCGCTGTTGGGGCGGACGGTGGCATTGCCGTCGGCGTGGATCTCGGCATGGATGGGGGCGGGTGCTGCCTGTGGGCCTGCTATGGGTTCGGCGGTGAGGTGCTGAGGTGTGGATTGGGCTGCACCCGCGCGGTTTTCGGATGTGGTGCGGCGGGATTCGGATTCGGAGTACGTGTCGCCGGTGCCGGTACGGAATCGGTCCGGGGCGGGGCGGCCGTCGGTGGTGCGGGTATCGGTGGTAGATGGGGTTGTGGAACGTGGATCTGTGGTGCCAGGTTCGGCGGTCGGTTGCGGGCGGGTCTGTTCGCCGCGTGAGGTTTCGGTGTTGGAGGTTGCGCCGGGGCGCATGTCGGCGGTTGAGGTTGTGCGCGGTGTGGATGGTGTTGCGCCGGTGCGTGCGTCGGATGCGGCGTGGGTTGGTGCGGTTCCGGGATGTGTAGGAGCAGTGCCGGTTTGGAGTGGGGGCGACGCCGCGGCGACGCCTGCTTGCGCGGCCGCGTTGTCGCCGGAGACGCGCGAACCACCGGCGGTCGTGTTCGAAGTGTGTTCCGCGCCTGCAGGGGTCAGGTCGGCCCGGGTAGCGGCATCGAGGCGGCTCTGCCCCTCGCGCGCCGATGCTCCGGCGTGGTCGGCCGACCCCGTACGGTCGCCGGCACCGTTGGACTCGGCATTTGAATTCGCCTGTACCGCAGACGGATCCGAGTGATTCGCGGCTTCTCCTGCGGACCGGACGACACCGTCCGATCCGGCTCCCGCCTCCGAATTCCGCGTGCTCGACTGGTCGACTCCACCATCCGCCGTCCCATCGCCGATGCGCTGCGTGTCTGTGGAACCATCCGCGTCGGCCCGCGCAGTCGAGGAACTGTCATCCCCCGCACGCGCTGTCGCACCATCGTCACCGGCCCGCGCAGTCGCACCATCATCGCCCGCACGCGCAGTCGCACCATCATCGCCCGCATGGGCGGTCCCGCCGTCATCACCAGCACGCGCAGTCGCACCGTCGTCACCAGCATGGGCGGTCGCGCCGTCATCGCCCGCACGCGCAGTCGCACCATCATCACCAGCACGCGCAGTCGCACCGTCATCACCAGCATGGGCGGTCGCACCATCGTCACCAGCACGCGCAGTCGCACCGTCATCTCCAGCACGCGCAGTAGAACCATCGTCGGCGGCCCCCGCCTTCGACATGCTGTCATCAGCACCATGCACCTGCGCCGAATCATCGCCCGCACCATGGCTATTCGACGAACCGTCAGCTCCAACCGCCGAACCGTCGTCCACCGCATGCGCTGTCGAACCATCCGCCGTACCGTCCCCAGTGCCACGACCGGCGACAGGCTCCCCCGTATGGCCCGCATTCGGCGCACCCTCGCCGGTCTGCCCGGCTCCCGAACCGGTACCCGCACGCACGCCGCCGTCGGCACCAACCGGACCGGCATCGGGGCGAAATCCGATGCGGGACAGGTCATCCGGATTTACCGGCGACCCGTTCGGCCGGTACCAATCCGGATGCCGATTCTGATAGAACTTCTCGGCCGCCGCACGATTCGCACCGGACATCGCGCCGTTCGAGGCGCCCGCCGTCAGCATGCGCAGGTCGAATTCGGTCTTCTTCAGACCTTCGACGGCCTTGTCCCAGCCGCCTTCCGGTCCGGACTTCGCCCAGGTGAACGCGAACTGTGCGCCGACGCTTCCGCCGAATCCGGCGATGGCACCCATTGTGCCCGCCGTCGCGCCGGTGAGCAGTCCACGCAGCCAGGCCTTCATCTCGGTCTCGGCGAGCTTATGGCCGAGACGCTCGCCGATTGGGCTCGCGACACCAGCGCCAATTGCAGAACTGATCGCGGTGATGCCGACCTGCTCCCAGTTGACCTCCTTGCGATGCCCCGAATTCACCTGGTACTGCTGAATTCCCCAGTCCTGGACGGTGCCGAGGGCGGTGTCGATGGCAATGTGACGGACCAGAAAATTCGCCAGTCGACGCCCGAGGAATTTGGCCACGATCTCGACGATCCTGTCCATGATCCGCTTGGCGATTATCCGGATGGCCACCCGCGTTCCAGCAATCGCCAGCGCCTCCTCCGCGGGCGCGGTCGGCGGAAAGATCCATGCGATCGCGATCTCGGCCGCAAGCAGCGCGAGGGAGGTGATCAGCATGAGCTGGCCGTATTCGATTTCGGTGCCGACGCTGGTCGCCGAATCGGCCAGCTTCTCGAAATCGCGGGCCAGCATCTCGAGCGATTGCGGACCTTCGAGATAACTGTCGAAGTTGGCGATGATCGCCTCGATGCCGTCGCCGTCCTGATATGCCTTCAGTGACGCCGTTTTCGCATCGCGGATATCGGGCAGAATGTCGCGCAGTCCGGCGGCCGCTGCGCGCCAGTCGTCGGCCAGCCCCCACATGCCATCGGGATCGCCTGCGGGCCAGTCGGATCCGGCGACCCATTCCAGCCATTTGAGATAACCCGGTAGCTCAGCCATCTGCGCTCACCCTCGGTTACCAGCTGGAATCGGTGACTCCGCGGTCCGTGGCCGATTGACGCGAGACGACCTCGACATTGCTGAATTCCATCGGCGCGGCGTCATCGTCGAAAACCGGTTGGCGCTCTTCGGAATTCGGCGGTGCAAGCGAAACCTTCGGCGCCTTCGGCATTTCGGCGCTCAGGTCGGGCATGCCCTCGATCAGATCCGACAGTTTGGGCAGTCGCGCACGACGGTCGTGCAGGGGCGTCATCAGCTCCTGTGCCTTGCGCGTCACCTCGGCGGTCGCCTTCTGCGCCGCCTCGGTCACCGCCTTCGCGATCTCGCCGTAGCTCAATTCCTCGATGCCGGAACCGAATTTGGTTTCGATAATGGTGCCATCGGCATTCACGGTGACCGTGATCCGCTTGCGCACGGTAGCGCTCGCGGTCAGTTCGGCACGCTGCTGCTGCACCTGCGCGATCGCCCGAAACTGTTGCTGGACTTCATCGAGCACCGCCGCCATCTCGGCCTTGGCGAATTCGTTCGTCATGGGCGACCAACTCACCGGAAGCCGTCGCCGTTGGACTGGTCCATCCGCCGCAGTTCCTTGGCGGTCTTGGTCTGACCGGTGTAGAAGTTGTCGAAATTCGTCGCCGTGGTCGTGATATTCCCGGTCATCTGCTCGCGCGCGACCTTGTATCCGTCGGGGCCCTCGGCGAACTGGCGCCCCAGCTTGTCGTTCCCCCACGGCGCACCGCGTCCGGCGAGCGCAGCATCCAACGTGCTCAGCACGCCGTTGACCCGATCCCGAACGGCGCTGGTCCGCTCCGCGGCCTTCTCGAACAGATCCGCGTCGTGCCTCAGCTTGTCCGACATCGCGTACTCCTCGAGCTCCAGCGGTTACCCGCACCCATCACCATCGGATCCTCTGATTCGACGATGACAGCGCTTGGCGACTCACCAGTAGCTCGAACATGAACGGCAAGTGCCGCGCCAGTTACAGCGCACACCGACCGCGGTTCGCTACGCGATCGTTCACTTCGGCTTGCGGAACCTGCCCACGATGCCGTCGACAATGCGCAGCACACCGCGCACCGCCATCGG
>NZ_BAGN01000044.1 GCF_000308835.1 Nocardia vinacea NBRC 16497 | reverse complement strand
GACCGGGCACCGTGGCAGAGCGAGCCCGCTGGGCCAGCGCCAGGCGGCGATCGCTCACAGTGGCAAGGCCTCCCCGGGTCAGGGCAAGCACCCGGCGGCCACGCGCCATGGCAAGACGGCTCTGCGCCCATGGGGCAGGCTCGCGGCAATGACCAGGCACCGTCGCAGAGCGGACCCATCGGGCGCGCTTCCGGCAGCGATCACACACCGGGGCAAGGCAACTCCGCGCTCACGGGCCGAGCACCCGGCGGCGACCAAGCACCGTGGCAAGGTGGCCCTGTGCATACGGGGCAGGTGCCTGGCAGCGACCAGGCACCGTGGCACGGCGCGTCCGGCCCCATGGGGCAGGTGCCCGGCGACCACGCACCGCAGCACGGCGGTCCCACCGGCCAAGTGCCCGGCGGCGATCACCCATCACGGCAAGGTGCGCCCGGGTACGGGCAGCCGCCGATCGGGCGGGCGCCTGAGGGTGAGCAGTGGCAGAATCCTGCGGCGCGGGGCTTCGTGCAGCAGTCACCGGGTGAGCAGCCTGTTGACCAATGGCAGCAGGGGCATGGGCCGATGGGACAGCAAGCGCCCGTTGGGAATCCGCAGGCTGGGTACGGCCAACCACCGGCCGGGCCGCCGCCCGGGTACCAGCAGGGTGGTCAGTATCAGCCGCAGCATCCGCATGGGCCGCACCCTTCGCTCGATGACGTGCCGTTGCGGCGTGCGAAGAAGTCGCCGAGCGGAGGGTGGCGCAAGGCCGTGCACCATGTTTCCGGTGGCGCGATCAATCCCGGCTTGTCCGCGGAGGAGTTGCGGCTGCAGGAATTGGTGGCACGGATCCGGCAGCCGGTGCGCGGTGACTATCGGATCGCGGTGCTCTCGCTCAAGGGTGGTGTCGGAAAAACCACCACGACAATGGGTCTCGGGTCGATCTTCGCCTCCATCCGTGGTGACCGGGTGATCGCGGTCGATGCCAATCCGGACTTCGGCACGCTGTCGCAGCGGGTGCCGCTGCAGACCCGTTCGACCGTGCGCGATCTCTTGCTGGATCCCGCGATCCAGCGCTATTCGGATGTGCGCAGGCATACCTCGCAGGGCACCAGCCGATTGGAAGTGCTTGCCAGCGAACGGGATCCGGCGGCATCGGAGGCGTTCAACGACGAGGAGTACCGCGCGGTCGCCCGCATCCTGCAGCGGTTCTACAACATCATCCTGACCGACTGCGGTACCGGGCTGATGCATTCGGCGATGGGCGGCGTGCTCGACCTCGCGCATTCGCTTGTGCTGATCTCCTCGGCCGCGATCGATGGCGCGCGCAGTGCCGCGGCGACGCTCGACTGGTTGTCCCTGCACGGCCACGATCATCTGGTCCGCAATGCGGTCGTGGTGATCAACCTGCCGCGTGAGGGTTCCCCGAATGTCGGCATCCAGCAGCTGCGCGAATACTTCCTGTCGCGCTGCCGCGCGGTGCACATCATTCCGTACGACTCACACCTGTCCGAGGGTGCCGAGATCGATCTGCACCGCCTGCACAAGACCACCAAACGTGCCTACGTCGAACTCGCCGCTACCGTCGCAGACGAATTCGGCATCGATCACCGCCGCTATAGCGTCTGACTCACCAGGACAACCTGGACGCGCGCACCTCCGCAATGGATCGCCCGCGACGGCGGCGGAACAGTCCGCGCAGGGTGCCCGCGTTCAGGTAGCCGACCTTGACCGCAATCGCGTCGATGGTCAGGGTTGTGGTGCGCAGCAGTTGGGTGGCGCGTTCCAACCGGACCTCGTGCACGAAATCCCGTGGCGACATTCCGATTTCGGCTTGGGTGGCGCGCTGTAGCGTGCGTTCGGTGACGCCGAGCAGATGCGCGGCATCGGCGATGCGGAACTGGTCGGCGACGTGGTCGCGCACCCAGCGCTCGAATGCGGCGACCAGGGAGTCATTGCGGGCGATCACCTCGGGAATCGCGGAGTCGCTCTGCGTTCGGCGATCACCGACCACCAGGTATCGGGCGGTCAACTCGGCCAGGGTCGGACTCTGCGCGGCGATCAGCGCTAGCGCGAGGTCGATATGCGATAGCGAGGCCGCCGCGGTGGTGAGCCGATCCGCCCGGCACAGGATTCGACTCTCGTCCAGGTCGATGCGCGGATATCGGCGTCGAAAGGCCGGGCCGAGCCACCAACTCGTCGTCGCCACCACGCCGTCCAGGACACCCGCCTCGGCCAGGTAGAAGGTTCCGGTGCAGGCCGCGGCGAGGTGCGCGCCGGATTCGTAGGCCCGCGTCATGAGTTGCAGCACCGGCCGATTCGCGGGTGCGGAGACCACGCCGATCAGCCCATCCGCATCCAGGACGCGCGTTGCGGGGACGACGATCAGACCGACATCGTCCGGCAGTTCGGTTATCGGTGTCGTCTGCGCGCGGAAACCGTGCGCCGTAAGCACTTGTTCGCCATCGGCGACGATGTGCACGCGCCATGGATCGGGAGCCGTCTGTAACTCCGCGCGCAGTCCGTTTGCGGTCGCGAAGGTCTCGAGTACCGCGGAGAGGCCGAGGTCGGCGACGCCGTCCTGCACGAAGACCGCAACATCCATGTCGCAAACAGTACTGAATATGTCGTTTCCGACACTCGGAACTGCGGAATAAGCGGCTTACTGTTCGTACTACTTACCCGGCCTGCCCTGCGGAGTTCATATGACGATCGTCGAAACCACCGGTGTCCACCACATCCGCCTGACCGTGACCGATATCGACCGCTCCAAGGCGTTCTATCGCGACGTGCTCGGTTTCGAGATCGCGGTGGAATCGCCGGGCCGTCCCGAGGATCCGCAGGTGCGCACCGATCCGGCCCAGTTCTACGGCGGCGTCGTATTCCAAACGAACGGAATGCTGTTCGGGCTACGCCCGGTGGCTGAACCGACCGACAGGTTCGATTCCGAACGCGTCGGACTGGACCATCTCAGCTTCACCGTGCCCTCGGTCGATGATCTGACCCGCACCGCCGCCCGTTTGGCCGAAGCCGGAATCGAACACGGCGAGGTCACGCCGCTTGACGGGCTCGGCATCGCGATCCTGTCCTTCAGCGATCCCGACGGCATCCACCTCGAGCTCACCGCACCGCTGTGAACGCGCCGGCGCACTGTAGTAATCCGACATTCCGTCGGCCTCCGACGCTGGTGCGCACGAATGTCGGCTCCGCATTGCCGAGCACCAGCGAACTACTGTGCGCGCTGAGCGGGAAACAGGTCCGCGGACATGTCTGCCGATGGTCGCGCGACCTGGTCCGGTTGCACCGCATAAGACGCGAGCATCCCCAATGTGCGACCGTAATCGACTGTCTCCGAATGGAATTGGTTGCCAATATCAATACCTGGGCAACCGAACACCTGACGCTACGCACCGCCGACCGTCACGACGCCGAACTCGGCGACATCATCGATCGCATCGCGGCCACGGCCGACCGCGCCTTCCACCTGCTGATGACCGATGATCTGACCGGCGAACATATGCACGCGGCATGGACGCGGCTGGCCGAATTATCGATCGCCTACGGCGATTTGGTCCGCGAGGCCGAAGACGGGCGCTGGTGCCTATCACCCAACACCAGACATCGGTGAGCCGACCACCGCGAATCAGCAAGGGGCCGTGGCTACCCGATGGGAAGCCACGGCCCCTCATCAACCCGGGTCGTCACCACTCCGGGAGTCGCCGCCGTCCGGCGAGCACATCGCGCACCAAATCGTCATAGGCATCGGCCAATTCGGCCAGATGATGCCACGCGACGTGTAGCTGTTCGTTGTGCGCGTCCAGGGTCATCAACGCGTGGTGGGCGCGCACCGAGGATTCCGCGATCCGGTCGATGACCGAGCCGACGGTTTCGGTGTGTAGCGTCGCACCGAGCCGGTGCTGCGGCACGCTGCGCGCCACCCAATCGTCGATCGCCATGACCAATTCGATTCTGCGACGCTCGATTTCGAGGATCGTCGCCGGATCGGTCGATACCGATCCGCCACGACCTACGAGCCGTCTCTCATGCAGAATCGCCAGGTCACGGGCGAACCAGAGCAGCGGACCACCGACAACTCGGTGACCGCGACACGCCCGAACAAGTAGATCCGACGTGGGAAGTAGCCCGGGAGTCAGGGCCTGCACCGTCGAATCGACACACCTAGGTGTGCCGGGAAGAGCCATCACAACCGTTGATGAATCCGAACCTGCCACGTTGCCTCGCCGTCATCGCCGCACAACACCTGGATCAGGACGTTCATTACAATAAACCTCTGAAGGCACCTGTCAAGCGTTACCCGGCCGTAGGGAGTCACGAAGAGTACACTTCGTTACCTGCATGACTGACCGAGGAGCAAGATGGCGGACGGTCCGACGTATCTCCGGATCGCAGACCTCCTCCGCGAGGAGATCCGCGCAGGCAAGTGGAATCCGGGTGATCGGTTGCCCAGTCACACCGAGCTGGCCGATCAAATGCAGGTTTCGATCACGACCGCGCGCAATGCCATTCAGGTGTTGGTCACCGAAAATCTGGTCTACACAGCTACTTCCCGTGGCACGATCGTCCGAAACCAGGAAGTCCTGGAATCGGTTGTCACCGACCATATTCGTCCGGATCGTCCGCAATCGGCCCACGATATCTTCGAAGAGATCGCGCGCGCCGCACGTCGCGAACCGACCAAGGAGTTCAGCGCGAAGATGGAACCCGCGAATCCGGAGGTGGCGCACTGGCTGGGCGTGCCGGAGGATTCCTGGGTGCTGGCCAGGACGGTCGTCCAGTTCTTGGACAACGAGCCGTGGTCGTGGGAGGTCAGTTTCTATCCACGAGACTTGGCGGAGGCTACCGGTATCGACTCGCCACACGATATTCCGGAGGGCACGACACGCCGACTGGCCGACCGCGGCCATGCCGAGACCGCGCATCGCGACACGCTCGTCGCCCGCCCGGCCAGTGCGGAAGAGGCGATCGTGCTCGGCGTCGCGACCGGCACCATTCTGCTGGATCATCTACGCATCGGCGCCAACCATAAGCGCATCACGAGGGCCACCCGGCATCGGTCGATCGCCACCCGCAACCGGCTGGCCTATGAACTCGGCGACGACGAGGGCAGCAATGTCATCCGGCATACGCTCGGCATCTCCTACCGACCGGGTATCTCGTTGCCATGAAAAATGTTCCGCCATGAATACGGTGCAGTCATGAAAATCATCCGCCGGGCGACTCTGAGTGATCTCGGCACCATCTGTCGACTCCGGATCCAACGCACCGCGTGGCTCACCGCGCGCGGCTCCGATCAGTGGACCGTCGCGGGCCGCGGCCTGCCCATCGAGATCTTCGCACGGGCGGTCGGCGAAGCGCTGGACGCGGGCGAAACCTGGATTGCCGAGGTGACAGGGGAACCGGCCGGGACGATCACCGTCAACGACCGGTCGGACCCGGGGCTGTGGTCGCCGTGGGAGCTAGCCGACGCGCTGATCGTCCACTACATGATCGTCGACGTCCGCTTCGCCGGCCAGCGCGTCGGTCACCGTCTATTGGCCCACGCCGCATCGCTTGCGCGCCAACGACAACGCCATTGGGTCCGACTGGACGCCTGGACCACCAACACCGATCTGCACGACTACTACCGCAGGGAAGGCTTCCATCTGGCCAGGATCGCGGGGCCGGCCGCCTCGGGACCGTCCCGTGCGCTTTTCCAACGCCGTTCCGACAGCTGGACCTTCGAGCCGATGACGTCGATGCTGACCCATGTGCAGCCGACACCAGAACCGGCGCCCGAGGCTCACAGCGGCGGCAGATAGGCGATCTGCACCATCTCCTGACCGCGGTTGCGCGATACCAGGATGCCGCGCCCGGGCGGCAGCTTCATCGGACGGACATCACCGATCAGCTTGCCCTCGTCCTTGGGACCGCTCATGATCAGCGCGTCGACGGAGAGGTTCTTCATACCGCCGAGCACGTTGTCGTAGAGCGCGCGCGAAACGCCGCCGGTGCGTCGGGTGACGACCACGTGCAGACCGATATCGCGGGCCTGCGGCAGGTACTCCAGCAGTGGCAGCAGCGGATTGATGCCCGCGGTGATCATGTCGTAATCGTCGATCAGCAGATAGATTTCGGGACCGGTCCACCAGCTGCGCTCGCGCAGTTGCTGCGGGGTGATGTCGGAGCCCGGGATGCGCTTGGACATGTAGCGGGCGAGTTCGTTGACCATCGGTCCGCAGGTCTGCGATGAGGTGGAATAGCCGCCGAGATGGGCCTCGTCGACCACGCCGAGCAGGCTGCGGCGGTAGTCGATCAGGATGATCTTGGCCTGCTCCGGTGTCGCGTTCTCGGTAATGCCCATGGCGATATTGCGCAGCAGCGTCGTCTTGCCGCATTCCACGTCGGCGAAGGCCATGAAGTGCGGCTCCTGGCCGAAATCCAGGACGAACGGATCCAATTCGTTCTCGCCGAGCCCGACGAGGACCTTGGTCGGGCCGAGTTCGACCTCGTGTTTACGCGCGATCGCCACGACCTCGTCGCGGCTGATCTGCAATGGCAGCATGCGCACCTCGGGGGCGCGTCGGCCCGGATAGAGCTGCTGCATCTGGTCTCTGGCCTGGGCGGCGCCTTCGGCCAGCGTCTGCGGATCGGAATCGGAATCCAGCCGGGGCAGCGCGATGAGCATATGCAGTTCATCGGGCGTGAGACCGCGACCGGGACGACCGACCGGCACCAGTGCCGCTGTGCGCCTGCCCATTTCGGAATCCGTCGGGTCGCCGAGGCGCAGCTCGATGCGGGTGCCGATCTGATCCTTCACATTGGGCCGGATCTCGCCCCAGCGCGCGGCACCGATGATCAGGTGGATGCCGTACGAAAGCCCCTGCGCCGCAATGGCGGTGATCTGCGGTTCGACGGCGTCGAACTCCTCGCGCATGGCCTGCCAGCCGTCGATGACCAGGAAGACATCGCCGAATTGGTCGGCGGCGAGCGGATCGTTGGGATCGGCCTCGGTCCCGTTGATGAGCCGTGCCTCCATCTGGGAGTACTTGCGGCGCCGGAACGCCACCATGGATTCGATGCCGAGTTCGGCGAAGCGCTCCTCACGCTGGCGCATCAGCGTGGTCAATTCGGCGACGGTGCGGCGCACCCGATCGCCGTCCAGGCGACCCGCGACCGAACCGACATGCGGCAGACCGGACAGACCGGCAAGGCTGCCGCCACCGAAATCGAGGCAGTAGAACTGGACCTGTTCGGGGCTGTGGGTCGCCGCGGCGGCCATGACGATCGTGCGGATGGTGGTCGACTTACCCGACTGCGGACCACCGACGACCGCGACATTGCCTTGGGCGCCAGCCAATTGGATGGTCAGCACGTCACGGCGCTGTTCGTAGGGTTTGTCGATGATACCGATCGGCATCCACAGCTGGCCGTGCCGGTTGACCGGGGAGCGCCAATCCGGATCGGGCAGCAGCATATCCACCGTCGGCGATTCGTCCAGCGGCGGCAACCACACCTCGTGCGCCGGACGGCCGTGTCCGGTAAGGCGTTTCACGACAACCTCGAGCAGCGTCTCCGGAACGCCGCCGCCCAATGGCTCCTCCGCTTCGACACCCGGAGGCGGTGGCAGATCGGGCAGTTCCATCCGCACCGGTTCAGGCCGCGCCGCGGCCTCGACGGGTCCGGCGGTGAACACGGTGGGCGACTGGCCGCCGACCACCCGGCCGTCCACCTGTCGGCTGCCACTCGGTGAGACATATGGCCCCGACACATAGGTCGCGTTGAACCGCAACGGATCGTCGGCATCGCTCTTGAGGTAGCCGGAGCCCGGAATGCCGGGCAGGTGGTAGGCATCGGTGATGCCGAGTACGGCGCGGGATTCGTTGGCGGAGAAGGTGCGCAGACCGATTCGGTAGGACAGGTGCGAGTCCAGTCCGCGCAGCTTGTTCTCCTCGAGTCGCTGCGAGGCCAGCAGCAGATGGACGTGCAGTGAGCGGCCGAGGCGGCCGATCATCACGAACAGATCCGCGAAATCCGGCTTCTGCGAAAGCAATTCGGAGAACTCGTCGACGATGACGAACAGTGCGGGCAGCGGGTCGAGCGCGACGCCCGCGGCGCGCGCCTTCTCGTAGTCGGTGACATTGGCGAAGTTGCCTGCGGCGCGCAGCAATTCCTGGCGCCGGTTCATCTCACCCGCCAGCGCGTCCTTCATGCGGTCCACCATCGAGAGCTCTTCCTCGAGGTTGGTGATGACCGCGGCGACGTGTGGCAGCGAGTCGAGGCCGAGGAAGGTCGCACCGCCCTTGAAGTCGACAAGTACCAGGTTCAGCGCGTCCGGCGAGTGTGTGGTCACCATGGAAAGCACCAGCGTGCGCAGGAATTCGGATTTACCCGAACCCGTTGCGCCTATGCACAATCCGTGCGGACCCATACCGCTCTCGGCGGATTCCTTGATATCGATTTCGACCGGGGTGCCGTCGGGTGTGACGCCGATCGGCACCCGCAGCCGCTCACGCGCGGTGCGCGGACGCCAAACCCTCGACGGTTCGATCAGCGCCGCGTCCGGAATCTTCAGCAGCGCCATCAGTCCCGGATCGGTCCTGGTGTCGTCGCCCAGGCTGACGATCTGTGCGGCCGTCGCGATCCGGAACCGGGCCAGGCTACGGGCGAAGGAAGCGGATTCGGCCGTGCTCACCTCGTCGGCGGTGGCGAACTTCTCCGTTCCCGCAGCACTTTTCGCACTGACCGCACCATCGCTGACCACCAATTGCAGACCGCGCCGCGCGGCCAAGCCGTTCTCGGGCGCAGTCAGATCGAGCACGGTGACCGAATCCAGACCGGATTCGCTGATCAGCCGTTCGGTGCCGTTCACGTAGCCGTCATCGATGATGACCACCAGATGCAAACGGCCCTGTGTCGGTTGCGGATTGCGCATGAAGCGCCCGCGTTCGAGCAGTTCGGAGGCGAGTGCGGTCTCGAGTTCGGCCAGTGAGCCGTACATCATCCTGGCCGAGCCCATGCCGTCGCGGACGGTCGGATGTTGCAGGTGCGGCAGCCATTTGGCCCATTCCCAGGCCGGGCCGTCCGGATCGGCGCAGACGATGGCGACCGCGACGTGGTCGGGTCCGTGAAATGCGGTGAGCTCCATCAGCATCGCGCGCGCCAGCATCCTGGCTTCCTCCGGGGCGCCACCGATATTGATGGCCGGGAAGGCACGCAGCGACACCGCGGTCGGCAGCTGGTGCACCACCGAATGGGTTCGTACGAAACGGCGCAACGCCACGGTGGAGACCGGCTCCAGATCCTCCAGCGGGCCGGTTTCCGGACGCGCCAACTTGGTCGCCAACCGGTGGCTGCCCACCCCGACCCGCACATGTCCGAAGTCCGGATCGTTCGGCCTGCGTTCCCACATCCGGCGGGTGCCGACCACCGACGGGAGATCGATCGGTTCCGGATGACTCCAGATCAGCGATTCCAGCTGCTTATTGCCGGTGCGCCGGACATCCTTGCGCATCTGGTCCAGGTAGCGGAAGTAGTCTTTGCGCTCCTCGTTGAGTTCGCCGGCACCCTTGGGGCCGTTGCCCCGCATGCCGAGCATCATGCCGCCCATCGACATGAGCATCATCATCGGGAACATCATCATGAACGGGTTGGCGAGCAGGTTGCGACCCATCATCACCATCATCGCGATCATGCCGACGACGGCGACCACCATGATCACCGGCATCAACTTCATGATCAGTGGTCCCGGCATGGCCCGCTGGATTTCCGGCGGTGAATTCAACGCCAGCTCACCGCCCGGTGCGCGTGGCGGGGCGATGCGGGGGCGGCGCACGAAACCTTCGGTAGCCATGGGTCCCTCTACTGCTCTGTTACTTCGGACTCGAGATCGGCGGAACCACGAGCGCGCCGGAACGGAATCGACAGCGCCGCACCGAGTCCCAGCACGATCAGACAGCTGACCGAGCCGATGATCGCGATGCGTCGCGGCAGCGGATCGGGGCCCGCCGGATGTACCGGGGGCGCCATAACACGTGGCGTGTCGGCGCCGACACTCACCGGTTTATCCGGGAGTTGCGCGGTGAGCGCGGCCAGCGGATCGATCAGACCGTGGCCGACCCGATCGTCGTGGCCCGGACCGGGCGCTTGTGCGGTTCGGGTGATTCGATCGATGACCTGTCCGGCAGTGAGTTCCGGGAACCGGGACCGGACCAGTGCGGCGAGTCCGGCGACATAGGGTGCGGCGAAACTGGTGCCCTGGATGGTTCCGGTGCCCTCCTGGGTGATCGCGCCGTTGACCAGTCCGGTGCCGCCCGGCTTATTGTCGAGCGAGACGATATTGCGCCCGATGGCGGCGGCGCCGACCCACGGCCCGTGCAGCGACAGCGCCGAGGGTGAGCCGTTCGGATCGATGGAGGCCACGGTCAGGACGTAGGGCTGGAACCACGCGGGACTGGCGATGGTCTGCACGCTGTTCCAGCCGTCACCGTCGTTCTGCTTCTCGCATGCGCCGCCGTTCTCCACATTGCCCGCTGCAGCGATTACCACGACGTTGTGGTCGTAGGCGTACTTCACCGCGGCACCGAGCGGAACGTCGGCAGTGTCGGTTCCCGCTGCGCTGCAAGAGACTTCGGAAATATTGATAACCGTGGCACCCATATCGACGGCGCGCACCACCGAGGCGGCCAAGCCGAGCACACTGCCGTAACCGGAAGGCACCATGGCATCCCGCGGCTGATCGCCGCCCGCGCGATCCTTGCGCTCATAGTGCGTGCTCAACTGGCGGATGGTGAGGATCTCGGCATCGGGCGCGACACCGACGAAGGCATCGTCCGGGCTCGGGCGCGCGGCGATAATGCCGGCGACGAGCGTGCCGTGGCCGTCGCAGTCGACGGTGCCGTCGGAGTCCGAGACATAGTCGCCGCCGGCTTGCAGTGCCGGCAGTCGCGGATGCCGATTCACGCCGGTATCGATGACCGCAACCTTTTGTCCCGCACCGCGACTGAATTGCCAAGCCGCGGGCAGATCGAGCACACGCTGCGGCAGCGGCGGCTCCGCGAGCGGACCACCGATGAGCGACAGTTCGGCGCAGACGACCTTCTGCTCGGTCGGCTCCAAGGGTGCGGGCCGACCGCTGAGCACCTGCGCGGGCCCGAGTGCGCCCGGGTCGATAGTGGGTGGCGGGACCGCACCGGCCGGAGCAGACCAACCGAGCAGCGATGCACCGAGAACTGCTGCAGCACAGCAGATTCCGGTTCCACGCCGCCAGCCGGGCTCGCGCGCCCGAGCAGTCATATGTTCCTGGCCATCGAATACACTCCCATGATCCACAGCACCAGCGGGATCACCGCCACGATCAGCAGATATTCAGTGATCTCCATGGCTCGGCGGGTCACCGGCGTCACCTCGAGGTGCGGACCGATCACTCCGAACACCAGCACCCCCGCGGCGAAGGCCAGCAGCAGCACACCCGCGAGCAGCAGCAGATCCGAATCGCCGAGGGCCAATCCGGTGATCAGACCGATGCCGATGACGCAGCCGCCCGCGATCAGCGCACCGGCCTGCACCAGGTCGGCGAAGGAACGGCCGCGCAGACCGATGATCGCCGCTGCGATGATGGCAAGCGTAATCCCTTGCCAGCGTGCGGATCCCAGCGGATCGGCGGCGCCGAGCGCACCGACAACCGCGGCAATGGCGCAGGCGATGAGCATGCCGGTCTGGTATTGGTTGGCCGCCCTGGCCCGCTCGCCGAGTCCGGCGGCCGAGGGCAGTGCCGTCGCGCCGATCGCGCCGATGCCTTCGATGGTGGGGCGTGGTTCGTGATCGGCCGGATCGATCGCGCCACCCGCGGTCGGCACCGGCGGGATCGGCAGCCTGGCCAGCACCGCCGCCAGCCGCGGCACCGCGGAGATCAGTGTGATGGCCACCACCAGGATGGCGGCGGAAATTTTGGGTAGGTCGAAATCCCAGATCATTCGCACGAGTGCGGCGAATCCGCCGAACAGCGCGACGGTCACCGCGGACGCGGCGAGCGCGGCACCGGTCGCGGTGGCGCGATAGATCACAGCCGCGGCCACCAGGGTGACCGAACAGCCGAGCAGCAGATGCGGACTGCCGAGATCGCCTGGCACGAATAGTGCCGCGCCGCCGAAGAACAACAGCAGCGCACACAGTGACAACCAGGCAGCCGTCAATTGATCCGCGTACTTACGCGCCGCGATGCCCGCAGCAACTGCGGCGATGACAGCGACGCCGGTCGCGAGGAACGGCGCAGCCAGACCATCGCCGTGCGCACGCCCAGCGGCGAGCAGCAGCAGCGCGAGCAGCACCGCCGACACCGCGGCGACCAGACCGGTCCAACGGGCCGCAGTGGGCGACCAGCTGCGGAAATCGACACTGGTGAGCCGGGATACCGCATCGATGACATCGTCGAAGAGCGCGGGCGATTCCTTCGCGGTGACCGAGCGCAGCACCAGCAGTTCACCGTCGAACACCTCGGCCTCGGTGAGGCTGCGGCTCGGCGCGATGGCGTCACGGCCCAGCCGGGCCAGGGTCCAGTGTTCGGTATGCAGTGGGGTGCCGCCGTCGTCGCTCTCCACGACATCGGGATTGCGCGATTCGATCAGGGCGACGAGATCACCGATAAATGTGGCGATAGGCACGGTCGCCGGAAGCCCGACATCGAGCTGGGTATTTCCCCCGATGACGGATACGCGGCACAGTTCGGGTTCGGCGGCACGGGTGCCGCTGCTCAATGGTTCGGTCAATTGCGCACCGACCCCGGCTCTTTACGGAACGATCCAAACACTTGCGCCCGGTTTCCTACCTGTCGAACCAACTCTACGACTCGGATCCACTCTCGCACGAACGTTCCCCCGTCGCATGTGGTCGTCGCACACTTTGCAACCTATCAGTGGCAAAACATAATGTATCGGACGAGCCGAGCCGACGCGATCGCTAAGCTGGTCGGAAGATGTACGCGGACAATCGCGCAACAATAAAGATAGCTCCAACCAACACTTCGGGGTTTGCAGCAATGACCGGCAACCGCCAAGCACAACGGGCCTTCGACGCCGGAATCCTGTCGCTGGGCCTGACCATCGACGGGCAGGAATCGGCTCGCGATCTCGAGTACGCGAAACTGGCTTTTCAGCGTGCCACCGAGTGGGACCCGACGATGTGCGACGCCTGGCTGGGCCGGGCCGCGGCGGGTGAGGTCACCACCGAGGTGCTCTACAACCTCTACAAGAACAGTGGGACAACACTTTTCCGCGAGCAGCGCCGGTTGGGGCTGGCACCGCGCGCATTGGCCGGACGCTTCCTGGCCGGGCTGTACATCGACTACCCGCTGGCCGGCTACACCGAAATCTGGCTGGCCCAAGCGGCACAGCTGATTTCCGAGAAGGAGTACGACGAGGCCGAACAGGTGCTCGACGAACTCGCCACGCACCGCGCCTCGATGCTCTCGGATACCGATCGGGAGATCGACGACCGGATCTGCGCGTATATCCGTGGCGTACTGCACTTCAACACCCAGCGCTGGCCCGATGTGATGGCCGTGCTCGCCGGATCCGCCGAATGGGACGACCCGTATCTGGCGGCGGGCGCACATGTGATGGTCGGCTCGGCATGCGCCCAGCTCGGCCTGTTCGGCGAGGCCATCCGACGCATGGAACAGGCCGAAGCGGGCCCGATCCCGGCGGCCCGGACCACCGCCATGTTCTGCCGTGGCCTGTGCCTGCGCGAGACCGGTAAAGAGGCCGAGGCGCAGGCCCTTTTCGAGAAGGTGTATTCGCAGGCACCGGATTTCGCCGCCAATACCGCAGCCATGCGCGATCGCACCTACCGGCTCACGGTGACCACCAAGGAGTCGATCGACGCGCGCACCGACCGCTGGGATCCGGCGTCGGCGCCCTCGGTGGAGGCGATGCAGACCGCCGACGCCGAGGACCGTGCCAAGAAGATCCTGGCCGACGCGCGCGCCGAGTTGGATAAGCAGATCGGCCTCGAATCGGTGAAAACGCAGGTCGCGAAGTTGCAGGCAACCGCGCAGCTGGCCAAGATCCGGGCCGAGAAGGGTATGGCCAGCATGGCCCGCGGCAACCACCTGGCCTTCACCGGACCCCCCGGCACCGGTAAGACCACCATCGCCCGGGTGGTGGCCAAAATCTATTGCGGCGTGGGGCTTCTCAAGACCGATAAGGTCGTCGAGGCCAAACGCGTGGACTTCGTCAGCCAGAACCTCGGCGGCACCGCGATCAAGACCGACAAGCTGATCGATACCGCGATGGACGGTGTGCTGTTCATCGACGAGGCATACACGCTGATCCAGACCGGTCTGCAGGGCGGTGACGCGTTCGGCCGCGAGGCGGTGGATACGCTGCTGGCCAGGATGGAAAACGACCGCGACCGGCTGGTGGTCATCATCGCGGGATACGACGGCGAGATCGACCGGCTGCTCGCCGCGAACGACGGTCTGGCTTCACGTTTCGCCAAACGCCTGCAGTTCCCGTCCTACACTCCGACCGAACTCGGGCAGATCGGCAGCCTGATCGCCCGTTCCCGCGATTCCGAGTTGTCCGAGGGGGCAATGGAACTGCTGATCGAGGCGTGCGGGCGGCTGTATGAGACCGAGCGGGTCGATCAGAGCGGACAGCCACGTCGGGGCATCGACCTCGCGGGCAACGGTCGATTCGTGCGCAACATCATCGAATCCGCCGAGGAGGAACGCGAATTCCGACTGGCCAATGACGAATCGCTGGATCTGAGCGCGGTGGACGAGATGGTGCTCATGCGCATCGAAGCGCCAGATATGCAGGCCGCGCTCACCGGTGTACTGGCTTCGCTGGGCGTCTGAAAGTCTCAGTTTCCGACGGGCAAGATATCATGCTTGACCAGCGCGTCGTTCTTCGACAGCGTCGGACCGGGCACCAGCTGACCGATGATCGACCAGGGGGCCAGGCGCGGTTCGCTGCCGAGGCCGAGCACCTGGGCGGTGGCGATATCCGGGATGCCGTAGCGGATTCCGTTGTCCGCCACATAGAACAGGCCACCGCGCCGCAAACTGCCCGGCTCCGTTCCGGTTACCTGCACGAACTCCCCCGAAGCCGGTGGGATGTAGGCGGAATCGACCCGATCGCCGGTGCCGTCGGAGGTGGCCAAACTCACCGGTTCAGCCGAACCCGGCAGCGGCAGACGGTTGCCCGCGAGCAGGGTGATAGCGGCGCGGTCGGTGGGGCTTTCGGTCGCGTCGTTGCCTGGTTCGGGCCCCTTTGCCCAGCTCAGGCAGGTGACCGGAGCATCCTCGGCGGAGACGATCTTCGGAGTGGTCGCCGGGAAGTGGTCGAGGGAAAGCTGGTGTAGTACCGGCATATTGGTCAGCACGTCCGGCGGTTCCGCCTTGATCTCGCGCATGCCCTGGGAATTCGCGGTGCGGATGACCTGCGCGGCGAAATCGGTGACCGGCTGCACACCGTCGGCGAGCACCACATACAGCTGGGACTGATCGGTGCGCCCGGTGCCGCCGACCACGATGACCCCGCCGATCGGCACATCGGAAAGCTTTGCCGGACCGGGCTGTCCGGCCTTCGGAATATCCGGCACGGCCAGCGGCGGCACCGCGATGGCGGCATCCAGCAGCCCGGTGCCGACCGGCCGCGGCTTGTGCCCGGTCAGGTTCAGCGCACGAGCCAGCACCGAGTTGCCGGGATCGACTTCCGCGCGCTTGCCGTCGTAGATCAGATAGGTCTTATCGGCCCGCCGCACCAGCAGCGCATCCGATGGCCCCAGGGTCCGAATGCGTTCGTCCAGTTGGGGTTTGCCCGCGAAAACCGCGGTTTCCACGCCGGTCGCCGCGGCCGCGCTGCCGGTGATCGAGAGCTGCACCGTTTCGCACAGCGACCAGTCCGAACGACCGCCCTGCGTCGAACCGGGCAGGGCCGCGGGCGCACCCGGGATGCCGAGCATCGGACCGCGCGGCATCGACGAAAGCTTCGAATCCTTCACCGATTTGGGCGATTCGTTGCTGCCGCTGATCAGCCGGGCGGAGGCCAGGTTGAGCACCGGATGCAGGCGTTTGTCGTCCTTCTTGTCCTCGGATTCGGCCACCACCACATACAGCGCACCGCTGTCCTTGCCGATCACGATATTCGCGTCGCCGATCGCGCCCTGTGGCCGCAGGAAGGCCAGGATGGCCGCGCCGGCCACCACCAGCAGGCCGAGGGTGGCGCCGACGAGCATCGAACGCAGCTGAGATCGCATGGGGTCGTGCAGCATCCGCACATCGCGTCGAACCAGCGCGTGATCGAGTCGGCGCAGCAGAAAACGGTAGCCGTTGACCTGGGCCTTGGTGGTCAGCTGAGCCGGCACATGGTCTCCATCGAACTACGGGAACGAACAGGATAATTACAGTATCGTTCGGTGCCGCGGTGTCAATCCAGCGACAATTGGGCAAACTATTCTCGTCGTAGCGAGTGCTTGCAGGTCGCTCGAAAGGGCCGTAGCGACTGCTTGCAGGTCGCTCGAAAAGGGCCGTAGCGACTGCTTGCAGGTCGCTCGAAAAGGGCCGTAGCGACTGCTTGCAGGTCGCTCGAAAAGGTCAGCCCCGAACATGGGTGTGGCGCGGTACTGTTATCGCAATACTGGTCTGATTATCGGGGACGGGGCTGTGAACAAACGCGATACCGACTCCGGAGCGAACGCGCGTGAATTAACCGGAAACGAAAACTCCGTGAACGCGACGAACACAACGTTACGTGATCCGGAATTCTGGCTGCTGCGTCAAATGCCTTTGCGACTCATGATTCCGCTCGCGCTGATTGCCGCGATCGCGGCCTGGATCGCAACGGCGCTGCAGGCGCCGACGGTCGCCGTCATCGCGGTCGCCGCGGTCGTGCTCATTGTCGGCGCGGTACCGGTGCGTCGGCGCGAGCCACGCAATATCGTGGGCATGCTGGCGCGCACGATCGCCTTTCGCTGGCGGCGGACCCGGCCCGGCCCCGCCGATGCCGGCCAGGCGGCCTTCGATGTGCCGCTGCCCGAGGGCGGCAGTTACGGCGTGCGCTGGGACGGCAATCTGCTGCTCACCATGCTGCGCATCGATCCGCCGCCGGATGCGCTGACGCTGTTGCGGCGCGGTTCGCTGTCCACCGACCAGGTGCTTCCGCTCACCGAAATCGGCCGCTGCCTCAGTCAATTCGATATCAACCTGGCCTCGATCGATGTGATCAGCACCGGCGCCCGGACCGCAGGCGGCGGACCGGTGGCCCAGCTCTACGACCGCATCCTCGGCCCACTGCCCGCCATCGCGCATCGCACGGTCTGGCTGGTGCTGCGGCTGGATCCGCTCGCCAATGCCGAGGCCGTGGACAACCGTGGCGGGGGCGGTGCGGGGGCGCTGCGAACCGCGATCATCGCGACCCGCCGGGTGGCCAATCGACTCGCCGGTCGTGACATCTCGGTGTCGGTGCTCACCGCGGGCGAGATGAACAGCGCGGCGCGCCAACTCACCCGCGGTATCGCACTGGACGGATTCATCGAAACCCCGAAATCGCTGGTGCACCAAGGCCTGTACCTCACCAGTTACGAGATCGGCCCGGAGTTGATCGGGTCGCGCGGCTTCGCCGATATCTGGGCCACCCCGAGCCTGACCACGACGGTCACCGTGCGACTGCGACCCGGTGCGCAGCGGCCCGGCGACGGACGCGAACCCGGTTCCCCGCCGATCACGCTGGGCGCGCTGGTCCGCTTCGACACCGCGGCCGAACCGGTCGAGCCGCCGGTGCCCGGCCTGCGCACCCTGCCGGGTCAGCAATTCCGCGCACTGCTGGATTGCCTGCCCGCCCGCACTGCTCGTCGCGACGGCGACAACGCCGGTGACTACCGCGGTCCGCTCGCCGCGCTCGACGGCATCGTCGTGCCGACCGCCGGTTGCGGTCAGCTGATCGGCGCCGACAATGCCGGCCAGGGCATCGCGGTGCCGCTGATCGGTGACGGCACCAGACATCTCGAGGTGATCGGCCGATTGGATCTGGCACAGCAGGTGATCCTGCGGGCCATCGCCCTCGGCGCGCACACCATCGTGCACACCGACCGGCCCGAGGCCTGGCAGTCCATGGTCGCGAATATCGGTGCGCCGCATTCGCTCTCGCTGGCACCTCGATTCGCCGGTGCGGGGCATCACGTCGCCGCACCGCAGCCCGGCGGGCCCATTCCCACCGCGACCGTGGTGGTCTTCGACGGGATCGCCCCAACCGCGCTGACCGGTGGCGCGACCATCGTGCATGTCCGCGCGCCTGAGCAGCCCGATGCGCAGTTCGATGCCGATATCGTTCTGGTGCAGGATATTTCGGCTCCCAACCTGATCACGGTGCGAACCTCGACCGCCAGCGCGACGGTCAATATGGTCACCACCCCGGACGAGATGTGGTACATCGGCGAATCCCTCGCCGCGGCACGGTAATCGAACGAATACGGCCGGTCCGCAAGCGTGACGCTCCGGACCGGCCGTGTAATACGGGTGTTTTCAGGCCCCGAAGCCGTCACCGATCTTGCCGTCGGTGCCGAGCGCACGGTGCAGCGAGTTCTCCACCGCCGCGGCGACATTGTTGAGCGAGGTGAGCGTGTCACCGTACTCGGAGTGCCAGGCGTCGTAGACCTGCTTGAAGCTGGCGTGGGCCACGTTGCCCTCCCACGCCACCTCGAGCACGCCACCCGCGTCCTCCATGTCGCTGCCGAATTTGATCAGATCGCCGTGCAGGGTGACCAGATCGTTGTACAGAGCCATCATCGGGCCCTTGGCATATGCCATAGTCATGGTGATTACCTCCGAATCGAAAACTGAATAGTGTGTCGGCCCAGGCGATTACAGGCTGATGTGCTCGAAACCTTCGCGGTTTTCCTGCTCCATCTGGATGTACTGCTGGGTACCGTGACCGACCTGCTCGGTAATGGCGTTGAGCTTCTTGTGCAGTTCCTGGGAGTGCTGGGCCCAGTTGGTCGAGGCCGCGACGAACGCCCCCTTCGCATCGCCTTCCCAGTGGGTCGCCGCGGCGACCTCGTCATCGATCTTCTTCAGCGTGCGCTGCATGTTGTCGACCGCGGCGGCCATGAACTCCTCGGCCTTCTTCGCGGTCGCCTCGTCTACGTGTACACCTTCACCACTCATCGTGGACACCCTCTCGTGTAGTGATTCCAATGCCCGGAAACGATGTCGGGCGACATCGCCGGAAGGTTTACTGCGGAAGCCACCTTCCCCCGGGCAATGATTCGATCAGTGCCGAAATCGCTTGTGCGATACGGTGATCGGTGCCCGGTGTCACCGTGGACCAGACCTGCTGATCCGCAGCAATCCCGGGCGCGGCCACAATGCGACCGCGTCCGGTGTCATAGACCGCGACCGCACCGGGCGGCCGGGTGGTCCTACCGTCGAGATGGGCGTAGGCCACGATCTCGGCGAAGGCATGGCAGGAGGCGAACGCCAGCCCGTAAGCAGTGGCGTCACGATCGGCGACGCCCAGTGCGTAGACGGCGTCCGCGTAATCCTCGGAGGTCTGTGCCGCAGTGTTGTTTCGAGCGACCTGCAAGCATTCGCCAGCGGTGAGCCGCTCGCTCAATTCGCTCGACGGCGCGCTGAAATTGACCACCTCCGCCGGTGTTCCGGCTCCGAGCGCCGCGAGCAGCGGGCGCACCAACGCCTCGCCCGACCCGTCCGCCCAGACGGTCCGCACGTCGAAGGTGTCGCCGGTGCGCACCGCGATGGCATGCTGTTCGCCGCGGCGGGCCAGGCAGATCCGGGTCACGGCCGGCGTTCCGTCGGGCCCGGTCGCGTAGATGCGGGCGACCAACTCGCGATCGGGTTGAGCCAGTGTGCACATGGCATCGGCCAGTTCGGAGTCGATATCGCCCTCGGCGTCGAGCACGCCCGCGCCGACCAGTTCGGTCACCGCGCGTTGCTGCGCCTCGGTCCACGCGTCGAACGAATCCTGTTGCGGTCCAACGGAAAGCACGAGCGGCAAGGTCTGGACACCGAGTCGCTCGGCCACCGCGAGCAGGCCGTCATTGGTCATGGTCGTCATTCGGCACCTCCCGATGCCGTCCGACCGGTGGCCGCAGGTGCTTCCGGAGCGCCGAGTACCGCCGGGGCGGCGGCGATACCGAGATCGGCACCGATGGCGTCGCCGGTCACCGCCGCCGCGCGCGGGGCGTACTCCTCTTCCTCCGCACCGGCGCCTGCCGCCATCGCGCCGGGAACCATCGGCAGCGCACTCGAACTCGCCGTTGCGGTCGGAACCGGTTGTGGCGTAGTCAGTTCCACCGGCGCCGGAGCTTCGGTGAAGACCGGTGCCCGATACGGCTGCAGCTTCGCGGGCATCGGGATCGCACCGATTCCGCCCGCCATGAACATGCCCGGCGTAATCGCGGGCAGCGCGGGCATGGCCGATGTCGCGGCCGCCACCGGCGCACTCGCCTCCTCGGCCGCCAGCGCCGCGGATGAGGCGATCACGGGCGGCTCCTGCTGAATCCACGGTGTCGCGAGCGGTTCGGTCGCCGCCTCATAGGTCTGCATCACCCGCGCGGCCGCCGCCTTCGCCATATCGGCGTCGGTATCGGCCTGGGCGGCCACCGCCTCGAGCGGTGCGCCGAGCGCCCCGCCGATCGATTCGAGCATCCGCTGCACCGTCTGGATGGCCTGGATCTCGGCGGTATGCGGCATGGTCAGCCGTGCCAATTCATGAGCGGCGGCTTGGGTTTCGGCGCGCACCGCATTATTGCCCGCGGCGGTCGCGGCATCGGCGAGCCAATCGCGCAACCGCGAAATCCGGTCCAGCACCGGGCCGCTCGTGGTGGATTGCCACGCACCGCGTATGGACGCGACGATCAGTTCGTATTCGGCGACCGCCGTGCCGAATCCGGCGGCCAGCCGGGTCCACGCCGCACCGGCCTCGGCCATCGGTACCGCGCCGGGACCGGTGGACAGTTCACGCGCCAGCCGATCCGGCTCGCGGGCGCCCCAGACCACACCGGTGAAACCGGGCTGCGGTGGTTCGATCATGGTGGCTCCGTGTCGTATTCGCTGTGGTGTCAGGCCGCGCCGGCGACGCCGAAGTCGGCGATACTGTCGTTCTCGGCGCGTCCGAACTGTGCTGTCTGTGCGCGCAGGGTCGCGGCCAGCTTGCGCAATTCCACGATTCCGGCGGTCGCGCTCTGACCGTAGGAGGCCGCGACATCGTTCATCGTCTGCGCCGCGCGCCCCGAAACCTCGTCGACCCCGGCCGGCGGCACCGTCAACGCGGGCAAGCCCTCGCGCAGTTCCGCTTCCAGTCGGGCCGCGAGTCCGTCGAGCCGGGTGGCCGCATCCCGGGCCGCTGCCGGATCGAACATCACTCCATCGAAATCCGCACCGCCGCTTGCCATCGCAACCTCCTGAATCAACGACCCCTTAGAGGGTGAGTTCTTTATCGGGTGGTGGCTCCGAGATCTGTTCGGCCGCGCCGACCACCGGCAGCGAGACCCCCTCGATCGGTCCGACGACCTCTTCGCCGTGTTCGGCATTGACCAGGAAACCGGGCATATCGCTGCCCGCATCCCCCGCTCCGCGCGCACCTGCCGCGCCATAGGGCATCATGCCCGGGCTGCCCGGCGCACCGGTGGTGCCACGCACCCCGGCAGCGGGTTCCGCTGCCGCGGAACCGGTTCCGGTGGCATTGAAGCCGGGCATACCGCTGAGTCCGGCGGTGCGCGGTCCGCTCCACGGGCTCAGTGGTGTCGATATCGGGGCCGCGCCGATACCGCCCACACCGGCACCGCCGCCGCCTGCGCCTGCGCCACCACCCGACGCGCCGTGCTCGGTCTCGTCCTTCTCCGTAGCTTCGCGCTGTTCCCTCGCGATGGCGTCGGCCTGCAGTTTCTGAGCCTGCGTCGCGTTCTGCGTCGCCACCTGGGTGAGCGTTTGCGCGCCGGTCTGCGCCATGGTCATCAGCGGGGTGAGCAGCTGCATTACCTGCTGCATCGAATCGACGCCCTTGGGGGCATCGGTGACCTTGACCTTCTTGCCCACGGCGGTCATATTCGCCGAATGCGCGGTCATTTCGACCCGAGTCTTGGTCACCACCGCGATGCCCTCGGTGATCGCCTCCACCGTCGCCGCCGCGATAAACGCTTGTCCGCCACCGGTTGCCAGCCACGGCGTCGCCGCGGCCACGGTGGCCATGTACTTGGCGATGACCGACGCCATCAGCGCACCGCCGGTCGCCACCGAGGTCGCGCCACCGGCGAGCGACGCCTTCTCCTGCGCGCTCTGGGTGGCGAGTTCCGCGCCGTTCTCCGCGGCCTGGCCTGACTTGTTCGCGGCCTGCATCGCGGCCAAGCCCTGCCACAGCGACATCACGGTCTGCAGCGCCTGGGTGCCGAGTTGGATCGCGGTCTGCGCGGCCTGCGCGGTATCGGAGAGCACCTTGGTCGGGTCGGGTCCGCCGCCTGCGGGCGCGCCGAGATTTCCGGTGCCGAAACCGCTCGCCATATCGGTGAGCGGCCTGGCCAGTGCGGCCAGATCGATGACCGGCAGCGGCGGCAGTTCGGGCAGCGGTGGCAGCCCGGAGATTTCGGGCAGGGGACCGAGGCCCATATCCTTCAGGATGTCGTTGACCGGTCGATCGATCAGCGGCGCAAGGGCACTGCCGCGCAGCAGATCCACGATCGACGGGTCGAGCGGCACAGTCATTGCTAGACGCCGGCAGCGCCGAATTCGGTGCCGGATGCCGCCTCGGCCGCCTCATAGGCAGCGGCGCCCTGATGCGCGGTCAGCGCGGTACCCGCGTGCACACCGGCCAATTCGAACATCGAACTCACGTGATTGGACTGCGCGTAGGCGAACGCCAGCAGAAAATCCTGGCCGATCAAGCCGAATACCGGCGCGGCCGCCGCCACGGTTGCCACCTGGTCGAACGCACCGGCCGTCGCGACACCGGTGGCCATGGCCACCGCCGCGTCCCCATACGCACGAATCGCATCAGGCGTTGCTACGAGTTCGCTCATCGTGATCCCCCATCCCGTAATGGAACTGACGACTCTTCATAGAACCCATCGATCAAACCGCAAAGCCTGAAAGCAAAACTTAAGGTTCTTGACAAAAGTTCTACGGGGACAGCGTGAACGTCGGGTGTCTACTCGGCGACTTCCTCGTTGAAGGCAGTGACCAATTCGCTACGTCGCTCGAATGCCTGCCGCACCGCGGCAGCCGCGGTCGCTACCAGCGTCGACTCGAATTCCGCCGGTGTCATCCGCGAAACAGCCTGGGAGAATTGCAGATCCAGCAATGTTCCGTTGCCGTCGACCGCCACGGTGATCGAACCGTCCTGCGCCGTCTCCCGACCGCGCACTCCGGCCATATCGTCGGTCAGATCCCGGATCCGATACAGCCGTCGCTGCACGCCGGCCATCAGTTCGTCCATGGTCTCGTACACGATGAAAACTCCTCTCGGACAACGGGAGCTACACCTGACGCAACCAGCTGTCCGGCTCGGTCTCGTACTCCTGCTCTTCAGCTAATTCCTGGCGCGCAACATCTTCGGCGGTCGGCAATCCGCTCAGCGCCAACATCTCCACGGGCACTCCCGCCGCCGCCAACTCCGCCCTACGCGCCATCCCGGCCCGATTGGCCGCCTGCCTGCACAGCCGCAACACCTCGGCCGCCAATGCTTGCGGATCGCGCTTCAACTCGGCCGGTTCGACCGAAATGCCGAGTGGCAGGCCCTGTTCCGTGGTGCGCACCGAGATCGCGCCGCTGCGCGAGGTCGCGGTCCACTCGGGAATACCCGGTTGTGTTCCGTCCATGGCGGCCACCTTTCAGACTCGCTCGTCCTTGATCGCACGGACTACCTCGACGACTCGCGTATTGATCATCGCGGCGAGGTGTTTCGCATCGGTGGCACGCGCCACCGGAGGATTCTGGTCGTCGATCGCATAGCGGCCGTCGTCGCGAATATCGCGCCACCGCAGCCGATGTCGAGTAATCCCGCGCGGGCCGAAACGCGACCGCCCCTGGATCACATCGATCGTTCCGGAACAGGATGTGGGCAGTGCCAAGAATTCCGCGGAGCGATCGGCGATCGTATCGTCGAAAGAATCGTGCACCACCGATCGGCCGAGCGAGTAATCGAGTCCGTCGCCCTCGACCTGGGTGGACAGCACCACGGTGGCGCGGCGTCCCGGCTCGACCTCCGGCAGCGCTCGCACGATCGCACCCGCGAGATCGACGGCATCGCATTCGGTAATCGTGAAACCACCGGAATGCCAGTATGTTTCGCCGGAAAGCTCGGAGATGACATAGCCGCGCTCACCCCGGCGGACACCGTGCAGCCGAACCGGCACGTCCGGGTTCCACGGTTCCGCCGGGTCGTAGCCTTCCGCGACGATGCGCAGATCCGGGAAGGCCAGCACGTCCAGCACATCGTCGAACGACCGATCTCCGGAGTGCCGCAGCCGCGCCAGCGCATCCTGTTGTTCCCGGACATAATCCTCGTTCACCCAGGTGCGACAGGTGTACACGAATGGCTCCGGCAGGTAGTCCTGCTTCAATGCCTCCCACTGGACGATGAATTCAAGATCGGTGAACTTCCAGGTGCGATTCATTGCTCGACAACGGGTTTGACGACGACCGGCGCGTCGCCGAGCGCCTCTTCGATGTGCTCGACCGAATCCAGATACGCGGCCCGCTTATGTTCCTTGTTCTGACCACCGGCACCGTGGCCCGCCGGACCCATACCACCGGGCGAACCCGGCTGGCCGGTGCTCGCGATGCCCGCGCGGCTCGCCGTCGCGGCCCCGGCCATCTCGGCGGCCGCCGCCCGCGGGAACAACTTCGAATTCTGCAGGCTATTGGGTGAAAGATTCGCTCCGGCACCGCTACCTGCACCGCCGCCTGCGCCACCGCCCTTACCTGCTCCGCTACTGCCGCCTGCCTTGAGCGCGTCCTTGCCCAGCGCCGACAGTGCGGAAGGCAGACCGGCGAGGCCTGCCGACTGCATATCCTTGGCCGCCGCGGCCTGCGCTTGCTGCGCCGCCGCCTGTGCGGCCTGGTCCATTGCCTGCTTCACGCCATCCAAGCCCTGCTGCGCGGACTGACTGGCTTGTTGGGCGGCTTGCTGCGCGGCCTGTTCGGCAGCCTGTTGCTGTGTAGCCCGCTGCTGCGCGGCCTCGCGCTGCGCGGCCTCGCGCTCGGCCTGCTGACGCTGCTGTTCGGCCTGCTGGCGTTGCTCGGCCGCGGTCTTCTCGGCCTGCTGGGTCGCCTTGCGCTGATCGGCGAGCGCCTGCTGAGCAGCCTGCGATTGGGCGGCCGAGGTCCCACCTTTTCCGCTGCCGGTTCCGCCGGTGCCGCCACCGGGTCCGGTCTGCTGGGTCCGAGTGGGCGTCGGCGTCGGCGCGGTCGGCTGCACCACCGGGCTCACCGGCTGAACCATGAGCGGAATCGCATTGCTGGATGCCGCGAGTCCGGGTACGTACCAGTCGTTGAAGATCCGCTTGGCCTTCTCGACTTCATCACGCGCGTACTGGGTCCCGACCGTATCCGGCGGAATATTGGGGGTATTCGCCTGCACCGCCCATAGCCAGCCCGAGGTGTTCAGCAGGTTGCTGGCGACCATGCGCATGCCATCGACCATGTTCTGCACACCGGACACATAGGCCTGAACCGCGCCGCCCGCCTTCACGGCGGCGTCGCTGTTCCAGTCATCCGAGGTCTGCATCGCAGTCATCTGGTTGCCCAGATTCGCGGCCGGCCCCGTCACATGCTCGGCCATATCGCTCCAGATGCCGGAGGCGTCGGAGGTGTGCCCCATCCCGTTGATCAACGATTGGTGCCAGGAGTAGGCGGTCGGGTAATCCAGGACACTCGCCGGCTCCGGACGAACCGGTTCGGTATCGCGTCCGTCCTTCTCGTTGGCATATTGCTTCAGGTCGGCCGGTGGTCCGCCGTATTTATCGGTTCGGCCGGTCTTCCCGCCCCAATCCGGGATCTTGGTGGTGCCGTCGGCGGGCAGACTCCAACTGCCGTGGCGTTCGGCGGAGCGGGCATTCCTGAGCCGATCGAATCCGGAGGTATTGGCCTCCTCAGCGGCGGTGTACAGCTTGCCCGCGGTGATGAACTGCTGTGCCAGGTCCTCGAGAATGGTCTTATGGCTCTTGGCCCGATCGTTCAAGTCGCGGCCCGCACGCTGGAACTTGCCCTGTAACGCAATGCCGGAGGGGAGATTCCCGAATCCATCGACCTTCTCGACGAAGTGTGTCCAACCCTCGATGGTGTCGAAGACGTCGTACAGGTCGATGGCGTACTTGGCCAGGGTTTGCAGACTCTTCTGCTTGACCGTCAGATTCTGTGAATCCTTGCCGATATCGTCCCCGGAGAGCTGCCACGGATTGGGCTTGTCATCTGTCGGCGCCATTGGTCAACTCCTGTCCTGCTCGGTGCTGCCTCGACGCGCGGTGTGCGCCCCCTCGCGTCCCTCATCCGCGCACATACGACACCGATCATCCCATGAGCTGCGTGAACGGTCGGTGACCTCATCGTGAATCATGCTGGTGCTCATGGGTTGTTCACAGATGGGCGCGAAACGATGTATCAGTAGCTCTGCAGTGTCTCGATTTGGGCGTTGGCCCGGAAGCCCTCACACCTCCCGAGCCTCATCCGACCTCGGGCTATAGCACAATTCGATCATCGCATGGACGTTTGCCGTCCAAGTGGTGAACTCCCATCGCATGGACTCGATTCGACCGCGGCGCGAGCAACTCGGCCGCCGACAGCTGACGGGTCGCGGCTTCGAGATCGCCGTCGCGACCGAAGGCGTCCACCAACAGCTCTCGGGTGACCTCCCCGCGCTCTGCGGCGGTCAGCAAGCGCGCCACCGCGGTTCGTGTTCGGGTGCCCGGATCCCCCGACAGTAACCGGGCCACCGTCTCGATCACGGTGTGCGACTGCCAGATTTGCGGCATTGCCACACCACACTGCTGCACCGAGGGCGACTCCCCACAATACCACCGCTGACCGTCCCACCAGAAGCAGAACGAGAGCAACCCGACGGCCGCACGCGGACTCAGCACCGAGTTCGTCACCCAATCCGGCGCTCCCGCATAGAGATTCGGCAGATCGACGCCGCCGTTATAAGCCGCGTTCAATGCCGGTGCGTCCCATACTCCGCCCGAGAGCACGGCTCGGCCGCCCGGCACGGCGTACAGCGTGGAGCCGCTGCTACCGTTCCCGCCGCTTTCGAACCAGCCGTTCGACGGCACGACCCGGGGGCCGCGGTCGGACGAAACGGCAACGTGTGCCGCCGAAATCATCGCCCATCGTGCCCACAACTGCGGAAACGACGGAAATTCCGGATCCACCGGCCGCGCGGTCACCCCGTGCGCCCGGCCGACGAGGGCGGCGGCCACGGCGCGGCGCGGGCGGCGACACTGCCGGTCACGGTGATTCATGTAGGCCGCCAACCACACCGGCAGTCGCGGCCGCGGATACGCCGCCACATCGGCGCGATACGCCTCCGGGCGAAAGAGTTGATCGGCGGGGAACGGCTCGTCGCCGTAGTCGTAATCGACCTCGATGTCACCGTATACGTTGGCCCGCAACAACAGTCGCCACCACGGCTCGGTGCCGGATGCGGCGATCTCGGCACGATACTGCCGCACCAGCGCGACCACCGACTCCGGCACTTCCAGGCGTACCGGCCGATGCGCACCGGTGAACTCGACGCGCGCCGACTCGACGGTCACGGTCAATGCGAATACCGCGTTGAGACGCTGCCAACCGAGTGGGCCGAGTTCCCCCAACTCGCTCGCGATGCGCGAGACCAATGTGTCGGCGTACCGGCCGGCGGAGTCGGCGACTGCGGTACTCGGGCCGCCGATCCGTCCGTCGCCCGTCGCTCGACCACCACCCCCCACGGAATCGCTACGCGATGCTTGATTCACTGCTCTCGTTCCTGTTCCAACACAGCCGATTCACCGATCGCGCGCTGTTGTTTCGAGCTCTGGGCACGCAGTCGCCACCGATGTCTTTTTCGATAGTGGCACGCGGATCGGCACCCGTATCGCGTTACCGATGGCGACTAGCTAAAGAGACTGTTAAGAATTCGATCCCACCTCCGACCTGGGCATCTGCCGATTTTTCGAAACGTGAATTTCATTCGGACTTTTTTCCTGAGGGGCTGAGCGGACCCCTGGCAAAGTGTTGTGACTGCACTCGCAGTCGCCTTTTACGTCGGTAAGTGCGGCGCCAGAAGGAGATTCACAATGACTACGACACAAATGACGGGCGAGCGCGGGGTCGTCGCCATACCGCGCATATCTCCCAAGCCGTCCGCGGCGTGGATCAATTTCATTGCGCTGTTTGCATTCGTGGTGCTGCAGGCGCAGTCCGACCGCATCGGCCGACGCACGCAATGCTCATCTTCGGCATTGCCGGCACTCTCGGCGATCGAGGCGCAGGCCGATGCCGAGGTGGCCGTGCGCCTCGGGCATGGCTATCCGCAAACGGCTGCGCGTCGAACCTTCGCTTTGCGAGGATCGGCGCGTGCGGCTTGTGCTGGTGGAAGACGATGACGGAGTCGGGGAAGCGCTGCAGGCCGCGCTCGCCGCTCGCGGCTATCTCGTCGACCGCAAGCGGCGCGGCGCAGACCTACTACGTACCCACCGCGACTACGACGCGGTGATCCTCGATCTCGGACTACCGGATATGGACGGGTTGGAGGTGTTGCGGCGGCTGCGTGCAGTCAGCTCGGTACCCGTACTGATCCTCACCGCACGGGCCGGTGAGCGCACCGTGGTGCTCGCGCTGCGCTCCGGCGCGGACGACTACCTGGTGAAACCGCCGCGCATCGCGGAGCTGGTCGCGCGGCTGGAGACGGTCACCCGTCGCGTCGTGATCCACACCTCGCCCGTGGAAGCGGTTGTCTCCCAGGATGTTCGGGTCGATCTGATAGCCCGGCAGGTCCAGGTGGCCGGGGTGCCGATCATGCTGACCCACAAGGAGTTCCAGCTGGTTCGGATCCTGGCGGAGCGACCCGATACCGCCGTCAGCAGGCAAGAGCTGATGGACCGCATCTGGGGCGACTCATCGGCCTCGGTATCGCGGGCACTTGATGTGCATATGGCCGGATTGCGCGCGAAACTCGACCGGCCCGGCTTGATCACCACCATCCGCGGCTTCGGCTATCGCTGGCGCACCGACGGATCCTAGGTCTGCACTGAACCGTGCCGCTGCTGGAAGCGCTGCTCGAACTCCGCGACATAGACCGACGGTGCCACCGATGACGAAGATTGTTCCAGCACACCGTCATCGGCGACATAGAAGATCGCGCGCCCGATCGAGATCTCACCGGGTTCGGTCGGCACGTACACCATCCAGCCGACGCTGATCCGGTCTGCGCGCAGATTTTCCAGCGGATAGCCGGTCGTGTCCACGTTCTGATCCAGGATGAACTGGCGGACCTGGGCGATCGCGGCATCACGCGAGATCGGCTCCGGCAAGGTGATCGTCACACCGGCCAGCGTGAGCTGATAGAGGGCGCTGTCGATATCGAAGGTGCCGTCGTCGCCGAAGACCTCGACGAGCGTATCCCGGGTTACCACACCGATTTCCGCCGCCGACACCAGATTCGCCACCGCCGCGCGCTGCCCATCGCTCGGCTGCTCCGCGACCAACCCCGCGACCACGCCGGCCACCGTATCGGAGGTCCAGATGCCGGGCACCGCTTCGCTGAGCCGGTCCGCGGTCGGCGACTCGCCGCGGTACCACCGACCGCCGTCCCACCAATAGCAGAACGACAACAACCCGCTGGCCGCACGCGGATTCAGCACCGGATTGGCAACCCACTCCGGGGCGCCGGCATACAGTGCGGGCATCGGCGTCGCGCCGTTGTAGACGGCATCGAGTTCGGGCGAATTCCACACGCCACCGGACAGCACCGCGCGACCACCCGGCAGGGCATACAGGGTCGACCCGCTGCGTTTCGAACCTTCGAACCAGCCGAGCGCGGGCAAAACCCTTGGCCCCCACTGTGATCCGGCGGCCACGAAAGCAGCCGCGATGATCGCCCAGCGGGCCGACATCACCGGGAAGGCCGGAAAGTCCCGCTCGGATAGCACCGGGCGCACACCGGTCTCCCGGTCCGCCCTGGCCTGCGCGGCCGCTGCGGCCGCCGGGCGCGATTGCCGGTCACCGTGGCCGACATAGGCCGCGAGCCAAACCGGCAATCGATCGCGCGGATACGCCTGCAAATCCGCGAGATAGACCTCGGGAAGGAATAGGTGATCGTCCGGGAAGGGCTCGTCACCATAGTCGTAATCGACCTCGATCTCGCCGGTGTTCGCCAACTCGATCAACAGCCGCCACCAGGGGCCATCGCTCAATTGGGCCGAAAGATGCCGCTGTTCGCGGACCAGTTCGACCACCTCATCGGCAGGCTGGACCCGCGCCTCGCGCTGCTCGTCATCGACGAAGGTCACCAACCCGATTTCGGTGCTCGTGGTCATCGCGAAGACGGCCTCCAGGCGCCGCCAGCCCGGTGGCCCACCGGCGGCGAGTGCGCGGGCGATCCGGCGCATGAGCTGTCTGGCTTGCTCGGCGACGTCTACCGGTTCGTCGAGAGCGAAGCCGATGTCGGGGGCGTCTTCGTCTTCTTGCTCGTCCTCGGCGGGGTTGGCGTCAGCGAGGTTGGCGTCGGCGGGATTGGCGTCGGCCGCCTCGAAGGCCTTCATGAACTCGGCCATGAACTCCGCGTCGCCATCCGGTACCGCCGCGCGCTGCTCGTGATTCGGGGTCGGCTCTTTATTCGACTTGTCGCCGGGTGCTTCGCCATCAGGTGTGGTCACGTTGCCGCAATCTCCCTCATCTGTGCACCACGCATGGGAACGCACGCACAGTGCCCGAGCCTATTACCGTTCCTATCCTGGCACAGCGCCGAGATACGCGATTCACGAAAGCCCACCGCTTAACCGTCCCTGAAGCAAGAGCTCCATCCCACTCACTATTGGCCGTGCACCATTACTTCCCGTCGGGGTGGCCGACGGTGGACAGCGCGGTGGTCCAATCGGCGACGATGGCGTCCTGGGCGTCGGTCAGTGCCACCTTGCCCGAGCACACCAGCGAATGCAGCTGGTTCTCGACGGTGTCCTTCGGGTTGTTGGGTCCGGAACCGGGCTTGTGGTCGGGGGAAGGCGGCTCCACCCACAGGTTGCGCGGATCGTTGGGGTCGCCGCCGAGTTCCAGCGAGACCAGATGGTCGTATTCGGCATCGTGCAGAGGGCCGCTGTAGCCGTAAGACTTGGCGTTGGCGTCCTTTTCCCGGTTGGTGATGTTGGCCGGCGGGCGGATCGAGGAGGTGTAGCCGCTGGCGCAAATGGTGCTACCCAAGGTATCGGCGGTGACCTTGGGGTTGGTCGCGCCCGGGGTGCACCCCGGATCCGGTAGCGGCTGCCCGCTGGCGGACTTGCCGAAATGGCAGCTGCCCTCGGCCGGTTGCGGCTGTACCGTATAGGTCCCCGACGGGCCCGGACCGACCGGCACCCGCGCGGCCTCGTGCGCGGCGGGCGGATGCGGCACGGCCTGGGAGATGGGTTTCGAATTCTGGTGTGCGCAACCAGCTGTCAACAGCGGCACGAACACCAATGACACCAGCAGGAGCTTGCGTGTATTCATGACTTCCTTCGGCATACCTTCATCGGTACCCAATTGTGCGGTACCCCAGGCGAATTAGCTGGCCGACCTGCACGGATACCTGATCGAGCATTGGCACCCACCAGCCACTACAGCGGCGATTGCGCCGGACCTGGTCCCAGATGCGCGAGCAGTTCCCGAAACTTTCGCGGTTGTGGGATGCGGTGCGCCATGGGTCAGCGGGTGAAGATTTGGGTGCGGCGGGTGGGGGTGGCGCAGACGTCGTGGATCAGGCGGCCCAGGTCGAGTTCGGGTGGGAGCGAGCGGTACAGGAGCTGGCAGACCACGGTGCCGGAGGCGGTGACGGCGAAGCGGGTTCGGCGGTTCTCTACGGGTTCCCATTCGATTGCGACGAGGGGGGTGTCGAGGTTGATGGTGTTGTCGCCGACGCGTAGGGCGAGGCCGGAAGGGTCGCGGTAGAAGACGACCGGTGTGTCACCGAGATCGCCGTATACGCCGAGTTGCGGGCCGATTCCGCCGCCGACAGCTTGGAGTGCACCGGTTTCCGGGTCGAAGTGTGCGGGCACTCCGAAGCCGGAGAAGGGTTGGACGAAAAGGGTTGCGCTGTTGCCGTTCTGGGATGGGCGGTTGCGATGGCCGTTGGAACCTTGGCGGTTTCGAGTGGGTGACGGTGGTGCGCCGATGGGCGGGGGTGTCATCGGCGGTAGACTTGTTTGAGTAGTCGGGTCTTGTTGCGGTGCAACGGGATTGATCGGTTGGTGGGATGCGTCGGGCCAGCCGGGAGACAGTGGGGCACCGGAGTGGTGCTGGTCGTATGGCTCCGAAGGCACGGGCGTACCCGGGCGGTTCGGAGGTTCCGACGGGTGGCCTGATGACGGCGGGTGTACCCGGTCGTGCGGGGGTGTCGTCGGGTCGTGGGGTGGGAACGTTGGGGGTTGCGGGGGTTCCGGCGTGGTCGGGGGGAACGGGGGCGCCGGCGTCAGCGGTGGTGCCGGAGGTACCGCTGTCGTCGGAGGTACTGGTGTCGTCGGAGGTACTGGTGTCGTCGGAGGTACTGGTGTCGTCGGAGGTACCGGTGTCGTCGGCGTGGTCGGTGGCACCGGGGGTTCCGGCGGCATCGGT
>NZ_BAGN01000045.1 GCF_000308835.1 Nocardia vinacea NBRC 16497 | reverse complement strand
GTCGCTGCCGCGTATGCGAGTGGATCGGTCGTGGATCAGGTGCTGCCGACTTCGCGGCAGGTGTGGTCGCAGCGGCATCTGCGGGCCGTGCCCATATCGGGTCCGGATGAGCAGGTGCACGCCATCCATCTCTGGGTCGGCCCCGGAGATCCCCCGCCCGCGCCCAGGGTTGCGCCGTTTCTGGTGGATGCGCGCACCCGCCGCATGGATGCGCTGATGCAGGGCCTCGGGCCGGATTTCGCGCCCCACCGCACCCGCTGGGTCGGCGCCGAAATCTTCGAGATGGTCGAACGATTCGACGGCGCACTGGATTTCGTCGCGAACCTGACGAGATCCGAGCCCGATTCCCGGTGGCTCGGGACGGCAACCGTGCGCTCGAAGGCGGGCCCGCGCTCCATACTGGTGGCCACCCGCAACGCGGACACGTCCGTCGACCGGCACCGCTGGCGCGGCCTGGCGGTAGACGTCACCGATAGCGTTGCACCGCAACGCAAATCCTTCGAGGCGACCGCCCTCGATATGCTGCGCCGCGCCCAACCCAACTTCTACCTCGCGATCGTGGACACCGCCCAGATCCGCTTGATCCGCTGGGTCACCGAACCCGTTCCGGCAATGCGCTGGGCCGGCACCGACGAACGCACCGTCCCGCATCCGGCGGACCGCGCCCGAATCATCGAAGCCCGCGACGCAATGCGCTCCGGCGCAGCACACCACCGACTCCGCGCCGTCCGCCTGGCCAGCGAAAACAACGATTGGATCATCGCCGACCTGGAAATCTCCGCCCTCCCCGGCGCCACCCCGAACCCCGCCTCCCCTGAATTCGTCCTGGTCCAACTCGAAATCGTCGAGAACCCCGACCTCACCTGATCACTCGCTGAACCCAGACCTGATCGACCCAACCTCCGACTTGCCGGTGCGATCACCGCGACCGCGATCGGCACCCAGCGGGCGCGGACCATCGTCGAGGGCATCGAGCCGGTCGCCGAACACACCCCGAGACCACCTCCGCCAAGAGATCGTGCGCTTGCAACGCTCTGGCTGGGCACAACCGCCTTCAGATCGGCGAGCCCGCGCCGGCCTCCGGTTTCGCCGACTCGGGTGGGGGTGCAGGCGTCTTCGTATTCGGCCCGGCACGCTCCGGCTCCGGCCGTGGCGCGGACACATTTGCGTTCGGCAACGGAGTTTCGGAGCGGGGTTCAGGCCGCACGATCGGCGCGGCAGGCCGTGGGGCCGAGTGCACCTGATGCTGGGGTGCGGTCGGCGGCGGCGCGGCTCGCACATGTAGTGGAGCGGGTTCCCGTTGAGGTGTGGTGGTCTCGATCGCGGGGGCGGCGAGTTCGGCTAGGCCGTGGGTGGGTGGGATTCGTGCGGTGAAACCCAGTGTGCGCCTGGCTCGTTCGGGGTCGGCGGCGAGGTGGCGGGCGTCGGCGAGGAGGTAGCGCCCGGTTACCACGGGGGCGGGGCCCCCGCGGGCTTTGGCCATGATCGAGGCGACTTCCCACATGGTGATGGGGTGGCCGGAGGCGATGTTCAGGGGAACGAAGCCGGGTGGGCGGCGGTCGACGGCGGCCACGGTGGCGGCCACGATATCGTCGACGTGCACCACATCCCTGACCTGCCCGCCGTCCTCGTCGACCAGTGGCGGGCGGCCCTGATCGAGTGCGGCGAGGAAGTCTCCGATGAAGCCGGAGCGCGTGCCTGCACCGTATCCGTTGTGGTAGCGCAATGCCGTGACGGCCGCGCCGGTGGTCAAACCCCAAGCGAGCGCGTAGTTTTCCTGTGCCAACTTGCTGGCCCCGTAGAAGCCACGCGGACGCAGCGGCGCGTCCTCGGTGACCGGCTCCCAGGTGAGCAACTCCCCGGTGCGTGGCGCCAAGTGGTCGAACATGCCGCGATCCAGATCAGCCCGCCGCCGCAGTCCGGGATAGAACGGCCCGCTGTTCATCCCGCGATAGCGCCCCTCGCCGTACACCACGATGGATGACGCGAGCACCAGATGACGCACCTTCGCCCGGCCCATCGCATCGAGCAGCACCGCCGTCCCGAGATCGTTATGCGCGGCGAACACCGCCGATTCAGGCCCGGAGGTGACGGCGGCGAGATGACAAACCGTATCGATACCGCGCAGCAACGGCTCGAGCACATCGGCATCGCGCACGTCCACCCGCGAAACCCCATCCGGCACTTCCACATCCGGCCCGAGTAGATCGACCCCGACCACCTCGTGCCCGGCCGCGGCCAATGCCTGCCGCAACCGCGCTCCGATGAACCCGGCTGCCCCGGTGACCAGCACTCTCATCGCATCCGCACCCTACGTTCGGTTCCGAACCCAACCTGACCAGCTGCCCGAACTCACGGTAGTTCGAACGGCAGCGACACTCCCGCATGGACACGGCAACGTTCGCAGGTATCGGTTCCGGTGACCGCCGAAACCGAGCGCCGGATCAGCTCCTTGAACGGCCCGAGGTTCTTCTTGAATTCGGCGAAGACGTCGACCGCGTGCACACCCTCGCCCTCCTCCAGCCCCGCATCCAGGTCGGTCACCAAAGCCACTGCTGCGTAGCACATTTCGAGTTCACGGGCGAGCACTGCCTCGGGATGCCCGGTCATATTCACCAGCTCCCAGCCCTGCGCGGCGAACCAGTGGCTCTCGGCCCGGGTGGAGAAGCGCGGGCCCTGTACCACGACCATGGTGCCCGAGGATTTCATCGGCAGCGCATCGGTCGCGGATTTCGTTGCTGCGGAGCGCAGTTCGTCGCAGTACGGGTCGGCGAAGGAGACGTGCACGCCACCGCCGTCGAAGTAGGTCTGCGGACGACCCGAGGTCCGGTCGACCAGTTGATCCGGCACCGCGACGGTGCCCGGCCCCCAGTCCGCGCGCAGGCTGCCGACCGCGCACGGCGCGAAGATCCGCCGCACCCCGATCGAACGCAACGCCCACATATTGGCCTGGTAGGGCAGCGTATGCGGCGCGAATTCGTGCTGTTTGCCGTGCCGGGGCAGGAAGGCCACCGGGCGACCCTCCACCTCGCCGACCGCGATCGGCGCGCTCGGCTTGCCGTAGGGCGTCTCGACCTCGACGGTGGTCGCCTCGTTATCGAAGAAATCGTAGAAGCCACTACCGCCGATCACGGCGAGCGCGGGCCGAACATCCAAACTCATGCACCGATTCTCTCGCTTGTCCCCGATTCCCGACCAGACGGGTCCACATCCGGCCAACTGGACCTTCGTTCATCATGACCTGAGTTGGTCGGGTGATGGAGGTGTCGGTGAGTTCGTCGCGTACGCGCGCCGGGGTGTGGTTGACGGTGGGCAGCGGACTTGCCTTCGCCAGCTCGGGTCCGCTGGCGAAGTCGGTGCTGGCGGTGGGCTGGTCACCGGGTGCGGTACTGGCGATCCGGCTGAGCGGTGCCGCCGCGATCATGCTGACGCTCGCGGCGCTCAGCGATCCGAGCGGATTGCGCGGCAGCCTGCGGCACCTGCGCACCGTCGGCGGGTTCGGCGTGATCGCGGTCGCCGGGGTGCAGGCCAGCTTCTTCCTTTCCCTGCCCTATCTGCAGGTCGGCGTGACCCTGATGATCCAATTCCTGGCCCCGATCGCGGTGATCGCCTGGAACTGGGCGGTGCGCGCACGGCGACCATCCGGGGCGACCCTCCTGGGTGCGGCAATCGCGCTCGCCGGCGCGGCGCTGGTCATCGATATCTTCGGCGCGGACGGGATCAGTCTGATCGGGCTCGGCTGGGCCGCGGTATCGATGCTGTGCAATGCGGTGTTCTTCCTCCTGTCGGAGCGCACCTCGGATTCGCTCAGCCCGGTCGTCCTGCTCGGCTCCGGTCTGTCCGTGGCGGCCGGGACCGCCTGGGCGCTGGGTCTGACCGGCCTGCTACCGGTGCTGTTCGGCGATGCCGACACCGCCCTCGCCGAGCACCACCTGCCGGTCTGGCTGTCGCTGACACTGCTGGTCACCATCAGCACGGTGGTGGCGTATGTCTGCGGGGTGGCGGGTGCGGCGCGCATCGGCTCCACGCTGATGTCGCTGATTCTGCTGAGCGAGGTGCTGTTCGCGGTGGTGTTGTCGTGGCTGTTGCTCGACGAATCGGTCGCGCCGGTGCAGATGATCGGCGGCGTGCTGGTGGTCGGCGGCATCGCGCTGGCCCGCAGCGGCGCCGAACACCGGACCCACAGACCCGTGGAGGCCGCGGCGCAGAGCGCGGCAACCTGACAACTCCCTCCCAGCACTGTACCCTAGGGGGGTATTAAACGAGGCCGGGCCCCCGGCGAGCAGCGAGGAGACAGTCGGTGACACCCACCCCGTCGCACAATGACACCGCGCCAGGTAGTGACTCGGCGGGTACCACCCACGACCATTCCGGCCACGGCTACATCACCGCCAAGGACGACTACCTCAAGCGTCTGCGCCGGATCGAGGGCCAGGCCCGCGGCCTGCAGCGCATGGTCGAGGAAGAAAAGTACTGCATCGATATCCTCACCCAGGTCTCCGCGATGACGAAGGCACTGCAGGCCGTTGCGATGGGCCTGCTGGAGGACCACATCAGCCACTGCGTGGTCGACGCCGCGGTCGCCGGTGGCCCCGAGGCCGACGCCAAGATCAAAGAGGCCACCGACGCCATCGCTCGCCTGGTACGTTCCTGAAGCTCAACCGTGTCGCCGTCGGTACACCGCCGCCGCACCGGGATGCAAAGGAACGGAATCGGTTCCGATGAGCGAGCGGGTATCCAGAAACTGGGTCCCGGCCGCCTCGGCAGGCACCAATCGGTCCGCGCGGGAAACCAGCAGATCGACAATCGCCCCGGCCGCGGCATCGGACATGGCCGGAGCGGCGAGCAGCAGATTCGCGACGCCGACCGTGCGGACCGAACGACCGCTGTCATAGGCGTCGGCGGGAATTTCGACCAAATCGTAGAGGTGTCCGAAGCGTTCCCGCATCGGCGCGGCCAACTCACCGAGTTCCACCAACCGTAACCGCTCCGGCACATCAAGTGCGTCGGTGGGTACGCCGCCGGCCCATAGCAGCGCGTCCAGCTCACCGGATTCCACACCCGCCACCGCATCTCGCAGCGGTCGATGCGAAATATCCACATCCGAAACGGGATTCACGCCCGCCGCCCACAGCAGTCGCTCCCCGGTCACCGCCGCGCCGGACCCCGCGGCCCCCAGGTTGACCCGGGTCCCCCGCAAATCGGTGACCTGCTGAATCGGCCCCTCCGACCGCACGGCCAACTGCAGATAGTTCTCGTACACCCGACCGAGCGCCACCAACGGGGCCCGCTCACTCTGCACCGAATCCGCCAGCGCCAGTGCGGCATCCACCTGCCCGTTCGCCAACATCCCCAGGTTTTCCTGCGAGCCGGTTGTCGTCACCGGTTCGATCCGCACCGTGCCCGCCTCCTGGGCAACCGCCGCGAGCAGTTCCGCGAATGCGTGATAGAAGCCGCCGACCTCACCCGAGGCCAGCCGCACCAACTCCGGGTCCGAGCCACACCCGACAGCACCGGAAGCGATACCGAAGACGGTGAGCGCCAGGAACTTTCGCCGCCGCATCACGACGACACCACCTGCGGCAGCCGGATCTGGATCGCGAGACCGTGCGGCTGCACGGGGAGCACGGACAAGGTGCCGCCGCGTGCTTGGGCCAGTGCCGTCGCAATCGGGAGCCCGAGGCCCGAGCCGCCGGACGACGCACCGGAGCCGCGGAAGAACCGGGTGGTCAGCTTGTCGATCTCGGCCGGTTCGACGCCGGGGCCATTGTCACGGACGGTCACCGTCACCCAGCCCGGCTCGGCGTCGACCACGATGACGGTCTGCGTGCCCGGCCCGGCATAGCTGCACGAATTGCTCAGCGGCACATCGAGAATCTGGGCGAGCACGTCGGCGGAGACCGCGGCTTCGGCCTCGGCAACCTGCGGTTCCGCCCGCAATTCCTGCCCGGCGCTCTCGTAGGCGGAGTACCAGGCATCGATCCGGTCTGCAGCGACTTGCACTGCGTCACAATGGATTTCAGTATTGTGTGGAGTGCGCGCGGCCTCGAAGGCGGCAGGGGTCTCGGCAACCGCCAAGCTGAGCAGGCCATCGAGCAGCGCGGTCAACCGTTCGACCTCCGCACCCGCGCTACGGAAGGTCGCCACCGCACTTTCCGGAATGGCGGCTTCCAAAGAGTCGAGACGAATCGTCAAGGCGGCGAGCGGGTTTCGCATGGCATGAGCGGTATCCGCAACGAGCTGACGTTGCGCATCCGCCGAATCGGCCACCGCCAATGCCATGGCATCGAATGACTCCGCGACCGCCCGCATTTCCGGCGGCCCACCGTGGTGGCGGGCGATCGAGACGTGCGCGGCGGCCTCGGCGCGCGGCTTCGGCAATGTCGCGGTCAATTCGGCGACCGCCTGCGACAGCGCCGCCAGCGGGCGCAGCACCCAGCGCGCCAGGCTCAGCGCCAGCATGGTGAACACCACCATTGCCAGCACCGCTCCGACCGCGATCACCGCCCACGCGCGGGCGATATCGCGCCGGGCGCGTGCGGTGGATGCCTCGATCACCACCGCGCCGTTGACCTGCACTCCGGTGCCGACCGGCCGGGCGATCAGCACCGTCGCCCCACTCCACGGGGTGAGCCGATACACCGGCTGCGGCCGCTGATTGCGGCGGGCGGCGGCAACCGCGGCCTCGACGGGCGCGGCGGCCGCGTCCACGCCCGCATTCACCGTCCGCGCGCCGCGGCCATCGACCACGAGCACGTTTTCCCCGTAGAGATCGTGGTAGCGCCCGGCCTCGTCGGCCAGTGCCCGGCTGTCCCCCTCGGCCACCGCGGCATCGGCGAGGCTGGCGAACCGGTCGGCATCGCCGGACCGATCGGCGACGAACTCCTGGGTGCGGCTGGTCGCGAAGGTCAGCGAGAGCGGTACCGCGAAGGCGAAGACAGCGATCGCCGCGAATACCGTCAGCGCGACGAGTAGTCGTCTGCGCATGCCGGGCTCCGCTCCTGTTAGGTCCGCCGGGCCGGCACGATCACTGGCCCCAGCGGTAACCGTAGCCGCGAATCGTCGTTATCAGCCCAGGTCGGTCCAATTTCGCGCGGAGTCCGGTCATGTGCACATCCAGTGAGCGGGATACCGCGACGAACGCGTCACCCCAGATCCGATCCATCAGCTGTTGGCGGCTGACCGCGGCACCGGGCCGCTCCACCAATGCCTCGACCAATTCGAATTCCTTCTGGGTCAATGCGATCGGCCGCCCGGCCACCTCGACCACCCGTGCCGCCAGATCGACCCGCACATCGCCGGTGACCACGTCGGCACGCTCCGGCTGCGATCCGGCAGCGGCGCGCCGGACCACGTTCTCCAGCCGGGCCATCAATTCCGCGATCCGCGGCGGCTTCACCAGATAGTCGTCGGCACCGCCGCGCAGTCCGCGCACGATCGAGCGTTCGTCGCTGCGCGCGGTCAAGATCAGCACCGGCACGGTACTCACCTCGCGCAGCTGGCGCAGCACCTGCAGACCGTCACCGTCGGGCAGTCCGAGATCCAGGATGACCGCGTCGTAACCGCGGTGCGCGATGAGCAGATCGGCGCCGCGGCGCTTGCGCTCGGCTTGATAACCGCGGGCGTTGAGCGCCTCTACCAGCGCGTCGCCTACGCCGTCATCGTCTTCGACCACCGCCAGCCGCACACGCCGATCCTCCCACAGCGATGGAACGGCGTGTGCGGTCGGGCGGTCAGGGTCGAGCCGGCGCGAAGTCACGATCCGGCTTGTTGGCCGACGTACCCCGCTTGGTGAGCGAGATATCGTCCGTGGCAGCGGCATCGGCGTCGATGGCGGATCCGCTCGAGGTCTCCCGCATGAACCAGTAGGTCAGCAGCGAGATTCCGATGCACCCGGCGACGTACCAGAAGTACAGCGATTCGTGGTTCGCCTGCTTCAGCGACAGCGCGATGGTTTCGGCTGTACCGCCGAAGATCGCGACGGTCAGCGCGTACGGCAGGCCGACGCCGAGCGCGCGGATCTTGGTCGGGAACAGCTCGGCCTTCACGATGGCGTTGATCGAGGTATAGCCGGTGATGATGACCAGCGCACCCATCATCAGCGCCCACGCGGCGATCGGATTCTTGGTGTGCGCGAGCACGGTCATGATCGGCACGGTGAGCAGGGTGCCCGCGACACCGAAGAAGATCAGCAGCTTGCGTCGTCCGACCCGGTCGGACAGTGCGCCGGCCAGTGGCTGCAGCATTACGAAGACCAGCAGCGCGATGAAGTTGATCCACGAGACCGTCGACTTGGAGATGCCGGAGGTATTGATCATGAATTTCTGCATGTACGTCGTGTAGGTGTAGAACGCGACGGTGCCGCCGAGCGTCAGCCCGATCACCAGCAGGCATTCCCGCGGGTACTGCAGCAGCATCCGCAGCGAACCGCGCGCGGGCTGGTTCGCACCGGAGCTGCTCGCCGCCGGAGCACGTTCGGCCTCGACCTCGGCCTCGAAGTGCTCCGACTCGTCCATGCTGCGTCGCAGCCACATCACGATCAGTGCCGCCGCAGCACCGATCACGAACGGAATGCGCCAGCCCCAGTTGTTCATCTGCGCGTTGTTCAGGAACTGCTGCAGAATGATCTGCACGCCGAGCGCCACCAACTGACCGGCGACCAGGGTGACGTACTGGAAGCTCGAATAGAATCCGCGCTTACCTGTCGAGGCCACCTCGGACAAATACGTTGCGCTGGTTGCGTATTCGCCACCTACCGAAAGACCCTGCAACAGGCGGGCCAGCAAAAGCAGTATCGGCGCGGCGATTCCGATCGTCTGGTATCCGGGCGTCAGCGCGATCAACAGCGAACCCGCCGCCATCACCGTCACCGACAGGGTCAGCGCCGAACGACGTCCGAACTTGTCGGCGTAGCGACCGAGCGCCCACCCACCGAGCGGCCGCATGAGGAACCCGACCGCGAAAACCGCTGCGGTGGAAAGCAATTGCGCGGTCGAATCGCCCTTCGGAAAGAACGACTTCGCGAAGTACACGCTGAACGCGGCGTAGACATACCAGTCGTACCACTCGACGAGATTTCCGATGGAACCACGCAATACATTCGCGACCACCCGGCGCTCGCCGACAGGCTGTGTCGTAGTCACAAGATCTCCTTCTTCGACGCGGCCCTGCGTCGGTCGGAGACCAGTGTGTGCGTAGTCACAGCGCCGATGGAAGCGGAGGACGCCCTTTCTAACGCTGTCTTAGGACGATTGCCGTCGGTTGTCCACTGGAACCTCCCGAACGAATCGGGGGGAACCGATGGGCATCCCGCGCTGAGCCGAGGAAGGGCGTCACCTGCTCGGTTCGAGCTGTTCGACCCGCTTCAGCAGTCCCTCAGGCGATCGGCCCGGCATCTCGGGCCGACCGCCGGCACAGGTCTATTTCGCGAGCAGCGGTGCGAGGGTGCGCAGGGTGGCTGCTTCGTCGGCGAGGACCTGGATCACCACATGATCGGCACCTGCGGCCCGATGCGCCGAGAGGCGATCGACGACGGAATCCGCGTCGCCGTGGGCTACCAGGGCGTCGATGAGGCGGTCGCTACCGGGTTTGGCGAGGTCCTCATCGGTGAAGCCGAGGCGGCGGAGATTGCTGACGTAGTTCTGCAGGTCGAGGTAGAACTCGACGCGCGGGCGGGCGGTGGTGCGGGCCCGGACCGGGTCGTCGTCGAGGACCACCTTGTGTTCGGTGGCCAGCAGCACACCCTCGCCGAGCAGCGCGCGGGCGCGGGCGGTGTGTTCGGGGGTGACGTTGTAGGGCAGCGCGCCCGCAGACCGTTCCGCCGCCAGCCTCAGCACGCGCGGGCCCAGCGCGGCGAGTGCGCGACGCTCCTTGGGTACACCCGCGGCATCCAATTCGTCGAAGTATTCGACAAGCGCGTCGTAGGGCTTGCGGTATTCGCCCTGGTGTTCGGGATGGCCCGCTCCCAAGCCGAGCAGGAACCGGCCCGGAAAGCGCGCTTCGATCCGGTGGAACGACTCGGCGACCTGCTTCGCGGGTGCCGTCCAGATATTCACGATGCTGGTGGCGACGGTGATCGACTCGGTTGCCTCCAGCAGCGACTCGATCACGGGCAATTCGGCGGGCGGGGACCCACCGAGCCACAGCGTGCCGTAGCCGAGTCCTTCCAAGTCCTGTGCGTCCTGCGGGGTGAACCCCCCGTAGTAGCGCCATACTCCGAACTGTCCGAGATCTCCGATAGCCATGCACCGAATGAACGAGGCCGCTGCCATCCCTATTCCGTCGGGGCCACACTCCGATCCGACACGGGGCGCGACGTTTCGAGCCAAACCATTAGCAGTCTCATGTCGAGAGTGCTAACTTGGATGGTGCACAGCTTCCGGCGCCTGTCGCCGTGGCAGGCGTTGCCGCTAGTGAAATGGAGGTGATCGCTGTGCTCCGGTTCGATCCATTCCATGACATCGACACCGTTGCCCGCCAACTGCTCGGCGAATCCATGGGGACATCTCGCGCGCCACGATTCATGCCGATGGATCTGTTCAAGGCGGGCGATCATTACGTACTCAACGCCGATCTGCCCGGTGTGGACCCCGGCTCGGTGGATGTGAGCGTCGACAACGGCACACTCACTCTCCGCGCGCAGCGCAGCCTGCCGAGTGACGAAGGCGTCCAATGGATTGCGTCCGAGCGCTTCGCCGGCACCTATATGCGCCAGCTCAGCCTCGGCGACAATGTCGATGCCGACAAGATCAGCGCAACCTATAACAACGGCGTGCTGTCGGTGACGATTCCGATCGCCGAACGGGCCAAGCCGCGCCGTATCGAAATCTCCGGTTCCAGCCAGCCGCGGACGATCGAGGCAGGCTCGTCCGGATAGTTCGGTAGGGTCATGCTCCCGCGCCGCACCGCGCCCGCCGAACGCGGTGCGGGAGCACCGCTTTCACGACGGCACATAGGTCGTTGTCGCCGCACACAGGTTGGACCTTCTGTGCGAAGTCAAGACGTTATGCGCCGACCTCAGCTGCCACAGCAGCCGTCGTCAGCAGTTGGGACCATACGCATTTCGCGGGTTTCGGCATTGCGCGCGGCGAGGTCGGCAGCGTCCGGATAGTCGACGGCGATGAGACTCAGACCGTGCGCGGGCGCCACGGTGACCGAACTGGAGCGCTCGGTTTCCTTCAGTAGCGCGGCGACCCAGTCGGGCGTGCGCCGCCCCTCCCCTACCGCCAGCACCGCGCCGACGAGGCTGCGCACCATGGACCAGCAGAAGGCATCGGCGCTGACATAGGCGGTGAGCAGATCACCGTCACGCTCCCAGTCGAAGCGCTGGAGTTCGCGGACGGTAGTCGCACCATCGCGGCGGCGGCAGAATGCGGCAAAATTGTGTAGGCCCAACAACTTTCGCGATACCTCGCGCATGGCTTCCAGATCGACGTCTCGACGACAGGCGACGATGCTGCGGGCCTGCAGCGGCTCGGCCCCATAGGGCGCGGTGGTCAACCGGTAGGCGTAGTGGCGGCGGATCGCCGAGAAGCGTGCGTCGAATTCGGGCGGCACGATGCGAATGTCCTTGATTCGCACGTCTTTCGGGAGGAACCGCGCCATGCGATGAATGAGCTTGGCCGCATCCGGCTCGGTGCCGGTATCGAAATGCGCGACCTGCCCCTCGGCATGCACACCGGCATCGGTGCGGCCCGCGACGGTCAATTGGATCGGCTCCCGGAACACCTTGCTCAGCGACTCTTCGAGCACACCCTGCACCGTGCGCAGACCCGGTTGCCGCGCCCAGCCGATGAAATCCGTACCGTCGTAACTGATATCGAGCCGCACCCGAACCAAGTCGGTACCGGACTCCGGCCGCGCACCGACTTCCGCGGCCTGCGCGACTCCAAGTGCCTCCACGTCCCTAGGTGCCTCGACGACTCCGGCGACCTCCACAGCTCCCGGGCCCTCCACAACCTCGCGAGCCTGCACAACTCCGGGGGCCTGCACAACCTCGCGGACCTGCACGACCCTAGACACCTCCACGACTGCGGGGGCCTGCACGACCCCCGGTGCCTCCGCGTCCTTAGGTGCCTCGACGACTCCGGCGACCTCCACGCCTCCCGGGGCCTCCACAACCTCGCGAGCCTGTACAACTCCGGGGGCCTGCACGACCCTGGATGCCTCCACGACTTCACGGACCTGCACGACCCTAGACACCTCCATGACTCGGGGTGCCTGCACGACTCCGGGCGAATCCACCGGTGCGGGCGTACCCGACGCCATCGAATCCACCGAATCCTCCTCGGTCACAGGCGATCTCCTAGTCGATACGAACTGCGGCAGTGCTCCGGGGGACCCACCCGCCAGGCGAACCCGATGCCAGCGTGGTGGTCTCGGATACGAACGAGCCCGCCGACCCACAGGGGGCGGCGGGCTCGTTCGAGAACTCCAACGCGAGCGTCAGGCGTCCTTCTTGTCCTCAGCGGCCTCGTCGGCAGCCGGGGCCTCGGCCTCGGCAGCCTCGGTGGTCTCGGCGACGGCCTCATCGGCCTGCTCCTCGACCACGGTCTCGGCGACGGGCGCCTCGGCCTTCTTGGACGCGGCAACGCGACGAGCGCGGTCGGCCTCGTTGGTCACGGTCTTCTCCCGGACCAGCTCGATGACCGCCATCGGCGCGTTGTCACCCTTGCGGGGCAGCGTCTTGGTGATGCGGGTGTAGCCACCCTCGCGGCCCTCGAACGACGGACCGATCGAGGCGAAGAGCTCGTGGACGACATCCTTGTTGCGGATGACCTTGAGCACCTCGCGACGGTCGGCCAGGGTGCCGGCCTTCGCCTTGGTGACCAGCTTCTCGGCGTAGGGGCGCAGCGCCTTGGCCTTGGCCTCGGTGGTCGTGATACGACCGTGCTCGAAGAGCGCCGTGGCCAGATTGGCGAAGATCGCCTTCTGGTGCGACGCCGACCCGCCGAAGCGGGCACCCTTCTTGGGCTTGGGCATTGTTTGTTCTCCTTGTGTGAGGCCGGGCCGGGGTGCCTACCCCAGCGGCCTAGAGCTGTTCGGTCTCGGCGTAGTCCTGCTCGCCGCCATCGGTGTCACTGAACGTGCCGCTGTCGCTCCACGTTCCGGTGCTCGCGTCGTAACCCACCACGGACGAAGGATCGAACGAGGCCGGGCTGTCCTTCAGCGAGAGGCCGAGCGCATGCAGCTTGACCTTGACCTCGTCGATGGACTTCTGGCCGAAGTTGCGGATGTCCAGCAGATCCGATTCGGTACGGGCGACGAGCTCGCCGACCGTGTGCACACCCTCGCGCTTGAGGCAGTTGTAGGACCGGACGGTGAGGTCCAGGTCCTCGATCGGCAGACCGAACGAGGCGATGTGATCCGCCTCGGCCGGCGAAGGGCCGATCTCGATACCTTCGGCTTCGACATTGAGCTCACGGGCCAGGCCGAACAGCTCGACCAGGGTCTTGCCCGCCGAAGCGAGCGCATCCCGGGCGGTGATGGAGTTCTTGGTCTCCACGTCCAGGATCAGACGGTCGAAGTCGGTGCGCTGCTCGACACGGGTGGCCTCCACCTTGTAGGTCACCTTGAGCACCGGCGAGTAGATCGAATCCACCGGGATCCGGCCGATTTCCGCGCCGGACGCCTTGTTCTGCACCGCCGGGACGTAACCGCGACCGCGCTCGACGACGAGCTCGATCTCCAGTTTGCCCTTGTCGTTCAGGGTGGCGATGTGCATATCCGGGTTGTGCACGACAACACCGGCAGGCGGCACGATGTCACCGGCGGTGACGGTACCCGGGCCCTGCTTGCGCACGTACATCGTGACCGGCTCGTCCTCCTCCGAGGACACGACCAGACCCTTGAGGTTCAGGATGATGTCGGTGACATCCTCCTTCACACCGGGAACGGTGGTGAACTCGTGCAGGACGCCGTCGATGCGGATGCTGGTGACCGCGGCCCCCGGAATCGAGGACAGCAGGGTACGCCGCAGCGAGTTGCCGAGGGTGTAACCGAAGCCCGGCTCGAGCGGTTCGATGGTGAACTTCGAGCGGTTCTCGGCGACGACCTCTTCGGTCAGCGTCGGACGCTGTGAAATCAGCATTAGGATCATCCTCCTGTACGGGCACCCACTATTTGATGCCCACGTCTTGGGGGTTGTGCGTGACCGCTCGTCGAGCTGGCCCTTTCGAGCGACCTGCAAGCAGTCACTAGCGACCACGCACCAGCAGAAAGCTGTTTACTTCGAGTAGTACTCGACGATCAGCTGTTCCTGCAGCGGCACATCGATCTGGGCGCGCTCGGGGAGCTGGTGCACCAGGATCCGCAGCCGGCCCGGGATCACCTGCAGCCAGCCCGGAACCGGGCGGTCGCCGACGGTCTCGCGCGCGACCTGGAACGGCAGCGTGCCGAGCGACTTCTCCTTGACATCGATGATGTCGTACTGGGTCACCTGGAAGCTGGGGACGTTCACGGCCCGGTTGTTCACCAGGAAGTGACCGTGGGAAACCAGCTGGCGAGCCTGCCGACGGGTGCGCGCCAGACCGGCGCGGTACACGACATTGTCGAGACGGGTCTCGAGCAGACGGAGCAGGTTGTCACCGGTCTTGCCCTTGAGGCGGTTGGCCTCTTCGTAGTACCGGCGGAACTGCTTCTCCATGACACCGTAGGAGAAGCGCGCCTTCTGCTTCTCCTGCAGCTGGAGCAGGTACTCGCTCTCCTTGATCCGCGCGCGGCCGTGCTGGCCGGGCGGGTACGGACGACGCTCGAACGCCTGGTCGCCTCCGACGAGGTCGACCCGCAGACGACGCGACTTGCGGGTGATGGGGCCTGTGTAACGAGCCATTTTTCGTTATTCCTTTCCCGCTAGACGCGACGCCGCTTGGGCGGACGGCAGCCGTTGTGCGGCTGCGGGGTGACATCGGAGATCGTGCCGACTTCCAGGCCTGCGGCCTGCAGCGAACGGATCGCGGTCTCGCGGCCCGAACCCGGGCCCTTGACGAACACGTCGACCTTCTTGACGCCGTTCTCCTGCGCCTTGCGGGCAGCGTTCTCGGCGGCGAGCTGCGCGGCGAACGGGGTCGACTTGCGCGAACCCTTGAAGCCGACGTGGCCCGAGGACGCCCACGAGATGACGTTGCCGGACGGGTCGGTGATCGACACGATCGTGTTGTTGAACGTGCTCTTGATGTGCGCGTGGCCGTGCGGGACGTTCTTCTTTTCCCGGCGACGCGACTTCTGGGTCTTCTTGGGGCCGGAGGCCCGACTCTTCGGAGGCATCCTTTATCCCCTACTTCTTCTTGCCTGCGACGGTGCGCTTCGGGCCCTTGCGGGTGCGCGCGTTGGTCTTGGTGCGCTGGCCACGCACGGGCAGGCCACGACGGTGGCGCAGACCCTGGTAGCAGCCGATCTCGATCTTGCGCCGAATGTCGGCCTGTACCTCGCGGCGCAGGTCACCCTCGACCTTGAGGGCCGAACCCTCGATGTAGTCACGCAGCTGCGTGACCTGCTCGTCGCTGAGGTCCTTCGAGCGCAGATCCGGGCTGACGCCCGTCGCCTCGAGGATCTCCTTGGAGCGGGTACGGCCGATGCCGTAGATGTAGGTCAGCGCGATCTCCATGCGCTTTTCGCGCGGAAGATCAACGCCCATGAGACGTGCCATGTGGCAGGTTCCTTAATCGTTGCGGAGGTCTGCTCCCTGTCCGTCCCCTCGTCTGGTGGGGCACCGGCCTCCGTACCGGTGGTTGGCTCGCACACCTCGGACCTTGCGATTCCGAGGAACCGCGCGGTCCGAATATCCGCAGTGTGCGGCTGGAGCTGGGAGTTCTTCACGGGGCGAGTGCTTGCAGCTCGCCCCCATTCAGTTCTGTTTGGCCAAGCCGATCGTGGATCGGTGCCCGGCTGGTGCTGCGAAAATCAGCCCTGACGCTGCTTGTGGCGCAGGTTCTCGCAGATCACCATGACCCGACCGTGACGGCGGATCACCTTGCACTTCTCGCAGATCTTCTTGACGCTCGGCTGAACCTTCACGTCCGTCCAATCTTGTTCGGTTCACACGGGTGTGAACACAGTTTTTCCCCAGCCGACGACTGGGGAAGTCTCTGTGGTGAGCCTTGCGGCTCGATGGTCACGCCTTGCCGACGCGATCACTTGTAGCGGTAAACGATGCGCCCGCGCGACAGGTCGTAGGGCGAAAGCTCGACGACCACACGGTCCTCGGGAAGGATGCGAATGTAGTGCTGCCGCATCTTTCCGCTGATGTGCGCGAGAACCTTGTGTCCGTTCTCGAGCTCGATCCGGAACATCGCATTGGGCAGCGGCTCGACAACTCGACCCTCGACCTCGATGGCCCCGTCTTTCTTCGCCATGTCCTCCGCGATCCCGGTTTACGCTCAAACCTGGTTTGATTGCCTTGTATCTGCTTCCATGTACCTATCGGTCGTCCCGAGCGGCGGCATGCAAACAGTCGGCGCGTAGGTGCACCGCCGACCAAGCTTACCGGTTTAATTGCGGGCAGGCCAATTCGCCCTGGTCACGGGTGGCGGGAGCAGCTATTGTTCCGCTTTTGGCGCGCGTGCGGCAGTACGCGGACCCGCAGTTGCCAGCGTAGTCGTGGTGGCCGGAGCCGCGATCGGAGTCGCGATCGTCGCGCAGCGGCCGCCGTCGGTGACGAGACCGGAAATCGGTGATGCTCTGATCGTCGTCGAATGCCCACCGGCTTTCCAGCAGGGCCGTCTTATCCGGCACGGTCCCCTCCTTCTTATCCGGCTTATCCGGCACGGTCCCCCTCCTCCTTATCTGGCACAGTCCCCTGATCCGCATGGGCCACGGCATCGACATCGCGGTTCGTCGCCATCCACCGCGGCCGAGCGAGAGCACGGCACTGCGTCGTGAAGCCGAGCCGGAGCATGGCCATGCGGAGTGAGCGCGGTTGTACGACACGGCATATCCCGGCTTGCCTATCGAGAGGCGCATGGGTCCAACAGATCCCGCGATAGGGGCGTTCGAAAACCCGGCCATTCGGCCCACTCCCCACCCGTGATGAGACAGAGTCGTCGCGTAAACTGACCACAGCCCAGGAATAAGGTCGAGCAGATCAAGGGGGACGCGTGAGGGAGCGCAGCGAGCGAACCATCAGCACAGCGCCGCCCTCGGGCACGGCGCAGCCGAGCGCCAGCGAGGCGGAGTCGTGAGCCGTAATAACGACGGCCTCCCCATGCTGCCCCCGTGGCTTTCCGAGAGCGATGTCACCGGCGGCTACGAAGCACCCGTAGAGAACCTGCCACACGACGACCTCATCGATGAAGCGCCTTCGCGGCGTGGGCGTTCCAGGCGCGCGCCGGAGTCCGAGCGACCCGAAGCCGCGCGCCGGGACAAGCGCCGATTCGGCCGACGCAAAGGTAAGGACGAGCAGCCCGAGGAGCAGGGCCAGCGCCCGGGTTCGGCGGGGCGCCAATTGTCCGGTCCCGGTTTCGAACTGCACAGCGGACCGAGTGGTTTCCAGGGGCCGAACGCCTTTCGTGGACCCGACCCCCAGCGCGGCCCCGAGCCAGGGGACCCGCACCGACAGGGTCCACCACAACACGACTCCGGTCCACATGCGGGCCTGGATGGGCCAGGTCAGGGTTCGCCGCGCTCGGAAGACGGTTGGCAAGGCAGCAATCCGCTGCCGACCCGCAACCCCGGCCAGCTCTCCGCCGGTTTCGACCCGCTCGGCAGCAGACCGCCGACGCCACCGTCACAACCGCTGGTGCACCCTTCCGGCCCTCAGCAGCCCGCTGCCGATTACCAGCAGCCGGGTGCGGGCCAACCGATTGCCACAGAGCCGCCCGCGTCCGTCGAGGAAACGGTGCGCTACCAGTCGTCGCGCCCCGATCTATCGCCCCCACCGAACCAGGCTGCCGCACAACCGTATTCGCCTGCCGCACCGCCGCAGCCGCCGACGAGCGAGCGGCCGGGGACCGGCGACTTCGACGCCCCACCTGCATGGCTCGATACGCCCCGCACCGAGCAGAGCCAACCGGCGGTCGGCACGGGCCCGCATACCCCCGCAGCCTCGGCACCAGCTCATCCCGGGCCGACTTCGGTGCCCGGAAACCGCTCGGAAAATGGCCAACTCACGCCGCCCCCACAGGTCGGCGCACCGCCCGCATCGACCTCGGGCGGCACCGACGCACCGTCCGCACGGCTCGACGAACCGCACGCGCACGGAATCGACGGCCCGCCTTCGCGACTCGAAGAACCGCACCCACAAGGCTCTCAGGGCGTCGACGGACCGCCCACCCGACACGATGAACCGCGGCCGCACGACCCGCGCGGAGTCGACAGTCCGCCTTCGCGACTCGACGAGTCACGGCCGGGCTCGCGTACGGACAGCTCGGGCCCGGCACTCGATGAGTCGCGGCGGCCCGGCTCGCACGGGGGCGATGGCTCGGCGCAGCAGTTGGACGAGGCGGGTCCGGCGGACTCACAAGGTGACGATGGTCCGCCGCCTTGGCTTGCGCCACAGCCGCCGTCGGAGGATCAGACCGCTGATGAGCAAGGTGCGCGGAGCGGGCAGCGGCCTGAGTTGCCGCCGCCACCAGGGGAATTCGACGCGCAGTCGGCGGCGGCCTCCGGTATACCCGCGGACGCTGGTGTGGCACGTGGTTCCGGCTCGGCAGCTGGGGCGGCGACGGATGAAGCGGGTGCGGTAAGCCGTACGGATCAGGATGATTCGGCGCCAGCGCTCGCTGCAGAGCAGACCGCGAACGACGCAGCGGGTTCCGCCGCGGGCGATCGCGCGCAATCCTCCGGTGCGACACCGATATTCGATTCCGCGACGGTCGATCCGACCAGGCGGCCGGGTGGCTCCCCGCGGGTGCCCAGCACCGCATCCTCGGAGTACGGCCCCGCACCGCGCGGCGCCCAGGATTCGGCCGCGGGCACCGGCCACCCCGCAGGCGGATCGCCCTCGGGCACAACATCGTCCGCGAGCGGCGGTGCACCGCACGACTACAGCCAGTACGGCCAGGCGACGCAAACCGCCAACGACGATCCGGCCTTCGTACGGGCAGCCGGCTCGGGAGCAGCACCTCAGACACCGGGCCAGTTCCATCGCCCGGCATCCGCACCACAAGCACCCGGCGGCGAGTTCCACCAGCCGCCCTTCGCGCCGCAGGGAGCTGATTCCCAAGGGCCTACAGGGTCCAGGGATTCGGAATCCGTTCGGCCGCAACGCGATAGCGGGTCGGCCGTGCCCGGATGGGTCAGCGGCACCGATCCGGCGGGTTCGGAGTTCCCGGGACCGGGGGCGGCACCGCAGGCACCGAGCGAGGAGCTCGGAGGTCCGGGCTCGGCACCGCAGGGAACCGCGGCCGAATCCCGGCGGCCGACCGGGACGGCAGGACAGTCTGGATCCGGTGCGGCGCAACGAGGACGTGAGTTGGCCACGCCTGGTTGGGCTGCGCACCCCGTCCCCGGCACGACGGGCGCACCGACGCCCGTCGTTGGACGGCACCGGTTGCCATCGGAAATCGACGCAGCCGCCGAGGCCGGCGATGCGGCCGCAGGGACGACCGACAGTGCCGACGATCAGCAGGTTCCGACGGGCGAGCAGTTCGCGCCGCATGGGCCGGACGACCATGGAAGCGCGGCCGGAGCGGAGCAGTCCGCAGTAGCCGAAGGGCAGAGCGGCGACCGCAATGCCCCCGGGCACGCGCAGCCCACATCGGGATCGCAAGCGCCTGGCGCCGACCAGCCGAATAGTCAGTGGCACAACGGAACTGGATACGCCCAGCCGCCCACCGGGCAGGCGCCTGTCGGCGATCAGGCTGGCCCACCATGGCAGAACGGACCTGGGCCCACAGGACAAGCACCCATCGGCGACCCGGCCGCACCGTGGCAGAGCGGACCCGGATACGCGCAACCATCCACCGGGCAAGCACCCGGCGGCGACCAGGCACCGTGGCAGAGCGGACCCAGCCCCATGGGGCAAGCACCCGGCGGCGACCAGGCACCGTGGCAGAGCGGACCCAGCCCGATGGGGCAAGCACCTGGCGGCGATCGCGCACCGTGGCAAGGCGAACACGGACCAGCGGGTCAAGGGTCTGGCGATCAGTGGCAGGGCGGCCCGGTCCCCACAGGGCAGGTGCCCGGCAGCGACCAGTCGCCGGCGCAGAGCGGACCCACGCCGGCGGGCCAAGCACC
>NZ_BAGN01000046.1 GCF_000308835.1 Nocardia vinacea NBRC 16497 | reverse complement strand
ATCGCGATACCGGGGCGGACCATATCGAAGGCCAGATCCGGGCGGGTGAGCGTGGCGGCCGAGTTCGCGAGGTGGACCAGTTCCGGCTCGAGGCCGTGTTCCTTGGCGGCGGCTACGGCCTCGACGAAGCGATCGCGCTGGACGTCGAGAAAGGGGTGTTCCGGCTCGTCGGCGTGTGCGAGGTGGGAGAAGATCGCGCGGAACCGCACCACCTGTTCGTCCACCAGCGTGCGCAGGGCCGCGAGCACCGCCGGGTACTCGAGCGGCGCAATGCCGTTGCGGTTGAGGCCGGAGTCGACCTTGAGCGAGACGATCGCAGTCCGGCCGGTGGCGCGCGCCGCGGCATCGATCGACCGCAGGTGCTCCAGTGAGGAGACGCCGATCTCGATTTCGTGCTCGACCGCAGCGCCGAAGTCGGCATCGGAATTATTGAGCCAACACAGGATCGGGGCGGTAATTCCGGCGGTGCGCAACTGCACCGCCTCGGCGACCGTGGTGACCCCGAGTTCCGCCGCACCGGCCGCCAGTGCGGCCCGCCCGACCTCGACGGCGCCGTGGTTGTAGCCGTCGGCCTTGACCACCGCCATCACCGCCGCATCCCCCGCATATTCACGCAGGATCCGCACGTTGTGGGCAATGGCATCCAGATCGATAACCGTCTCCACTTGCGCCTCCACGCTTATTGATCCTGCCATTCGGTGTCTGGCTCGCGCGAGGGCGTCGGTTCATGGCCCAGCGGCGAGGGCCGGGATGGCGGGGCGGCCAGGGCGCTTGGAGGCGAGCGCAGGTACGACTCGGATGCCCCGGACTGCCATCGGTTGCCGAGCCCAGCGCGTCTCGCGGGGTCGTCGATGCGGCAATAAGGGCGGTCCGGGGCAGCGCACGTCACTTCGCCGCAAGCGTGCGCAAAGTGCGGATTGCCGGCCGCACATGGTCGAGGAGAGGTGATGCGGAGGTGGGAGCGGCGGATGGGTGGTTTTCGTGGGCGGCGAGGTTGGCGGCGAGTGCGTGGACGCGGGCGGCAGCGGCGGCGGACCAGCCGGGATCGTAGCCCGCAGCGAGGAGGGCGCCGATGACGCCGGAGAGGACGTCGCCCGCACCGGCGGTGGCGGCCCAGGAACCCCCTGCTTCGTTGACGAGTACCGGGCGCCCCGGCGTGGCGACGAGGGTGGCTCGGCCTTTGAGCAGGACGGTGAGGTGCCAGGATTCGGCGAGGTCGCGGACGGCGGCTACCCGGTCCTGGCCGACCTCGTGCCCGGTCAGGCGGGCGAATTCGCCTGCGTGCGGAGTCAATACGGTCGGGGCGGTGCGGCCGCGGACCAGGTCGGGATCGGCGGCGAGCAAGGTGAGGCCGTCGGCGTCGATGACGACGGGAAGGTCGGTGGCGAGGATTTCGGCGAGCCGTTTGTGGGCGTCGGTGTCGGTGCCCGCGCCGGGGCCGAATACCCAGGACTGCACTCGCCCGGTTGACGAGATGGTCTGGGCGGCAATGACTTCGGGGAAATGATCGAGGACCTCGGCCGCGCCGGTTCCGGCGTAGCGGACCATACCGGAGGTGGCCGCGACGGCGGCGCCGGTGCACAGCACGGCGGCGCCGGGATAGGTCGCGCTGCCCGCGCAGATGCCGGTGACGCCCTGGGTGTATTTGTCGTCGGCGGGTCCCGGAATCGGCCATCGCGCACCGATCTCCGCAGGTTCCAGCGCTGCGAGATTCGGTTGGGGTAGCCGTAAACCGATGGGCACCAATTCGATTCGGCCGCAGTAGGGCGCGGCCAAGGCATGTACCGGCTTGTAAGCGCCGAATGCGACCGTGACCTCGGCTTGGACAGCGGGGCCGGTCACCGCGCCGGTGTCCGGATCGACTCCGCTGGGCAAGTCGGCGGCGATGATCGGAACATTCAGAGCGGCAACAATTTCCGCGGCCATCGGGCGCAGGGGGCTGCGGCCGGAGATGCCGACGATGCCATCGATAACCAGATCGGGTGTACCCAAACTGGTTTCGTCCAGAACTACTGTGCTGCGGCTCGATTCTGTACTGCTCGATCCGGTGGAGCCCGATCCGGCAGTGATCAACCCGGCCGAGCTCGCGTCAGCGGCCCGCGACACGTCCGACACAGTTCGGATCCGACCGCCTGTCTTTCGCAGTGCGGCAAGGCCTTTCGCGTGGGCGCGTTCCGGATTCAGCAGCAGGGCGGTCACGGCGACGCCGCGGCGGCGCAGCATTGATCCGGCCCAGAGCACGTCGCCGCCGTTATCGCCGGAGCCCACGAGCAACAGCACCGACCTGCCCGCGATACCGCCGGTGCGCGCACGCAACTCGCTCGCGACCACCGTCGCCAATCCGTAGGCTGCCCGATGCATGGGCATGCCCTCGGGGACGCGGGTGAACAGCTCGGCCTCGGCCGCGCGCACTTCATCGGCGGTGAAATAGCCTCGCTGGCTGGACATGAACGCTCGCCTCCACTGCGTCGATCGGGCACTGCGGTTCCGCTCGTACGGGATACGCCGAAGCGACAACGCCATGGCGCCGCGCGGGCCCGTACCGTCAGCAGACTACGCTTGGCCGTCATGCCGATGGTGCGCCGCGCGATGTCCACCCGGATCGCAGCCGGGTTCGTCCTGGCCGCGACACTACTGCTGGCAGGCTGCGGCTCCAGCGATACGAACTCGACCGCCGCGTCGACCACTGCGAAGGCCGGCCAGACGACGACCAAGTCCGGCGATTCGAAACCCGCCGCCGTCACCGTCGACGTCACGGATATGAAGTTCTCCCCCGCCGACGTCACCGTCAAGGTCGGCGAGACCGTGACCTGGAAATTCAAGGACTCCGTTCCGCACACGGTCCAGGGCATCGGCGATAAGGCCATGGGCATCAACAGCCCGATCTTCGACAAGGGCGCATGGAGCTACACCTTCTTCGCCCCCGGCACCTACCGCTACCTGTGCTCCCTGCACCCCCAGATGCGCGGCACCGTCACCGTCGAATAGCCGGGCCCGCCCGAGCGCTCTTCGCCACGATCACGGCCCGACCGAATCGGCCTCGCCCCGCCTGTCGACACACTCCGACCTGAGCGCGGCAGGTACATCGCGCTGATCAATCGGTGCGCTGAACCCGCTATGCCTGCGGGATTCGGGTGCCGCGGGCTGCTTTGGTGTTCATCGCTTCGACGGCGGCGACCAATGGGGCCAGCTCGGGGTCGGCGTCGGCTTGGCCCAGGGCGCTGGACAGGGCGGTGTCGTGGGTGGGGCGGGCGCGGGTCAGTAGTTCAAGGCCCGCGGGTGTTACGTCGGTGTAGATGCCGCGGCGGTCGTCGGGGCAGAGGTACCGCTGCAGCAGTCCGCGGTCTTCGAGACGGGTGACCAGGCGGGTTGTCGCACTCTGGCTGAGCACCACGGCTTCGGCGACCTGGTTCATGCGCAGGTGCCCGCCGGGTCCGTCGTGCTGGCGACTGAGCACGACGAGCAGCGAAAATTCGCGCACGCTCAGCTCGTGACCGGATTGCAGGGCGCGTTCGATATGCGCCTCGATCCGATCGTGCAGCAGCGACAGTGCGTACCAACCATCGGCCAGGCCGGTCAGGGCGGCATCCGCGGTCATGGCATTCCTTCTGCGTCGGGGCTCGTACCTCCAGGATAGATGAACGCTGCAATAGCCAGCGTTTGCAATTAAGAGGCGTGTGCAATTATTGTTGACGCCTGTAAAGCTCAGGCGCAACATCACGTGGAGGCTCATGCTCATGCCGCTCGGACTACTCGCCCTGACACTCGGGGCCTTCGGAATCGGCACCACCGAATTCGTCGTCGTCGGGCTGCTGCCCGACATCGCCGACACCTACACCGTGTCGATCCCCACCGCAGGCCTGCTGGTCACCGGTTATGCACTCGGCGTGCTGGTCGGCGCACCGATCATGACCGGATTCGGCACCCGGGTATCCCGCAAGCGCATGCTGCTCATCAGCCTGTTGTTGCTGATCGCGGGCAACGTATTGTCTGCGCTCGCACCGACTTTCGGCCTCATGCTGACCGGACGCATCGTCGCCTCGCTCGCGCACGGCGCCTTCTTCGGCATCGGATCGGTGGTCGCCGGAAGTCTGGTCGACCCGGATCGCAAGGCCGGCGCAATCGCCATGATGTTCACCGGACTGACCGTCGCGACCATCGTCGGCGTGCCGCTGGGCACTCTGCTCGGCCAGCAGTTCGGTTGGCGGCTCACCTTCCTGCTCGTCGCATTGGTAGGCCTGGCCGGTCTCGTCGGCGTCGCCGCGCTGGTGCCCGAACAGCCCGCACCCCACGACGCGCGCCTGCGGCACGAACTCGCCGTCCTCACCAACCCGCAGGTACTGCTCGCAATGGCCATGACGGTGCTCGGCTTCGGCGGTGTCTTCGCGGCGATCACCTACCTCGCACCGATGATGACCGAGGTCACCGGCTATGCGGAGAGTTCGGTCACCTGGCTGCTCGTCCTGTTCGGCATCGGCTTCTTCCTCGGCAATCTGATCGGCGGCAAGTTCGCCGACCGGCATCTGATGCCGATGCTCTACACCACCCTCAGCGGCCTCGCGCTGGTGCTCGCACTGTTCACACTCACCGCGCACAACAAGGTCGCGGCCGCAATCACGGTCGTCCTCATCGGCGCACTCGGCTTCGCGACCGTTCCGCCGCTGCAGAAGCGCGTCCTCGACCAGGCAGGTAGCGCACCGACGCTGGCCTCGGCCCTCAATATCGGCGCATTCAACCTCGGCAACGCGATCTCCGCCTGGCTCGGCGGCGTCGTCATCGCCGCGGGATACGGATACACCTCACCCAACTGGGTCGGGGTCGTCCTGGTCGTGAGTGCGCTCGGTCTGGCGGTCCTGTCGGGCAATCTCGAACGTCACGGTGCCGAAACATCAAGCGAGAAAACCGAATCCCTGGTTCCGGCCGGGCGGCCCTCGTAATCGGCGGCGCTCGCCGGTAACGGCTGTCCCGCCGAACCCAGGTCGCAATCAGCACAGCACCGGCTCTCCGGTGTAAGAAACGGCAGCGGATGCCGTGGTCGCCGAGCGAACCGGCCCTGGCGTTACTCGACGGTGACGGACTTCGCCAGGTTGCGAGGCTTGTCGATGTCGTAGCCGCGCGCCTGAGCTACCTCGGCGGCAAAGATCTGCAGCGGAACAGTTGACAGCAACGGCTGGAAAAGCGTTGGTGCCGAAGGGATCTCGATGAGATCATCGGCGAACGGACGCACCGTGTCGTCGCCCTCCTCGGCGATCACGATGGTGCGGGCGCCGCGGGCCTGGATCTCACGGATATTGCTGAGCAGCTTCGAGTGCAGTACCGCGCGTCCCTTGGGTGAGGGCATGACGACGATCACCGGTAGCCCCTCCTCGATCAGCGCGATCGGGCCGTGCTTGAGCTCACCCGCCGCGAATCCCTCGGCGTGCATGTACGCGAGTTCCTTGAGCTTGAGCGCACCTTCCAGCGCCACCGGATAACCGACGTGGCGGCCGAGGAACAGCACGGTCGGCACATGCGCCAGTTCCCTGGCGATCGCGCGCACCTGCGGCGCGGTCTCCAGCACCTGCTGCACCAGGTGCGGCATCGCCTCGAGTTCGGCGAACTCGCGGGCCACCTCATCGGGATACTTGGTGCCACGCGCCTGCGCCAGGGCCAGCCCCACCAGGTAGTTCGCGGCCACCTGCGCCAGGAACGCCTTGGTGGACGCGACACCGATCTCCGGTCCGGTCCTGGTGTAGAGCACCGCATCGGACTCACGCGGAATCTGTGCGCCATTGGTATTGCAGATGGCGAGTACGCGCGCCTTCTGCTCCTTCGCGTGCCGCACCGCCTCGAGGGTGTCGGCGGTCTCACCCGACTGCGAGATCGCCACCACCAGCGTGGACCGGTCCAAAACCGGGTCGCGATAACGGAATTCGCTGGCCAGCTCGACCTCGACGGGCAGCCGGGTCCAGTGCTCGATCGCGTACTTGGCCAACAGTCCGGCGTGATAGGAACTGCCGCAGGCGACGACGAATACTTTGTCGAAGTCGCGCAGTTCCTGATCGGCGAGGCGCTGCTCGTCCAGCACGATCCGGCCACCGGCCTCGTCGTGGGTGAAGTGGCCGATCAGCGTGTCGGCGACACCGGCGGGCTGTTCCTCGATCTCCTTCAGCATGAAGAAGTCGTGCCCGCCCTTCTCGGCGGCGGCCAGATCCCAGTCGATGGTGAACGGGCGAGTACGCGCCGATCCGTCATTGCCCGCGAAGTCGGTGACCGTGTAGGTGTCGGCGGTGATCACAACGGCCTGATCCTGGCCGAGTTCGACGGCCTCACGGGTGTGCTCGATGAAGGCGGTGACGTCGGAGGCGATGAACATCTCGCCCTTGCCGACACCGACGACCAGCGGCGTCGAGCGACGCGCGGCGACAATGCTGTCCGGGTGGTCGGCATGGGTGAAGACCAGCGTGAACGCACCCTCCAGCCGACGCAGCACGGCCAGCGCGCTCGCCGCGAAATCACCCGCGGTCGGGCCTTCGGCATATGCGCGCGCCACCAGATGCACGGCGACCTCGGTGTCGGTATCACTGCTCAGCTCGATGCCGGCGTCTTCGAGCTCCCGACGCAGCGGGGCGAAGTTCTCGATGATGCCGTTGTGCACGACGGCCACCTTGTTGGTGGTGTCGCGGTGCGGGTGGGCGTTGCGGTCGGTCGGCGCGCCGTGGGTGGCCCAGCGGGTGTGTCCCATGCCGGTGGTGCCCGCGAAGTGCTCGGTCCCGATTTCGGTGAGTTCGGCCTCGAGATTGGCCAGTTTGCCCGCCTTGCGTTCCACCGCCAACACGCCCACGCCATCCAGGATCGCGACGCCCGCCGAGTCGTATCCTCGATATTCCATGCGGCGCAAAGCGTCAACGACAACGCCCAGGGCGTCCCGGTACCCGACGTACCCCACGATTCCGCACATGGCTCACCAGAGTACTTATCGGATAACGTTCACGTCGTGTCGGCGTCTGTGAAATCACTTCTGAGCACCCTGACCAGCCGGGGGCCCCACCGCGTACTGCGCGGCAACCTCGCCATCGCCGGTCAGCCCGGCGTGGTGTTCACCCCGGAGTCCGGACTGAATCTACCCGCGGTCGCCTTCGGCCACGGCTGGCTGACCAGCGCCGCCAACTATCGCGCCACGCTCGAACACCTGGCGTCCTGGGGCTTTGTGGCCGCGGCCCCGGATACCGAGCGCGGGCCGATTCCGTCACATCTCGGATTGGCTACCGATCTGCTCACCACACTCGATATCTGCACCAGCGTCCGGCTCGGCGACGGTGCGATCAGCGTGCATCCGGACCGGCTGGCGCTGGTCGGGCACGGCATGGGCGCGGGCGCCGCGGTGATCGCCGCCGGACAGCGTCGCGTCGCCGCGGTTGCCGCCCTCTATCCAGCGCCGACCGCGCCGTCCGCCGAGACCATCGCACCGGATATCGACACGCCCGCGTTGGTGTTGGCGGGGGCGACCGATATCGAATCGGTCAGTTCGAATGCGATCCCGCTGACCGCCGCGTGGGCCGGGCCGGTGGTACTGCGGGCGATCGACGGGGCGTCGCACAACGGCATTGTCGAAGGGCGTCGCGCGCTGGCGGCGTTGGGGGTAGGCAAGCACGAGGCCAAGACCGCGCGGACGACGCGGGCACTGCTCACCGGGTTTCTGCTGCACAAACTGTTGCGCGATAAGACATATGCGGCGTTTTCCGATCCGGAAGCGGTAATCCCGCACGCCACGGTTGTCGATCCGGAAGCGCCGCGCGACGAGGAGAAGCCGAAGCTCTCGGTCATGCAACTCGCGCAGTTGTTGCGCAAGTGATCATGGCCGGAGGCCGTCGAGCGCGAGTTCGATGAACCGCCGCCAGTCACCGAATCTGTCGCGGCTGATCGTGGCGACCGCGCCGACGATCATATAGAGGTCGGCGACGGTCGCATCCGCGCGAATATTGCCATCGGCTCGGCCCCTGGCCAGCAGTTCCGCGCCGAGTTCGGCCAGGTCGTCGCGTACCGTACCGCGCGGTTCGGTATCGCCGAGCATCGATTCGATGGTCCCGGACAGTGCACGCCCCTGCTCGTGCACTTCGGCGACATGACCGAGGAAACCGGCCAGCGCCTGCCGCGTATCCGGATTCGGCAGGCAGGTGCGGCGCACATGCTCGAGAATCCCGGCGAAACGCTGTTCGGCAGCCGCCTCGTCCCCGCAACTCCCCCCGCGAGCGCTACCAACGCCTCCTGAACCGTCCGGCCGACGGCTGCGGCTCAGCCCTCCTCCACACCGGCCCCGCCAACAAACTCACGAACCCCCTGACCACCGTCCAATGGCACGACCTAACCGACGACGGCCGCTACACCGAACTCCGCGGCTCCCACATATCCGTCCGCCCCACCATCCCCACCGACCTGACCACCCACTTCACCACGTGGATCGACCACGCATCCCAACGCCTCCGCGAAGCCGAAGAAGACCGCTGGTAGGCCGGACAGCCCTCAGACCAGCCAGCTCTTGCGGCGGTAGTACTCGGACTCCGGATCGTCATCCTCGTCGATGGGTGTGACCACATCGTGCGCTTTGCGAGCGGCAATCGACCGCGCGATCGCCTCACGCTGCTCACGAGCCTCCGCCTCCAGACGCTCTCGTTCGGCGCGCGCCTCGACCTCGAGCCGCTCCTTCTCATCCGCCTCGGCCTTTGCCGTCGCTAGCTCTTCAGCGTGGTCTTCCCAGAACTGCCGCATTTCCACGGCGGACTGCTCGGCAAGTTCACGGTCCTTGTCCACGGTGCGCTTGCTGATCTCCTCGAACTCGTCCAGCAGCATCGTCGACCGTCGACGGATCTCCTCGACGATTTGTTCCATCTCGTCCGAATAGTTCACGATCAGACCCCTCCTCGACAGTCACCAATCACGTTGGCGCATTGGGCCGATTTCACAGCGGCCCTGCCTCGGCTAGTCTGGCACCGCTGTCGGCAGGCTCCTCCGGTTGCGGATCCGCGTCCGGTACCAGCTGCGGAGTATGCTCGCCGTCCTCTGCCCGCTTGCCGGTCGACGGGGCTCCCGGAACAGTTCCCGGATTACTGCCATCGTTGTCTTCGGTGGACGGATTTCGTGTACCAGATTCGTCACCGGACGTCGTGGATTTGTCGTCGTCACCCTTCGACTCGTCAGTGGTGATAACCGGATTGCCCTTGTCATCCAGCGTCACGCCGTACTCATGCGATTTGCCGTCACTGTCGGTCATCACGAGCTTGGGCTGACCATCCGCGCCGATCTCGACCTTCACATGCTTTCCACCCAAGTCGAACTCAGCCGCGGTCTTGTTCTTCTCCCCGTCCGGCTTACCGTCGCCGTCCTTGTCCTCGGTTTCCGTTGACTCGGAGGTCTTTGTCAGCTGCTCGATCGCGTTGTCGACGCTGTCCTTGATCGAGGTGCCCAATGAGGTGAGTCCTTGACTCACAGACTCACCGAGCGAAGTCAATTGCGAAGCTGCCGAAGTCAGCGATGACAACCCGGACAGGAGGCTGCTCGCTGTTGTGGTGTTCGTCGAGGCCGGGTTCGTTGCGCCCGGCGTACCGGGGGTCCCTGGAGTTCCAGGGGTGCCTGGTGTACCAGGCGTCCCCGGCGTACCGGGAGTGCCCGGCGTACCGGGAGTGCCCGGCGTACCGGGAGTGCTCGGCGTCTCGGTAGGCACACCGGCCGGGCGGTCGTACCGAGCGTCTGAGACCTTGTCCAGATCCTGGATTATCTTGTCGTATACCTGCTTGACACCGCGGTCGGCTGAGTCACACGCATCAGTGAAGATCTTGACCTTGGCCGCATAATCAGGTTTGAAGACGTTGTCGAGCCAGTGCCTGCAGCGCGATTGGATGTGCTGCTGATATTCAGATCCCGGCAGGATGCCGAGGATATTATCGGCCGTCCAGGCATCGAATCCACCCTGAAGATCAGGAAAGATCCTGCGCAGCTTGCTTAGCAAGCTATTACTCTGCCAACCGTTACTAACGGCAATACTCGTACCGGAGATAATGTCATCAATATCCTCCGGAGTTTTCTCTGCGATACGAATACCGTCGCCGTTCTCGAGGATGTATCGGACGGCCTCGGCCTTGATCTTCGCCGCCGCCCGCAGACCGTCGAAAGAGCCTGCGATGGACTTCCACGCGTCGCCCGCCGCTTTCCAATTCGCGTCCGCTCGAGTTATCTGCTTGTTCAGCATGTCGAGTGCTGCAGTCCCTGCCTCCCCGGACCAGAGTGTCGGCATTGTCTGCGCATATCCACGCTGCGCAGACAACTGGGTGCCACACTCCTGGAGCACCCCCTGCAATTTCGCCGAGGTGTTCAGCAGCTTGTCTTCGTTCAAGCCGTTCTGTTCATAATAACGTTTATGAAGCTGCGAATAGTCGGGAAAATCGGCCGGGAGGTTTCCCCCGAACGCGCGTTTATAGCGCGGCTGAAAGTATTCGAAATACAGCAGACCACGGGAGCCGATCTCCAGGTATTGCTTTACAGATCCGTTCGCGGGTACCTCAAATGCCATATCAACGACCCCCTCGGGCTACTTCTCGACCGCTCGAGCGCCAGCTACGATTTCTTTTCATTGCCGATCTTTGCGATATCGCGAGAATTTTCGTCGTCAGTGTTCGAATACTTGACAACCGACGCCCCGATAGCGTCCGAAGTTGCCAACGTCGCCTCGGACCAATTACCCAACCATGTGTAGATCTTCTCCAGTCCGTCCTGGATCTTCTTTCCGCGGTCGTGGTAATTTTCGCCGGCATCAACGGGTCCGAACAAATTGTCGGCCACATCCTTGGCACGATTTCGCACCACTTGACCCGAAGCCCCGAGGTCGTTTGCGAATCGTCCGAGCTCCCCCGTCTTGACGCCGAGCATGCTCGAATCACCCATTTTCCAATCCCCTCCTTCTCCGGACTGCCGACTCAACCGACCTCAGCTCGGAACACTGATGCCGCCATACTTCCTTCGACGCACGCGGCTCGCGTTCGGTTCCATCGGATCCGTCGCCTGGTTCTGTCCGCAAAAATCTACTGGGTGGGTCTACCAGCTACAACCAGCCGCCAACGCGACAAGGACGGCCCGTGAGGCTCGAACATGGGGCGGCACCTGAGCCGTTCCGCAGGTTCCAATGATCCGCACATGAACCGCGCGGATCATTGCAGCCTGCGGCCGGGTGGACCCACGGAGGGACTGGGTTGCGGGGGCCGTTGTCGGACAGTGTAATTGGGTTTCGGCCGGCGAACGAAGTGTTGCGGCTCGGTCCGATGTCACTGCTGGATGTGACCGGACGGATTCGGGGGCGGCCCGGCCCCGATAACGAGGCCGAGCCGAGAATTCTCAGCGGCTAGTGCCCGATCTTTCCCTGATCGGTCCGCACCCACTCGGACGTCCCGTCCGGATGCCGATGGAACTCCCATGCGGAGTAGTCGCCGTCCTTCTCGACCACGGTGACCTGGTCGGCGATGCCGTCGTGGTCCCAGTCGGTCCACACCTGCATGGCCTCGGGTCCGGTGGTGGTGACGGTGTCGAGGGTGCCGTCGCCGTCGATGTCCTGGGTGGGGTGGTGCAGTTCGACTTCGCCGAGACCGTCGAGGGAGGAGGATGCGTCGATGCCGGGTAGATCCATGCCCGGGAATTCACCTGAGGTGATCATGACTCCTCCTGGTCGGGACTCGCGTGGGTGACACTGCGGTCGATCGGTGGGTACCGGTCCATAGTGTCATCCGCGAGTCCCGGGCGCAGCTGCTGGCCCTAATTCTTGGGGACGGTCACTTTTTCGGAATGATCAGCCACAGCACCAGATACACGACGAACTGCGGTCCCGGGAGTAAGCAGGACAGGACGAAGAGCAATCGGACGACGTTGGCGTTCCAGCCGAAGTATTCGGCGATGCCGCCGCAGACGCCGGCGATCCACTTGTCGTGGGTGGAGCGGGTGAGTCGGCGGGTGGGCGCGGGGGCGGTCATTGTGTTCCCTCTCTGGTGATGTTCGGTACGACATCAACTCTGCCCAGGAAAACAGCGCATTACATCGGTCGCATGACCTATCCCGACCCTGATTTCCGCAGGCCGCGGACTCAGGGTGCAACCCTGAGCACCGACCGGACCCCGCGGTGCCGACGCGTGGCACGGACACGGCAGACTCATGCTGGTGAGCACCACTCTGCACGCACGCGGACTCTCCGCGGGCCACGGCGAACGCACCCTGTTCGACGACCTCGATTTCACCCTCGCACCGGGTGATGTGATCGGTTTGGTCGGCATGAACGGTGCGGGCAAGTCGACGCTGCTGCGCATGCTCGCGAACCGATCGACACCCACCGGCAGCATCACGCTGTCCCCACCCGACGCCACCGTCGGGTACCTGGCACAGGAGCCCGAGCGGATCCCCGGGGAGACGGTGCTCGAATTCCTCGGCCGCCGAACAGGTGTCGCCGAAGCACAGCGAATCATGGATGCCGCGGCTGAGCGTTTGGCCGACGGCGGTGCGGACGAATATTCGCCTGCCCTGGAGCGCTGGCTCGCGCTCGGCGGCGCCGATCTGGACCAGCGGGCCGAGGAGGTCGCGGCGGATCTCGGTCTCGCGAAAAGCCTGCCGAACGGCCTCGATACCGCGATGACCGGATTGTCCGGCGGCCAGGCGGCGCGAGCCGGACTCGCCTCGGTTCTCTTGTCCCGCTTCGACATTCTGCTGCTCGACGAGCCGACCAACGATCTGGATCTAGACGGCCTCGCCCGGCTGGAACAGTTCGTGACCGGCGTGCGGGTGCCGCTGATGGTGATCAGTCACGACCGAGAGTTTTTGGCGCGCACCGTGAATCGCATTGTCGAACTCGATCTGGCGCAACAGCAGGTCGGGATCTTCGACGGCGGCTACGAGGCGTACCTGATGGAGCGCGAGATCGCCCGCCAGCACGCCCGCGAGGCCTACGAGGAGTTCGCCGACACCAAGGCCGGGCTCGAAGCCCGCGCCCAGATGCAGCGCAACTGGCTCGAACACGGCGTCCGCAACGCCCGCCGAAAAGCCCGCGACCCCAAGAAGGTCGACTCCGACAAGGCGGGCCGCAAGATGCGCGCCGAATCCACCGAGAAGCAGGCCGCCAAGGCCCGCCAGACCCAACGGCGCATCGAGCGTCTGGATGTGGTCGAGGAGCCGCGCAAGGAATGGGAGCTGCGCATGTCCATCGCGGCGGCCCCGCGCAGCGGCTCGGTGGTCGCCACCTTGTCGAATGCGACTGTCACCCTAGGGGATTTCGAGCTCGGCCCGATAACCACCCAGCTCGACTGGGCCGACCGCATCGTGCTGACCGGAGCCAATGGTTCGGGTAAATCCACGCTGCTGGCGCTGCTGCTCGGAAAGATCCGGCCGGACAACGGAACCGCCATACTCGGTTCCGGCGTCGAAATCGGCGAGGTGGACCAGGCGCGCGGGCTTTTCCGCGGAAGCACCGCCCTCGCAGACACTTTCAGCGCCGAAATGCCCGACTGGCCCGACGCCGATGTCCGCACTCTCCTGGCCAAATTCGGCCTGCGTGGCTCGCATGTACTGCGCCCCTGCGAAACCCTCTCCCCCGGCGAACGCACTCGCGCCGCTCTCGCGCTGCTGCAAGCCCGCGGCGTCAACCTGCTGGTCCTCGACGAGCCGACCAACCACCTGGATCTACCCGCCATCGAACAGCTCGAGCAGGCCATCGAATCATTCGAGGGCACAATGCTTCTGGTCACCCACGACCGTCGCATGCTCGACTCGGTCACGGCGACTCGGCGCTGGCATATGGATAATGGCCGACTCACCGAAAGCTAGGTGATTTCCGTCAGCTTGCGCTTGCCCGGCCGCAGCCTGCACGGCATCGGTGATGAACCGACCGGGCGTCGATCGTTTGAACCGCCTCTGGCTCCACATGAACCTCCAGCCGCACACCGGCAGCTTTGCTCGTCACGCGGGCCACAAGGAACTCCGAGATCAGCAGGCTGAGCCGGGGTTGGCTTAGAGGCTCGTAGGCGGGTGCCTGCGCGGTGTCCAGCCCAGGCGGGAACGACGCGGAACACGGAGATCGAGCCGGCCTATTGCTCGGGGACGGGGAGAGTTGTGTTCGGGCAGTGGAGGCGTGCGGTGGATTGAGGGCGTGCGCGGGCAAGTTCCAGGAGTTCGGCGGCTTGGCTGTGGCCGCGGCGTCTGTGGTGGCGTTGGAGTTCGAGGGTCAGCGCGGAACGTGGAACGCCCCGGCGCAGAGCAGCGTTCAGGGTTGCCAAGGCGTCCGGTCGGCTGAGGGTTCGTGCTACGTCGATTGCGGTTCGGGCGGCGTTGGTGGTGATGGTGCCCTGGATGAGTTCGAGTTCGGCTTGGTCTACCTGGTCGCGGTGGACGATGAGGCGGCCGGTGCGAGAATCCTGTGGGCCGAGGACGTGGGTGGGGTGGTTGTGTCGTACCGCGAAACCATGGAGTTCGGCGGCGGTGTCATAGGCGGCGGTGAGGGAGGGAACGCCCATGGATAGGCGGGCCGCTTCTACCCGTAATCGGGCCGACGGTGGGGTTGTGACCTCGCGGAAGACGCCTCGGAAGACTCGGACCCATTCGCCTCGGTCGAGCAGGGTTCGCATCTCCGCGCGGGTGTACTCGCATAGCACCTGCCATGAGGTGAATACCCCGAATTGCTTGTCCCGCACTTCTTCCAGGCCTGGTCGCATATGCCGACTATCGGCGAAGCCAAACCACACCCTCGGTGCCCGACCAGCGCAAACAGAAAGTCTGTGGATAACCGATTCCCTGTGGACAACTCGCCGTACCGCAGCAAACCTTCGAGGCTCGTACCGGCCCCGCCACCCAGAGCAGCAGGCTCGCAGGTGGCCATCGAGGCCGATCGAGATGGTACGGCTTACCTTCCGCAGCCCAAGCGGAGCAGACGTGCCGCTGCCCCAACTACACCGCGGCGACGCGCTTGGCCAGATCGTCGGCCAGTTGCTGGGCTTGAACCGGGTCGGTCGCCTCGACCATAACCCGAACCAGTTGCTCGGTTCCGCTAGGGCGCAACAGGATTCGCCCGGAGTCCCCGAGTGCCCGTTCGGCTTCCGCTACCGCCTCGCGGATTTCGGGGGCGGCGGCGACCGTGGCCTTGTCGGTAACCGGGACGTTCACCAGCACCTGCGGCACGGTCTGCAGCACCGAAGCCAAATCGGCCAGCGTGCGGCCGGTCTGCGCCATACGAGCCATCAGTTTCAGTCCGGTGAGGATGCCGTCGCCGGTGGTGCCGTAGTCGGGGAAAACCACATGGCCGGACTGTTCGCCACCGAGGTTGTAGCCGCCGCGACGCAACTCCTCGAGGACGTACCGGTCGCCAACGGCGGTGGTGCGCAAGGTGATTCCGGCTTCGCGCATCGCGATATGCAGGCCCAGATTGCTCATGACCGTGGCAACCAGCGTGTTCTGGACGAGCGAACCGGTCTCGTGCATGGCCAGCGCGAGGATGGCCAGGATCGCGTCACCGTCCACGATCGCACCGTCGGCATCGACGGCCAACGTGCGGTCGGCATCGCCGTCGTGTGCGACGCCGAGGTCGGCACCGTGCTCGCGTACCGCGTGCTGAATTTGTTCGAGATGCGTTGAGCCGCAACCATCATTGATGTTGAGGCCGTCAGGTTCGGCATTGATCGCGATGACCGTCGCACCGGCTGCACGGTAGGCCGCGGGGCCGACCTCGGAGGCCGAGCCGTGTGCGCAGTCGACGACGACAGTCAGCCCGGACAGGTCCTGTCCGGTCGCCTCGACCAGATGCTCGACGTACCGCTCGTGCGTGCCCGCCTCGCTGTATTGATCCGGGATCACCAACCCGTGATCGCGGGCACCGGAAGCGTTCAGCACACGGCCGATCCCAGCACCGATCGGCCGCAGCGCCACGTCTTCGGCGATCAGCGCCTCGATCCGGTCTTCGACCGCGTCGTCGAGCTTGTGCCCACCGGCCGCGAAGATCTTGATTCCGTTGTCCGGCATGGGATTATGCGAGGCCGAGATCATTACGCCGAGGCAGGCGTCGTACAGACCGGTCAGATACGCCACGGCCGGAGTCGGAAGTACACCTACCGAAAGCACATTCACGCCCGCGGCGGTCAGACCCGCGGTGACCGCGGCTTCGAGCATCTCACCGCTGGCGCGTGGATCGCGACCGACCACGGCGAGCGCGCGCTCCTTGCCGCGACTCAGGATCTGCGCGGCGGCACCGGAAACCCGCAGCGCCAGTTCCGGACTCAGCGATTCATTGGCAAGCCCACGGACTCCGTCGGTGCCGAACAAACGTCCCACTACCCTCGCCCCTCATCGTAGATACAGCACGAGAGCAGGCGCCCAGCCGTGCTGGGAGCCTGCTCTCGCACAGGTGCCCCGCCGACCGTACCGTCTCCGACACCTCCAAGGTGCCGGATGACGGGGGCCGACGTAGCCAAAATCAGCGCTTCGAGTACTGCGGCGCCTTGCGGGCCTTCTTGAGGCCGTACTTCTTACGCTCGGTGGCACGCGGGTCACGCGTCAGGAAGCCGGCCCGCTTCAGGGCGGGACGGTCATCCGGGGTGACCTCGATGAGCGCACGGGCGATGGCCAGACGCAGCGCACCGGCCTGGCCCGAGGGGCCACCGCCGACGAGACGCGCGTGAATGTCGAAGGACTCGGTCCGCTCGACGGTCACCAGCGGCGACTTGACCAGCTGCTGGTGCACCTTGTTCGGGAAGTAGTCCTCGATGGTGCGGCCGTTCAGCACGAAGTTGCCGGTACCCGGCAGCAGACGCACACGAACGACGGCCTCCTTGCGACGACCGACGGTCTGCACCGGGCGGTCGATCACGATCGGGGCGTAGGCGGCGGGCTCGGCCTCGTAGCCGTAGTCCTCCTCGACGACCTCGACGTTGGCTTCCTCGGCGTAGTCCTCGTTGAATTCCTCAGGAGCGGTCACTGGGCCACCTGCTTGATCTCGAACGGAATGGGCTGCTGAGCGGCGTGCGGATGCGTCGGGCCCGCGTAGACCTTCAGCTTGCCCGCGATGGCGTTGCCGAGCTTGTTCTTCGGGATCATGCCCTTGACGGCCTTCTCCACGAGACGATCGGGCCGCGACTCCAACACCTGACCGACAGTGCGCGACTTGAGGCCGCCCGGGTGTCCGCTGTGGTGGTGGATCAGCTTGTCCGCCTTCTTGTTGCCGGAGATGGCAACCTTGTCGGCGTTGATGATGATGACGAAGTCGCCACCATCGAAGTTCGGCGCGTAGGTCGGCTTGGTCTTGCCGCGCAGCAGATTCGCTGCCTGGACGGCGAGACGGCCGAGCACTACGTCAGTGGCGTCGATGACGTACCACTTACGGGTCACGTCACCCGCCTTGGGGCTGTACGTAGGCACAGTGGTTCCCTGTCTGTAGTCGGTGTTGCCAGCCACGGCGTGCAGTCGAGCAGTTCCCGGCGGCCGGTGGAGACCCAGGGCTCGACGTACTTCCACACGCCAACGGGCAACGATACCAGCCATGCCCCAGCGGTATGAAACCGGTCAGATCTCGATCGGCGGGCCGTGGTCGATGGCACCGGGCGGGCCCGGGACCACGTAACGAGGGACGTCGATGCTCGGCTGCGCGCACTCCGCACCCGCGACATCGAATCCGGAATCGCCCGGTTCCGACACCAGGCCCGGGTCGTATCCGCGAGCCGCGGCGATGCCTTCACGCTGCTCATTGGTGACGTATGGGGTCAATGGGCAGGAGACCGGCGCCCCGGCGACCGAAGCGGCCAGTTCGACCCGGTCACCACCGGACGGCATGGCCATCGCGGCCAGTGCGGCGGCACCGGCCACCGCCTGCGCGCCGAACAATTTGCCCCAGCGCTTGCCCTTGCGCGGTTTGTCCGCGTCATCGTCCGATTCGTGCGGATGCCACTCCGACTGCGGCGGTTGGTCCTGCTGCGGCTGGTAGGGACCGCGTGGACCCAGCGGTGGTGTGGGAGGCCGACCGATAACGCTGGGCCGCTGCTCGTCCGGATACTGCCCGGGCGGGCGGGTGAATCGGCTCCCCAACTCGGCGAGGTTCGGCGGCAAGGACTCCCGGCCGACCCGGGTGGTCGGCTCCTCTCCCGTCGGCTCGGTCGACGGCTGCACAGTCGGATATCCGGGTCCGTACTGAACCACCGGCGGATGTGACTGCCCGGCCTCGCGCTGGCCCTGCCCGTGCTCAGGCCGGACCTGCCCCGGATCAGACCGGACCGGACCTTGCTCGGAACGCGCCGGCCCCTGCTCCGGCCGCCCGACCTGCTCAGAACGAGACGGCGCATCCGACCGCCCCTGCAACGCCTCGGCCTGCCGCTGCGCCGACAATGCCTGCGCCTGTGCGGCGTCCACCTGCCGCTGTGCCGACAATGCCTGCTGCTGTGCCGATTCGGCCTGATACTGCGCCGACTCCACCTGCCGCACCCGCGGCGGCGCCGGCTCGGCATGCCGTCCCGCCGACTCCGGCTCACCGTTCTCGTTATCGGTCACCAGCAGATGCGAGGCACCGAGCACCAGCGCGTGCATCGGGTGATCGGCCACATGCAACCGGTGCCCGAGATGGTTCTGGAACGCCAAGCGCAGCGCGTCGTTGAAGCAGACATTGCCGGACAGCAGCACCGTCGAGGTGTCCGCGCCGATCGAGCGGGCCGCGGCCATCACCTCGATCACCACATTGTCGGCCGAACGCGCATCGCGCATGGCCTCCGCGGTGACCGGCACGTCGACCGATTCGGTCGGCTGCTCATCGTCGCCGTGCACCGCGACGACCAGCATGGTCCGCCCGTCGGAGTAAACCCCGGTCGCTCCGATGCCGCGCGGATTGCGATCGTCCGGGGATCGCACCAGACCGAGCGCACGCACATAGCCGGACAGCGCAACACTTTCCGGCAGTGGTTCGACCGTGACGTCCAGCCGTTCGACCAGGTCGACGTACACATCGACCTTCGCGTCGGGCCAGCCGTCCGGGAACGGCAGCGCGACCAGATCCGGTTTGCCGCGCAGATATTTGCCGATGGCCGCGAGCGGGTTGTACATACGGGCGCGGAAGACCAACTCGGCGGGCCAGGTCGCACCGGCCACCACGATCTGCGGATGGCCGAGGATGTCGCGCACATCGGCGATCGCCATTCCCAGATCCGGCCGCTGCCGCTCGACTCCGGCGGTATGCAGCCGACCCGACGAATCCGCCAGCAGATATGCCGGTGGCGTGTATGTACCTTCTACCTGCACGGGGCGGATCGGTGTCCCACCGCCGCCCGCGGCAACGGACACCACATCCCACCCGAGATGTACTGCCCCAACTCGCACCGTCACAGGCATAAGTGTGCCTGCTGCGCGAGCGACATGCTCACCACATCCGGTGAGAGCCCGCCTGAGCGGCCCCTCACGCGTTCGACTTCCGCAACCGCAGCCGGCGCCAGGTGATGATCGCCAACACCGCGGTTATCGCGACGAGCAGGCCGATATCGAGATACCAGATATTCGGCTCGTGCTTCCATAGCGCGTCGGGTTGCGCGTTGGCGAACAGTGTCCGAATATCCACCGTCGACGCCCCGGCCGCATAGCCCCACCGTGACGGGAACAGCCACGAGACCTGCTCGAGCACCACCCGGTTGGTCACCGGAATCAGGCCGCCCGCCATGACCAGCTGGACCATGATCATCACCACGAGCATCGGCATGACCTGCTCGTTGGACTTCGCCAGACTGGACAGCAGCAGGCCGAAGACCACACAGCACACCGCGGTCAACGCGATATCGAGATAGAGCTCGGCGGGCCCGTTCGGGATCACCGAACCCTCCAGCGGCGGCTTCTTACCGACCAGGGTGATACCGACCAGCACCGCCGCCTGCAGGAACGCGGTAATGCTGAACACCGCGATCTTGGCGAGCAGATACGCGGAGGGCAACAGCCCGACCGCGCGCTCGCGATAGAAGATGGTGCGCTCGCCGACCAGATCGCGCACGGTCAGCGTGGACCCCATGAAGCAGGCGCCCAGAATCAAGACGACAAGCAGCTGCTGCGTCTCGCTGCCACCGGACGGGACGAAGAGCACCTCGTTGCCGCTCTGCACTTGCTCGAGCGGACCGCTCTGGAAACCGTTGCTGCCCGGCACCACCAGCGACAGCGCACCGAGGATAAAGGGCAGGATCACGAGGAACGCCAGGTAACCGCGGTCGGCGAAGATCAACCGCACCTGCCGTCGCGCCAAGGTGGAGAACTGTTTGGCGCGCCCGGATTGCGGCGGGCTGCCCGCCGACCCCTGCCGCGGCGGCGCGGGCGGTGGCGGTGGCGGCGCGAAGGCCAGCCTGGACCGGTACGCGGCGAATGCCTGATCCGGATTCGCGGCGACCCGCCCGAAGATCTCCGCCCAGTCGCTGGTGCCCATAGCCGCGCCGACGCTGGCCGGATGACCGCAGAAGGCCGTCTTGCCACCGGGTGCGAGCAACAGCACCTGATCACACATGTCCAGGCAGGCCACCGAGTGGGTGACCACGATGACGGTGCGCCCGGCATCGGCCAGCTCGCGCAGCATCGTCATCACCTGACGGTCCAGCGCCGGATCCAGACCCGAAGTCGGTTCGTCCAGGATCAGCAGCGACGGACCGGTGAGCAGTTCCAGCGCCACCGACGCGCGCTTGCGCTGACCGCCGGAGAGCCGGTCCACCCTGGTCTCGGCATGTTCGGTGAGCGAAAGTTCTTTCAGCACACCGTCGATCACCTGCTGGCGGTCGGCCTTCGAGTTGTCCGGCGGCAGTCGAAGTTCGGCGGCGTAGCCGAGGGCTTGGCGCACGGTCAGCTGACGGTGCAGCACATCGTCCTGCGGCACCATGCCGATGCGGGAACGCAGCGCCTCGTATTCGGCGTGCAGATTGCGACCTTCGAAGGTGACCACACCGCCGGAGGGCTGCGTGCTGCCCGCGATCAGTTTCGAGAGCGTCGACTTGCCCGCACCGGAAGGTCCGATGAGTGCGGTGAGCGTGCCCCGCCCCGCCTGCATATTCACATCGACGAGCAGTTGCTTGTTGCCCTCGACGGTGAATCCGACGCCATGCACGTGCAGACCCTGTTCGGCGACCGGCTTCTGCCGATGCACCAGCGTGCCCTGCTGGACGACGAAGTCGATATTGCCGATGGTGATGATGTCGCGTTCGCGCAGCACGGTGCGCTGCTCGCGACGGCCGTTGACGAAGGTGCCGTTGGCCGAGCCGAGGTCCTCGATGGTCAGGCCTTCGGATGCCGCGACAAGGCGGGCGTGCTTGCGCGAGGCCAGCGGATCGTTGACGACGATCTGATTGTCGGAAGTACGACCGATATTGAGTCCGCCGGGCGGCAAACGGTCGGCCCTGGCGATCGCCGCGGTGGACTGGCGGGAGCGGACCGGCGGCAGCATCGAGGTGTCGGCCTTGAAGGTCATATTGACGTTCGGCTGCTGCGGCTGGGATGGCGGTGGCTGCTGGAGCTGGGGTTGCGAGGGCGGCTGCTGTGGGAGGTGCGGTTCCGGGCGCTGCTGGAGCTGCGGCTGCGACGGCGGGTGTTCCGGACGCTGCTGTGGGAGATGCTGTTCCGGACGCTGCTGGGATGGTGGCTGTGCCTGCGGTGTCCGCCGCGGATGCTGATACCCCGGGGGCACCGACGACTGCGGCTGCGACGATGGCGGTTGCGCGACCGGCGGCCGCTGCGGCCGGGCCTGCGTCGTGGGCAGCAGATGCAGCAGCGGACCGCTGATCGCATCACCGAGCCGCACCTGCGTGGGCCGATTGATCGGCACCGGCTGACTCAATCGCCGCGCATCCACGAAAACGCCATTGGTGCTGCCATTGTCGGTGAGTACCCAGCTGTTCCCCTGCCAGGCGAGCGTCGCATGCACCCGCGAGACCAGCGGGCTGTCCACGAACAACGTCACTTCCGGTGCGCGGCCCATCGTGACCTGTTGATTCGAATCGAAGACCCGTTCGGTTCCATCATGGCGCACGGTGATGGTCTGCGCCCCCGGTAAAGACATGCAGCGGATACTATTCCATCACCCGGACTTCGGCGGTGCCCCCGATGCGCCTTTTGCCCCGATCCGGAGACCGTTATGAACGTGCGACCGGCCGACTAGGGGGAGCCTTGCCGAAACTCCGAGCGACCGCAGTCATTGCCGCAGCACTATGCGTAATCGCAATGTTGGCGGGTTGTACTCGCTCGGTGCACGGTCGAGCGGTTTCGGTCTACGACGATCCGTTCAAGGTCGCCGGACTGCCCACCACGAACGGTCCGAGCGGACCGCGCGACGGCGTCCCCGATAGCTCGCTCACCGCGGTGAACGGCGACAGCGGCGAGGTGGATGCCCTGGCGCTCAACGCGATCGATGATATCCAGACATTCTGGCGCGCGGAATACAGCAAGGACTTCGACGGCGAATTCAAGCCGGTCGACAAGCTGATCTCCTGGAGCGCGAAGGCGCCGCGCAGCCAGGCGCTCGAATTCTGCAGGGAATCCACCTATCACCTGGTGAACGCCGCCTACTGCCGACTGGACAACTCGATCGGCTGGGACCGCTCGGTGCTGTTGCCGACGATCGAGGACACCTTCGGCAAGATGGCCGTGATCATGGTGCTCGCCCATGAATACGGACACGCCATCCAGACCCTGGCGAAAATCGTGGGGACGAAGGATCCCGTGATCGTCAAAGAGCAGCAGGCCGACTGCTTCTCGGGTGCGTTCATTCGCCATGTGGCAGAAGGCAAATCCAAGCACTTCACCATCAATACCTCCGACGGCCTGAACTCGGTGCTGGCCGCGACCGTCGCCATTCGGGACTCGAATCCGGATGATCCGGAGAGCGTGCACGGTTCGGCGTTCGAGCGGGTCACGGCCGTGCAGATCGGCTTCACCGATGGCCCGAAGGCGTGCAAGGCCATCGATATGCACGAGATCGAGCGCCGCCGTGGCAATTTGCCGCAGAGCTTCAAGGACGATCCCGGCCACGGCGAGAATCCGATCGACAAGGACAGTCTGATCGAGCTCAGCAAGGCACTCGCCACGATCCTGCCGCTGAAGCAGGCGCCGACCTACGACTATTCCGGCGCGAAGATCGACTGCAAGAACGGCGTTGCCACACCGCCGGTTTCGTATTGTCCGGCCAAGCACACCATCGCGACCGATGTGCCCGCGCTCGCGCAGCGCGGCACCTCCAATGCCGATGACAATGATCCGTTGCCACTCAAGGTGACCGGCGATTACAACGGCTACATCGTCTTCATTTCGCGCTACACCCTCGCCGTGCAGCAGAGCAACGGCCAGCAGCTCGTCGGCGCCAAGACCGGATTGCGCGCGGCCTGCCTGTCGGGTGTGGTCACCGGCAAGCTCGCGCAGCCAGGGCGAACCCAGGCCCAGGGCGATATCGTCTTGGCCGCAGGCGATCTCGACGAAGCGGTCTCCGGTCTATTGGCCGACGGACTAGCGGCCAGCGATATCGAGGGCAAGACCGTACCGAGTGGGTTCTCCCGGGTCGACGCGTTCCGCGCCGGGGTGCTCAATGGCGAGCACACCTGCACGTCGCGCTATTCCTGAGCTCCTCCGCCTCTCCGCACCTTCAGGCGCCAGACTCATGTGTCTGGACAGTAGCGTTGGCGGCCGACAGTACGGGCGGATCGCGTTAGCCCGTACCCGGCGAGTTACCCATGTCCGCACGAAATCAGTTGCTGCGTTGGGCAGATGCGCGGGACAACCGAGTGGGTCAGCCGAACGGCGGGGGTGCGGCGGGCTCGAATCGCAAAACTCGGTTGCCGATCATGATTTCGGTGCCGGGTATCAGGCCCATCGGCTGGTGGGGTGGTAGGCGGATCCAGTCGCGGTAACCGGGCAGGCGGGTTCGGGTGCCGTTGGTGGAACCCCGGTCCACCAGGGACACATCCCAATTCACCAGCAGCACCTCGGCGTGTGCGCGGGACATGCCGCCCGAGGAATCCTCGACCTTCAACGGCACCATGCCGCGGCGGGCCTGTTCGGAATGTTCCGGATCGCGGCCGAGGACCGCGTCCGCGGCCAGCATGTAGGTCATGCCGTCGTCGAGGACCAGCATGCCGAGCGGCGGGCGGACCACCTCGATCAGCTGCTGCGTCTGATCTACCGGCATCCCGCACACGGTGCAGAACGCCGAGCGCGGATCGCTGGGATGCGCACGCGCGCACTTGAATCCCATCACCTTGACGGTGAGGGCAGTGGCCTTCGCGGTGGCCTCCAGCCTGCGCTGCAGATCCGGATCCGGGCGCGGGGCCGGATTGGTGCCGCCCATTTGGGTCGGCGCGTGATGCGGGTCGACCGGTTCCTGCTCCTGAACCGAATCGAGCATCGCGGTCGAGGCGCGGGTCTCGGTCAGATGTGGTTCGGGCTCCGACTGTGGTTCGGGGCGCTGGGTCGGTCCCGAGTCGATGCGCGCGGTCGGCGGTGGATGCGCGCCCTCGGATCGCGCCGGTGAGGGCCGGCCACGCACCGCGTCCGACCAGACGATCGCGCCGCCCCCCTGCGCGATCCCCTCGACCAACCAGCCGATCCCCCGCTCGGCGGGCAGATCCGGAATACGGCCCGCCGGGTCGTCCACGAAGAGCGCGACCGCTCTGGCGGGTACCGTCGCGACCCGGTCCACCGTGAAGGCCGCATCGCTGCCCCGATAGTGCTCGAGCGTTCCGTCACCGGCGAGCACCGCGGTGACGGCACCGTGCAGGAAGATCGCCACCCCGCCGGTCTCGGCCGCGGACAGGATGCCGAAATCGACCGGCGCACCGGGACTGATCCGCTCGGCATGGGTCATCAGCCAGCGGGTTGCCGCCCGCGCGACCAGTGCACCCGGCCCCTCCGGATGCTGTTCGGCGGCGTCCCGCACGAGTTCGGCCAGCGATTCCAGCGCGATAACGCCGGGTGCGTCCGGGGTCGGGCGCGCATGCCCACGATGTGCGACGACCACCACCGCGCCCGCGACCCGGGCGACGGCGTGACCTCCGACAACGACCTCAACCTGCCGATCCTTCAACGGAATCGGCCTTCCAGAGGTGCGCATTGCGGGGTCGTCGCCACATCGACAAGGGTATTGCAATCCAAGCCCTAAGGGGTCCCCGTCCCGGACGTCCATCCGGTAACTTCAGATACACATCGGGAGGAACGAGGGGCCTGTCGTGGTTAAGACTTCGCGCATCGCGCTCGCTGTGGCTTGTATAGCGGTGACCGGGATGCTGGCCGGCTGCAGCGGCGTGCAGGGTACGCCGCTCGCGGCCGAGCAAGACGTGCGCAAACTCGAGGTCGGCACCTATCCGGTCGATCGACACAAATACGACCAGGACGCGGGCTCGAACGGGGCGCTCGTCGAGGGCATGCGGATGTCGGAGGCCGTGGTCGCCAGTTCGAAGATCGACCCGTCGCTCACCTACGGGCGCGAAGGCAAGGTGCTCAGCAGCATCGACGAGGCCGTCGAACACGTCGCATCCGCGTCCAAGCCGGTGCTGGTGAACCGCAAATACCTCACCGGATACGCGACCAGCGGTTCCGATAAGCCCGATCCGCCCGGTCAGACCCGGCCGTCGGCCGACACCACCGCGATCACCAACGTGGTATTCCGGTTCCCGGACGAGGCCACCGCGAAGATCGCCGCCCGGGAACTCGAAGACGCCGATATCAACATCTCACCCGACAACCGCAAACTGACGTCGAGCAAATATCCGGATGCCTATATCCACTGGCGCCCGGGCATTGCCAATGTCGGAACCTTCATGGCGCACAAGGAGTTCGTCATCTCACTGTTCGTCGGGCGACCCCGCGCGGACAGTTCGGACCTGCAGAGTTGGGTCGAGAAGACACTCGACGCCCAGGTCCCCGCATTGGACAAATTCCAGGCCACGCCGCAGGACAAATTCAGCAGCCTGAAGATCGACCCGGAGGGCATGCTCGCGCGCGTGGTGGTCGCGGATCGACGTGGGCACACCCCGAATACCGATAACTTCGCGGTCTACGGGCCGAGTTACTTCGTGCAGTCGGCCGAGGACGAGACCAAGACCCAGAAACTGGTGGACGAGGCCGGGGTCGAACGGTTCGCCATCGTCGACAACGGCTCGGTCACCCGCGTCCGCGACTATCCGGCCGCCCAGAAGTTCATCGACGGGCTGATCGACGAGGTGCGCAACACCTTCGACCCGATCGACGCACCCAAGGATGTGCCGGGCGCGAAGTGCTTGCAGCTCAACAGCAAAGGCGATCCCGAGCGGCAGTACAAGTACCGCTGCTACGTCCCGTACAAGCGGTATGTCGGTGTGGTCACCAGCGATAAGGAGCCGGATGTGCGGCAGAAGGTGACCGCGCAGTACGCACTTTTGGCCAACAGCCTCTGACACACAGCGCGTCTGAGGCTGTCCTGCTCGGACGATCGACTAGCCCGAAACGGTTCGCGCCATTCGCGACTGGATTGCGGGGTCGGAAGCAGTCCTCATGGAAAAGCTGATCTCAGTGCTCGCAGCTCAGGTGAAGTAGGATCCGCCCGGAGGAAAGCGAACGGACGGGTGGGACGTGAGATTCGCCGCGAAGTCGAAACTTCGAACAGCAGCGATCGCCACGACGGTGGCGATACTCGTAATCGGCGTTATCGCGGGCTGTGCCACCGAAGTTCCCGGTCACGCCGGCCCCGGCATGTCCGCGGTGGATCCGAGGAGCCTCAACATCGGGCCCTATCCGTCCGCACCGCAGGATTACACGTTGGACGGCTTCGACAAGGACGATGTCTTCCGCATCGAATCCCGGCGCATGCTGGGTTATTTGGTGCTGCCATACGACGTCGACAGCGATGTCAGCCACCTCATCGATACCCGTCTGGTGGAGGCGACCACCACGAACTTCGACGACGGTTTGCTCGGCGTGCTGCCCGGGCAGTACCTACCGGTCGTCGAGCGCAACAACTTCATCGCCGGGGTGTACACCCAGCGGTCGAACGACAGTCTGCGCAGCATCAAGAATTTGGCCATTGCGATACTTCGCTTCCCGTCGGACACCACGGCACGCACCGCGGCGGCGGAACTCGACCGGGCAACCGATGAGTTCAAGCCGGGGCGGCACCCGGTCGCGATCGACGGCTATCCGGATATTCGAGCCTCATCGGACAACGATAAGAAGGGCTATATCTTCCTCGCGCGTGGTCCTTTCGTACTGCTGAGCATGATCACCATGCCGGAATCGGACCCGAAAGCCCTTGGGACCCAATTCAAGAAGATGCTCGACCTGCAAATCCCCAAGCTGGACAGCCTGGTCCCGACACCGGTCGACGATATCCTCGACCTGCCGCTCAACCCCGACGGGATCATGCGGCGCACACTGCCGCCGGCCAAGGAGACGCGGGAGTACTCGCGGGACAAATACGTAGGCATCTACGACGGTATCGGGCAGTTGCACTTCGAGCGCAACGGCCCCGATCTGAAGCGGGCGCTGCAGGAGGCCGGTACCGATCTCGTCGCACAGAACCAGTCGACCCTCTACCGCACCCGTGACCTCGCGGCATCGTTCCGGCTCCAAAATGCGTTGGCGCAGTTGGGCACCGATGACGAAGCGATCAGCAGCCCACCGGGTCTGCCCGACGCACGCTGCCTGCAACTGGACGCGCCGGAGCGGATCTTCAACAGCAAATACCTGTGCATCCTTGTGTACGACCGCTACGTCGCGGTGCTCAGTTCGCAGGGGCAAGGTCTCGGGAAATTCGACCCGGCGCTATACCAGGCGACCGCCGCACAATATTCGATCCTGGCCAAGACCCAGTGAGCGCACCGATGAACCTTCGATACCGAAACGGCTTGCTCTGCCTCGCAATAGCGGCCGCACTCGCGACGACCGCGGCCTGCGGCGGGTCCGACGACCCCGCCCCCTCGGTAGATGTGTCGAAGTTGGAGGCCGGAAACTATCCGACGACGCCGCGCGATATCGACAAGCAGCGAACCACGGAAACCGGTGCGGTGCAGGAGTCCATCCGGCTGGCCGAGTTCGTGCCGCTGATGATGGATCTGGACAGTCGCCTGGTCTACAACCACCGCCCCTTCTACTTGCATCCGTTCACCCCGCAGAATCCGCCGCGAAACGGCTGGCTCGGCGGATCCGTCGACGACTTCGCCGCGGCCGCCCCCGGCCTTGTCGCCGGATGGACCACCTCGGGGCACCGTAGGAAGGACAACTCGCTCGGGCTGAACATCGATCTCACGCTCCTGCGGTTCTCGAACAACACGCAGGCCAAGACCGCCATGGACGTGTTCTCCGACGAGAAGAACGACAGATACACCCGCAAAGGACCGCTGTCGATCCCCGGCTATCCGAATGCCAAATCCGCACTGAGCCAATACGATGCCGTCGAAACCTGGATCGCGCGCGACGACTACCTGCTATACACCTACGTCGGCAACAGCCTCGCGACCCCACCGGATCCGGCCCCGCTGATCGACTTCACCAAGAAGCTGTTCGACAAACAATTCGAACTGCTGAAGGGCTACACCCCGACACCATCCGACAAGGTCGCACAGGAACCCGCCGATATCGACGGCTTGGTGGCCCGAACGCTCGCGAACCAGCCTGCCGAGGGTTACGCCGACATCACCGGCGCCTACACCCCCCACGCCGCCCTGCACCTAGAAGAACGCCCCGACATCACCGAGCGCGCATTCGACGACGCCGAGGTCGACCTGATCGCCCACAGCGACTCCTCGATCTACCGCACCGCAAACCCCGCCGCCGCAAGCAGACTCACCGCAAGCTTCCTCGACCAACTCACCGGCCTCTTCGAACCCACCGACAGCCCACCCGGCCTACCCACCGCGAAATGCTCGAAGAAGCTCGAAAACGACGCGACCAAATCCCGCAACCTCGTCGAATTCATCTGCTACCTGACGTATGACCGCTACGTAGCCACCATCACCGCCAACCAGCGCCAAGATTTAGACCAAAAGCTCGCGGCGCAGTACAAACTGCTGGCCTTCGGTAGGTAGCCTCCACTGTCCCCGACCGTGACAATTCCAGCCCCCGATGCCGGCGGCTTGCGTCGAGTAGGATCCCGCGGGGAGTATGCGTGCGGGGAGACGGAACGGGGGAAGTGTGAGGTTCAGAGGCGGATTCGTGGCGTTGCTGGCCGTAGTGAGCGCGGGGTGCGCGGCAAGCGTTACGGGGCATCCGGGGCCGGGGTTGGCACCAGTGGACGTGGCGACGTTGAAGACGGGTGCGTACGCCCCGGAGCCGACTACCTATGACCCAAGCATCAGCAGCATTCCCGACATGCGGCTGATCGAAGCGCGCCGGATGCTCAACTACCTAGTACATCCCTATGAGATCGACAGCGATATCAGCGACACGTCGAATCAGAAGTTCATGTCCGACGCCGAGTCGATGATCGGCGAGAAGTACTTTCCAGAAAAGTACCGCCCCGTCGCAACGGACAACAACCTCCTTGCCGGCGTGTACGTCGTGGGCAGCAATGACAATCTCCGCAACCACAAGAAGTTGATCATCTCGGTCCTGCGCTTTCCGACCGATGCGGCAGGTCGTGCCGCCACCGACCAGTTCGATCAGGTCGCGAACAGTGATCCGGGCCGACATCCGGTGCCGATCCCTGGGCATACGGATGCTCGGGCATCGTCCGCGGACGACCGAACGGTCATCTCGTTCACCGCACACGGCCCCTATGTGATCGTGGTGAATACCGCACTGCCCCAAGCGAACCGGGCCGCGATAGCGACCAATATCGGAAAGGTCATCGACCTCCAGGTCACCCGATTGGACCAGCAGAAGCCCATACCGCTGGACGATCTCCTCGACCTGCCCACTGATCCGGACAGCATCATGCGGCGAGCCCTGCCAGAGGCCCCGGATTACAGCGACCCGTTCGTCGGCAAGGCGGACTTCGGCTACTTCGAACCCTCGGGCGAACTGCACTTCGAACGCAACCCGATCGATATTCAGAAGGCGTTCGAGGAAAGCGGGGTCGATCTAGTCGGCCGCCGCGGCGCGATCATCTACCGCGCGCGTGACCTACCCAGCGCCTTCCACCTGCAGTCCGCGCTGGCCAAGACCGGTAGGAATGACGAAGTACTCGCACCGCCACCGGGTCTTCCCGACGTCCGGTGCGTCAAGCTTGATACAGCGACTGATAACAGGAGTTTCGACCAGTTCTGCGCTGTGGTCTACGGGCGATACGTAGCCGTCGTCGTCGCAAGAGGATTCGCAGGGGCGGTAGACCCGGTGCTGTACCAACGTGCCGCCGCTCAGTATGCGATTCTGGCGAAGAGTGAGTGAGTCCGACCATGCGATTGCGACACAGCCTGTACGCCATCATCGTCGTGGCCATCGCGGCGACCACCGCCTGCGGTGACAGCCAGGGCACAACCACGCCGACCATCGACGTTGCCGAACTGGATTCCGGCAACTATCCGACAACACCGCGCGATATGGAAACAACACGCACGCCCGACTCGGGAGCCGATCTGGAGTCGATACGGCTCGGAAACCTGGTACCGCTACCTTTCGATATAGACGGGAAATTCGCTTTCCAACGCCTGGCGACCATCGATGGGCGGACCACCCTGAAATCCCCGGCGACCATCTCGTCGATCGAAAACGAGGAATTCCCCGATCTCGCCCAAGGACTCGTCGCCGGGTGGGAGACGACGGGTGAGCGCCGGAGCCCATTCTGGCTCGGCAGTTCGGTGATCATGGATACGCTCCGGTTCGCCGACCAGGGCAAGGCCGAGACCGCGGCTCGTCGCCTTGCGGACCGTCAGGCCGAGGTGCTACCCGGCGAGACCGTGACAATCACTGGGCATCCGAATGCTCGCGCGAAATGGTCGCCCAGCAAACGGACCCTCGACTCATTCCTCGTGCACGACGCCATGCTGCTCTACGTCTATATCAACGATCCGGTGAGTGAACCTGTAGATACCGCGCCGCTGATCGCTTTCACCCAGGCGGCCTTCACCAAACAGATCGAGATGCTGAAGGACTACTCGCCGACACCGATCGATCGGCTCGCATCCCTCCCGATGGATGTGGACGGATTACTCGGCCGGACGCTACCGCTCGAAGAGCGGCAGAAGAGTGTCTCCGGAATCGATCGCACGGTGCTGATGCCCGGACACGTCGCGCTGCATTCGGAGAACTTCCCAGCACTCGCCAAGGCCGCTTACGACGATGCGGGCGTCGATCTGGTCGCATACGCCGGTGAGAAGGTATATCGCACACGGAATTCGAGCAGCACCGTCCGACTGATCGCCGCCATGATCGATCAGAAGGCCGATGGATATCGTCCGGTCGACGCACCCCCGAATATGCCCGACGCCAAGTGTTTCGATGTCAAGGATAAAAAGGGCTCTTCGCTCAAGTATCCACCCGTGTGCTATCTCGCGTACGACAGATACGTCGCGCGGGTCCAGGGAACCAATATGCAGGAGGCATACCAAAAGGCCGCTGCGCAATACAAGTTACTTGCTTACGGGCGTTAGGGGAGGCATGAAGCTCGCTACCAGGCGGAGGGGCATTCGAACGGCGGCGGCGCTGCTGACAGCCGCCACACTCGCCACCGCATCCGCAGGCTGCGGCTCGCAGGTGACCGGTCAGCCGGTCCGAGTCGAACCCGACGTGTCGAAGCTCGACGTCGGCAACTATCAGACCGAACCGCGTCAGATCGGTAATGCCAAGAGCGACAAACAGGCTCGAGCGCGCGAGGCACAACGACTCGCCGACTACGTGGCACTGCCATACGAAGCCGATCCTTCCTACGTCGAGGATGCTTGGGGCATCGCGACGCACATCGTCCTCAACCGAAAGCCCCTCGGCAGCCTCGTCATCAACGACACCTTCGATGACGTCGCGAAAGACCTTGTGGCGGGCTGGGTCAACGCTTGGAAAACCGGTGGTGCGCAAGAAGACAAGCGACGCACGCTGAACATCGCGGTGCTGATGTTCCCCGATGCGCAAACGGCGTCCGCGGTCGGACCAACCCTCGAACACGACGACTTCACCTATAACGTCGACAACCAGCCGGCTCCGATCTCGAAGCCGAATACGTATATGCACTGGCGGCCGGACATCTCCTCCATTGGCTCGTGGACGGTGCACGATCGGTACGTCGTCTACATCAAAGTGGTGGACGATACCTCGACACCCAACCTGCCCGCATTGACCTCGCAGGTCGAGAAGATGCTCGATGTGCAGCTTCCGCTGCTCGACAAGTTCCAGCCGACTCCGGCAGGTGAGCTCTCGCATATCCCGCTCGACCCACAAGGTTTGCTCGGCCGCACCATACCCAGCAATCCGGAAAGACCCATCCGCGCAGAACCCGATGGCATTTTCAGCGGCCGTGGGACAGCGTCGTTGATGAATGCGAGCCCGGAAACACTGCCGGAGCTGGATAAGCACGGCGTAGATCTGGTGGCGTTCGGTGATGCCGTCGTCTTCCGAACCAAATCGCTGAAGGATGCGGAAGGTCTCTGGACGAAGTGGCAGCCACTGAAGTCCGACCAGAAGCTGGTCGATTCTCCGGCCGGACTCGGAGACCATGTCGAGTGCTTCGCGGACGGAGTAACCGACAAGCTTCCGACCGGGTCTATGAATCTGTGTCTGTTCCAGGTCGATCGGTACGTCGTGCAGGCCTTTGGCAAGCAACTGCAGGACCTGCACCAGAAGATCTCTGCGCAGTACGCCCTGCTCCAGAGCCGCTGAGGACGGTGCGGATGCGACTCGAATACCCAATGACGACTTGCTAGATTTCTCGCGGAGGCTCACGTTTTCGGGCCTTCGACATTATTGAGGAGGACCGAATGGCGTTGCGGCCCGGCGCAATCGTTGGAGGCTACCGGGTACTGCAGGTTCTCGGCAGCGGCGGCATGGGCACGGTGTATCTGGCCCAGAACCCGATCCTGCCCCGCCGCGATGCACTGAAGGTACTCAGTGCCGATCTATCCACCGATGACGAGTTCCGCGCCCGGTTCGAGCGCGAGGCGAATCTGGCCGCCGGACTCGACCATCCGAATATCGTCGCCGTCTACAACCGTGGCGAGGAGAGCGGCCAGCTCTGGATCGCCATGCAGTACATCGATGGAGTCGATGCCGCGGACGAGGCCAGGAAAGGCCCGTCGGTGATGACCCCGCAGCGCGCACTGCGCGTCGTGTCCGAGGTCGGCAAGGGACTCGACTACGCGCACCGGCGCGGTTTGCTGCACCGCGACGTGAAGCCAGCCAATTTCTTGCTCTCCGCTGCCGAGGAAGGCGACGAGGAGCGGGTACTGCTCACCGACTTCGGTGTCGCGAAGTCGTCCGAGGACGGCCAAGACCTTACGGCGACAGGCAATTTCATGGCCACCGTCGCGTATGCCCCACCTGAGCAGCTGGTCGGAACCAGCCTGGATCACCGTGCTGACATCTACAGCCTCGGTTGCTCGTTCTTCAAGCTGCTGACCGGTCAGAATCCGTATCCGTCGACCATGCCCGCCGTGGTCATGATGGGGCATCTGCACGAGCCTCCGCCGAAACTGAGCGCGGTCCGGCCCGGTCTGCCACCCGCACTGGATGCGGTGATCGAAAAGGTTATGGCCAAGGACCCGGAGCAGCGCTACGCGACCTGCCGCGAGTTCACCCAGGCGGCCGAGGCGGCGCTCTACGGCAATCAGTTCCGCGCGCCGGAGGCCGGGTACGCGACCGATGCCCGCATGCCCGTCGCGGGCTATTCGAATCCGTCTATCCCGATACCGGTCGTCGGGGATCCGTATCATTCCGGCCCCGGATACAGCACCCAAACCCACACTCCCACTACCGGATTCATGCCGCGCGAGAATACGGACCAGAGCCTGATCGCGACCAAGCGGAATCACACCGGACGATCGCCCGCCCGTCGCTTCCTGGTACCCGGTGTACTCGCCGTGGTGGTGGTTGCCGCCATCGCGGCGGGGACCTTCTTATTGACCAAGGGCGGATCGGATCCCGGCGGTGGCGGCGACAAGGTGGCCCAAGCCCGCAATGCCAATCCGCAATTCGCGGGAAAGACGGTCACCGCCTTCAATTTCGGGAACTCCACCCTCTCGGTGGTGCTGAACCCCAGCGAGCAATCCAAGTTCCTGCAGAATCTCGGGTTTGTCTACAGCCCCAAATACAAAGCCGTTGGCGACGAGAAGTCACCGCGTGCACTGTCGGCCGCGAGCTATACGACGGACGTCGATTCCGAGGTCGTGATCGTGCTGCGGACCGACAGTCAAGCCGGTAACGGAGGTATGCGCGGATTGCCGGGCGGCATCCTGTCCAGCAACGCGAAAATCGTCGTGGTCGACGATCCGTCGTCCGTGCAGGCGTTCCAGGTGTGGACCGGGCAATCCCAGGACACATTGGCCGACAAGATGGTTCCCACGATTGCCAAGATCGTCAAGTAACGCGTCGGACGTGCCCCACGGCTCTCATCGAACTGGGATCAGTGTTGTAGACGCGACACAGCGCTGTTCGGTAGGGTGTTCGCAGCCAGCCCACTCGCCAGTTCAGGTGGCCGCGAAGGGGGAAGGAGGGGATCGGTGTGCTGGTGGCGACCGAAACGACGATATTGCGGTCCGAGATATCCGGGGGGATCTCTGAAGCCCTCCGACCGTGATGTAGCCGGTCGACAACGCTACAGCGCCCGTGTGACGCGATGGAACTGCCAGATTCTCTAGAACTGGATGGAACCGAACGGGCCGAGGACGCGTCCAACCATATGAACGCGGTCAACTCGCAGTCGGGATGTTGACCAGAACCAGAACCAGGAGCAGAAGCGATGACTTCACCAGGGAATTTCGTTGCGGATACCGAGGGTATCAATGCGAAGGCGAAGGAGTTCATGGAGCAGCACAACAGCCTGAACGCCGCGATCAGTCAGCTGAAGACCGACGAGGACAACGTCACGAACGGCGCCAACTGGCAGGGCGCGGCCCGCGACGCCTTCAATGCCTTCATGGAGCGGTACTACTTCCAGGCCTCCAAGATGAACGACCAGCTGATGCAGACCGCCGACAACCTGCTCAAGATGAGCAACCAGTTCTCGGATCAGACGCACGATTTCGCCTCGAAGATCCAGACGCAGGTTTCCAGCCTCGACCTGCCCGCGGTCTAATTTCCAGAATCACGCCACATAGGAGTCTGAATAATGAGCATGGACAAGCCGATCTCCGCCAATTTCGACGGCGTTGCGGACGGTGCCCGCCAGATCCTCAACCGCGCCGAGAACATTCGGAACGAGCTCGAGGCGTTCGAGAAGAAGGTCAAGGCATTCTTTGACACGCAGGGCGGTCAGGCCAAGGAGGCCTTCGAGCAGTACCAGACGACGTGGAACCAGCACGTCGTCCAGCTCAACACAACGCTGAGCGGTGCCGCGACGCTGATCGACAAGGGAAACTCCGAATTGCAGGGCACGGACACCGCCCTCGCTGGCCTCTTCTGAGTTCCGATACGAACTATTCGTGGCCCCCGGTGGTTTGCCGGGGGCTCGAATTGTTTCTGCGCCGAAGGCGGTGCACCCTGTACTGGGACAACACCGTTCAGGGACTCACCTGTACCGAGGCCGCGAACTGCTCGCAAGGTTGTTTGATCGACTCGAAGCCACCGATGTACTGGCATCCGGTGCTGACCTGAAGTCCGTGCTCGACCAGCACATGCCAGCTCACCGTCGAGCCGTCGCCGGGTTGTTCGGTGTAGGCGAGCCCGGACTTACCGCCGAAGACCACGTCACGCTTCAGATCGCTCAGCTTGCCGTTGGGCTGCTGCTTCATCTGGGTTTCGAGATTGGCGGCGACCTGCTCGTATCCGGTGCCGGGGGCGACCGGGGTCTGGATCAGGGTGATGCGGGCACGGGTGCCGTCCGACGGGACGAGGTCGACTCGCGATTTGGTGGGGTCGATGGCCTGCGTCAGGCGCCACCCTGATGGGATCTGAAAGCGTACGCGTCCAACGGTTTCCGATGATGACTTCGAGGTCGTCGGTGGTTGGGTGACCGGCGACTGCGCAGTCGTGCCTGCGGCCGCTGATGTGCTCGCTGCCGAGACGGCAGGGGTATCGTCCGAGCCGCCGAATGCGAATACGGCACCGGCAGCCACTGCGGCGACCACCAGCACTCCGGCAATACCAGCGATCGCATAGGCCTTGGTATTTCGACCGGGCGGCTGCATGGCCGCGGCCCGCTGACGCAGCGGCTGCATCCACTCGGTGGTCGGCAATGGCGTGACTTCGGGCTGATATTCGGGTTCCTGCTGTGGTCCACGCACCAGATCCGCACCCGCGGTCGGACGCACTTCGATCGCCTGTGTGCAGACCTGTTGCACCGCCGAACGAATCATGTCCAGCTTCGCCGGATCCGAAACTCCGACGGCCTGAACAAAATCGGCTGGCTGACCCGCGAGCACGCGATCGATGAGCTCGCACAGATCGTAGAAGCCATTCGACTCCGGCTCGACATCGGCAACGGCGAGATTCGGTTCGTGCTCACATGATTCGATTCCGATGCCCTGATGGCTGCGCACCACGGCGGTCGCGGTGGTCGCGAGCGGGCCGCATTCCAAGACGACCGTGCGGCGGCTGCGGGTAGTGCCGACATCGGCGACCACCGCGCGGATCGCCATGTCCTCGAACACCACATCCGCGGCGAAGCGGCGGGCAGCCTCGGCGAATACCGCTCGCCGACGACCACCCCATTCGGTCGGAACTACAACGGTGAGCTGCGCACACGGAACCGGGACACCGAGGTTGCGCATCACGGTGCCGACCACCGAGCCCATCACCTCGGCGAGACTCGGCACGCGCGGCAGCAAGGCGATCCGATCCGCCGCGACGTACTGGACGGCGGAGCTGACCTGTGTCGGCGGCGTAAGTGGTTCGCCGACAACGAGATCGCCGTTGCTGCCGAGCACCACCGAGGGCGGCACATCCCAATGTGTGGCAGGACCGCGCGCCCAGATACGGGTGTCGGTCACCACCAGATCGACGTTCGACATCACTCGGCCGGTGGCATCCAGGCCAGCTGAATCAAGCCCTCACTATTGCGCGTGACGTAGGTGCCACGCCCCGGCGGTTTGATACCGGGCCGGGTGCTGCCGAAGAGTACGCCCTCGTCCTTATTGCAGCTCATGACCAGAGCGGCCGAACCGAGATCCTTCATCCGCGCCACCGTCGCCTCGTACATGGCCCGGCTGGCGCCACCGGAGCGCCGCGCGATGATCACGTGGAAACCGAGGTCACGCGCATGCGGCAGGTGATCGACCAATGCCGACACCGGGTTGCCGCTGGAGGAGGCGACCAGGTCGTAGTCGTCGACGATGACGTACAGCTCCGGGCCACGCCACCACGAGCGGTCGCGCAACTGCTGTGGCGTGACGTCGGGTCCCGGCGTCCGCTGCGCGACATAGGCGGCGAGATCGGCCATGTTCTGGGTGAATTGCGGTGCGGTGGAACCGTATCCGGCGAGGTATCCGTCGGGCACGAGTCCCAGCATTGTCCGTCGGTAATCGCCGAGGATGAAGCGCGCCTGGTCCGGGGTATTCGACGCCGCGATGCTCTCGATGATCGACCGCAGCAATGTCGTCTTACCGCTCTCGGTATCACCGAGGACGATGAAGTGCGGGCTCTCGTTGAAGTCGAGATAGACCGGCGCCAGCTCGGATTCATTGATACCGAGCGGAATTCGCATGCACTTGACTTCCGGGTCGACCTGCGACGGCCAATTGCCCGCGAGCTGCAGCAGTTGCTCGCGCGGCAGCATTTCCGGCAGCATCCTGGCCGCGGGCGCGGGGCGGCCCGGGGTCAGTCGGGCGATGGTCGCCACCGCATCGGCGACGGCCTGGCCGAGGTTGTCCTGATCCGCGCTGCTGTCGATGCGTGGCAGACCGGTGAGCATGTGCAGGCACTCGGGCGTCATACCGCGCCCCGGACGGCCCTGTGGCACAAGCGAAGCGAACTTGCGGCCGAGATCGGAGTCCATGGGGTCACCGAGGCGGAGCTCGATGCGGGTGCCGATCTGGTCTTTGAGAGCGGGGCGGGCCTCCGCCCAGCGGGCAAGGGCGATGACCACGTGGACGCCGTAGGACAGGCCCTGGACCGCGAGGTTCATGATGGGCTGTTCGAGGGGGTCGAAGTCCTGGCGAATCGAGCCGAAGCCGTCAATGACGAGGAAGACATCGCCGAACGGATCCTCATGTGCCCCAGCGGCTCCGGGGCTGCTGGCCGGGTCCATGGCGCGGAGGCGGCGGAATTCGGTCATCGACTCGATGCCGAGTTGACGGAACCGCGCCTCGCGCTGGCGGACGATGGTGGTCATTTCGGCGATGGTGCGGCGGACCTTGTCCTCGTCGAGACGGCTTGCCACCGAACCCACGTGCGGCAGGCCTTCGAGGCTGGCCAGGGTGCCGCCACCGAAGTCGAGGCAGTAGAACTGCACCTGCTCGGCCGTGTGGGTGAGGGACAGGGCCATGATCATGGTGCGCAGCGCCGTCGACTTACCCGACTGCGGACCGCCGACGACCGCGACATTGCCTCGTGAACCCGACAGGTCCACGACGAAGGGGTCGCGACGCTGGTCGTAGGGGCGGTCGACGATGCCCATGGGCGCACGCAGGGTGGCGACGGCGGAGTACTCGCCGGTGAGCACACTGCGCGGGATGAGTTGGTCGAGGGTGGGGGCCTCTTCCAGGGGCGGGAGCCAGATCTCGTGAGCCGCGCGACCGTGGCCGCGGATGCGGGAGGCCAGCATATTGAGGTTGGAGATCTGTTCGCCGTCCTCGGACTGCGGTTCGGGATCGTGCGTCGGCTCGGACGGCAGCGGGACCCGGTCGATGGCGCGGAAGTCGACGTGGGTGGCGGTGAAAGGGCGTGCCTTGATGTCGATTTCGCCGCCCGCGACACCGGCTTGGGTGACCTCGCGCTGGGAGCCGCCGCCGACGTAGGGGCCGGAGACGTAGGAGGCCTGGAAGCGCTGGATCTCACCGGAGTCGGACTTGAGGTAACCGCCGCCGGGGATGCCGGGCAGGTTGTAGGCGTCGGGGACGCCGAGGACCTGGCGGGATTCGTTGGCGGAGAAGGTCTTCAAACCGATGCGGTAGGAGAGGTGGCTCTCCAGACCCTTCAGCTTGCCTTCTTCGAGGCGCTGCGAGGCCAGCAGCAGGTGCACGTGCAGCGAGCGGCCGAGGCGACCGATCATCACGAACAGTTCGGCGAAATCCGGGTGCTGAGTGAGCAATTCGGAGAACTCGTCGAGGACGACGAACAGCGCGGGCAGCGGATCGAGGTCGGCACCGGCGGCGCGCGCCTTCTCGTATTCGGAGACGTTGGCGAAGTTGCCCGCCTGGCGCAACACTTCCTGGCGGCGGTTCATCTCACCGGCCAGGGCGTCGCGCATACGGTCGACGAGGTCGGCTTCCTCTTCGAGGTTGGTGATGACGGCCGCGACGTGCGGTACGCCGTCCAAGCCGAGGAAGGTCGCGCCACCCTTGAAGTCGACGAGCACCAGGTTCAGCTGGTCCGGCGAATGCGTGGCCAGCAGGCTGAGCACCAGGGTGCGCAGGAATTCCGACTTACCGGAACCGGTCGCGCCGATGCACAATCCGTGCGGGCCCATACCGCTTTCGGCGGCTTCCTTGATATCGAGTTCGATGGGCGCGCCGTCCGCGCCGACACCGAAGGGCACGCGCAGCCGCTCGCGGCCGTAGCGGGGACGCCAGGCGTGCTCGGGATTGAATGTGCCGATATCGCCGAGCTTCATCAGCTGGGTCCAGGTCGAGATCACTTCGGCGTCATCGTGTTCGACATCGCTGCTGCGCTGGGTCGCCGCGCGGTACGGCGCGAGCCGACGAGCGACCTGCTGGGCCTGCTGCGGGCTGATCCGGTCGATCAGCGCGAAACGCTCCTGGTTGCCGGTGGCGCCGCGACCGACGCATTCACCGTTCTCGACCACCATCTTGATGCCGCGCGAAACCGCCAAACGCGGTGCGTAGCCGCACAAGTCGATGATGGTCACGCCCTCGTAACCGGATTCGCGAAGTTGGTCTTCTTCGGCTTCGAGCAGACCGCCGTCGACGACAATGACGATGTGCACCAGGTTGGCGTTGGCGGGCTGGTTACGGGAGTAGCGAACGCGGTTGGCCAGCAACGGATGCAGGCCCGCGGTGGCCTCCCGGATCGAGCCGTAGAACATGCGCTGGGTGCCGATGCCGTCCTGCGCGTCCGGATGCTGGGTGTGCGGCAGCCACTTGGTCCACTCCCATTCGCGGGCGGTGTCCGGACCGCAGACGACGGCGATGAGCACCTGGTCCGGTGCCTGGAACATGCACAGCTGCAAGAGCATTGCGCGGGTCATATCGCGGGCCTCGGCGCGGTCGCCGTCGAGTGCGATGGTCGCGAAACCCTTGACCGCGATCGCGGTCGGCAGATCCGGAACCGTGGAATGCGCGCGCACGAAGCGACGCAGCGAAACCGCCGCGATCGGCTCCAATTCCTCGACCGGACCGGTCTCCGGCGCGACCAGACGGGTGGCCAGGCGCTGTCCGCCGATGCCGATGCGGGCGTGGCAGAAGTCCTTGTCCCCGGCGCGGCGTTCCCACATGCGGGAAGTTCCGGCCAGCATCCAGATCAGGGCCGGCTCCGGATGGCTCCATTCGACGGAAGCGCGCTGCTGCGTGGCGGTCTGGTCGACGTCCTTACGGACCTGGTCGAGGTAGCGCAGATAGTCCTTGCGGTCCTCGTTCGCCTCGGCCGCCTTCTGTCCCTTGCCGCCGCCCTGACCGGCGAACATGCCGACCATGGAGACGACCATCATCATCGGGAACATCATGCTCATCGGATTCGACGCGATGCTGCCGCCCTGCGTGAACAGCAGCGCCATCATGCCGACCATGCCGACGACCATCACGACCGGCATCAGCTTCGATACCAGGCTGCCCGGTGTCACCCTTGGGATTTCGGGCGGCGGCTGCAGCGTGACCTCACCACCTGGCGAGCGCGGCATCTCGCGACGCGCACGCCGCTGGAACCGGACAGTACTCATCGGACGAGATCCCCCTCTTCGCAAGCTGCACTTTTTCGGCCTCAGTGTAGAGGGCACAGCTGACATGTCGTACAGTTCGACCAGCATTCTGCTGCCCGAACGGTGGGTTCGCAAGCTTGGCCCCCTCGCGCACGGGACGCGGAAATACGAGGTAGAGACCGAGTTGGGGGAAGCTTGACGCACGCGCGACTTGACCACATCGACGAAGAATCCTCGCGCGGCATCGTCCGTGCGCCCGACCTTGCCCGGGTCACGATTCTCGCGAAGCACACCCAGGTGGATATGGCGATTCCGGTCGATGTGCCGGTCGCGCTGGTGATTCCGAGTGTCGTCGATATGGTCGCTCAACACAGCCGCACCAACGATTTCGACAATGAGGGTGAACGCTTCGAGCCCGCCGAATGGGTGCTGGCCCGAATCGGCCATCCGCCGTTCTCCAATTCGCTGAGCCTCGGCGAGCACGGCGTGCGCGACGGCGAGCTGCTCATGTTGGAGAGCGCCTCGCATACCGCGCCGACGCCGCTGTTCGACGACATCATGTACAACGTCGCGATCGCCGACGCCGATCACTACCGCAGCTGGACCCCGAAGGTCGCACGGATCACCGGTTCGGTGCTCGCCGCACTCACCATGATCGTCGGCTGCCTCGGTCTTTTGCTGTCCAAAGACGCACTGCCGGGCTGGATCAGCGGTTCGCTCGCGTTGACCGTGGCGATTCTGCTGGTGGTCGCGGGCATGGTGCTCAGCAGGATGTACGGCGATACCTCGACCGCGCTGGTGCTCGGCGGCTGTGCGCTGCCCGCCGCGTTCACCGCCGGAATGCTTTATGTGCCAGACGATTACGGGTGGGCACATCTGCTGCTCGGTTCGGTATTGGCCGGCGCGACAGCGGTTCTCGCATGGCGCGTCACCGGCGTCGGACTCGCGCTGTTCATCGGCACGGCCACGCTCGCGGTGTACGCGGTACCGGCCGCGCTGGTCGGCGTGCTCACCGACCAGCCGGAAAAGGCCATCGGCGCCGTCGTCGCCGCGCTCGGGCTCGCGGGTCTCTCACTCGCGCCGCGGGTTTCGATGCTGCTGGCCAAGCTGCCGCTGCCGCCGGTGCCCTCCCCCGGCACCCCGATCGACCCGACCGAGGACGATCCGGACGATCACCGCGCGCTGCCGACCATGGATGCGCTGCGGGTGAAGTCGGAACGGGCCCGGATGTACCTGGCCGGACTCGTCTCGGCGACCACACTCCTCTCGGTGGCCGGCGCGTTGGCGGGCGCCGGCCCCGGCGCGGAGGATCCGTATTGGCCGGGTATCGCCCTGGCGCTGGTGACCGCCGTGGTGCTGATGTTCCGCAGCCGGACCTACGCGGGCGCCGAACAGGCCGTGGTGCTGATCGCGGGCGGCGCGTCGATCGTGCTGATCATGATGGTCGGCGTGGCCGTCGGCATGGAGCAGCCGCTGGCCGTCTTCGGTGCGGCGATGGTGGTGCTGGTCGCAGCGCTGATTCTCGGCATCATCATTCCGAACCAGTCCGCGACACCGCCGATGCGCCGTGGCGTCGAATTGCTCGAGTACGCGTTCGTGGCCGCTGTGCTGCCGCTGGTGTTCTGGGTGGCCTCGCTCTATTCGCTCGTTCGCGGGCTGTGAACAGGCAGATGCGCGTCGCGGCGGCGGCCGTGGCGTTGGGCCTGAGCGCGTCGTTGGGGCTGGGGGCCGGTACAGCTTCCGCGGATCACCCGCCCGCGGTGAATCCGGGTCTGCTGCCTGCGGGCGATCCGGCCGCACCGCCCGAAAAGACCGAGCGGCCAGCGAATTCCGACTGCTCGAATACGTTGTCCGGTGGCGAGGGCGCGACGATTCCCACCGCGCAGCGCTCTCTCGATCTGGAAAGTGCGTGGCGGTTCTCCAAGGGTGAGGGCCAGACCGTCGCGGTCATTGATACCGGTGTCGCGCGGCATCCCCGGTTGCCGGGACTGATCGCCGGTGGCGACTTCGTGGCGAATTCGGGCGACGGCACCGAGGACTGCGACGGGCATGGCACCTTTGTCGCAGGCCTGATCGCCGCTTCGAAGATCGACAATCAGGGATTCTCCGGTGTCGCGCCGGAAGCGCGCATCATGACCATCCGTCAGACGAGCAAGATGTATCAGAAGGAAGGCCGGTCCAGGGAGCGCAATCCCGACGACCTGCCCGAGGGCTACGGCAATCTGGCCACCATGGCCTCGGCGATCCGGCGCGCGGCCGATGCGAACGTGAGCGTCATCAATATCTCCGAGGTGTGGTGCGGCTCGTCCAACGATGTCGACGGATCCATCGGCGCGGCAGTGCGATACGCGACGCTGGAGAAGAACGTGGTCGTTGTCGTGGCGGCCGGAAACCAGGACGGCTCCTGCAAGACCGAACAGCAGATCATCGATCCGGTGAATCCGGCCGCCGATCCGTGGAGCAATGTCAAGGTCAATGTGAGCCCGGCGCGCTGGGACGACTATGTGCTCTCGGTGGGCTCGATCGATTCGAACGGCGCACCGTCGAAGTTCACGGTGCCCGGGCCATGGGTGAGTGTGGCTGCGCCGGGCGAGAATATGGTTTCGCTCGACCCGCGCGGGACCGGTACCGCGACCGGCACCGTGAATCAGCAAGGGCAGCAGCAGGCGATGAGCGGTACGAGCTTCGCGACGCCGCTGGTATCCGGTGTGGTCGCACTGGTACGGGCCCGCTTTCCAGATATGAGTGCGTTGGATGTGGTCAAGCGGATGCAGGCCACCGCGCACGCGCCCGCCGAGGGTTGGAGTCCGTATATCGGGTACGGCGCGGTCGATCCGGTCGCTGCGCTGACCGATGAGGTGGGCAGCACGCCGCTGCCGCCCAAGCGGCCGAGCCCGGCCAAGAGCGCCCAGCTCGCGGTGCCGAAACCGGCGCCGCCGCCGGATAATCGGGCCCGCAATGTCGCGCTGATCGGCACCGGGATCATCGGGACCGCTTTGGTGCTCGGCTACCTCGCCTCGTTTCCGATCCGCCGCAGGTTCGGCGTCAAGTCGGACGATATGTAGCGTCTTCGTGGCAAACGGCGGTACATAGGGTGTCGCACCCGATCGATACAGGTAGTTCCCATGCACGCAGTACAACACGACGGCGGACAACCGAGCCGTAGACAAGCCTGGGAACGCACGACCGGCATCCCGATGCTGGTGCTCGCTGTGCTCTTCATCGGTGTCTACGCCTGGCATGTGCTGGATACCGGAGCGTCACCGCGACTCGATGCCTGGCTCGAGCGGGTCGACATCATTATCTGGGCGGCATTCGTCACGGACTTCGGCATCCGGACCTGGCTGTCCACCGATCGCTGGCGATTCGTGCGTACGCATCCGCTGGAGCTGTTGATCGTGCTGTTGCCGCCGTTCCGTCCGGTGCGACTGCTGCGGGCGGCGCTGCTGGTGATCGACCAGCTCAACCGCAATCGGGTGACCCGGGCCCGGCTCGCGATATTCGTCGGCACCAGTTCGGCACTCACGCTGGTGCTGTGCAGTCTGGCGTTCTTCGATGCCGAATACGGCGCACCCGATAGCAAGATCCACAACTTCGGCGATGCCCTGTGGTGGTCCATGGTGTCGGTGACCACGGTCGGCTACGGCGATGTGTATCCGGTGACCGTGCAGGGCCGCATGATCGCGCTGATCCTGATGACGCTCGGCATCGGCCTGATCAGCTTCGCCATCGGCACCACGACCAGCTGGGTGATGGACCAGCTGAAGGCCGTCGAGGTGACCGCCGACCGCACCGAAGTGGAGATCACGATGCTGGTCGAGGAAATCCGCGCGCTACGAAGCGAAGTCGCCGAGTTGCGCGCGGCCTCGATGTCCGAGGACTAGCTCAATTCGCGGAGGCGACAGGTGATTTCGAGGGTGACGGGTCTGCGGCGACGCCGTCGTGGGCGACCATGGCATCCGCGCGGGCCAGGCTCGGACCGGCTGCGAGCAGGCCGACGATCGGCCACGGTGCCGGTTCGGCCTTGGTGCCCGAATCCGAATCCATACCGAGCGCCTTTTCGGCATCGGAGTCCTTGATGCCGTAGCGGACACCGGTGTCGGCGATGTAGAACTTGCTGTCCTTGCGGCGGCTGTCGGGTTCGATGCCGGTGGTCTGGACGAAGGCGCCGGTGGCAGGCGGGATGTAGACCGAATCGGCGTTGGCGCCGGAGCCGTCCGCCTGGGCCAGCGGTACAAGTTTGGCGTTGTCCGGAATCGGCAGGGCCACACCGATGAGCACCGTCAGTTCGGCACGCTTGCCTCCATCCTTGTTCTCCGCCGCCGCTGGGATCGGTTTCCAGGACAAGCAGCTGACCGGCTCATCCTTGGCCTGAACGAGCGTCAGAGCAGACTGTGGATAGTCGCCGACTGCCAGCGCTCCAGAGACGTCCGCGCGGGTCCGCTCAGTCTGTTCGATCCAGCTACTGGTGGACGTGGTCGGATTGCTGTTGCGGATGATTTCGGCGGTCAGTCGCGAAACCGGCTGCAGGCCGTCCCGCAGCACCACATAGTTCAGGTCGGGCTCGCTCGGCACCTGTACCACATCGCCGATCCGATGGCCACTGACCGAGTAGCTCACCGAGCCGCCCGGGTCATTGATCGTGGGCCGAATGATCGGCAGCACTTCGGGAATCGTATTGAGCAGGCCCTCGCCGATCGGCCGAGCGGTGGCGCCGGTGATCTTCAATGCGTCGGTGACGGCGCGGTCCTTGAGGTTGACGCGGGCGCGCTTACCGTCGTAGACCAGATACGCCGAGTCCTTGCCCTGGACCAGCAGCGCCCGGTCTTTACCCATGACGGAGGCCTTCTCGCCGAGCGACAGACTTCCGGCGAGCACCGAGGTGGTGAGGTCGTTGCTGCCATCCACCTTCATCTGATCGCAGACAGTCCAGATCCGGCCCTTGCCGTCCTTGTCGAAGCGCAGCGAAGAGGGCGCGCCCGGAATGCCGATCAGCTGGCCACGCGCCTTCTTGCCGATCTCGGATTCCTTTACGATGACGGCCTTTTCCGGCGATCCCGCGGCCAACCGGGCCGAGGCGAGATTCAGCGTCGGATGCACCACATCGTTGATCACCACGTAGACAGCGCCGGATTCCTTGCCGATCAGGATCTTGTTACTGCCTACCTTGTCCTGCGGACGCAGCAGTGCGAGCACACCACAACCGGCCAGCACCACGATCGCCATGATCAATCCGGCCGCGTAGGCGCGGGACTGCGAGCGCATCGGATCGTGCAGCATGCGCACGTCCCGGCGCACCAGCGCGTGTTCCATCCGGCGGACCAGGAAGCGGTAACCGCTCACCTGCCACCGAGTAGTGGGTTTTGAAGGCATGTTTCCCTCCCCGAACAATGCTCACGTTCGCGGAACACAGTACAGTTCTCGAGGACTATTGTTCAGCTCGGCCGCTGCGATACGGCCGATACCGGGTACTTGGGGGACGACGATGGCCGAACAAGCCGGCGCGGGACCACGCCCGCTGCTCGGGCGCATCTCACTGCGAAATCTGTTGATCGCGCAGGTGATCGGACTCGTTGCCGGACTGCTCGCCCTGTTGATCGGGCTCGGCGCCTGGCCCGCGTTGGGCGTCGCGGTGGTCGCCGGACTGCTGCCGCTGATCCCGATTGCCAAGCGCACCATCCTGGATTGGATCGCCACCTGGTGGCGCTACCTCACCCACGGCGATTACGAGCTCGGCGATACCGTCGACTTCCGCGGCTCGGACGGTCGCTCGCTCGGGCTGTACTGGGACGGCAGCCGGGTTGTCACCGTCGTCGAGGTGCTGGCCCCCAAGGGCGGGCTGACCCGGATCGCTCGCACCACGGTGCACGCCTCACATCTGCTGCCGCTGCCGGAATTGGCGAAATGCCTGAACCAGCACGACATTCTGCTCAGCGGTATCGACATCATCAGCCACGGTCACCGCAGCCGCTCCGGTACGCCCGCGGGCAAGATCTATGAATCGCTGCTGGGTCCGCTGCCCGCGACCGCGCACCGGAATGTGTGGCTCGCCATCAGTTTCGACGCGATCGCGTGCCCGGAGGCCGCAGCCCGGCGCGGTGGCGGCAGTGAGGGTGCGTCGCGCGCGGTAACCATTGCGACGCAACGCATTATGCGCACCCTCGAGGACGCCGACTGCAGCGCCCGCATCCTTACCGCACCCGAGATTCGCAAGGCGGTTCTGCAAGTCACGCAGGGCTTCGATCCCCGCACGTTGACCCACCGCTGGCGGTATGCCGAGATCGGCAACAGTGTGAATATCGGTAGCGCGGTCGACCCGAAGCGGCTCGGCTCTGATCTGCTCTCGCAGCTGTGGGTCGCGCCGTCGCGCGGTACGACCGTCGCGGTGCGGCTGCGTCCCGGTAGTTCGGCCGAATCGGTGACCATCGGCGCGGCTTGGCGGCTGACCACTCGGGAACTGCCGGAGCGCACGAAGCTCAAGGGTCTGATCTCGATGAACGGGCGGCAGCGCGATGGTCTGCTCGCGCATCTGCCGCTGGGCATTCCGGATCTCGACGACGCCGTCCCGGTGACCGAGTACCCGATCGATGTGATCGGCGCACTGCATTTGCCATCGTCGGGGTGCGGTCAGCTGATCGGCTCGGATGACGAGGGGCAGGGTGTCGCGGTCCGCATTGTCGGTACCGGTATTTCGACGGTGTATGTGGCCGGTGAGTTGTATCTGGCTCAGCAGTTGGTGTTCCGCGCGTTGGCAGTCGGTGAACGCATCCTGATCCGTACCGATCGGACGCATGCCTGGGAGAACCTGGTGACGACCATCGGGAATCCGGAGCGGCTGCAGATCGCGGTGGAGACGCATCAATCCGATGCCGGGTTCACCGCGACGGTGGTCGATGGTGTGCTGGCACCCGCACCGCACGCAGGTGTCACGACGATCTATGTGACCGGAGATCCGATGGGGTGGCCCGCGACTCGGCCGGACCTCTCGATCCACCAGCCGGGGGCCATCGGGAATCACGTGGTGCTGCGGACCGGGACTGCTCAGGTTGATCTGACGTTGGTGTCGATTCCACGTGAGGCGACGTATATCGGGCATCCGCGGGGACGGCGGGCTATGGCAGGGAGTCCGCAGTAGCACCCCTGGCACTCCTTCTGGCGGAGGCACACCCGCTGCAACGGATGTCGTCACGCAGGGGTGCGCGGCCGCGGGGGTGGTCAGCCTGGATAAGGGTCTGTGGTGCGGGCAGCACGGAGAGTTCTTGCCCACCAAGCCAATTGGCGGATAAGGCGGTCGGCGGCGTCTATGGCGGCGCCGTCCTGGGTGTTGCCTGATTTGTCGAATTGCTTTTTGGCCTGATGGAAGCTGACGGTCTCGCGGATGGAGACCATGTGGATTTCCGCGACTACCTGGCGGAGTTGTTCGACGGCGCGCAGGCCGCCGGAGAGGCCACCGTAGGAGACGAAGCCGATGGGTTTGGCGCGCCACTCGTGTTTCGCGTTGTCGAAGGCGGTTTTCAGGGACGCCGGGTAGCCGTGGTTGTACTCGGATGTGATGGCGACGAACGCGTCGGCGGCGGCCAGGCGCTGGCGATAGGCCTCGACCTCGGGGGTGACGGTGAGGTCCGTGGGCAGTGGGGTCGTGAGGAGATCGATGACGCCGGTGTCGAATTCGGGGGTCGCCCGGACCGTGCGCAGAAACCAGTCGGCGACTACCGGAGCGAATCGCTCCGGGCGCGTGCTGGCCACGATGACCTCTAGCCGTAGCGGAGTATCCACTGCGCGAGCCTAACTCCGTGTGCCGACGGTACGGTCGAGGCGGCTGCGGCGATCTCGATTCATTCGCGGGATCGGTCGACGCGTGGCTCGGTGATTCCGCATGATTGACGGGGCAACTCGGTACGACTCTGGAGGAGACGGCATGATCCTGGTGACCGGTGCGACCGGCAATATCGGCACGGAACTGGTTGCGGCACTGAGCAATTCCGGCGCCGCCGTGCGCGCATTGGTCCGCGATCCGGCGCGGGCGCAGCTGCCCGCCGGTGCCGAGGCGGTGACAGGCGATCTGAACCAGCCTGAAAGCCTGACCGAAGCCCTGGACGGGGTCACCGGAATGTTCCTGCTGCCGGGCTACGCCGACACTCCCGACCTGCTCGCCCGTGCGAAGAAGGCGGGCGTCCAGCACATCGTGCTGCTTTCGGGTGGTTCGGCCGCGCTCGAGGATATGAACAACGCGGTTTCCGCATATATGACGCAGGCCGAGCGGGACGTGCGCGAATCGGGCTTGGCGTGGACCTTTCTGCGCCCGCGCTCGTTCATGTCGAATGCGCTGCGCTGGTTGCCGCAACTCGAACAGGGTGATGTGATCCGCGCCCAGTTTCCCGATGTACCGGTCGCCGCAATCGATCCCGCCGATATCGCGGCCGTCGCGGCGGTCGCCCTGACCGGCGGCGGGCTGGCCGGGCGCATCCTCGAGCTGACCGGCTCGCGAGCGCTCGTGCCCGCCGATCAGGTCGCGGTGCTCGCCGAAGTGCTCAACCGGCCACTTGTCTGCCAAGGCTTGACGAATGCGGAGACACGGGCCGAACTCGAGGCCTCCATGCCGCAGCACTACGTCGACGCATTCTGGAGCTTCTTCGTCGACGGCACCCTTGACGAATCCCAGGTCTACCCGACCGTGCGAGAAGTGACCGGCCGAGGACCGCGCACCTTCGACCAATGGGCCCACGCCCACGCCGACGCCTTCGCTCCCTCGAAGGCGTGACCGATCGCAGTATCTATTCGACGGCAGGCCCATTGAACCCGGACGACGGATACCGAATGGGCCGCGCGAACCGATGCCCTCGCGGCGGCAGGGCCGAGCGACGCGCGCTCGACAAAGCACATTCCCGTACAGACGCAGCGTGCTCGATCGAACACAGC